>NZ_JAXCXB010000003.1:0-647260 GCF_034044935.1 Kosakonia sp. CFBP8986 | reverse complement strand
CGTGAGACTTGGTATTCATTTATCGTCCGAGGACGTTAAGAATCCATGTCACCTGAGTGCCCACACAGATTGTCTGATAAATTGTTAAAGAGCAGTTGCGACGCGCTTCAGCGCTCTGTCGCGAGGTGGCGTATATTACGCTTTCCTCTTTCAGAGTCAACCCTGAATTTCAGGATTTTTTCTCTTCCGACTTAACGTCGCTGCAAGCTGTTGTTTGCTTAGCGCCGTGTCGATGGAGGCGCATTATAGGGAGCCTACGAGGAATGACAAGCGGAAAAATGCATTTTTATTTTAACCGCTCATCTTTTCAACATAACGGCTATTTTTGGTGCTTTTTAATCGCTGCAGGCAGCTCCGCAAGGCTATTTAGCACCCAATCTGCACTTTTTTCCGCCTCTGGCGTTACTGGCTTACCGGTACGCACCAGCACTTTCGTGCCGACGTTCGCTGCCGCACCCGCCTGCATATCTTCCATTTTGTCGCCCACTATATAAGAAGCGGCCATATCAATGTTCAGGAAGTCACGCGCAGAGATCAGCATACCCGGCTGCGGCTTACGGCAATCGCACTCCTGGCGATACTCCTCTACGCTCGCCTCAGGATGGTGCGGGCAATAGTAGATACCATCAAAATCGACATCGCGATCGGCAAGAGACCAGTCCATCCATTCGGTCAGCGTTTCAAATTGCGCTTCACTATATAAGCCACGCGCAATACCAGACTGATTGGTGACGAGCACCAGCGCATAGCCCATCGCTTTTAATTCACGCATGGCATCAATGACGCCATCGATAAACTCGAAGTTATCGATCTCATGAACATAGCCGTGATCGATGTTAATCGTGCCGTCACGATCGAGAAAAATAGCGGGTACTAAAGTTGCCAAAGGTTTACTCCTGATAAAGGCCGTGTTGCGGCGTAGTATCTCATGTTTCGCTACGCAGGAAAGTGCTCATCATAACAGCGCGACATTGATTTAGACGTCTGGATGCCTTACCATCCGCTCTGTTTACGGCTATTTCCCGTAACCGGCAGAACAAAATGCCACGGCTCACTCTTATACGATAAAAATAATCTAATGATTAAACTTTCGAATATCACCAAGGTGTTCCAACAGGGAAACCGCAAAATTCAGGCGTTAAACAACGTCAGTCTGCATGTGCCTGCTGGCCAAATATATGGCGTGATTGGCGCATCTGGCGCAGGGAAAAGTACGCTGATTCGCTGCGTAAACCTGCTTGAGCGCCCGTCACAAGGCAGCGTGCTGGTCGACGGTCAGGATCTGACCCAGCTCTCTGAAGCGGAATTAACCAAAGCGCGCCGTCAAATCGGCATGATCTTTCAGCACTTCAACCTGCTCGCTTCCCGCACGGTGTTCGGCAACGTAGCGCTGCCGCTGGAGCTGGATAACACCCCGCGCGAAGAGATTAACCGCCGCGTTAAAGAGCTGCTCGATCTGGTCGGCCTCGGCGATAAGCACGACAGCTACCCGGCCAACCTCTCCGGCGGGCAGAAACAGCGTGTCGCCATCGCCCGTGCGTTAGCCAGCAATCCAAAGGTGCTGCTGTGCGATGAAGCCACCAGCGCCCTTGACCCGGCAACGACCCGCTCGATTCTTGAATTATTGAAAGACATTAACCGTCGCCTGGGGCTGACCATTCTGTTGATCACCCATGAGATGGACGTGGTGAAGCGCATCTGCGACTGCGTGGCGGTAATCAGCAACGGCGAATTGATTGAGCAGGATACCGTCAGCGAAGTCTTCTCCCATCCGAAAACGCCGCTGGCGCAGCAGTTTATCCAATCGACGCTGCATCTGGACATCCCCGAAGACTATTTACAGCGTTTGCTGCCTGAGCCGCAGGCGGATAGCGTTCCGATGCTGCGCATGGAGTTTACCGGCCAGTCGGTAGACGCGCCGCTGCTGTCGGAAACCGCCCGTCGTTTCAATGTGAATAACAATATTATCAGCGCGCAGATGGATTACGCCGGTGGCGTGAAGTTCGGCATTATGCTGACCGAAATGCACGGCACCGCGCAGGATACGCAGGCGGCCATCGCCTGGCTGCAAGAACACCATGTAAAAGTAGAGGTACTCGGTTATGTCTGAGGCAATGATTTGGCTCTTCGCCCGCAGCATCTGGGAAACGTTGTTTATGACCTTTGCCTCAGGCCTGCTCGGTTTTGCCGTTGGCCTGCCGTTCGGCGTATTACTTTATGTGACCCGTCCCGGCCAGATTATGCAGAACCTCACGCTCTATAGCGCGATTTCGGCCACGGTCAACATCTTCCGCTCTATCCCCTTTATTATTCTGCTGGTGTGGATGATCCCCTTTACCCGCGTCATCGTTGGCACCTCGATCGGCCTTTACGCGGTGATTGTGCCGTTGACCGTTGGCGCAGCGCCGTTTATCGCCCGTATGGTAGAGAACGCCCTGCTTGAACTGCCAGCAGGTCTGATTGAAGCATCCCGCGCAATGGGCGCAACGCCGATGCAGATCATCCGCAAGGTATTGCTGCCGGAAGCGCTGCCAGGGTTAATCAATGCCGCAACCATTACGCTTATCACGCTGGTCGGTTACTCAGCGATGGGCGGTGCCGTGGGCGCGGGCGGTCTTGGCCAGTTAGGTATTCAGTACGGCTATGTCACCTATAACCCATTAGTAATGAACACGGTTTTAGTATTGCTTGTGGTTTTGGTTTACTTAATTCAATTCGCGGGCGATCGTATCGTCCAGGCTGTGACGCACAAATAACGTTACACAACATAACGACTCTGACAGTAAGGAATAACTGATGGCTTTTAACTTCAAGACCTTTGCCGCCGTTGGCGCACTGATCGGCTCCCTGGCGCTGGTTGGCTGCGGCCCGGATGAAAAAGATCCGAATCACATCAAAGTCGGTGTGATTGTTGGTGCTGAGCAGCAAGTCGCGGAAGTGGCGCAGAAAGTAGCAAAAGAGAAGTATGGCCTCGATGTTGAACTGGTCACCTTTAACGACTACGTGCTGCCGAACGAAGCACTGAGCAAAGGCGATATCGACGTTAACGCCTTCCAGCATAAACCGTACCTCGATCAGCAGATCAAAGATCGCGGCTTCAAACTGGTACCGGTCGGCAACAGCTTTGTCTACCCTATCGCAGGCTACTCGAAAAAGATCAAAGCGATCTCTGAACTGCAGGATGGTTCTCAGGTTGCCGTTCCTAACGATCCGACCAACCTTGGCCGTGCCCTGCTGCTGCTGCAAAAAGAGGGTCTGATCAAACTGAAAGATGGCGTTGGCCTGATGCCGACGGTGCTGGACGTTACTGAAAACCCGAAAAACCTGAAGATAGTTGAGCTGGAAGCACCGCAGCTGCCGCGCTCACTGGACGATGCGCAGATTGCGCTGGCGGTGATCAACACCACTTATGCCAGCCAGATTGGCCTGACCCCAGAAAAAGACGGCATCTTTGTTGAAGACAAAAACTCTCCGTACGTAAACCTGATCGTTGCGCGTGAAGATAATAAAGACGCGGAAAACGTGAAGAAATTTGTGCAGGCGTTCCACTCTGACGAAGTCAGCGAGGCCGCCAACAAAGTCTTTAACGGCGGCGCGGTGAAAGGCTGGTAATCTCATCAGTCTGTAATATCATTCAGGGCGGGCGAAAGCCCGCCTTGTCATTTGGGCACGCCCTTGTTTCAATACGGCGTTAAGAAAATTTTTGTGAGGATACTTTTATGCGTGCTTTCCCGATCTGTCTATTAGCACTCACGCTGAGCGGCTGTTCGTTGCTAAGCAGATCACCTGTCGAACCCGTGCAGAACAGCGCAGCGGAACCCAAAGCAGAGCCGCAAAAAGCGAAAGTCGCACGCGCCGCTCCCGTTCGCATTATTACCAACGCAGAAGAGCTGGTCGGCAAGCCGTTCCGCGATCTCGGTGAAGTGACCGGCGAATCGTGCCAGGCCAGCAACCAGGATTCACCGCCGAACATCCCTACCGCCCGTAAACGCCTGCAGATCAACGCCTCGAAAAAAGCCAAAGCGAATGCCGTCCTGCTGCATAACTGCGAAGTCACCAGCGGCACGCCAGGCTGCTACCGCCAGGCGATCTGTGTCGGCTCTGCCCTGAATATTTCGGCCAAATGAGTCATTTTGCTTTCGAGCAAATCGGCGTTATTCGCTCACCCTACAAAGAGAAGTTCGCTGTCCCGCGCCAGCCAGGCCTGGTGAAACACGGCGGCGGCGAACTTCACTTGCTGGCGCCCTACAACCAGCCCGATGCGGTTCGCGGCCTGGAGGCGTTCAGCCACCTGTGGGTGCTGTTTGTTTTTCATCAGACGATGGAAGGCGGCTGGCGCCCAACGGTGCGGCCTCCGCGCCTCGGCGGCAATGCCCGCATGGGCGTCTTTGCCACCCGCTCGACGTTTCGCCCCAATCCCATCGGCATGTCGCTGGTCGAGCTGAAGGGCATCCGCTGCCATAAAGATGAGGTGATCCTGCAACTCGGCAGCCTCGACCTGGTCGATGGCACGCCGGTGGTTGATATCAAACCCTACCTCCCCTTTGCAGAAGCGCTGCCCGACGCGCAGGCAAGCTATGCACAGCACGCCCCCGCCGCGACTGTCGCCGTAACCTTTGCACCTGAACTTGCACCGTCGCTCGTCCTGCTGGAGAAACGCTTTCCGCACTTTGCCGCGTTTGTGCAGGAGGTGCTGTCGCAGGATCCGCGCCCGGCCTACCGCAAAGAGGAGGAGCCGGGGAAAACCTATGCCGTCTGGCTGCATGATGTGAATGTCCGCTGGCGCGTTGTCGACGGCGGTTTTGAAGTGTTTGCCCTTGAACCACGCTAATTTTGAGCCCCTCTCTTTTGGCATCTCTGCCGGGCTGATAAACTAAACCACTTTTTTGTGTCAGGCCGCTTCCGGCCTGCTCCAATTGTCCAAATGGAACCGTAACAACATGCGTACTAGCCAATACTTGCTCTCTACTCTGAAAGAGACGCCTGCCGACGCCGAAGTGATCAGCCACCAGCTGATGCTGCGCGCCGGGATGATCCGCAAACTGGCCTCCGGGTTGTACACCTGGTTGCCGACCGGTCTGCGCGTCCTGAAAAAAGTCGAAAACATCGTGCGTGAAGAGATGAACAACGCCGGTGCGATTGAGGTGTCCATGCCGGTCGTGCAGCCAGCCGACCTGTGGCAAGAGAGCGGTCGCTGGGAGCAGTACGGTCCGGAACTGCTGCGTTTTGTCGATCGCGGCGAGCGCCCGTTCGTGCTCGGCCCGACCCACGAAGAGGTGATCACCGATCTGATCCGCAACGAGCTGAACTCCTATAAACAGCTGCCGCTGAACTTCTTCCAGATCCAGACTAAGTTCCGCGATGAAGTGCGCCCGCGTTTCGGCGTGATGCGCTCGCGCGAATTCCTGATGAAAGATGCTTACTCTTTCCATACCTCTCAGGAGTCGCTGCAAGAGACCTATGACGCGATGTACGCCGCGTACAGCAAAATCTTCAGCCGTATGGATCTCGATTTCCGCGCGGTGCAGGCAGACACCGGCTCCATCGGCGGTAGCGCATCCCATGAGTTCCAGGTGCTGGCGCAGAGCGGCGAAGATGATGTGATCTTCTCTGACTCCTCCGATTTCGCCGCCAACATTGAGTTTGCCGAAGCGCTGGCACCGAAAGCGCCGCGCGCGGCTGCCACGCAGGAGATGACGCTGGTCGATACGCCAAATGCGAAGACCATCGCCGAGCTGGTTGAGCAGTTCAACCTGCCGATTGAGAAGACCGTTAAAACCCTGCTGGTGAAAGCCGAAGAGGGTGCCAGCGCGCCGCTGATTGCGCTGCTGGTGCGTGGCGATCACGAGCTGAACGAAGTGAAAGCGGAAAAACTGCCGCAGGTTGCCAGCCCGCTGACCTTCGCCACCGAAGAAGAGATCCGCGCGCTGGTCAACGCTGGCCCGGGCTCGCTCGGCCCGGTTAACCTGCCGATCCCGGTAGTGATTGACCGTACCGTTGCCGCCATGAGCGACTTCTCTGCGGGCGCCAACATCGATGGCAAACACTACTTTGGCATCAACTGGGATCGCGACGTGGCGACGCCGGAAGTGGCGGATATCCGCAACGTGGTAGCAGGCGATCCAAGCCCGGACGGCAAAGGCACCCTGCTGATCAAACGCGGTATCGAAGTGGGTCATATCTTCCAGCTCGGCACCAAATACTCTGAGGCACTGAACGCCGCCGTACAGGGTGAAGATGGCCGCAACCAGATCCTCACCATGGGCTGCTACGGTATCGGCGTGACGCGCGTTGTCGCGGCTGCCATTGAGCAGAACCACGACGATCGCGGCATCATCTGGCCGGACGCGATTGCTCCGTTCCAGGTTGCCATTCTGCCGATGAATATGCACAAGTCCTACCGTGTGCAGGAGCTGGCGGAAAAACTCTATGCCGATCTGCGCGCGCAGGGTATTGAAGTGCTGATGGACGATCGTAAAGAGCGTCCGGGCGTGATGTTTGCTGATATGGAACTGATCGGCATTCCGCACACCGTGGTGATTGGCGATCGCAACCTCGACAATGACGATATCGAATACAAATATCGTCGCAGCGGCGAGAAGCAGATGATCAAAACCGGCGATGTGCTGGATTACCTGGTAAAAGCCATCAAAGGCTAAACCAATTAAAAAGCCCCGTTTAACGGGGCTTTTTTTATGCTGTCAGAGACTACTCATCACAGCCTTTATCCGCGCTGAATTTGCCTTTGTTATTCGTCACCAGCACTTTCTGCGCCGCGCCGGTATCCGGGTTCGGCTCCAGCGCAAAATGCCCCTCCACCACCAGCAGAATTGGCTTCAGCTCCGTGCCGCGCGCCGCCGCATAATCGCGCTCAAGCTGCGCGTTGCTGGCCACCGCCACCTCTTTTCCGGTCGCGCAATCGGTAAAGACCGCCGCATCCGCCATATATTTATACATACCGCGCATCGCCATCGGCGTGGTTGGCAGTGGTGCTTTTACCGGCTGCAGGGTGTAGTTGAGCGACGACTCAATAGGGTTACCCTCCTGATCCAGCATCTCCAGCGCGTCACCCTTCGCACGGAAATAGGTCTTGTCACCCTGGCTATCGGTAAGGACTAATTTGTCCGCCGTGCGCGCCCAGTTGCCATAGGTGCCGAAGACCGATGGCGCTTTCCCGCCCTGGTAACGCTGGTTCATTACCCAACTGCCATCTTTTTGCAGAAACAGCGAGGTTTCAATACCTTCACAATCCGCGCAGGGCAACACACCTCGCCAGCTCTGCTGCATCGGTTTCAGCTCTTCGACCTGGGTCGGCTGCACCATCTCGGTCTCGTTACGGTTATTACAGCCGAAAAGGGCAAAGAGGGTACACCCTGCCGCAACGGCTAAAATCGCTCTGTTCACACTCGTTTCCTTATGCTTGTTCTCTTTCTGTTTATCCGCCGTCATGGCGACGGACTTTGCCGCGCAGAGATTTGACCGTCGACTTTTGTGACTTCGTCGATAACCGCCGCTCTTTCGAGGCGCGGGTCGGGCGCGTGGCCCGGCGGCTTTTCTGCACTACGGTTAACTCTTTAATCAGCGCCACCAGGCGGGCTATTGCTGCTTCGCGATTCATCTCCTGGCTGCGGTACTCCTGCGCTTTGATAACGATCCAGCCATCCTGGCTTATCAAATGGTGCGACACCTCCAGCAGGCGCGCCTTGTAATACTCTGGCAGGCTGGAGGCGCGAATGTCAAAACGCAGATGAATGGCGGTTGAGCTTTTGTTGACGTGCTGGCCGCCCGCACCCTGCGAGCGCACGGCGGTGATATCCAGCTCATCCTCAGGCAGCGAGACGGAGCGGG
This sequence comes from Kosakonia sp. CFBP8986, assembly GCF_034044935.1. Taxonomy (NCBI): domain Bacteria; kingdom Pseudomonadati; phylum Pseudomonadota; class Gammaproteobacteria; order Enterobacterales; family Enterobacteriaceae; genus Kosakonia; species Kosakonia sp. CFBP8986. The sequence continues at coordinate 639,412 of NZ_JAXCXB010000003.1, read as the reverse complement.
AGATCTCAATCATGGTTGCTGCCAGGTTTCAAAATGGAACTCCACGTTTTGCGACGCATCAGAGAGCCAGATTGCGCCATCCTGCAAAGTCGCCTGCAGATTCATGGTGCGATCGTCGGCAAATGCGCTGAGCGCTGCCAGCTGTGCGTCATCAAGATACCAGATACTTAAATTGCTGAAAGTTGCGCAGCGCGCCTGGTTTTGCTGCCACCAGATATTCGCCGCCCGTGAGTTATAGGTAAAGAGCGCCACCTCTTTTGCCTGGTTGCACGCCTTCTTTAACCGCTTTTCATCAGGCAGGCCAAGCTCAATCCACAGATCGATCCCGAGGTAGTCATTGCGCAGCCACGCTTCCGGCTCATCATCAGCGCTCAGCCCGCGCGTAAACTGCAACCGCTCGTCGGCATACTTTATCCAGGCCAGCAGGCGCAGCATCATGCGCTCCTGCGTTTCGGAAGGATGACGGGCCAGCGTCAGGGCGGCATCTAAAAACTGGTTCCGATCCATGTCGGCTACATTCACCGTCGCCTTATAAATTGTCGCTTTTAACGCCATTACATCCTCCTTCATAAAATGGCCGCCATTGTAGCGAAAATAAGCATAAAGCGCTGTTATCTCTTGCCGCGTGCGTTATTCATCGCTCTGATAATGGTAAACAAGCTATGGTATAGTCACCTTGCTAAACAGAGGTTAACTTCGTAGGCTTAGGGTTATCTCACAGTAAAGCCGGGAGACTGGCAGGAGGTGATGTGGATAATTATTGTGAGCTAGTGCGCAAACGTTATGCGGAAATCGCCAGCGGAGATGTAGGGTATATCCCGGACGCGCTGGGGTGCGTATTGAAGGTCTTGAATGAAATGGCGTCGGATGACACCCTTTCAGAGTCGGTCAGGGATAAGGCAGCTTATGCTGCCGCGAACTTACTGGTGAGCGATTATGTCAATAAATGATGCCTATCAACCCATCAATTGTGATGATTATGACAATCTTGAACTCGCCTGCCAGCATCATCTTTTATTGAAGCTGGAAATGAAAGATGGCGAGGTCCTCAGCGCCAAAGCGAACGATCTGCTGTTACGTAAAAACGTTGAGTATCTGGTGATTGACGCCGCCGGGGAGACCCGTGAACTGCGTCTGGACAGAATCGCCAGCTTCAGCCATCCCGAAATCGGCACCGTTGTGGTGAGCGAGTCCTGAACAGTACGGGCAGCGTCGCTGCCCGTTATCTTTGCCACACCAGACGCACACCCGTCTGCCCTGCCTCTTTTACCCCTTCCTGCGTTACAAACCGATCGGCCGCCGCAATCAGCGTATCGCCATAAAAGAGCAGCGGCGTGGCATCGCGCTGCCAGGGTGGAATGCCCAGCTCCTGCCAGATTTTTTTCAGCTTGCGCCCGCCGTGCCGACCCACAATGTGGATCAGGCCGGACGCCTGAAAGCGCACCGAAACCACGTCATCGACAGTGGGCGCGCGTAACTCACCGCCGAGGAGCAACGACAGTGATCCCAATCCCTGCGGCAAAGTGAGCGTGGCGAAAGGCGCAGGCCAGGCAAGCTCGGCATCACGCGGATGCGCGGTGCGTTTCACCCACCATAAACATCCCTGATAGCGCCGCACCTCATCGTCACCAACGCGCAGGCACGGCACAGCATCTTCCCGGGCGAGCGCCACCTCCTGCCACAGGCGATCGAGCATCGCCCGCGAAGGCATCATCGCCCCGCGCTGCGCCAGCCAGCGGCGCAAAAGTGCTCGCCGCCGCGCATCACTGTAACCGGTGAGAGGCGCAATCGTCAGCGCCCCCTCTGCGGTGGTCACTGTTGATAACGACTCCGCCAGCAGTTCATCAAGTAACTGTTCCTGTTCACCGCACAGCGTGGCACTGCGCGCTGCCGCGTCGGCAAAGTGCGGCCAGCGGGCATTTAACAGAGGCAGGATATTCTGGCGCAGGAAGTTGCGATCGAAGCGCGTGTCGGCGTTGCTCTCATCCTCGATCCAGCTGAGATGATGATCGCGCGCCCACTGCTCAAGGGACGCCCGGCTCTGGTTGAGCAACGGGCGGATCAGCTGCGTATCGCCAAATGGCAGGCTCTGAGGCATCGCGGCCAGCCCTGCCGGCCCGCTACCGCGTTTAAGCGCTAACAGCACCGTTTCAGATTGATCGTCGAGATGCTGCGCGGTGACAAGCACCTCACCAGGCAGCAGGGCTTCGCGAAATGCCTGATAGCGCGCGGTACGCGCCTGCGCCTCAATCCCCTTCCCTTCATCCACCAGCGTGACGCGAACGGTTAATAACGGGATCTGCCAGCTCTCACACAGTGATTCGCAGTGCGCCGCCCAGCGATCGGCATTCGGGCTTAAACCGTGATGCACATGAATTGCGCGCAGCTGCACATCGGGGTGATCTTCACGCCAGAGCCGCAGTTGATGCAGCAAAACGGTGGAGTCTAACCCGCCGCTGAACGCCACCAGAAACTGGCGTGATTCGGTTGGCAACGAGAGAAGCAGTGGCGTGGTCATAGTGAGTGTTAACACGGGAACAATGCCCGGCACGTTACCGGGCATTCACAGAAGTGGCAAGCCTTACTGCTGGTAAAGCTCCAGCGGCAGGCCGTCGGGATCGTTAAAAAAGGTGAAGCGTTTATCGGTGCAGGGGTCGATGCGGATCTCTTCACACGCCACGCCGTGGGCGGTGAGATGGGCAACCGCCTGGTCAATATCATCGACGCTGAACGCCAGATGGCGCAGCCCACAGGCTTCCGGCCGGCTGGGGCGCGCAGGCGGGAATGGAAAGGAGAAAAGCTCGATAACGTACTGCCCGTTAAGCGCCAGATCGCCTTTCCATGAGTCGCGCGCTTCGCGATAGACTTCACTGAGCAGCGTAAAGCCGAGGATGTCGCAGTAGAAAGCTTTGCTCTTCGCATAATCCGTCGCAATGATGGCGATATGGTGAACCTGTTTTAAACCCAGCATAATCTCTCCTTTTTTTGATGCCAGAACGTTACGCCCGCCGCGAAACGCCCGCAACCATTCAGCGCGTTTTTAGGACTCTGACGTAATAACCCCCCTCTTCGTCCCGTTTTGCACCGTGAATATCCGTTTCGAAACCGGGATAGTGGCGGCCAATGGCGCAGAGCATTAGCAGAAAATCGAGCACTGCCCGGCTCTGCTCGGTGATCATCTCGCCCGGCATCACCAGCGGCACGCCCGGCGGATAAGGCAGGATCATATTGGCGGAAACGCGGCCGATGAGCGCTTCCAGCGCTACCGTTTCGACATCGCCACGTACCTGTCGCTGCCACGCCTGATGCGGCGTCAGTTTCATCTCCGGCAACACGTCGAAGGCCTGCAACATCAGGCGCGGCAGATCGTGCTGGCGGATCAGCTTATGGATCCCCTGCGCCAGATCCTGAATGCGCATATTGCGGTAGAAGTCGGGATCTTCTGCGTAGAGATCCGGCAGCATATTGCGCACCCGCAGATTGAGATCGTAGGCGCGCTTAAACTCCATCAAACCGCGCAACAGACCCATCGCCCGCGTTTTATCAATACCGATACTGAAGAGAAACAGCAGATTATAGGGCCCGGTTTTCTCCACCACTACGCCGCGCTCATCAAGGAACTTCGCCACCAGCGCCGCCGGGATCCCTTCGTCGCCCATATTGCCGACCTCATCCATACCCGGCGTCAGGATCGTCACTTTCACCGGATCGAGGAACATATGATCCTCGTCGGCTTCGCGAAAACCGTGCCAATCCGCACCGGGCGCCACCGGCCAGCACTCCGCTTCATCAATCTCTTCCGGCTGCCAGATGTCAAAGAACCAGCCATCGGCCTCCTCTTTCAGCCGCTGTACCTCTTTGCGGAAGTGGAGCGCGCGCTCTACAGAGCGGTTAATCAGCCGCTTGCCGGGGTTGCCGCGCAGCATCGCCGCCGCCGTTTCGATGGAGGCGACCAGCGGGTAACTTGGCGAGGTGGTGGTATGCATCATAAAGGCTTCGTTAAAAGCATCTTCGTCATATTCACCTTTGATATGAATCAGCGACGCCTGCGAGAAGGCGGCCAACATTTTGTGCGTCGACTGGGTTTCATAAAAGACTTTCCCCGGCACGCGCTCGCCGCTCATGCCGCTCTTCCCGGCGTAGATCGGATGGAAATTGGTATAGGGCACCCAGGCGGAGTCGAAGTGAATCGACGGCACATCCAGCGTCTTCTTGATCCAGTCGGTGTTGTAGAGCAGGCCATCATAGGTGGAGTTAGTGATCACCGCATGCACCGGCCAGCTTGCACCTGGCGTAGCAACGATCTTCTGCTCAATGCTGGCTGAGGTAAATTCACGGCGCGGAATGCCGCCAAGAATGCCCAGCGCGTTGCGCCCCGGTTTCAGCCACAGCGGCGTGACATCGCTCATCATCAGCAGGTGAGCCAGGGATTTGTGGCAGTTACGATCGATAAGCAGCGTACTGCCGGTTGGTGCGGCGTACATACCGACAATCTTATTGGAGGTGGAGGTGCCGTTCGTCACCATATAGCTCTGCTCGGCACCAAAGGTGCGGGCGATATACTCCTCCGCTTCAAGATGCGGGCCGGTGTGATCGAGCAGCGATCCGAGCTCCGTCACCGAGATCGAGACATCCGCTTTCAGCGTATTGCCGCCGAAGAAGTCATAGAAGAGGCAGCCGACCGGGCTTTTCTGGTAGGCGGTGCCCGCCATATGCCCTGGCGTACAGAAGGTGTACTTCCCCTCCTTTACGTAGGTAAACAGCGCCCGGGTAAAGGGCGGGGTAATGTTTTCCAGATACTCTTTGGTGTATTGCGCGATGCGCGTCGCAATATCATCCGCCACGCTCAGCGCATATTCGAAGAACCACAGCGCCATGCGCATATCCTGGGAGCTGACATCCATTGTTGAGTGGGTATTGATAAAACCGTAGAGCGGGAGGTATTCGTTAAGCTGGTTGATCTCGCAGCACAGGTCGAGGTTGTACTCGTCCCAGTCAAAGATCACGCCGCAGATGCGGGGGTTGTGTTCGATAAATTTCAGTAAGTCGGTGCTGTTTCTCGGCCAGATGATCTGAAAACCCTGCGCCTGTAAGGCCTGCTCCAGTTCCTTAATCGGCTCATCTTTGTAGAAAACGCCATGGGGTCCCATGATGGCAATAATATTCACAACTACCTCCGTTAAAAACCTTAGCTAAGCATAGTTGAGGTAAACAGCAGGTATAAAAAAAGCCGCACCCGGGGTGCGGCTCATTATCGCGTTTTACACAGCGTTTCGCTATCAGGCGTAGCCGTAGCTCATCAGACGCTGGTAACGGCGGTTGCGCAGATCGTCTTTGCTCAGCCCTTCCAGATCGGCGAGATCTGCCAGCAGCTGCGCTTTCAGCGAAGCGGCAATGGCTTCCGGGTTGCGGTGTGCGCCGCCCAGCGGTTCCGGAATGATAGAATCGATCAGTTTCAGCTCTTTCAGACGCGGTGCGATGATGCCCATTGCATCGGCCGCCAGAGGTGCTTTGTCCGCGCTTTTCCACAGGATCGAGGCACACCCTTCCGGGGAGATCACCGAGTAGGTGCTGTACTGCAGCATATTGACTTTGTCGCCAACGCCAATCGCCAGCGCGCCGCCGGAGCCGCCTTCGCCAATCACGGTGCAGATAACCGGCACGCTCAGGCGAGACATTTCACGCAGGTTGCGGGCAATCGCTTCCGACTGGCCACGCTCTTCCGCGCCAACGCCCGGATAGGCACCCGGCGTGTCGATGAAGGTAATGATCGGCATGTTAAAGCGTTCCGCCATCTCCATCAGGCGCAGCGCTTTACGATACCCTTCCGGCGCTGGCATACCGAAGTTGCGGCGGATCTTCTCTTTCGTTTCACGGCCTTTCTGATGACCAATGATCATCACCGGGCGACCATCCAGACGCGCGATGCCGCCAACGATAGCTTTATCGTCAGCATAGGCGCGGTCGCCGGCCAGCTCGTCAAATTCGTCGAACGCCAGGCGAACATAATCCAGGGTGTATGGACGCAGCGGATGGCGGGCTAACTGCGCAACCTGCCAGGCACCGAGATCGGCAAAGATTTTACGTGTCAGCTCTACGCTCTTTTCACGTAGACGATGCACCTCTTCGTCGATGTTAATATCCAGTTTTTCATCCTGACGGCCAACGGCGGTCAGAGAATCGATTTTCGCTTCCAGCTCAGCAATCGGCTGTTCGAAATCAAGGAAATTCAGACTCATAGTATTCCTGTATTAGTCAAACTCCAGTTCCACCTGCTCCGAACCAATGAGGCCACGCAGATCGTTAAGTAAACGATCGCTCGGAGAGACACGCCAGGTTGCGCCGAAGCGTAACCGCGCGCGCGCATCCGCCCTCTGGTAATAGAGATGTACTGGAATGGTTCCCGAACGGTGGGGTTCCAGAGACTGACGGAGTCGGTTTAAAAGCTGGTCATCAATTTGCCTGTCCGTCAGCGATATAGCAAGCCCGCGGGCATATTTTTCACGGGCCTCGTCAATGTCCATGACTTCACGGGCGGTCATTTTAAGCCCACCGCTGAAGTCATCAAAGCTGACCTGTCCGCTGACGATGAGTATGCGGTCTTTTTCCAGCAGCTGCTGGTATTTATCCAGCGCATCAGTGAACAACATCACTTCAAGACGCCCGGAACGGTCATCCAACGTACAGATGCCGATACGATTGCCGCGCTTGGTGACCATAACCCGCGCAGCAATGACGAGCCCGGCCGCCGTGGTGACCTTCCCACGTTCGGTCGGATGCATGTCTTTCAGCCTGTAGCCTCCGACATAGCGCTCTATCTCTTTTAAATACTGGTTGATCGGGTGTCCCGTCAGGTAGAGCCCCAACGTCTCCCGCTCGCCCTCAAGCTGAACCTGCTCCGGCCATGGCTGGCAGCTGGCGTAGGATTGCTCAATCTGCTCCGGCTCTTCCGCCAGCACGCCGAACATATCTGCCTGGCCGATCGCTTCCGCTTTCGCGTGCTGATCGGCCGCTTTCAACGCATCGCCGAGCGAGTTCATAAGCGCCGCGCGGTGCGGGCCAAGGCGGTCGAACGCCCCGGACATAATCAGCTTTTCCAGCACCCGGCGATTGAGCTTTTTGATATCGGTGCGCGCACAGAGATCGAACAGCTCGCGGAAATAGCCGCCGTTGTTACGCGCTTCGATAATCGCTTCAATCGGCCCTTCGCCCACGCCTTTGATCGCGCCGATGCCGTAGACGATCTCGCCATCGTCATTGACGTGGAAGTGGTAGAGCCCGGAGTTAATGTCCGGCGGCAGGATCTTCAGCCCCATGCGCCAGCACTCATCCACCAGCCCGACCACTTTCTCGGTGTTGTCCATATCGGCGGTCATTACCGCCGCCATAAACTCGGCCGGATAGTGCGCTTTCAGCCACAGGGTCTGGTAGGAAACCAAAGCATAGGCGGCGGAGTGTGATTTGTTAAATCCATACCCGGCGAATTTCTCCACCAGGTCGAAGATTTTTATCGCCAGCTCGCCATCGATACCGTTTTTCTTCGCGCCATCTTCAAAAATGGAGCGCTGTTTGGCCATCTCTTCCGGCTTCTTCTTACCCATCGCACGACGCAGCATATCCGCGCCGCCGAGGGTGTAACCGGAGAGCACCTGGGCAATCTGCATTACCTGTTCCTGATACAGGATAATGCCGTAGGTCGGCTCCAGCACCGGCTTCAGGCTCTCGTGCTGCCACTGCACGTCCGGGTAGGAGATCTCTTCGCGCCCGTGCTTACGGTCGATAAAGTTATCTACCATGCCCGATTGCAGCGGACCGGGGCGGAACAGCGCCACCAGTGCGATCATATCTTCGAAGCAGTCCGGCTGCAGACGCTTGATCAGATCCTTCATGCCGCGGGATTCAAGCTGGAAGACCGCCGTGGTCTCCGAGCGTTGCAGCATGTCGAAGCTCTTCTTGTCTTCAAGCGGAATGGCGGCGATATCCAGCGGCGGCTCGCCCTGCTTCTCGCGCCGGGCGTTGATCATCTCCAGCGCCCAGTTGATGATGGTGAGCGTACGCAGGCCGAGGAAGTCGAACTTCACCAGCCCGGCGTATTCCACGTCGTTCTTATCAAACTGGGTAACCGGATGCTGCCCGGCTTCATCGCAGTAAAGCGGTGCAAAATCGGTAATTTTGGTAGGCGCAATCACCACGCCACCGGCGTGTTTACCGGCGTTACGCGTCACCCCTTCCAGCTTGCGCGCCATGTCAATCAGCGCCCGCACCTCTTCGTCGGCTTCGTAGATCTCCGACAGCTGCGGCTCTGCTTCAAAGGCTTTTGCCAGCGTCATGCCCGGATCGGGCGGCACCAGCTTGGAGATACGGTCGACAAAGCCATAGGGGTGGCCCAGCACGCGGCCAACGTCGCGGATAACCGCTTTCGCCGCCATGGTACCAAAGGTGATGATTTGCGACACCGCGTCGCGGCCATACATATCCGCCACGTGCTCGATTACCTGGTCACGTTTCTCCATGCAGAAGTCGACGTCGAAGTCGGGCATCGAGACACGTTCGGGGTTAAGGAAACGTTCGAACAGAAGGTCAAACTCCAGCGGGTCAAGATCGGTGATCTTCAGCGCATAGGCGACCAGCGACCCGGCACCGGAACCACGTCCAGGCCCAACGGGCACGCCGTTATCTTTCGACCACTGGATAAACTCCATAACGATCAGGAAGTAGCCAGGGAAGCCCATCTGGTTGATAACCTGCAGCTCAATGTCGAGGCGCTCGTCGTAAGGCGGGCGTTTCTCGGCACGCACTGCCGGATCGGGGAAGAGGAATTCAAGTCGCTCTTCCAGCCCCTCTTTCGATTTCACGACCAGGAAATCTTCGGTGGTCATATCCCCGGTCGGGAACTGCGGCAGGAAGTACTCGCCGAGGCGCACGGTGACGTTACAGCGTTTAGCAATTTCGACGCTGTTTTCCAGCGCTTCCGGAATATCGGAGAAGAGTTCGCACATCTCCTCTTCGTTGCGCATATATTGCTGCGGCGAGTAGTTACGCGGGCGTTTGGGATCGTCGAGGGTAAAGCCGTCGTGGATGGCGACACGAATTTCATGGGCGTCAAAGTCGCCCTCTTCGAGGAAGCGGACATCGTTGGTGGCGACAACCGGCACCCCCTGCGCTTCTGCCAGCGCGACCGCCGCGTGCAGGTAGTTCTCTTCGTCCTGACGACCGGTGCGGATCAGCTCCAGATAGTAGCGATCCGGGAAATGGGTTTTATAGAAATCGAGGCACTGCTCCACCAGCGCGCTGTTACCGCGCAGCAGGCTTTTGCCGACGTCGCCCATTCGCGCGCCGGAAAGCAGGATCAGCCCTTCGTTAAGCTCAATTAGCCAGTCGCGATCGATATAAGGGCCCGCCGCGCCGTAGCCGCGCTGATAGGCGCGCGAAATCAGCAGCGTCAGGTTCTGGTAGCCGGTATTGTTGGCGGCGAGGACGGTAAGCTGCGTCAGCTCGTCACCAATCAGATCGCACTGCACGTGGAAGTCAGCGCCGACGATGGGCTTGATCCCGGCACCGTGCGCCGTTCCGTAGAACTTCACCAGACCGCAGAGGTTGGTAAAATCGGTGATCGCCAGCGCGGGCGAGCCAAGGGCGGCCGCCTTCTTCACCAGCGGCCCGGTTTTCGCCAGCCCGTCAATCATGGAGTAGTCGCTATGCACCCGCAGGTGTACGAAACGTGGTTCAGCCATTATTCAATTCCAGCCTGTAGTTTCACGTTCTTAAGAATCAGGAGACGACGCCCAACGCGCGCCTGACCGGCGCAAAGCTGCGTCGGTGATGCTCGGTTGCGCCATGCTCCGTCAGCTTTTCCAGATGAAAAGCCGTGGGATAGCCTTTATGTTGTGCAAAGCCATACTGCGGGAAGATCGCATCCAGCGCGGCCATTTCGGCATCGCGCGTGACTTTGGCGATAATCGACGCCGCGCTGATTTCAGCCACACGGCTGTCGCCTTTCACCACCGCCATCGAGGGCATGGCAAGCGCTGGGCAACGGTTGCCGTCAATCAGCACGTACTCCGGCGTAATAGCAAGCCCGGCGACCGCGCGCTGCATTGCCAGCATCGTGGCGTGCAGAATATTAAGCTCATCGATCTCGTGCGGCTCCGCGCGGCCGAGACTCCAGGCCAGCGCTTTCTCTTTAATCTCATCAAAGAGCGACAAACGGCGTTTTTCGGAAAGTTTTTTTGAGTCGTTGAGACCCACAATTGGCCGAGCGGGATCGAGGATCACCGCCGCCGTCACAACCGCGCCGACCAGCGGGCCGCGCCCTACTTCATCCACACCCGCAACAAGATGCGTGTGCGGATAAACAAACTCAATCATTTTGCTAACTCCAGTACCGCGTCCGCTGCCTGTTCATCGGCATTACAGCGGATGCGCTGATGCAGCTCGCGAAACAGATCATGCATTTCATGGCGGGTTTCACTGTTCGCCAGCAGCGGTTCCAGTGCGGCAGCCAACGCCTGCGGCTGGCACTCTTCCTGCAACAGCTCTTTAACCACTTCGCGCCCGGCGAGCAGGTTCGGCAGGGAAACATAGGGCGTTTTCACCAGCCGTTTCGCCAGCCAGAAGGTGAAGGGCTTCATACGGTAGCCGACCACCATCGGGCATTTCGCCAGCATGCACTCCAGCGCTGCGGTGCCCGAGGCAAGCAGCGCGGCATCGGACGCGATCATCGCTTCCCGCGCCTGGCCATCAAGCAGGTGCACCGTCAAATCCGGCGCAACTTGCGCTTTGATCTGCTCAAACTGCTCGCGGCGTTTCGCATTGACCAGCGGAACCACTACTTCCAGCTCCGGGTAGCGCTCACGCAGCAGCTGCGCGGTACGCAAAAAGTCGGCGCTCAGCATCTCGACTTCTGCACCACGGCTGCCGGGCAGCAGCGCCAGGCAGCGCGCCTGCGGGCTAATCCCCAGATGCGCGCGCGCCGCATTTTTATCGGGATCGAGCGGCATGGCATCGGCCATGGTGTGCCCGATAAAGCGGCATGGGACATTAAACCGGTCGTAAAACGCTTTTTCGAAAGGGAGAAACGCCAGTACCAGATCGGTGGCTTTACCAATTTTGAAAACGCGCTTTTGTCGCCACGCCCAGACAGACGGGCTGACGTAGTGAATCGTTTTGATGCCGCGTTTTTTTAAATTACCCTCAAGGGTAATGTTAAAGTCTGGCGCATCAATCCCGACAAACACATCGGGTTGCAGCTCGCTGAAGCGACGGGTCAAATCAGCGCGGATATGCAGCAGGCGACGCAGACGGCCAAGCACTTCGACGATCCCCATCACCGCCAGCTCTTCCATCTCATACCAGGCTTCACACCCTTCAGCCTGCATACGCGGGCCGGCAACGCCAACAAATCGGGCGTTGGGCACGCGCGCTCTCAGTGCGCGGATAAGACCGGCACCAAGAATATCGCCGGAGGTTTCTCCGGCGACAAGAGCTATCGTAAGCGGACGCTTGTCGACCATTAACGGATCAGGCCACGCGTCGAGCGCTCAAAGAACTGCATAAACGCATCAACTTCCGGGTGCTTCGCGGCAAGCTCGGCAATCTCCGGTTTTGCTTCGTCGAGCGTTTTACCGCTGCGATAGAGCAATTTGTACGCATTACGGATAGCCACAAGCGCTTCGCGGCTGAAGCCACGGCGTTTCAGGCCTTCGATGTTCACGCCATACGGCGTGGCATGGTTGCCCTGAGCAATGACATAAGGCGGTACGTCCTGCGCGACGCCGGAGCAGCCGCCAACCATCACGTGCTCGCCAATAATGCAGAACTGGTGAACTGCCGTCATGCCACCGATGATCGCAAAATCACCGATTGTGACGTGGCCGCCCAGCGTTGCATTATTCGCGAGGATGCAGCGGTTACCGATAATGCAGTCATGCGCAACGTGCGAGTTGATCATCAGTAAGTTATCGCTGCCCACCTTCGTCAGTCCAGCGTCCTGTACTGTGCCACGATGGATGGTGACGCTTTCGCGAATGCGGTTGCGATCGCCAATTTCCACACGGGTCGGCTCACCAGCATATTTCAGATCCTGGTTTACTTCACCGATGGAGGCGAACTGATAAATCTCGTTATCACGACCGATTTTGGTGAGGCCGTTAACAACAACGTGAGATTTCAGTACGGTCCCTTCGCCGATTTCGACGTGAGGTCCCACAATACAAAACGGGCCAATATGAACGTTGGCGCCAATGACGGCACCCTCTTCAACAATGGCGGTAGGATGAATAAAGGCGGTTTTATCAATCACGTATCAGGCCTCCCGGCTACGTGCACACATCATAGTAGCTTCACAAACAACTTTACCGTCAACCATAGCAACCCCTTTAAAGCGGGTCACGCCACGGCGCGTTTTCTCGAAAGTGACTTCCATGATCATCTGATCGCCAGGCACAACGGGGCGCTTAAAGCGCGCTTCGTCGATGCCGGCGAAGTAGTACAGCTCACCCGGTTCCAGTTTACCAACGCTTTTAAACGCCAGAATACCGGTTGCCTGCGCCATTGCTTCGAGGATCAGCACGCCCGGGAAAATCGGTTTGCCAGGGAAGTGGCCCTGGAAAAACGGTTCGTTTACCGTAACATTTTTGACTGCGCGCAGAAAACGACCCTCTTCAAAATCCAGCACACGATCTACCAGTAAGAACGGGTAGCGGTGCGGCAGAAGCTCCAGGATCTCTTCAATGTGCAGAGTATGAGTGTCAGTAGTCAAAATACTCTTCCTGTCTAAATATACAAAAAAGCAATAATAACACGGCCCGCGACATTCCTGAGAATGCCAACAGGCCGGGGAGTATATACACTTTATGCGTCGAGTTGCAGAGGCGTTTTGTCGCTTTTTCTGTTAACCCGAACGCTTTTGTGTACAAGCGTCAGGTGAATGAATTACTCGTCTTGTTGATTTATCTTGCGCTCGACAGCTTTCAAACGCTTACTCATCTCGTCGATATTCATCACCAGGGCTGCGGTTTTTCGCCACGTTTTATTGGGTTGTAACGGAATGCCGGAAGAATAAATGCCTGGCTCAGTGATAGGACGCATCACCATACCCATCCCCGTTACCGTAACCTTGTCGCAAATTTCCATATGCCCGTTGATTACGCTGGCTCCGCCAATCATGCAGTAGCGGCCAATTTTCAGGCTGCCTGCCATGATGACGCCACCGGCAACGGCGGTATTGTCGCCAATCACAACGTTATGTGCAATCTGACACTGGTTATCGATAATTACGCCGTTACCGATACGGGTATCATCAAGCGCGCCGCGGTCGATGGTGGTACATGCGCCAATCTCGACATTGTTGCCGATGATTACGCGACCAAGTTGCGGGATTTTCACCCAATTTCCGCGATCGTTAGCATAACCAAAGCCATCCGAACCTATTACCGTCCCCGATTGAACCAGGCAGTTCTCACCGATTTCAATCTCATGGTAAATAGATACGTTGGCCCAAAGACGCGATCCTGCGCCAATTTTCGTATTTTTCCCCACGAAGCAGCCCGGGCCGATCACGACGTTGTCGCCGAGGGTCACCCCGGATTCAATCACCGCATTCGCGCCGATAGAGACATTGCTGCCCAGCGTCGCGGTCGGATCGATAACGGCACCAGGGGCGATGTTCTGCGCAGGCTGCGGCGTGGTATCAAGAATTTGTGCCATACGCGCGTAGGTCAGATAAGGGTTCTTCACGACCAGTGCGGCGCTGTGGGCAAAAGGAAGATCGTCCTGCGTCATTACAACGGCAGAGGCCTGGCATGCGGCCAGGTGTTCACGGTATTTAGGATTTACCATGAAAGTGATATGACCTGCTTCGGCAGATTGCATGGACGCAACGCCGGTGATGACGATATCGCCATCACCGTGTAATTCTGCATCCAACTGCTGAGCTAAATCAGCGAGTCGAATTGAAGGCATTACTTATTTAACCTGTTTCAGTACATCAGCGGTGATGTCTTTCACATCATTGCTGTTGTAAATAACGGCATTGGCAGGGATAACCAGATCCACACCCTGATCGGCAGCGACTTTCTTCACTGCGGACTGGATGCGGGTGACCAGCTTGCCGCGCTCTTCGTTAGAGCGGCGAGCCTGATCCTGCTCAAAAGCCTGCGCTTTCTGAGCGAATGCCTGGCGACCGGAAGTGATATCTTTTTCCAGTTTGCTGCGCTCGCTCGCTTTCATGGTAGAACCGTCGCGCTGCAAACGCTGTGCTTTTGCTTGCAGGTCGGACTCCATGCTCTGCAGTTCGTTGGCACGGCCGCCGAATTCGTTTTTCATGGTCTGAGAAACGCCGGAAGTCTGTGCGACCTGCTGTAACAGGTTACCCATATCAACAATCGCAATTTTGTCAGCAGCTTGAGCCGACGCGGCCATTGCCAGACTTAAACCTGCAGCTAATAACAACTTTTTCACAATTAACTCCTTACCATCCCGTTTGTACCCGGAGGTACAGCTCTTTGCGAGGCTGGGCTTCTTCGAAGCCGCAGCCATCACTACACTGCTTGCGCATTCCTTTGCAGTGCGGCGTTACCAGGTTTTACCGATGTTAAACTGGAACTGCTCCGCTTTGTCTCCATCGTACTTTTTAAACGGCTGGGCGTAGGAGAAGACCAACGGCCCCAATGGGGACATCCATTGTAGTGCGATACCGGCAGACATGCGGATATTGCTCGGATCGCTATAATCCGGAATACCCAGCGCTTTCATCTCCGCGGTATTTTGCCAGTTCGTATCCCATACGCTGCCCGCATCCCAGAAGAAGGAGGTACGTACAGAGTTAGCATACTTCTCGCTGATAAACGGCGTTGGCGTGATCAGCTCAGCGCTGACAACACCCATTGCGTTACCGCCCACCGCATCGTCAGACTTACAGAATTTCGACGTGGTAGTGTTACAGTTTTCCAGACCGCTGCCGCCGTAGTAGACCGCTTTCGGACCAATGTTATTGGACTGGAAGCCGCGCACGGTGCTGGAACCACCTGCATAGAAGTTCTCATAGAACGGCATTTCTTTGCTACCGATACCGTCGCCATAGCCCCAACGTGTACGACCCAGCATCACCCATTTGTGATCCTCGTCAATCGGGAAGTAGGACGCGGTATCGACAGTGACTTTGTAGAACTCGTTATCGGAGCCCGGAATCGTCACTTTACCGTTCAGGTTGACGCGTGAACCTTTCGTCGGGAAGTAACCGCGGTCAAGGTTGTTATACGTCCAGCCATAGTTGAAGGTGAAATCATCCGCTGAATAGCCGTTGCTGTCATCCCTGGTGCTGGCATTCTGCCCCACGGAGTCGAGATAACGCCACATGGCGATCTGCGGCTGCATCTTCGACAGGCTGTTGTGCACGTAGCCTAAACCGGTGCGCAGCGTGTTGTATTCGTTGATCGGGAACCCGAGCGTGCCATCCAGACCATAACTTTTGTTGGTGTAGGATGAGAGGTCCGCGTCGTCCGCTTTAAAGTCGTTGTAGAACAGACGGCCGCCGAGGCTCACGCCATCAACCGTGAAGTACGGGTTGGTGACCGAGAGTTCCGAGTAGGTCTGGTAGTCGTTCTTGGTGCCGCTGATGCCAACAGAGTAACCGGTACCTAACCAGTTATCCTGCTGCACGCCGACCTGGAAGCTAACGCCGCTTTCCGTGCCGTAACCGACACCAAAGTTGAAGCTACCGGTGTTACGCTCTTTGACCTTGTAAACCACATCAACCTGATCCGGGCTGCCCGGAACACGCTGCGTTTCGCTATCGACGGTTTCAAAGTAGCCGAGACGGTTCAGACGCTCTTTACCCTGATCGACCAGATCGCTGCCGAGCCATGCCCCTTCCATCTGGCGCATTTCGCGACGCAGAACGGTATCTTTCGAGGTGTCATTGCCTTCAAAGCGGATCTTACGCACGTAGAAACGGTTACCCGCATCGACGTTGATATGCAGCTTAACGGTCTTATCGGCGTCATTAATCTCAGGCTGAGACTGTACGCGCGGATAGGCATAACCATAGCGACCCAGAAGCTTTTTAATATCGTCTTCCATTTTGGTCACTTTGGTGCCGTTGTAGAGCTCGCCCGGCTGAATTTTGGTCAGGCCTTCAATTTCCGCTGAGTGGCCCGCCAGATTGCCGGCAACCTGCACGCCAGAAAGCTTGTACTGATCGCCTTCGGTAACGTTAACGGTAATGTAAATGCCTTTTTTGTCCGGCGTCAGGCTAACCTGAGTCGAATCAATGTTGAAACGGGCATAACCGCGATCCAGGTAGTAGCTGCGCAGGGTTTCAAGATCGCCCGCCAGCTTCTGTTTCTGGTATTTACGATCGCCGACTACGTTCCACCATGGCACTTCATCGCGCAGCTGGAAGTTAGAGATCAGCTGTTCGGTTGAAAACGCGTGGTTACCGACGATGTTGATCTGCTGGATCTGCGCGGAGACGCCCTCCTGGAAGACCAGCTTAAGATCGACGCGGTTACGCGGCAGCGGCGTGACGACAGCTTTTACGCTGGCGCTGTATTTACCGACGCTGTAGTAAAAATCTTCCAGCCCTTTTTCAATATCGGAGAGGGTGGTGCGATCCAGTGATTCGCCAACACGCACGCCAGAAGCCTCAAGGTTCTGTTTCAGCATGTCATCTTTTACCGACTTGTTGCCGGAGAAGGTGATGCTGGCGATTGTCGGGCGTTCTTTCACCTGAACGAGAAGGGTATCGCCATCACGCAGGACACGAACATCCTCAAAGTTGCCAGTGGCAAACAGTGCGCGAATGGTGTTACTGATGTCTTCATCATTCACCGTATCGCCTGGACGTACTGGCATACTGAGGAGGGCCGCACCAACGGCGACACGCTGTAGGCCTTCGAAATGAATATCCTTCACTACGAACCCCTCAGCACCGTATACGGTGGCGCTGCTAAACAGCAGCGACGCTATGAGCAACTTTTTCATCGCCATCGTTATTATGCGTTCTTCCTAACAAACTCTCTTACAAGCGAGAGAAATCATTGAAAAGTGCAAGCCCCATTAACAACACCAGCAAAATAGAGCCAATGCGATAACTAAAGTCTTGAACTCGCTCGGATACCGGTCCGCCTTTCAGCTTCTCAATCGCTAAAAACAGCAGATGTCCGCCGTCTAAAACGGGGAGCGGGAACAGATTGATAATGCCTAAGTTCACGCTTATCAAAGCGAGGAACATCAGGTAGTAAATCAACCCGAACTCTGCTGACATCCCAGCCCCCTGGGCGATAGAGATCGGCCCACTGAGGTTGTTCAGTTTTACATCACCGGTGATCAATTTCCCCAACATACTGACCGTCAGCTTCATCAACTGCCAGGTTTTACCCGTGGCTTCGGCGATGGCGCTGAAAGGCCCGTACTGGCGTACTGTCTTATATTCATCCGGCAGCGGGATAATTTTGGGCACTACGCCCGCAAAACCCTCTGCCTTGTTACCGGGTTTCGTATCCGGTACCAGTGTTACAGACAAGGGAGTCCCCTGCCTGTCCACGTCTAACGCTAACGCCTTACCGGGGTTGTCCCGCACCAGCGTGACAAAGGTGGTCCACTGCGTTAACTGCTGACCCTCGACTTTAACGATCCTGTCGCCTGCTTGCAAACCTGCTTTGCTGGCGGCGGAACCGCTCTGGACTTCAGCGAGCAGCGGTTCCAGCTGCGCGGAGCGCGGCCGAATCCCCAGCGACATCACCGGATCGTCCTTGTCAGGCGCAAAGGTCCAGTGGCGCAGGTCCAGCACTTTATCCTGTCGATTGTTACTGCCGAAAGGTGCCACGCTGACGGTCGTCTGACTGTCACCGATTTTTGACACCAGCTGTAAGCGCACTGCATCCCAATCAGGCGTTTCGATACCATCAATGGCTTTAAGTTCCGTGCCGGGTGCAATTTGCGCGCTTGCAGCGATAGAGTTGGGCGTTATTTCACCAATTACCGGGCGAACGCCAGGGACGCCGATGATAAACACCAGCCAGTAGGCGAAGATAGCGAAGATGAAGTTGGCGATGGGACCCGCCGCGATCACTGCGGCGCGCTGGCCAACGGTTTTGTTGTTAAACGCGAAGTGGCGCATCTCCGGGGCGACCGGCTCGACGCGCTCATCGAGCATTTTGACGTAACCGCCAAGCGGGATCAGGGCGATAACAAATTCGGTGCCCTGCTTATCGAAGCGGCGCCAGAGCGCTTTACCAAAACCGATGGAGAAGCGCTCGACGCGGACGCCGCAACGGCGAGCAACCCAGAAATGGCCAAATTCATGCACCGTGATCAAAACACCAAGCGCAATAATGAACGCCGCCAGATTCCAGAGAATGCTCAGCATAAAACCTTCCGTCAAATCGTCCTGAAAACCAGCAGTAACAGACAGGCAAATACGGGAACCGCCGCCGTCAGGCTGTCAATGCGATCCAGTATACCGCCGTGGCCTGGAATAAGATGACCACTATCTTTAATGCCGGCTTCACGCTTGAACATGCTCTCGGTTAAATCGCCCAGCACCGAAGCAAGCGCGGCCACCACAGAGCAGATCAGCAGCGTTGAGTGCGCCACTTCAAGGTTCGCCCATGCGCCGTAGCCCCAGGAGATGATCCCTGCGGTCAGCAATCCGCCGAGGAAACCTTGCCAGGTTTTACCGGGCGACACTTTCGGTGCCAGCTTATGTTTGCCAAACAGTTTGCCAAACATATAAGCACCCGAGTCCGCGCCCCAGACAAGGATCATGACGTAGAGCAACCAGATTGCGCCGCTGTAGGGGTTGACCTCATAGTGCCAGACCCGCAGCGCCAGCATGCCCCAGAAGAAGGGAATGATGGTGAGAACGCCAAACAGCAGGCGCAGCGCTTTAGAGTTGCGCCACAGCGCCGCAGAGGCCGGATAACCCAGCACCAGCCCCAATGCCGCCAGCCACCACACCAGAGAGGCCCAAAGCGAGCCTTCAACCAGCGGCTGGTGAACGTTGTGATGATACTCCGGCAGCGTAAACAGCATCAGCGCTAACAGCAGCCCACAGAGCACCGCCAGCCACACGCGCTGCGTGCGCGAAGTTAAGCCGCTCAGCTGACCCCATTCCCATGCGGCGAGCATGCAGACGGCGAGAGTGATAATCGCAAATCCCACCGGTGGCAGCAAAAAAAGCGCCGCGATAACAATGGGTATCAATACAAACGCAGAAATCAGGCGATACTTCAGCAAAAGCAACCCCCATCAGGCTTTGTCGCCACCAGGCTCGGTACCACCGAAACGACGCTCTCGATTAGCAAAGGCATTCAGCGCACCTTCAAAGTCTTGTTCATCAAAATCAGGCCAAAGAACATCAGTAAAGTAAAGTTCGGCATAGGCAATTTGCCAAAGTAAAAAATTACTTATGCGATGTTCGCCGCCCGTCCTAATCACTAAATCAACGGGAGCCAGCTCATGCATGCAGACTTGCTTGTTCAGCGTCTCTTCATCTATTTCGTCCGGGCGCAACAGCCCTTCCTGCACTTGCTCAGCTAAATGCCGAACTCCCTGAACGATATCCCAACGCCCACCGTAGTTGGCGGCGATATTTAACGTTAGCCCGCTGTTCTGGGCGGTTAACGCTTCCGCTTTGCGGATTCGCTCCTGCAAACGCGCATTAAACCGGCTGGTATCGCCAATAATGCGTAAACGAACATTATGGCGGTGCAGGCTTTTCACTTCGCTATCCAGCGCCCACACAAACAGTTCCATCAGCGCGCTCACTTCCTGCGCCGGACGGTTCCAGTTTTCGCTACTAAAAGCATACAGCGTCAGCGCGTCGATACCATTGTTGGCGGCAAAAGAGACTGCGCGGCGAACGGATTTCGCTCCCGCTCTGTGTCCAAAGGCACGGAGTTTCCCCTGCCTTTTTGCCCAGCGACCATTGCCATCCATAATTATCGCTACATGGCGGCAGCCATGCGTTGGCAAATTTTCGCTTATCGGTTGGTTAGCAGACAACATAACGCGTTTTAGTCCCTGAAAAGGATTTAGCGGTACTCAGGAATACAAAAGCCTTCACACAAAAAAGCCGCGCAAACCACGGCTTACACAATTCGCCATAATAAAAAGCGGCAATTTTGTGGCGCAGACTATATCACTGAAGCCCTACGCTAACAAATAGCACCGTCACTCCGGACAGCATTATCACTAGCTTGCGAAGCGCATCACTTGTTTTTGCGCAATCTCTCGTGCCAGTACATCGACGGCCAGAACGTCATCAATACTCTGCGGTTCACGTAAATCCATCTGTTCCAGCACAGAGAGATTGAGAGCGGCAATATCAGTGAAACGAATAGCGGATGCCAGGAAAGCCGAAACGGCCACTTCATTCGCTGCATTTAGCGCGGTTGTCGCCGCCTGACCCTCGCTGGAGGCGTCAATCGCCAGCTTCAGACAGGGATAACGATCGAAATCGGGGGCGGCAAAAGTCAATGCGCTCAGCTTGCAGAAATCAAGGGCGTTGACACCTGACGACACACGCTCCGGCCAGGCCATCGTGTGTGCGATGGGTGTTCGCATATCCGGTTCACCCAACTGCGCCAACACACTGCCATCCTGATAACGCACCATGGAGTGGATCACCGATTGCGGGTGAATCAGCACTTCCATCTGGCGGGCAGCGGCATTAAATAACCAGCGTGCTTCAATGTATTCCAGACCTTTATTCATCATGGTGGCGGAATCAACGGAGATTTTACGCCCCATCGACCAGTTCGGATGGCGACAAGCCTGATCCGGCGTCATCAGCGCCAGATCCGCCATCGGCGTCTCCCGGAATGGGCCACCAGACCCGGTAAGCAGAATAGACGATACGCCATTCTGTTCGAGATCAGCGTACCCCAGGTTATGCTGGATTGGTTCCGGCAAACTCTGAAAAATCGCATTATGCTCGCTGTCGACCGGCAGCAGCTGCGCCCTGCTCTCTTTCACCGCCTCCATAAACAGGCGGCCACAGGTAACAAGCGACTCTTTATTGGCAAGCAGTACGCTTTTACCGGCACGAATAGCGGCAAGCGTTGGCAGTAATCCAGCCGCGCCGACGATAGCGGCCATCACCTGATCGACCTCATCAAGCGCCGCCATTTCACAGGCGGCCTGCTGACCGCTCAGCACTTCCGTGCGGTTGCCATGCTCGCTCAGGGTGCGCTGTAGCTGCTGCGCGCTGTCAGCGTCATCCATCACCGCATAGCGCGGAGAGAACTCGAGGCACTGTTCCACCATGCGCGCGACATTTTTTCCCGCGACCAGCGCGGTGACGGTGAAACGATCGGGATTATGACGAACCACAGCAAGCGTGCTGCAACCTATGGAACCCGTTGAGCCCAGAAGAGTTAAATGCTTCATGAAACGCTCGCAACGTTGCAAGGGGGGAAAGCAAAAACGCCGTCAGCAAGCCGCTTGCACGGCTCTCTGGACGGCGTTTTAGTCGGTTTGTATCGAATCAGAACTGCATCAGTTCCGCTTCTTTGTCCGCCAGCGCCGCGTCAACTTTCTTGATCGCAGCGTCGGTCAGCTTCTGCACGTCATCCTGAGAGCGACGGTCATCATCTTCGCTGATCTCTTTGTCTTTCAGCAGCGCTTTAACTTTGTCGTTAGCGTCACGGCGCACGTTGCGCACGGCAACACGGGCCTGTTCAGCTTCACCGCGCACCACTTTGATCAGATCTTTACGACGCTCTTCGGTCAGTGCCGGCAGCGGAACGCGAATATCGCTGCCCGCAGAGCTTGGGTTCAGACCCAGATCGGAGGTGAGGATCGCTTTTTCAACGGCCGGGCTCATCGAGCGATCGAAGACGTTGATTTTCAGAGTACGGGAGTCTTCTACCGTTACGCTGGCCAGCTGACGCAGCGGCGTCGGCGTACCGTAATATTCAACAACGATGCCGTCCAGCAGGCTCGGAGAAGCGCGGCCGGTACGGACTTTGCTGATTTGGGTTTTGAAGGATTCTACGCATTTTTCCATGCGTACTTCAGCATCTTTTCTGATATCGCTAATCACGTTACGGATCCTTGAAATCTTGTCGCAGACAGGCCATACGGCGGTTGTGCTAAGTATAGCCTTGTTCCCATGATGGCATCGTAAAGATGCCGGAACGCTCTGCTGGATAAATTAAAGCGGAATCTTACCTTTATTTATTGCTTACGGGAATTATTCCGTAATCAATGTGCCCTCTTTTTCGCCCATTACCACGCGGCGCAGCGCGCCTGGTTTGTTCATATTGAACACGCGAATCGGTAATTTATGGTCGCGAGCGAGGGTAAAGGCGGCCAGATCCATCACTTTCAGTTCTTTATCAAGCGCTTCAGTATAGGAGAGGCGCTCGCAGAGGGTTGCTGTCGGATCCAGCACCGGATCGGCCGTATAGACGCCGTCCACTTTGGTCGCTTTCAGCACCACATCGGCTTCGATTTCGATACCGCGCAGGCAGGCTGCGGAGTCGGTGGTGAAGAACGGGTTACCGGTACCGGCGCTGAAAATCACTACGCGGTTATTACGCAGCAGGCTGATTGCTTCAGCCCAGCTGTAGTTGTCACACACGCCGTTTAACGGGAATGCGGACATCAGGCGCGCGTTCACATAGGCACGATGCAGAGCATCACGCATTGCCAGGCCGTTCATCACTGTTGCCAGCATACCCATGTGATCGCCCACAACGCGGTTCATCCCCGCTTTCGCCAGGCCCGCACCACGGAACAGGTTACCCCCGCCAATGACTACGCCAACCTGAATACCCAGTTCAACCAGTTCTTTAATTTCCTGTGCCATACGGTCAAGAATGCTTGCGTCGATACCGAAACCTTCAGAGCCCTGAAGCGCCTCGCCACTCAGCTTAAGCAGAATGCGTTTGTAGATGGGTTTTGCATTGGTAGCCATGTTTCTTTCCTGAGACTGTGAACAATTAGACGGGTTTAATCTGGCGCTATGATACGTCGCCTGTCAGCGCTAACACTAGTGTGCTGGCTGTTTTTCAGATGAAGGACATAAAAAGAAGCCGCCCTCAGGCGGCTCCTTTTATTGATTAAGACTGCTTGGACATGGCAGCAACTTCTGCTGCGAAGTCAGTCTCAACTTTCTCGATGCCTTCGCCCACTTCGAAGCGGATGAAGCCAGTCACGTCAGCGTTGTGCTCTTTCAGCAGCTGGCCAACGGTTTTGCTCGGGTCCATAACGAAAGGCTGGCCGGTCAGAGAAACTTCGCCGGTGAATTTCTTCATGCGGCCTTCAACCATTTTCTCTGCGATCTCTTTCGGCTTGCCAGACTGCATGGCGATGTCCAGCTGAACCTGGTACTCTTTCTCAACCACTTCAGCAGACACGTCTTCCGGCTTAACGAATTCCGGCTTGCTTGCAGCAACGTGCATAGCCAGCTGCTTAACCAGCTCCTGATCAGCGCCTTTCGCCGCAACCAGAACACCGATACGCGCGCCGTGCTGGTAAGAGCCCAGAACTTCGCCTTCCAGGGAAGAGACGCGACGGATGTTGATGTTCTCACCGATTTTAGCAACCAGTGCAACGCGCTCTTCTTCGAACTGCGTTTTCAGAACTTCAACGTCGGTGATTTTGCCAGCAACAGCAGCGTCCAGAACTTTGTTAGCAAATGCCTGGAAACCAGCATCTTTAGCAACGAAGTCAGTCTGGCAGTTAACTTCCAGAATGATGCCGTAGGTGCCGTCGATTTTGGTGATGATCACGCCGTCAGCAGCAACGTTGCCCGCTTTTTTCGCCGCTTTGATCGCACCGGACTTACGCATGTTCTCGATTGCCAGCTCGATGTCGCCGCTTGCTTCGGTCAGCGCTTTTTTACAGTCCATCATGCCTGCGCCAGTACGTTCACGCAGCTCTTTTACCAGGGATGCGGTAATTTCAGCCATTCTTTAATCCTCGGGAGAGATATGACCTGCCCGGTTCCAGGAACCAAACAGGCTTGAAAGTGAAAAAGGGGGCCATAAACAGGCCCCCTAACCAAACTCGGTACTACCTGCTCAATAAGGGGCTCAGCGAGCGTGCCTTATTACTCAGCTTCTACGAAGCTTTCTTCCGCCTGAGTAGCCAGATCAGAAGAACGGCCTTCACGAACGGTAGCAGCAACGGCATTCAGGTACAGGCTAACAGCACGGATTGCATCGTCGTTACCCGGGATAACGAAGTCAACGCCGTCCGGATCGGAGTTGGTATCAACGATAGCAAATACCGGGATACCCAGGTTGTTTGCTTCTTTGATTGCGATGTGCTCGTGATCAGCGTCGATAACAAACAGTGCGTCCGGCAGGCCGCCCATGTCTTTGATACCGCCCAGGCTGTTTTCCAGCTTGTCCAGCTCACGAGTGCGCATCAGCGCTTCTTTCTTGGTCAGCTTGTCGAAGGTGCCGTCCTGAGACTGAGTTTCCAGGTCTTTCAGACGTTTGATGGACTGACGAACGGTTTTCCAGTTAGTCAGCATGCCGCCCAGCCAGCGATGGTTCACGAAGAACTGATCGCAATTCTGAGCTGCTTCTTTCACCGCTTCGCTTGCAGCGCGTTTAGTACCAACGATCAGGATCTTGCCTTTACGAGCAGAGATCTTGTTCAGCTCAGCCAGGGCTTCGTTGAACATCGGTACAGTCTTCTCAAGGTTGATGATGTGAACTTTGTTACGCGCGCCGAAGATGAAAGGCTTCATTTTCGGGTTCCAGTAACGGGTCTGGTGACCAAAGTGAACACCAGCCTTGAGCATGTCGCGCATGGAAACAGTTGCCATGATTAAAACCTCTATATAAAAGTTGGGGTTATGCCTCCACGTATCCCATATTACCGACCCCGAAGGGCACCCCGGAATATGTGCCGATACGTGTGTGTTATTACACAAAGTGAGATTTGTGGCTCCCATTCCAAAACAGGAACGGAAGTCCGGCGCGCTTTATATCACAAAAGTGAGCAAGACACCAATAGTTGTTACCGCAGCGTGCTGTTAACGATTCTCAATTTGGCACAACGCTTGCCCGACTGTTACCATTGACAGCACTACTCCTGGTATAGTCGAAAAATCGACACTGATGGACACTTCTCATGGCTATCTCTATTAAAACACCCGAAGAAATTGAAAAAATGCGCGTTGCCGGCCGTCTCGCCGCCGAAGTGCTTGAAATGATCGAACCGCACATTAAACCCGGCGTCAGCACCGGCGAACTGGACCGCATCTGTAACGATTACATCGTTAATGAGCAACACGCCGTTTCGGCCTGCCTGGGCTATCACGGCTTCCCGAAATCGGTCTGTATCTCAATTAATGAAGTGGTTTGCCACGGCATCCCGGATGACGAAAAACTGCTGAAAGATGGCGATGTGGTCAATATCGACGTCACCGTCATTAAAGATGAGTATCACGGCGACACCTCGAAGATGTTTATCGTCGGTAAACCGACCATTCTTGGCGAGCGCCT
The DNA here is from genome assembly GCF_034044935.1 of Kosakonia sp. CFBP8986. Classification (NCBI taxonomy): domain Bacteria; kingdom Pseudomonadati; phylum Pseudomonadota; class Gammaproteobacteria; order Enterobacterales; family Enterobacteriaceae; genus Kosakonia; species Kosakonia sp. CFBP8986. The sequence goes on along the minus strand of NZ_JAXCXB010000003.1, from coordinate 613,943 downwards.
CTGCCGCGTCACCCAGGATAGCCTCTACCTGGCGCTGCGCATGGTAAAACCGGGTATTCGTCTGCGTACCCTCGGTGCTGCTATCCAGAAATATGTTGAAGGCGAAGGCTTCTCCGTGGTGCGCGAATATTGCGGTCACGGCATTGGTCGCGGCTTCCACGAAGAGCCGCAGGTGCTGCATTACGACGCTGATGACGGCGGCGTGGTGCTGAAAGCGGGTATGACCTTTACCATCGAGCCGATGGTCAATGCCGGTGATTACCGCATTCGTACCATGAAAGATGGCTGGACGGTGAAAACCAAAGATCGCAGCCTCTCTGCGCAGTACGAGCACACGATTGTTGTCACTGAAACCGGCTGTGAGATCCTCACGCTGCGTAAAGATGACACCATCGAGGCTGTGCTGACCGCCGCCTGATAGCGCCTCTCTGCCAGCTATAACGGTCCGCTTTGCGGGCCGTTTTTTTTGCCCGCTTCCCGGCCGGGTCATACATATAAACGACTTTTCATTTCCATCCATCTCTTTTACTTTGTTTTGCAGTGGATCCGCACGCCAACTGGGTGGCTAATCATGAGCAATATCTCTTCCGAACAATTTGTCAGCAGCGTTCAGCCCACCCTTCCCGGCCAGCCTGAACATCCCGGAGTGTGGCCCGCAGAGGAGCTGCACTGCGCCACCATCAAAGCGCGCATCGATGCTTTTCAGCAGTGGCTGGGGCAGGTGTTTGACGCCGGGATCTCGGCCGAGCAGCTGATTGAGGCGCGCACCGAATTTATCGATCAGCTGTTGCAGCGCTTGTGGCTGCAATATGGCTTTGGCGATGCGGGCGATACCGCGCTGGTGGCCGTTGGCGGCTACGGCCGTGGTGAGCTGCATCCCTTATCCGATATCGATCTGCTGATCCTCAGCCGCAATAAGCTACCGGATGAGCAGGCGCAAAAGATCGGCGAGCTGCTGACCCTGCTGTGGGATGTGAAGCTGGAGGTGGGTCACAGCGTGCGCACGCTGGATGAGTGTCTGCAGGAGGGATTATCGGATCTCACTGTCGCCACCAACCTTATCGAATCACGCCTGCTGGTCGGCGATGTCGCGCTGTTTCTGGAACTGCAAAAACATATCTTCAGCGACAATTTCTGGCCGTCGGAGACCTTCTTCCCGGCGAAAGTGGTGGAGCAGAACGAGCGCCATCAGCGCTATCACGGCACCAGCTATAACCTTGAGCCCGATATTAAAAGCAGCCCCGGCGGCCTGCGCGATATTCATACCTTACAGTGGGTCGCGCGCCGCCATTTTGGCGCTACCTCGCTTAATGAGATGGTCGGCTTCGGCTTTCTGACCGAAGCGGAACGCAACGAGCTGAATGAGTGCCTGCATCTGCTGTGGCGTATTCGCTTCGCCCTGCATCTGGAAGTAACGCGCTACGATAACCGCCTGCTATTCGACCGCCAGCTCAGCGTGGCGCAGCGTCTCAACTATGTCGGCGACGGCAATCAGCCCGTTGAGCATATGATGAAGGATTTCTTCCGCGTCACGCGCCGCGTGTCGGAACTTAACCATATGCTGCTGCAACTCTTCGACGAAGCGATCCTCGCCCTGACGCCTGACGAAAAGCCGCGCCCAATCGATGATGAGTTTCAGCTGCGCGGTACGCTTATCGATCTGCGCGATGAGACGCTGTTTATCCGCGAGCCGCAGGCGATTTTACGCATGTTCGCGATTATGGTGCGTAACAGCGCCATTACCGGTATCTACTCCACCACCCTGCGTCACTTGCGCCATGCGCGCCGCCATTTAACCCAGCCGCTCTGCTACATTCCGGAAGCGCGCACAATCTTCCTCAGCATGCTGCGCCATCCGGGCGCGGTGAGCCGGGGTTTGTTGCCGATGCATCGCCACAGCGTGTTGTGGGCCTATATGCCGCAGTGGTCGCATATTGTCGGCCAGATGCAGTTCGACCTTTTTCACGCCTATACCGTCGATGAGCACACCATTCGCGTTTTGCTGAAGCTGGAGAGTTTTGCCAAAGAGGAGACTCGCAGCAAGCACCCACTTTGCGTGGAGCTGTGGCCGCGCCTGACACACCCAGAGCTGATTCTGATAGCGGCACTGTTTCACGATATCGCCAAAGGGCGCGGCGGCGACCACTCGGTGCTGGGGGCGCAGGATGTGCTGAAGTTCGCTGAACTTCACGGCCTGAACTCGCGGGAAACGCAGCTGGTCGCCTGGCTGGTGCGCCACCATCTGCTGATGTCGGTCACCGCGCAGCGCCGTGATATTCAGGATCCGGAAGTGATTAAGCAGTTTGCCGAAGAGGTGCAAACGGAGAACCGCCTGCGCTTCCTGGTCTGCCTGACGGTTGCCGATATCTGCGCGACCAACGAAACGTTGTGGAACAGCTGGAAGCAGAGCCTGTTGCGCGAACTCTATTTCGCCACTGAAAAACAGCTGCGCCGCGGGATGCAGAATACGCCGGATATGCGCGAGCGCGTGCGTCACCACCAGTTGCAGGCGCTGGCGCTGCTGCGCATGGACAATATTAATGAGGAGCGGCTGCACCAGATTTGGGCGCGCTGTCGAGCCAACTACTTTGTTCGCCACAGCCCAAACCAGCTCGCCTGGCACGCTCGCCATCTGCTGCAACACGATCTGACCAAACCGCTGATCCTGTTGAGCCCGCAGGCGACGCGCGGCGGAACCGAGATCTTTATCTGGAGCCCGGATCGCCCCTATCTCTTTGCCGCCGTCTGCGCCGAGCTGGATCGCCGCAATCTCAGCGTCCATGACGCGCAGGTCTTTACCACCCGCGACGGCATGGCGATGGACACCTTTATTGTGCTGGAGCCGGACGGCAGCCCGCTCTCAGCCGATCGTCACGAGGCGATCTGTTTCGGGCTGAAGCAGGCGATCACTCAGCATACCTGGCAGCCGCCGCAGCCGCGTCGTCAACCGGCCAAGCTGCGCCACTTTACCGTCGATACCGAAGTGAATTTCCTGCCGACCCATACGGACAGAAAATCGTTCCTGGAGTTGATTGCGCTTGACCAGCCAGGGCTGCTGGCGCGGGTCGGGCAGATTTTTGCCGACCTTGGAATTTCGCTGCACGGCGCAAGAATTACAACCATTGGCGAGCGAGTAGAAGATTTATTCATAATCGCTACCGCTGACCGGCGTGGCCTTAATAATGCGCTGCAAAAGGAGGTACAACAACGGTTGACAGAGGCCCTCAATCCAAACGATAAAGGGTGATTATTTTTTTACACAAGATGGAAAGAGTTTAACAATGCAGCAGTTACAGAACGTTATTGAAGCCGCTTTCGAGCGCCGCGCAGAAATTACCCCGGCCAACGTCGATACCGTGACCCGTGAAGCGGTCAACCAGGTTATCGCCCTGCTTGACTCCGGCGCGCTGCGTGTCGCAGAAAAAATCGACGGCCAGTGGGTCACCCACCAGTGGCTGAAAAAAGCGGTTCTGCTCTCTTTTCGCATTAACGATAACCAGGTTATCGACGGTGCGGAGAGCCGCTACTTCGATAAAGTGCCGATGAAGTTCGCTGATTACGACGAAGCGCGTTTCCAGAAAGAGGGTTTCCGCGTAGTGCCGCCTGCGGCAGTACGTCAGGGCGCGTATATCGCTCGTAACACAGTATTGATGCCTTCCTATGTCAACATCGGCGCTTACGTTGATGAAGGCTCAATGGTAGACACGTGGGCAACCGTCGGCTCCTGCGCGCAGATCGGTAAAAACGTTCACCTCTCCGGCGGCGTAGGTATCGGCGGCGTACTGGAGCCACTGCAGGCAAATCCGACTATTATTGAAGATAACTGTTTCATCGGCGCGCGCTCCGAAGTGGTTGAAGGCGTGATCGTTGAAGAGGGTTCGGTTATCTCGATGGGTGTTTATATTGGTCAAAGCACCCGTATTTACGACCGCGAAACGGGCGAAGTGCATTATGGCCGCGTACCGGCAGGCTCAGTGGTGGTGTCCGGCAACCTGCCGTCGAAAGATGGTAAATACAGCCTCTACTGTGCGGTTATCGTGAAAAAAGTAGATGCGAAAACCCGCGGCAAAGTTGGCATCAACGAACTGCTGCGCACCATCGACTAAGCCTTTTCCCTCTCCCCGTGCGGGAGAGGGTGATATAGCCCGCCTTTTTTGCATACGTCAGTGGCGAAAATAGATTTTTTCGTTAATTATTCATAGGTTATGTTGAGCTTAAGGGTCCGCTATGTACGACAATCTTAAAAGTTTAGGCATTACCAATCCCGATGAAATCGATCGCTATAGCCTCCGCCAGGAAGCGAATAACGACATTCTTAAAATCTATTTTCATAAAGACCGGGGCGAGTTCTTCGCCAAGAGCGTCAAGTTCAAATATCCGCGTCAGCGCAAAACCGTGGTCGCCGATGGCGTAGGCCAGGGTTATAAAGAGGTGCAGGAGATCAGCCCTAACCTGCGTTACGTGATTGATGAACTGGATCAGATCTGCCAGCGCGATCGCACTGAAGTGGATTTGAAGCGTAAGATCCTTGACGATCTGCGCCATCTCGAAAGCGTTGTTACCAACAAGATCAGTGAAATCGAATCCGATCTTGAGAAGCTGACGCGCGGGAAATAAGTTTTATCAGCTGACCTCTGGCCTGCGTTACTGCACAGTCACGTAGGCCGGATAAGCGCAGCGCCATCCGGCACAAAAACCGCCATCAATGCTGCTCATCCAGCTGCAACGCCACATAGAGCAACAGCCTGTCGTCAAAATTCCCCAGATCCAGCCCGGTCAGCTCCGAAATACGGTTCAGGCGATACTCCAGCGTATTGCGGTGGATAAACAGCGCCTTCGACGTCGCCAGCGGCTGCACATTGTGGCGAAACCACGCCGTCAGCGTGCGGCGCAGCAAACCGTTATTATCCATCGCTTTCAGCCGTGTTAACGGGCGCGCCAGCTCATTGGCCTGCCAGCCGCCGCGCAGGCTGTCGAGCAGCACCGGCAGCATCAAATCCTGATAGAAGTAGCTGCGGCTCTCCGGCATCCGCTGTTTGCCCACCATCATGGTGGTACGCGCCGTGCGGTAGGAGCGCGCAATGCTGCCGGGGCCGGTAAAGAAGTTGCCCAGCGCGACGCGAAAACGCAGCTGACCATTCTCTTTCATCCGCGTAATCAGCTGCTCAACGCGCTTACGGTGATCTTCTGCATCCCAGCGGCCAAACGGGTTTAGCGCCGGCTTCAGCACCACCATTTCGGTCAGGGAGACGATGGCGATAAGATTATTGCGCTCCGGCGTGGTGAGGGCGTTTTGCAGCTGCTGAAGTTCCGCCATTGCGCTGTCGACGCCCAGCTGACCGCTATCAACCTCCACCACCGCCACCACGCGCGGCTGATTAAGATCGATACCTAAACGCTGCGCCCATTCGGTCAGCGCTGGCGTGTGCTCTTCCGCCTGAATCAGGTTCATTACCAGCTCTTCACGCAGACGGCTATCCTGCGCCAGCAGATGCATCAGCCGGGACTGCTCCAGCATCATCTCCGCCGTCATACAGACCAGCTCGCCATATTTACGCAATGTTTCGGGTTCGCCAGTCAGGCCAATGACGCCGACAATCTCACCTTCGAGGCGCAGTGGCAGGTTGATGCCCTGGCGCACGCCGTGCAGATGGCGCGCCACCGCATCATCGATATCGACCACGCGCCCCTGCGACAGCACCAGCAGCGCGCCTTCGTGCAATTCACCAATACGCTCGCGATCGCCGCTGCCTATAATCCGCCCGCGCGCATCCATCACGTTAATGTTTGTATCGATGATACGCATGGTACGCGCCACGATATCCTGTGCCATTTTGGTATCAAGATGCCAGCCAGCCATGTAACCCTCCCCGGTGCAGAGGCCAAGCATATGGCAGAAATTTGACCCGTGCATTGTGCGGATGCACAAAGCGACAGCGAGAAGTGTGGAGTTGTGGAAGGGTTCACAAAAAGGGCGGGAAGCCCCTCTTCCCCATTACAGAGAAGAGGGTTTTACAGAGGATTACTGCATCAGCAGGTAGATAGAGGTGTCGCCGCGCTGGATATTCAGCGCCAGCACCGACGGTTTGCTGTCGAGAATTTTGCGCAGTTCAGCAATGTTTTTCACCGGCTGCTGGTTCGCGCCGAGGATCACATCACCTTTTTTCAGGCCGATTTGCGCCGCCGGGCTATTCGGTTTCACCGCATTCACCACCACGCCGCCATCTTTGCCTTTGTTGCTCATCTCCGCCCCTTCGATACCGCTGAAGATGGTGCTGGATTCAACCTGGTTCTGGCTGCTCTGCTGCAGTTCAAGAGTCACGTTGACCGGTTTGCCGTCGCGCAGCATCCCCAGCGTAACTTTGCTGCCAATCGGCATTGAACCGACTTCTGCGCGCAGCGCCGCAAAGCTGCTGATCGGTTTGCCGTTGAGCGTGGTAATCACGTCGCCCGCCTTGACGCCCGCTTTCGCAGCGGCGGAGTTTGGCATCACCTGGCTGACAAACGCCCCGCGCTGGGCGTCGACTTTCATCGCTTTCGCCAGCTCAGAGTTCAGCTCGGTGCCCATAATCCCCAGTTCGCCGCGGCGCACCTGACCATACTGCACCATCTGGCTGGTGAGGTTTTTCACCATGTTGCTCGGGATAGCAAAGCCGATACCGATGTTGCCACCGTCCGGTGCGAGAATGGCGGTGTTAATCCCAATCAGCTCGCCGTTGAGGTTAACCAGCGCGCCGCCGGAGTTACCGCGGTTAATGGCGGCATCGGTCTGAATAAAGTTTTCATAGTTTTCCGCGTTCAGGCCGCTTCGGCCGAGCGCCGAGACAATCCCGGAGGTGACGGTTTCGCCAAGACCAAACGGGTTACCAATCGCCACCGTATAGTCGCCTACGCGCAGCGCATCGGAGTCGGCAAGCTTAATGGCGGTGAGGTTTTTTGGATCCTGAATTTGGATCAGCGCGATATCGGAGCGCGGATCTTTGCCCACCACTTTGGCGTCAAATTTGCGCCCGTCGCTAAGCTGCACTTTGATGGTGCTGGCGTTATCGACCACGTGGTTGTTGGTAACGACGTAGCCTTTCGCTGCGTCAATGATTACGCCGGAGCCCAGCGCCATAAATTTCTGCTGCTGGCCACCGCCCTGCCCATCCGGTGCACCGCCGCCCTGGCAGAAGGGGGAGCTCTGGAACGGCGAACCGTCCTGGCAGAAGGGTGAGTTATCACCGAAGAATTGCTGGAAGTTGCGCGGCATCCGCGGTGTGTTCACCGTGGTGCTGCCTTCAACGTTAATGCTCACGACTGACGGCATCACCTTTTCCAGCATCGGTGCGAGGCTTGGCATCTGCTGCGATGTTGCGGTGGTTGACGAGGCTGTTTCTGCTGCCGTCGCAGACAGAGGAGACAGCGCAAAACTTAAACTTAAAGCCAGTGCACTCATTGCTAACGTCGTTTTTTTCATCTCTCTCAATCTCTTTTCTGATTAACGCGAACTGCTGTGTATGTGTCACTCAGAGTCGATTTATAGCGTGAAGTTCAGGCCTTAAACCTCTGGAAAAAGTAAAAAAATATTGTCGCTCTTTACAATTCAGCGGGGTTATTCCACCGCCATTAAACGACGATATTCATCCCATGAATAAAGATCCGTCATTCCGCTAATATAGTCCTGAATTAATCGACAACGGTGATAATACTCCAGCACCGAATAGGCTTCGTCGTCAGGCGATAATTTGCTTACCGCTTCGACGTAGGCTAACCGGTGGCGCGTCGACAGTTTCTGGAACAGGCGCGATTCTATAGGAAAACGGCGCAGACGCTCTTTTTCCACCAGCTCGGTAAAGTCCGCCAGCGATAATTGCAACAAAGGTCGATAAATTTCCAGCAGCCCGCTGATAACGCGGTAGCCCTGTAATTCCAGCTGCTCCACATCGGGGTGGCTGAATACCTGTTTAATGGCGACGTTTTTATATAATTCAAGCAGCTGGCTGAAGCTGCTGTCATCTTCCAGCAACGCGTGGTTGAATTCGCCGCTGAAGATTTGTGGCAGGTTGTCAATAAAGCGCTGGGCGGCATAGGGCACCAGCTTATTAAGCGTGTTGACGCGCAAATACATAAAGAATTGATCTTCGGCGCTGCGGCTCATCGAATTCGCGCGCGATTTATCCCACGCATTTTCGACAACCTGAGCAAACAGCGAACCCTTTTCATGCTCGCCCCACGCCTCATAAAGATGCTGATAAAGCTGCTCGGCGGAAAATATACGCTTCTCAACCGCATCTTCGAGATCGGCCACGCAATAGGAGATGTCATCCGCGGCTTCCATTATCCAGGTCAATGGAAAACGGCTATAGGTATCGAGGTTTAACTCTTTACGCAGCCGCTCGACGTACGCCTCTTCGGAGAAATAGTAGCCGGGCTTTTTCATTAAATAGCTGTGGGAAGCGGGCGGGTCCCCGACCCACCACGCCGGGCGGGTATATTTTAAAATACAGCCGACCTGCGCCCAAGTCAGGTTCATGCGCATCAGGGTATGCACCATGCGAATACCCTGCGCGTTCCCTTCGAAGTGGCTTAAATCGTGGCGCACTTTACTGCGCAGCGCGTTGAGCGTCCCCTCCCCTTCGCGCAGGCGCAGAGCCATCACTTCGCAGCGATCGTCACCAAGCGGCTCGCCGAGGGCATCGTCCGGAGCCAGCCGCTGGCGGAACCAGTCATTAATCGCCGCTTCACCAAAGTGGCCGAACGGCGGGTTGCCGATATCGTGCATCAGGCAGGCCATCTCGACGATGCTCTCAAACGGCCCGGTTAACTCATCCAGTCCATACTTTTCCAGCAGGCGCTGCTCTTTCAGCCGGCTTAAAATCTCTTTGGCGATATAGCGCCCGACCTGCTGAACTTCCATAGAGTGCGTTAAACGTGTGCGAACCGCCGCGTTACGCTCAAGAGGAAAGACCTGGGTTTTCTGCTGCAAACGCCGGATGGCGGCGGAGTTGATAATACGCCCGCGATCGCTTTCGAAGATCCGCAGGATCTCATGTTCGGTTTTCACGCCCTGTGGCGAGCGATACCGGCGATGCCAGTTGATCTTGTTGCGAAAATCGATGTCGTCCATTTCCTCTCCTCTACGCAGGCGCACGGGGTGTCATGCAATTGTGTATGCCATGATAGACTATGCCCTGTAAACCTATTCCTGCCTTATCACATTAGCGAGTATCTCCATGAAAATTGGCATCATTGGTGCAATGGAAGAAGAAGTTACGCTGCTGCGTGACAAAATCGAAAACCGTCAGACGCTGAACATTGGCGGAAGCGAAATTTACACCGGTACGCTGAATGGCACAGACGTGGCCCTGCTCAAGTCCGGCATTGGCAAAGTTGCCGCCGCGATGGGCGCTACCCTGCTGCTGGAGCACTGCAAGCCGGATGTGATTATCAATACCGGCTCCGCAGGCGGCCTGGCACCAACCCTGAAAGTGGGCGATATCGTGGTTTCTGATGAAGCGCGTTATCACGATGCCGACGTTACCGCCTTTGGCTATGAGTATGGTCAGCTGCCGGGCTGCCCGGCGGGCTTTAAAGCCGATGAGAAGCTGGTGCTGGCGGCAGAAGCCTGCATCGGCGAGCTGAACCTGAACGCGGTGCGCGGGCTGATTGTTAGCGGCGATGCGTTCATCAACGGTTCCGTGGGCCTGGCAAAAATTCGCCACAACTTCCCGCAGGCAGTTGCCGTTGAGATGGAAGCGACCGCTATCGCTCACGTTTGCCACAACTTTGGCGTGCCGTTTGTGGTGGTTCGCGCCATCTCCGACGTGGCGGACCAGCAGTCTCACCTGAGCTTTGATGAGTTCCTGGTGGTGGCGGCAAAACAGTCCAGCCTGATGGTTGAAACCCTGGTGCAGAAACTGGCACGTGGGTAATCCCCTTTTCAGGGCGCTCGCCGCCCTGCTTCTATTTCTGCCGGCGTGGCTCTTCGCTGCGCCGCGCGTCATTTCGCTCTCTCCGGCCAATACCGAACTGGCTTTCGCCGCCGGTATCACGCCCGTCGCCGTCAGCAGTTACTCCGACTATCCCCCCGCCGCCGCGCAGATTGAGCAGGTTGCCAGCTGGCAAGGGATAAACCTCGAACGCATCCTCGCCCTGAAGCCCGATGTGGTGCTGGCCTGGCGCGGAGGCAACCCGGAGCGTCAGGTCGATCAGCTGAAAAAGTTTGGCATCCGCGTGATGTGGATTGATGCCGTCTCCATTGAAGAGGTCGCGCAGACGCTGCGCCATCTCGCCCCTTACAGCCCGCAGCCCGCGCAGGCTGAGCAGGCGGCGCAACAGCTAATGAGCGCGTATGAGACGTTAAAGTCCCGCTACGCAGCACAGCCGAAAAAACGCGTCTTTATGCAGTTCGGCACGCAGCCGCTCTTTACCAGCGGGAAAGGATCGATTCAACACCAGGTGGTGGAGCTATGTGGCGGGGAGAATATCTTTGCCGAAAGCCGCGTGCCCTGGCCGCAGGTGAGCCGTGAACAGGTGCTGGCGCGCCATCCGCAGGCAATTATCCTCGCCGGTGAAGAGAAGGCGCAAACACGCGTGAAACAGTTCTGGGGCGACCAGCTGAATGTGCCGATTATTTCTCTGCATGATGACTGGTTTGAACGGGCGAGCCCGCGTATTATCCTCGCCGCTCAACAACTCTGTTCTGCCCTTGCGCAGGTGAAATAACCGGGGAATCAACCATGCTGGTCTACTGGCTGGATATTATCGGCACCGCCGTTTTTGCCATCTCAGGCGTTCTGCTTGCCGGAAAGTTGCGGATGGATCCTTTTGGCGTGCTGGTGCTGGGCGTGGTGACCGCGGTCGGCGGCGGTACCATTCGCGATATGGCGCTGGCGCACGGGCCGGTCTTTTGGGTGAAAGATCCCACCGATCTGGTGGTGGCGATGGTCACCTGCATGTTAACCATTATTTTAGTGCGCCAGCCGCGCCGCTTGCCGAAGTGGATATTGCCGGTGCTGGATGCGGTCGGTCTGGCGGTGTTTGTCGGTATTGGCGTTAATAAAGCGTTTCTCGCCGGCACCGGGCCACTGGTGGCGATCTGTATGGGCGTAGTGACGGGCGTCGGCGGCGGCATTATTCGTGATGTGCTGGCACGTGAAATACCAATGATCTTGCGCACCGAAATTTACGCCACGGCCTGTATTGCGGGTGGCATCGTCCATGCTACGGCGTTCTATGTTTTTGCCGTGCCGCTGGAGTCAGCGAGTATGGTAGGAATGGTCGTCACGCTGGTGATTCGCCTGGCGGCGATCCGCTGGCACCTGAAGCTGCCAACCTTTGCGCTGGATGAAGCGGGGCGTTAAAAAGCGGAGTAAATGCCGGTATTACCCGGCATTTCACGTAATCAGATGCTGAACGACGAACCGCAGCCGCAGGTGCTGGTCGCGTTCGGGTTAGTCACCACGAAGCGGGAACCTTCCAGACCTTCGGTGTAATCCACCGAACCACCCACCAGGTATTGCAGGCTCATCGGGTCAACCACCAGGCCAACGCCCTGCTTCTCAATGGTCATATCGCCGTCGTTAATCTGATCGTCAAAGGTAAAACCGTACTGGAAGCCGCTGCAACCACCACCGGTGATGTAGACACGCAGTTTCAGATTAGGGTTCTCTTCGTCCGCGATCAGGCTTTTTACTTTATTGGCTGCTGCGTCGGTAAACTGCAGCGGCAGCGCTACGTCATCACTCATGTCTTGCTCCCGTTAATACGTCGACCTGGGCAAATATTGACCCGATCATGGCGGCTATTATCCATTAGGGTAGTCAATCGTTCAAGTATTCTCCCGCGGCAGCGCACGCTCAGCGGCGGCCTCCTGCCTGGCAAGCGTACGTGCCAGGATAGCGGAATAGAGCGGTTTACCGCCCAAAAACTGGGCTAACAGTGTCGCACCAAGGCAGGTAATGATCATTGGCAAAATAAGCTGATAATTGTCAGTCATTTCCAAAACTAGCACAATTCCGGTCAATGGCGCGCGCAGCGAGGCGGCGAGTAACGCCCCCATTCCGGCAACGGCAAAGGTCGCTGCATCAAGCTGATAATGGGGAAAAATCGCCATGCTCGCCGCGCCGAAAGCCATGCCGAGCACCGTACCTAACGACAGCATCGGCGCAAAAATCCCGCCCGGCGCGCCGGAGCTAAAGCAGAGCAGCGTCATCGCCACGCGGATCAGAAAGATAAACAGCAGCGCGCTGAGGCCATAATTCCCTGCAGACGCGATAGGGATCAGCGCAAAACCGCCGCCGGAGAGCGCAGGAGCCATCAGGCCGAGCACGCCGCAGGTTCCGCCAATCAGGCCGCCGATCAGCACCCACTTTCCGGTCTTCCCGCCGTGCAGGCGTTGAAACAGATCCTGGGTACGCAGCACCAGCGTGTTAAACAGCGGGCCGATACAGCCAAACACCATTCCCAGCAGCAGATAGAGCCACAAAGTGTTTACCGGTGCGTTACTCAACTTACCGACATCGATAACCGCCGCTTCGCCGTTGAACAGGCGAAAGACGATGCTCGACATGATCACGCCGGTAAAGACGGCTTTGATGGAGATAAGGTTGTAGTGAAATTGCGAGCGCATCTCCTCAATGATAAAGAGAATGCCCGCCAGCGGCGCGTTAAAGGCCGCAGAGAGCCCCGCCGCCGCGCCGGTTGCCAGCAGAGTGTGGCGCGCTTCGCCGCTGCGCAGACGAAAGAGATCGCACACCATCCGTCCGACGTTGCCGCCAATCTGCACCGTTGGCCCTTCGCGCCCGAGCACCATGCCCGCGCCCAGCGTGCCCATGCCGCCGAAAAACTTCACCGGCAGCACGCGCCACCAGCGCACCGGGCGCAGATCTTCCAGCGCACCTTCGATCTCCGGAATACCGGAGCCGCCCGCTTCCGGCGCGAAGCGGCGCACCAAAAAGTAGCCAATCATCGCCAGCAGCGCCGAGGCGATAAAGGCCAGCGGCCAGACGACAGCGCTGTTCGCCACCTGCGCCAGCGCGCCGATGCGCAGGTTGATCACCGCGTTAACCGCTTTTTCAAAGGCGACGCCCACCAGTCCGGTAAGCGTTCCCGCCACGGCCGCCACCACGAGGATCGCCAGCGGCGTTTTATCACGTTGCAGCATGCGGCGCAGAATATCTCTGCGTCGGCGTCGTTCAACCTGCTGCTGTTCAAATGAGGGAGTGTTTTCTGACATTGGCTCTGATACGTCATACAAAAGGAGTATTGTAGCCACCCGTTGCCGCCGCGTCGCGGGCAAAATCCCTGCAAAATATGTCCTTCTTCCCGGCAAAACTTTCATCCGCTTCCGGTAATCACATAGAATGAGCGGCAACGATTTTTTCCAGCAACCAGGAATGAAAGCATGAGTAAGTCTGAAAACCTCTTTAATACAGCGCGACAGCTTATCCCTGGCGGGGTCAATTCACCGGTACGCGCCTTCACCGGCGTTGGCGGTACGCCGCTGTTTATCGAGCGGGCTGACGGAGCTTATCTGTACGATGCCGACGGCAAAGCCTATATCGACTACGTCGGCTCCTGGGGACCGATGGTGCTGGGCCACAACCACCCGGCAATCCGCAATGCGGTGATTGAAGCGGCCAGCCGCGGGCTGAGCTTCGGCGCGCCGACCGAGATGGAAGTGAAAATGGCGGAGCTGGTGACCGAACTGGTTCCGACCATGGATATGGTGCGTATGGTCAACTCTGGCACCGAAGCGACAATGAGCGCCATCCGCCTCGCGCGCGGTTTTACCCATCGCGACAAAATCATCAAATTTGAGGGCTGCTACCATGGCCACGCCGACTGCCTGCTGGTGAAAGCGGGTTCCGGTGCGTTAACCCTCGGTCAGCCGAACTCACCCGGTGTACCGGCAGATTTCGCTAAGCACACCCTCACCTGCACCTATAACGATCTCGACTCGGTGCGCGCAGCGTTCGAGCAGTATCCGCAGGATATCGCCTGTATCATCGTTGAGCCGGTCGCAGGCAATATGAACTGCGTACCGCCGCTGCCGGAGTTCCTGCCGGGCCTGCGTGCGCTGTGCGATGAGTTTGGCGCGCTGCTGATTATCGATGAAGTGATGACCGGTTTCCGCGTCGCGCTGGCGGGCGCACAGGCCTACTACGATGTGGTGCCGGATCTGACCTGCCTTGGCAAAATCATCGGCGGCGGGATGCCGGTAGGCGCCTTCGGCGGTCGCCGCGACGTGATGGAAGCGCTGGCACCGACCGGGCCGGTCTACCAGGCGGGCACCCTCTCCGGTAACCCGATTGCGATGGCCGCGGGCTTCGCCTGTCTGAACGAAGTGGCGCAGCCGGGCATTCACTCTACCCTGACCGATCTGACGACTCGCCTGGCGGAAGGTCTGCTGAACGCCGCGCAGGAAGCGGGCATTGGGCTGGTGGTTAACCATGTCGGTGGGATGTTCGGTCTCTTCTTTACCGATGCGCAGAGCGTGACCAGCTATCAGGATGTGGTGAAGTGCGATGTTGAGCGCTTTAAACGCTTCTTCCACCTGATGCTGGAGGAAGGGGTTTACCTGGCACCGTCCGCGTTTGAAGCGGGCTTTATGTCCGTTGCCCACAGCGTTGAGGATATCGATAACACCATCGACGCCGCAAAGCGCGCCTTCACGAAGCTGTAATGCCGTGCCGGGTGGCGGCTACGCCTTACCCGGCCTACGAAATCATCGTGCAGTCATTGGTAAATGCCGGATGGCACTACGTTTATCCGGCCTACAAAAACACCGTGATGCCATCGGGAAATGCCGGATGGCGCTGCGCTTATCCGGCCTACAACACCATCGTGATGCCATCGGGAAATGCCGGATGGCACTACGTTTATCCGGCCTACAAAACCACCGTGCTGCCATCAGGAATTGCCGGATGGTGCTGCGCTTATCCGGCCTACGAAATCATCGTGCAGTCATTGGTAAATGCCGGATGGCACTACGTTTATCCGGCCTACAAAACCACCGTGCTGCCATCGGGAATTGCCGGATGGCGCTCACGCTTATCCGGCCTACAAAATCGGGTTCTCAGCCTTCGTAGGCCCGGTAAGCGTTAGCGCCACCGGGCATTTTTTTAGCGGCTCTGCTTTCTCAGCAGATAGATAAAGTACGGCGCGCCGATAAAGGTCGAGAGCAGCCCCGCCGGGATCTGGAACGGAAACAGCACCATCCGCCCGCACCAGTCGGCAAACACCAGCAACACGCCCCCCACCAGCGCGGAGATGACCATATGCGGCATCGTGCGGCGAAAGCCCATCATGCGCGCGATATGCGGTGCCATCAGCCCGACAAAGCTGAGCGGCCCGATGGTCATTGTCGCCGCCGCCGTCAGCGCTGCCGCCAGCAGCAGCAGCACGACACGCGACGAGGTCAGGGCCATCCCTACCGAGCGCGCACTCTCCCCGCCGAGCGGCAGGATCATCAGCCAGCGGCGGCACAGCGGGGTTAACGCCAGCAGCACCACCATCACCACCGCGCTGCGCACCACCAGCTCCCCGGAAGCGTTATAGGTACTGCCGGAGATCCAGGTCAGGATCGTCGCCATGCGCGGATCGCCGCTCGCCTGCAACATCATCAACAGCATGGTAAAGGCGGTACTGAGCGCCATCCCCGCCAGCAGCATGCGGTGCGGCGAAAAGCCGCCGCGCCCGGCGGCGAGCATAATGATCAATAGCGTTGCCGCCGCGCCAAGGCTTCCGGCGGGCAGCAGCCAGCCAAAAGCGTTGCCCGGCACAAAAAAGAGCATCAACACCACGCCAAACGCCGCGCCGGAGCTGATGCCCAGCACTTCCGGGCTGGCCATCGGATTACCGGTCAGGCGCTGGATAATGCACCCGGCCACCGCCAGCATCATCCCGGCGGTCAGCGCGGCAATAATGCGCGGCCAGCGCCAGGGCAGCAGTTGATCCAGCAGCGTACCGCTGGCCCACTGCCAGCCGTGCGCATCGCGGCCAAAACTGAGCGCCGCCCACATCGCCAGCAGCAGTAACAACACGCCGCCCAGCGCAAACCACATCACATGCCCGCGCTCGGGGCGGACCTTATCGCCACCATCCATTGCCGGGGCGCTCATACTGCGCAGGCGCGGCAGCAGCCACAGCAGCAGCGGTGCGCCAATCAGCGCCGTCATCGACCCGGTGGAGGCCTCCATCCAGATACGCGTCAGCCAGAGGATCACCTGATCGGAGAGCCAGAGGATCAGCGCGCCAATCAGCGGAGCCAGCATCAGGCGCGTCAGCAGACGCCGCGCGCCGAGCATCTTCGCCAGCAGCGGCGCGAAGAGGCCGATAAACCCGATAATGCCAACCGCGTTAACCAGCAGCGCGCTGAGGGCAATTGCCAGCGTTAACGCCGCCAGCCGCGCCAGCGACAGCGCCAGACCAAGGTTACGCGCCACACCATCATCCAGCCCCATTAAGGTCAGCGGGCGCAGCAGCAGCAGCGTTAACACCGTGCCGCCAAGCAGCTGCGGCCAGAGACGCTGCACCACGCTCCAGTCGGTCTGCGTCAGCGTACCGGTGCTCCACAAAAACATGCTTTGCAGCTGATCGTGGTGAAACAGCGCCAAAAGCTGGTTGATCGCCCCGCAGTAGAGGCTCACCACCAGGCCCGCAAGAATCAGAGTTACTGGAGAGAGCCGTTTTCCCCACGCTACGCCAAACACCAGCGCGCCGACGGCGCAGGCACCGAGCAGCGCCGCAAACTGCGATGCCATTACGCCCGGGATCGCCCACAGCGTGGTGATAGTGATGCCGAGCTGCGCGCCGGTCGCCACGCCAAGGGTGGTCGGCTCCGCCAGCGGGTTACGCAACACCTGCTGGAACAGCACGCCCACCAGCCCAAGCCCGGCGCCGACCAGCAGCGAGATCGCCAGGCGCGGCAGCAGGCTGTAGTGAAACAGCATCTGATCGATACGATCGATATTTGGCGTAAACAGCGCCTGCCCCCACTGGGCGCGCGGCAGCGCAAGGGTGAGGTTGTACCAGGTTAGCCCGGCCGCCAGCATAAACAGCACCGCCAGCAGCAGCGCCGATGAGAGGGAGAAACGACGGATCATGCCCGGCCTCCCAGCGCGTTATCCAGCACGCGGGTGAAATGCATGGCGGAGAGTGTCGCGCCATAGAACCAGACCGCCGGCACGCGCTGAAAACGCCCCTGGCGCACAAACGGCATCGCCTGCCAGAGCGGTGTCGCCATCACTTTTTGCATATCCTGTTCATTATTGTGATCAAAGCAGATCACATCCGCATCTTTGTAGGCGGCAAGCCTATCGATGCCGACCGCCACGCTGCCCCAGAAGGTCTGCTCGCCCTGCCAGGCGTTACGAATGCCGAAATCATCAAGCACTTCCTGGAACAGGCAGTTGGCACCAAATACCAGCACATGGCGCGGATCGAGCAATGTAATCATCAGCAGCGGGCGGTCGCCGCGCCGGGCAAAGCGCGGCTTTGTAGCGCTCATCAGCGCATCGAACTGCGCGAGATGCTGTTTCGCCTGCGCCTCTTTGTTGAGCAACTGCGCCATCTCGCTCAGCGAGCGTCGGGCCATCGCCAGCGGCTTTTTGCCGTCGCTAAAGGTAAACCCGCGCCCCGGCGCAATGGTCGCCAGCTTCGCTTCGGAGGGGCCATAGCCCGCCGACCAGACCAGCAGCGAGGGCTTCATCTGCGTCAGCAGTTCGAGGTTCGGTTCGGTACGCAGGCCAATATCAATAACCGATGCTGGCAGCGACGGTTCGTTGACCCAGGTGTTGTAATTTTGCACATCGGCGACGCCGTAGGGCATCACGCCCAGCGCCAGCAGCAGCTCAACCGGCAGCCACTCAAGAGCGACTACGCGCTGCGGATCGACGCTTGCGGCCTTTGCACCGCGCATCTGCCAGAGCAACGGCGACAGCGCCATCGCCGTCAGTAAACGCCGACGGCTGATTTCAGGAATAGCGGCCATCAGTAGACGAAGCTCACGGGCGCGGCACCGGCCGGATGCGGCAGGATCCCCATCGGGATCCCGTAAATCTGCTCCAGTGTTTCGGCGCGCATTAAGGCTTCCGGCGCACCTTCGGCGATCATCTCACCGCCACGCAGCGCCACCAGATAGTCACAGTAGCGTGCCGCCATATTGATATCGTGCAGCACGGCAATTACCGTCAGCCCGCGTTGCTGGCTTAAGCGGTGCACCAGCGCCAGCACATCGACCTGATGGGCGATATCAAGCGCGGAGGTCGGCTCATCAAGCAGCAGGCAGCGGCTATCCTGCGCCACCAGCATGGCAATCCACGCACGCTGGCGTTCGCCACCGGAGAGGCTATCCACCAGCCGGTGCGCCAGCGGTTTTAAACCGACCAGCGCAATCGCCTCCTCCACTTTCTCGCGGTCAGCCACGCCAAAACGCCCCAGTGCCCCGTGCCACGGATACCGCCCAATCGCCACCAGTTCGCGCACGGTCATCCCTTCCGCCTGCGGCAGCTGCTGCGGCAGATAGGCAACTTTGCGGGCGAAGGATTTGCTGCTCCAGCTCTCAAGCGGCTGCCCGTCGAGCAGAATATCGCCCGCAGAGGGCGCCTGATGGCGGCCAAGCATCTTCAGCAGCGTCGATTTACCCGAGCCGTTATGACCAATCAGGCCGGTCACTTTCCCGCCAGGGAAGGTCAACGACAGCGGATGCAGCAGCGTGCGTCCCGGCACGCGAAAGGTGACATCGTTCAGTTGAAAGGTGGTATCGGGAAGCGTTTTGTTTTCCTGCATGGTTGCCAACTTGTCAGAGGGCACGGCGAACCGTGCCCGAAGAGAAAGATTAGAAGCGGAAGGTTGCGGTTGCCGTCACCTGTCGTTCAGCGCCCCAGAAGCAGCCGTAGCTGTTAAAGCAGCTGGCGACATACTCACGGTCGAACAGGTTATTGACGTGCAGGGCGACATTGGAGCCCGCCATACCCAGGCGCGCCAGATCGTAACGCACCAGCGCATCAACGACGGTGGCGCTACCGACTTTAAACGAGTTCGCCGGATCGCCGAAGCTTGAGCCGGTGAAGCGCGCGCCGGTACCCAGCGTCAGGCCGGAAAGCGCGCCATCATAGAAGGTGTAATCTCCCCACAGCGAAGCCATATGTTTTGGCACTTGCGGCGGGGTATTACCTTTCAGTTTGGTGTCGGTGGTGTATTCCGCTTGCGTATAGGTGTAGGAGCCGACCACGTTGAGGTTGGCGGAGAGCGCCGCTTTGGCTTCCAGCTCCACGCCGCGCGAACGCACTTTGCCGCCCTCAACTGACCAGACCGATCCCGCAGGGTCGGCCATCAGGTTGTTGCTCTTGGTCAGCTGATAGAGCGCGCCGGTCAGCACAATCGGCCGATCGCTCGGGCTGTATTTCACCCCGGCTTCATACTGTTTGCCTTTCGAGGGAGCGAAAATCGCGCCGTTCGCACCGGAGGTGGATGACGGTTCGAAGGATTCGCTGTAGCTGAAGTATGGCGTGACGCCATTATCAAACAGGTAGTTAACGCCGCCGCGCCAGCTGAACTGCTTATCGTCACGGGTTGTGGTGATGCCAGTCTCGCGGTTAAACGCGCTCTGCTTCGCCCAGTCGTAACGGCCGCCCAGCGTAACCAGCACCTTCTCCCACTGCGCCTGATCCTGCGCATAGAGGCCGGTCTGTTTCTGGCGGTTAAGAATGCGGTAAGCGCCAGACGGACCAGAGTGGGCAGCGAAATCGAAATCGCCGCGATCGAGGTTATAGATATCCGATGGCGCAACCGATCCCGCATAGCCAAACCACGAGTCGATGTCGTTACGCATACGCATAAAGTCGACGCCGGTCAGCAGCGTATGGTCGACAGACCCAGTGGCAAAGGTGCTCTGCAACTGCGTATCGACCGAGAAGTTCTGCAACTTCTCGTTATCAATCACATACTGGCGCGTCAGGTAGTGGTTCCACTGCGACGGCGCGATGCTGGCACAAGGGCTTTTTTTTGCATCGGCAGTGTAGAGCGGATCAGAGCACATACCGTAACCGTAGACGCTGTTTTGCGAGGTTTTGTTCTCGGCGTAGCGCAGGTTCTGGCGCACGGTAAAGGTATCGTCGAAGGCATGCTCAAAGCTGTAACCGACCATCTTCTGGTTACGGGAGTAAGTGTTGTTCTTTGCGCCTTCATTGAAGCTGGTCGGCAGGCGTTTGCCGTTCGGCAGCGGTTCAACGGTCCCCTCTTTCGGCAACCAGCCGTAATAGCCGGTGTCAGGCTCATTCTGGAAATAGGAGAGGAAGGTGAAGTTGGTTTTATCATCCGGCCGCCAGCTAAAGGAGGGAGCGATGGTATAACGCTGCTCTTTTTTCCCGTCCTGCTGCGCATTAGCAGAGCGCGCCAGGCCGGTCAGGCGATAGGAGTAAACACCGTCGTCATCCAGCGCGTCGCTGAAATCAAACCCGGTCTGAAACAGGCTATTGGTGCCGGCTTTAAACTGGATTTCGTGCAGCGGCATGGTGGTCGGGCGCTTGCTGACCATATTCATCAGGCCGCCGGGGCTGCTTTTTCCGTAGAGCACGGAGGTTGGCCCGCGCAGCAACTCTACGCGTTCCAGCATATAGGGATCGATCACCGCGTCGTTATAGAAGTTGCCCTGCAACTTCAGGCCGTCGAGGTAGTTATTCTGGCTTTGGTTATCAGCGGCAAAACCGCGGATGATCAGCTGATCGTAAGTATTGGAAGCCCCGCGCGTGCCCACGCTGACGCCCGGCGTGTAGCTCAGGGCCTCTTTTGCCGATTTCGGCTGGTGCAGCGCGATCTCTTCGGCAGTGACGACGGAAATGGACTGCGGCGTTTTTTCCAGCGGCATATCCGTTTTTGTCGCGGTCGCGGTATGTTTCGCCGCGATGGTCGCCGCCGGCCCCCACGCATTCTCTTGCGGCGCGGCGGTGGTGACGGTGATGGTTTCTTCTTTTGAGGTGGTGGCAGCCTGTGCATAAACAGACATGCCGCTAACCGCTGTGGCTACTACGACTGCGAGAGTACGCAGCGTAAAAGTGACTGGCTGAGCAGTTGTTGGACGCGCCATGAGTGTATCTCTGATTCAGTAAGTGAACGTTAACGTAAACGAGAATTATTATTATGACCGCAGAATAATATGCGAAGCGCTCAGTGCATAGCAAGCGCAATGCCGCCCGGCGGGGCTTAACAGCAAAGAATTAGTCGCTGTAAAAGCAGGATGTTAATTGCATGAAGAAAGGAATTTAACGCAGCGTTATTTGAATGTATCAGAAAGGACAAAATAAAAACCCCGGTCTGCTGAACCGGGGTTTTTTATCACTAGTTACTGCCGAACATATCTTTAATCCAGCCCGCTACGCCGTCGCTCTTCTGCTCCTGCTGCGGCTGTTGTTGCTGCGGCTGTTGCGGCTGCGTCGACTGATCGAACGGGTTGCCCGTTTGCGGCTGCATCATCTGGCTTTGCTGGCACAGCGCGTCCGGATTGGTGGTCCAGACCGGCAGCTGACGTACGCCACCGCCGCCGCAGATAAAGTTACCCATATCATCAACGCCGATGTTGGTGATGTCCTCCGGCGGCGTCAGATCCAGCGGGATCGGCGACTGGTTTTGCAGATAACGCTGGTAAATCGCCATCGCGCCGCTGGCACCATACAGCTTGGTCGGCTGGTTATTATCGCGGCCAACCCAGGTGATGGTCACTTCACGCCCGTCGATGCCGGCAAACCAGGTATCAACGTTGTTGTTGGTGGTACCGGTTTTCCCCGCCAGGTGCAGGCCCGGATACTTCGCGCCAAGCTGGCGACCCGTTCCGCGCTGAACCACCTGCTGCATAGTCCACAGCGTCATGTAGGCCGCCTGAGCAGGCACCACACGTTCCGCCTGCGGGTAGCTCTGATAAAGCACCGTGCCATCTTCAGCAATCACCGAACGCAGCGCGGAAAGTTGCGCACGGTTACCGCCGCTGGCGATGGTCTGGAAGGCCTGCGCCACTTCAATCGGCGTCAGGTTGAGCGCGCCCAGCAGCATTGACGGCATACCGTTCAGCTGATTTTTCGGCGCACCGAGTTTCTCCCAGGTATCCGTCACCGCCGGTAAGCCTACCGCCATGCCGAGGTTAACGGTCGGCACGTTCATCGAGCGCGTCAGCGCATCCACCAGCATCACCTGACCGCTGAAGCGGCGATCGTCGTTCTGCGGCGACCACACCTGGCCGTTGGAGAGGCGCAGCGAAATCGGCGCATCCGCAATCCAGGTATTCAGGCGATAGGTATTTGGCTGGCTCAGCGCCGTCAGGTAGGTTGCCGGTTTCGCCAGCGAGCCGATAGAGCGACGCGCCTGCATCGCACGGTTATAACCGGCAAACTGCGGTGTCGCACCGCCCACCATCGCGCGGACTTCACCGGTGTAGCGATCGACCACCACCATCGCGGTTTCCAGATCCGACAGCTTGCGCTGTTTGATCAGCAGCGGAATGCCCTCTACCGCCGCTTTTTCGGCAGCATCCTGCGCCACCGAGTCAAAGGTGGTGAAGATCTTCACGCCGGAGAGATCTTTGACTTTATCGCCGAGTTTGCTCTGCAGCTCCTGGCGCACCATCTGCATAAATGCTGGCTGCGGCGAGATCACCCCACCACGCGGCTGCACGCCGAGCGGACGGGCGCTGAGCATGTCATACAGCTCCTGGTCAATCACGCTCTGCTGTTGCAGCAGACGCAGCACCAGGTTACGGCGCTCAAGGGCCAGTTTCGGGTTACGCCACGGGTTATAAATCGACGCCCCTTTTACCATCCCGACCAGCAGCGCCTGCTGATCGAGGCTCAGCTCTTCAACCGGACGACCAAAGTAGTAGAGGCTCGCCAGCGGGAAACCGCGGATTTCGTTATCGCCGCTCTGACCGAGGTAGACCTCGTTCATATAGAGCTCAAGGATGCGATCCTTGCTGTAGCGGGCATCCATGATCAGCGCCATATAGGCTTCGTTGGCTTTACGCCAGTAGGAGCGCTCGCTGCTCAGGAAGAGGTTTTTCACCAGCTGCTGGGTCAGCGTACTCGCCCCCTGCACCGTGCGACCCGCGGTAAGGTTCGCCAGCATCGCACGGCCAATGGAGTAGAAGCTGATGCCGTCATGCTCGTAGAAGTGGCGGTCTTCCGTCGCCAGAAGCGTGTCGACCAGCAGATCCGGGAAGCCGTTACGCGCAACAAACAGGCGCTGCTCGCCGTTCGGCGAAGAGAGCATGGTGATCAGGCGCGGATCGAGACGGAAGAAACCGAACTGGCGGTTGCTGTCCATATTCTCAATCGTCTCCAGGCGATCGCCGTCAAAGGTCAGACGCGCGCGCACCTGGCCCTCTTTGCTGTCCGGGAAATCAAACGGACGGCGGATCATCTCGATGCTTTTCGCCTGCACGGTGAACTCACCGGGACGCGTCATCTTGGTCACTTCGCGGTACTGCGTCGCCTCCAGCAGCTTGACCATCTCATTTTTGCTGATGGCCATATCCGGCTCGAGGTTGACCATACGGCCATAGACGGCGGCAGGCAGCTGCCATACTTTACCGTCGATACGGGCGCGGATTTTCTGATCCAGATAGACGCCATAAATGGCAAACAGCACTGCGCAAACAATGAAAATTTTCAGCAGCAGCCAGAACCAGCCGCGTTTACCGCGGGGCTTCTTGCCTCTGCCTCTTCCCTTTTTCGGCACTGCGTTTTCCTCTTCATCATCGTATTCGTCATACTCTTCATCACGAACGCGACGACGACTGATTTTCTCTTTTGCCGGGCGCGCAGGTTTCCCCTTGCGTCCAATTGGCTCGCGGTCATTCCCCGCCATGCTTTACTCTCCGCAACGTTCAGGCGCAAGGGCCCGATTCTCAGCTCTTCGGCCTACAGGCAGAAGAAGAACTCTCTCAATTTATACCACTGCTGAATGACGCTATACGCATCAGCACTATGAATACTTTTTCGTTCGCCGCGTCGGCGCGGTGTTTGCCGGATCGTCCGGCCAGACATGTTTGGGGTAGCGCCCCTTCATCTCTTTTTGCACCTCGCGGTAGGTTCCGGCCCAGAACGCGCCTAAATCGCGCGTAATTTGCAGCGGCCGCTGGGCAGGCGAAAGCAGCTCCAGCACCAGCGCCACGCGCCCCTGCGCAATCGTCGGCGTGGTGGCTTCACCGAACATCTCCTGCATCCGCACCGCCAGCGCAGGCGGATTATCTTCATGATATCGGATGGCTATCCGGCTTCCGGTCGGCACAGTGTAATGCCCAGGCAGCTCACTATCCAGCCGTTGACGCAACGACCACGGCAGCGCCTGCTGCAACGCCTGCCCTACGTCGAGAGACTGCAAATCGCGCAGGGAACGAATGCCGCCCATTTGCGGCAGCAGCCACGCCTCAAGGGTGTCGAGCAGCGAGGCGTCATCGACGGCGGGCCAGTCGAACTCCGGTAGCCACTTCGCGGCGCAGAGTAAGCGTAAACGATACTGCGCCGCTTCGCTTGTCCAGTTCAGCACCCGCAGCCCCTTTTCGCGAATACCGTTTAACATCGCCTGGTGCAGCTCCTCCTCAGAGGGCTTCGCCAGCGGCTGTGCGCTCAGCGTCAGTTGCCCAATTTGCCGACGGCGAAACGCTTTCAGGGTGCCGAGCGTTTCATCCCACTCGACGCTGTCGGACTGGGTAATCAGTTGCGGGCATTGGGCAACAAGCGCGTCGATATCCAGCGGCAGCGCCAGTAATATACGCGCATCCGGCGACTGGCTCCCCTGCAACAGCAATGGCGCGAGCAACCATTCGTGACGGTTTAGCGCGTCATCGGCATCCAGCGTTGCACCTAAACCGTTCGCCAGCTGATAGCGCCCCTGCTGACCGCGCCTGCGCGCGATACGATCGGCAAACGCACAGGCGAGAAGCGGTGCCAGCGCGTTGTTATCCGGCTCGCCGCCGCTGCTCTTCAGCCTGCGTGCCAGCTGGCGCGCGCGCTGTTGCCAGTTCCCCTGCTGGCGCGAGAAAGCCGCGCTCAAATCAGAATTACCGCCGCGCGGTGGCTCTTCGAGGATCGCTGCAAGCTTCGCCGCGGTAGCAATCTCATCCTCGCCCTGCGCGCTCGAAAGCATCGCCGCCAGACGCGGATCGTTGCCGAGCGCCGCCATTTTCATGCCAAACGGCGTTAAACGCCCCTCTTCCAGCGCGCGCAGTTGCGTCAGCAGCCTGCGCGCCGCTGCCAGGTTAGCCTCAGGCGGCAGATCCAGCCAATTAAGCTGGGCAGCATCCTGGCAGCCCCACTGCAATAACTCCATCAACAGGCCGGAGAGGTCGCTATTGACGATCTCCGGGCTGCTCTGCGCCGCCGCGCGCTCCGCCTGCTCTTTGGCAATCAGATGCAGGCAGATGCCCGGCTCCAGACGCCCGGCGCGTCCGGCGCGCTGGGTCATTGACGCCACGCTGATGCGCTGGGTAATCAGGCGCGTTAAGCCGCTGCGGGCATCAAAACGGGCAACGCGCTCCTGGGCGCTGTCCACCACCAGCCGGATCCCTTCAATGGTCAGGCTGGTTTCGGCAATATTGGTCGCCAGCACCACTTTTCGTTTGCCGGCAGGCGCTGGCAGAATCGCTTTGCGCTGTTCGCTTAACGGCAACGCGCCATAAAGGGGGCAGAGCAGCACATCGCTGCCGACGCGCAACGCAAGCTGCTCCTGCACGCGCTGGATCTCGCCAACGCCTGGCAAAAAGAGCAGCAGCGAACCCGGCTCGGTGCGCAGCAGTTCAGCCGTGGCCTGTGCCACCGCCTCATCAAAACGTTGATGGGCGGGCAGTGACTGGTAGCGCTGTTCAACGGGGAACGTACGCCCTTCGGAGACGATCACCGGCGCGTCCGGCAACAGCGAGTGTAGACGCTCATTATCCAGCGTCGCGGACATAATCAGTACTTTCAGATCGTCACGCAGTCCCTGCTGCACATCAAGCAGCAGCGCCAGTGCCAGATCGGCCTGTAGACTGCGCTCGTGGAACTCGTCGAGGATCACCAGCCCGACGCCGTTCAGCTCCGGATCGTTTTGGATCAGGCGAGTGAGGATCCCTTCGGTGACCACTTCAAGGCGAGTATTTGGGCCGACGCAGGTGTCGGCCCGCATGCGGTAACCCACGGTGTCGCCGGGTTGCTCATTGAGAAGCTCCGCCAGCCGCTGCGCAACGGTGCGCGCCGCCAGACGTCGCGGCTCGAGCAGCAAAATTTTCCCTTCAACTGCATTCTGTTGCAGCAGTTGCAGCGGCAGCCAGGTCGATTTCCCGGCACCGGTCGGGGCGCTCAGCAGCACCTGGGGCGCATTTTTCAGCGCAGAGAGAAGATCGGGCAGAACGGCGGCAACCGGCAGTAAGGACACAAACGCTCCAGGGGTTAACAGAAGAGGAGCGGCAGTATACCATCCCCACATATTCTTGACCTCGAGCACACTATGCCCGCATCAAAAAGGCTCTTTTTTGCCATCGAACTGCCCGCCGAACTCCAGCCCCAACTGGTGCAGTGGCGCGCGCAACACTTCGCGCCGGAAGCGGGGCGGCCAATTGCCGCCGCCAATTTGCATCTGACGCTGGCCTTTCTGGGCGATATCAGCGCCGAGAAACAGAAGGCGCTGGAGACGCTGGCCGGGCGCATTCGCCAGCCAGGCTTTACGTTGACGCTGGATGATGCCGGGCAGTGGCTGCGCTCGCGCGTGGTGTGGCTCGGTTCGCGCCAGCCGCCGCGCGGATTACTGCAACTGGCAGATATGCTGCGCGCGCAGGCAGCACGCAGCGGCTGCTATCAAAGCCCGCAGCCTTTTCACCCGCACATCACGCTGCTGCGCGACGCCAGCCACGCGGTTTCGCTGCCGCCGCCGGGTTTTCGCTGGTCTTTTCCGGTCACTGAGTTTGCGCTCTACGAGTCGCAGTTTCTCAACGGGCGTACCCGTTACACCGCCCTGAAGCGCTGGCCCCTTAGCGGTGAGTAATCATTTCGGCGCGTCTTGAGCCACGAACATATTAAGGAAGAGATATGGAATTCACCCCACCGCTACAATCCGCCACGCTTGTGACGCGCTATAAGCGCTTTCTGGCGGATGTCGTGACGCCCGAAGGCGAAACCCTGACGCTGCACTGCCCCAATACCGGCGCGATGACCGGTTGCGCGACGCCAGGCGATCGGGTCTGGTATTCCACCTCAACAAATCTGAAGCGCAAATATGCCCACACCTGGGAATTAACTGAAACGCAACAGGGCGCATTTATTTGCGTGAATACTCAGCGGGCAAATATGTTAACGAAAGAGGCGATTATCGCTGACCGCCTGCCTGAGTTAACGGGATATAGCGTGCTGAAAAGCGAAGTGAAATATGGTGCGGAGCGCAGCAGAATTGATTTTCTGTTACAGGCGGAGGATCGCCGCAACTGCTATATTGAAGTGAAATCGGTCACGCTCGCCGAGCAGCAGTCAGGCTATTTCCCGGATGCGGTCACACTGCGCGGGCAGAAGCATTTACGGGAGTTGATGAGCGTTGCGGCCAATGGTGACCGTGCGGTGATCTTGTTTGCCATTCTGCACTCCGCCGTTGAACATTTCGCACCCGCGCGCCATATTGATGGGGAATACGCACGATTATTGAGTGAAGCGCAACAAAATGGGGTGGAAGTTATTGCTTATAAAGCGGAACTTTCTGCCGATAATATCAGTCTTAGCTTGCCGCTACCGTTCTCGCTTTAAGGCAAGCGCCTGACGAATAAGTGATTTGGTCGCGTGCGCAAATACGCTTTTCTTCACAGGGTTGTCAAGTGTTACGTATGGATATTTGCCATCCGTAAAAGCATCTGCTATTTATAGCGGCCTGATTTTTCCCCCGTACGGGGATCGATAGTGCGTGTTAAGGAGAAGCAACATGCAAGAAGGGCAAAACCGTAAAACATCGTCCCTGAGTATTCTCGCCATCGCTGGGGTGGAGCCGTATCAAGAGAAGCCGGGCGAAGAGTATATGAACGAAGCCCAGCTGGCGCACTTCAAGCGGATTCTTGAAGCATGGCGCAATCAACTTAGGGATGAAGTCGATCGCACCGTTACGCACATGCAGGACGAAGCGGCTAACTTCCCGGACCCGGTTGACCGTGCTGCTCAGGAAGAGGAGTTCAGCCTTGAACTGCGTAACCGCGATCGCGAGCGTAAGCTGATTAAGAAGATCGAAAAAACGCTGAAAAAAGTAGAAGACGAAGATTTCGGTTTCTGCGAATCCTGCGGCGTTGAAATTGGTATCCGTCGTCTGGAAGCGCGTCCGACTGCCGACCTGTGCATCGACTGCAAAACCCTGGCGGAAATCCGCGAAAAACAGATGGCGGGCTAACCCCCGGCATTCCCCAAGACGCCCCGCTGATGCGGGGCGTCTCTTATAAGGCGGCGAACGCGCCCGCCCTGTACTTTTTTGCCTGTCGATATGCCTGAATCACACTATATCGGGCGCTTTGCGCCATCCCCATCCGGTGAACTGCATTTTGGTTCGTTAATTGCCGCCCTCGGCAGCTATCTGCAAGCCCGTGCTCAGCATGGTATCTGGCGCGTGCGGATTGAAGATATCGATCCTCCCCGCGAAGTGCCCGGCGCGGCAGAGACAATTTTGCGCCAGCTGGAACACTACGGCCTGCACTGGGACGGTGAGGTGCTGTGGCAATCCCGGCGGCATGAGGCTTATCGGGAAGTGCTGGCGCGGCTGCACCGTGAAGGGTTGAGCTACTTCTGCACCTGCACGCGGGCGCGCATTCAAAGCGTCGGCGGTTTCTATGATGGTCACTGCCGTACCCTGAATCATGGCCCGGAAAATGCCGCAGTCCGCCTGCTGCAACGCCAGCCGGTGCTGGAATTTACCGACCGCCTGCGCGGGCGCATCGTTGCCGAAGAGAAACTGGCGCGCGAAGATTTTATTATTCACCGCCGCGATGGATTATTTGCTTATAACCTCGCCGTGGTGGTCGATGACCATTTTCAGGGTGTGACGGAGATCGTGCGCGGCGCCGATCTGATTGCACCGACGGTGCGGCACCTCTCCCTTTATCAACAATTAGGGTGGCCGGCACCTGAGTATGTTCATCTGCCATTAGCCCTTAATGAACAAGGGGATAAGCTCTCCAAGCAGAACCATGCGCCTGCCCTGCCGGAGGGCGATCCGCGTCCTGTGTTGATCCGTGCTTTACAATTTATGAACCAGGATGTAACAAAAGAGTGGCAGGATCTCTCGCTGGAGGATCTACTGGAAAAGGCGGTGGCGAACTGGTCGCTTTCACGCGTACCTGTAACAGGCGATGCGAATACAGCATTCTCAAATGCTTCGCGCTGAGCTATGATTAGCCGCTATTTTTTTGTCCCGATGACGTCTGACACTACCGAGGTGTACTATTTTTACCCGAGTCGCTAATTTTTGCCGCAAGGTGCTAAGCCGCGAAGAGAGCATGGCCGTTGAGGCAATGGCCAAACCGCAAATGGCGGTTATTCCGCGTGAGCAGCACGCTATTTCCCGCAAAGATATCAGCGAAAATGCGCTCAAAGTGCTCTATCGTCTGAATAAAGCGGGCTATGAAGCTTACCTGGTAGGCGGCGGTGTGCGCGACTTGTTGCTGGGCAAAAAACCAAAAGATTTTGATGTCACCACCAACGCCACGCCGGATCAGGTGCGCAAGCTGTTCCGCAACTGTCGCCTGGTGGGTCGCCGTTTCCGCCTCGCACACGTGATGTTCGGGCCGGAGATTATCGAAGTGGCGACCTTCCGTGGTCATCATGACGATCAACAAACCGATCGCACCATCTCCCAGCGCGGCCAGAACGGCATGCTGCTGCGCGACAACATCTTCGGCTCAATTGAAGAAGATGCCCAGCGTCGTGACTTCACCATTAACAGCCTCTATTACAGCGTTGCCGACTTTACCGTACGTGATTACGTCGGCGGCATGCGCGATCTGCAAGAGGGCACCATCCGCCTGATCGGCAACCCGGAAACCCGCTACCGCGAAGATCCGGTGCGCATGCTGCGCGCGGTGCGTTTCGCCGCCAAGCTGGGCATGCAGATTAGCGAAGAGACCGCCGAGCCGATCCCGCGTCTGGCGACCTTAATTAACGACGTGCCGCCGGCGCGTCTGTTTGAAGAGTCCCTGAAGCTGTTGCAGGCCGGTTACGGTTACGAAACCTACCAGCTGCTGCGCGAATATGGCCTCTTCCAGCCGCTCTTCCCGATCATCACCCGCTGCTTTACCGAGCACGGCGACAGCCCGATGGAGCGCATTATTGCCCAGGTGCTGAAGAACACCGATAACCGCATTCACAACGATATGCGCGTTAACCCGGCGTTTCTGTTTGCCGCTATGTTCTGGTATCCGCTGCTGGAAAACGCGCAGCGTATCACCCAGGAGGGCGGGCTGGCTTACTACGATGCCTTCGCACTGGCGATGAACGACGTGCTCGACGAAGCGTGCCGCTCGCTGGCGATCCCGAAACGCATCACTACGCTGGTTCGCGATATCTGGCAACTGCAGCTGCGCATGTCCCGTCGCCAGGGCAAACGCGCCTGGAAACTGATGGAACATCCGAAATTCCGCGCCTCGTACGATCTGCTGGCACTGCGCGCCGAGGCGGAAAACAACGCTGAGCTGCAACGCCTGACAAAATGGTGGGGCGAGTTCCAGGTCTCTGCACCACCAGCGCAAAAACATATGCTTGATGATTTAGGTGAAGAGCCGGCCGAGCGCCGTCGTCATCGCCGTCCGCGCAAGCGCGCGCCGCGCCGTGAGGGCAGTGCGTGACACTGGCCTTTATCGCGCTGGGCAGCAACCTCGCCTCGCCGCTCGATCAAGTGAACGCCGCGATAGCCGCGCTGGGGGAGATCCCCGACAGCCGGATCGTGGCGTGCTCCTCGCTTTACCGCACTCCCCCGCTCGGCCCGCCGGATCAGCCTGACTATCTCAACGCCGCCGTGGCGCTGGAAACAACGCTCGCACCGGAGCGCCTTCTCGACCATACTCAGCGCATTGAGCTGCAACAGGGGCGCGTGCGTAAAGCCGAGCGCTGGGGGCCGCGCACGCTTGACCTCGATATTATGCTGTTTGGCGAGATGACGGTGCAGACCGCGCGCCTGACCATTCCCCATTACGACATGAAAAACCGCGGCTTTATGCTGTGGCCACTGTTTGAGATCGCCCCTGACCTGCACTTCCCCGATGGCGAATCATTACAGGCCGTGCTGACGCGGCTGGACGCGCCAAAACCTCACGCCTGGTAACCCCGCCTGAAAAGGTGACCTGCATCAACGGGTTGCCTAAAGTCATTGCCCCCCTGAATGTTGCTGCTTAGAATGCGCCAGATTCGCCTTCGACTATCAGGAAACGCTATGAAACCGACGACCCTCTCGTGGCTGCTGAAATGTAAGCAGGAGAAGCGCCGCTTCGCCACCATCACCGCCTATGACTACAGCTTCGCCAAACTCTTTGCCGAAGAGGGGATCAACGTGATGCTGGTCGGCGATTCGTTAGGCATGACGGTACAAGGGCACGACTCCACGCTGCCGGTAACGGTGGCCGATATCGCTTATCACACTCAGGCCGTTCGCCGCGGCGCACCCGCCTGCCTGCTGCTCGCCGATCTGCCGTTTATGGCTTATGCCACCCCCGAACAGGCGTTTGAGAACGCGGCTGCGGTGATGCGCGCCGGTGCCAATATGGTGAAAATCGAAGGCGGCCGCTGGCTGGCGCCAACGGTGAAAATGCTTACCGAGCGCGCGGTGCCGGTGTGCGGGCATCTCGGTTTAACCCCGCAATCGGTCAACATCTTCGGCGGTTATAAAGTGCAGGGGCGCGGCGATGCGGCGCAGGGCCTGTATGAAGATGCGCTGGCGCTGCAAGCGGCAGGTGCGCAGCTGCTGGTGCTGGAGTGCGTACCGGTTGAACTGGCGCAGCGCATTACCGGGGCGTTAACCATTCCGGTGATTGGTATTGGCGCAGGTAATGTGACCGACGGACAGATTCTGGTGATGCATGACGCGTTCGGCATTACCGGTGGACATATTCCAAAATTCGCTAAAAATTTCCTCAATGAAGCAGGCGACATGCGTGCCGCGGTGAGGCAGTATGTGGCTGAAGTCGAGTCCGGAGCCTATCCGGGCGAAGAGCACAGTTTCCATTAAGGAGCCTTGTTGTGTTGATTATTGAAACCCTGCCGCTGCTGCGCCAGCATATTCGCCGCCTGCGTCAGGAAGGAAAACGCATTGCGCTGGTGCCGACCATGGGCAACCTGCACGATGGTCATATGAAGCTGGTCGACGAAGCGAAACTGCGCGCCGATGTGGTGGTAGTAAGCATCTTTGTGAATCCGATGCAGTTTGACCGCCAGGATGACCTGGTGCGCTACCCGCGCACCTTGCAGGAAGATTGTGAAAAGCTGAATAAACGCAAAGTCGATTTCGTCTTTGCCCCGGCGCCTGCGGATATCTACCCGCAGGGTACGGAAGGCCAGACTTATGTTGACGTTCCGGGCATCTCGACGATGCTGGAAGGTGCCAGCCGTCCTGGCCATTTCCGCGGCGTCTCCACCATCGTCAGCAAGCTGTTTAACCTGGTCCAGCCCGACATCGCCTGCTTCGGCGAGAAGGATTACCAGCAGTTGCAGCTGATCCGCAAAATGGTGGCGGACATGGGTTACGACATTGAGATTGTCGGCGTGCCCACCGTGCGTGCGAAAGATGGCCTGGCGCTCAGCTCGCGTAACGGCTATCTCACCGCTGACCAGCGTAAAATCGCGCCGGGAATGAGCAAAGTGATGAACGCCATCGCCGATAAATTACAGGCGGGCGAGCGCGATATCGAAGAGCTGGTGGCACTGGCGGAGCAGCAGGTCAACGAAGCCGGTTTCCGCGCCGATGATATTCAGATCCGTGATGCGGACACGCTGCTTGACGTGACAGAGAGCAGCCAGCGCGCGGTGATTCTGATGGCGGCATGGCTCGGCCAGGCGCGGCTTATCGACAACAAAGTGGTTGAATTGACCCAGAAATAATCTGGCAGAACGCTGCGCCGGTTAAGGCGCGGCAACAACAGACGGGGTTAAGCAGGGAGCCGTCTCCCCGTTTCGGCTTTACTCTTAGTAACGAAGGTTCAACTTATGATTCGCACTATGCTGCAAGGCAAGCTCCACCGCGTCAAAGTGACGCAGGCCGACCTGCATTACGAAGGCTCCTGCGCCATCGACCAGGATTTCCTGGAAGCGGCCGGTATCCTTGAATACGAAGCCATTGATATCTACAACGTCACCAACGGTAAGCGCTTCTCTACCTATGCGATTGCCGGTGAGCGCGGCTCGCGCATTATCTCCGTTAACGGCGCGGCGGCGCACTGTGCGGATGTCGGCGATATTCTGATTATCGCCAGCTACGTCACCATGCCCGATGACGTGGCCCGCAGCTGGCAGCCGAAAGTGGCCTATTTTGACGGCGACAACGAGATGAAACGCACCGCGAAAGCCGTGCCCGTTCAGGTTGCCTGATGCCCTACCCCTGCGGCTGATTGCTGATCAGCCGCGACATCGTTTCCAGCGAGTCCGTCCGTAAGATATAGAGCCGTTTTAACAGGAACGGATTATCCCCCGGCTTCACCTTCCCGCGCACCGTAGTCACCGCCATATGGAAACCGGCATCATTTGCCGCTTTCACCGCTTTATCGTCATAGCCGCCAAACGGATAGGAGAGATAGAGCACATGCGGGTTGAACTGCGCCAGCGCGCGGCGCGAACGTTTAAAATCAAACAGAATGTTGTGATAGCTACGGCTAAAGAGGATCGGATGGCGCGCATCGTCAACCCGGTGCAGGAAGTGGGTGTGCGACTGCACATCAAACACGTCACGAATGCCGTTAAGCTCCGACACGCTCATAAATTGCAGCGATTTTGGGTCCCACTTCTGCGGCTTTAGCTTGATGCGCGACGAGATAATAAACGCCGTCGCTTTAAAGCCATACTGGCGCAGGATCGGGTAGGCGTAGCGGCTGACGGACTTCAGCCCATCATCAAAAGTGATCACCACCGCGCGCGCGGGCAGGTTCATGCGGTTACGCACATACCCTTCCAGTTGATACATAGAAAGCGTGGCGTAGCCCTGGTCGCGCAGCCACGTCATCTGGTTGGTAAAGGCGCGAACCGAAGTAGTAGTGGAGGTGTGGCGAAAGCGGGTGTTCTCTTCGTCATGCAAAATGTGATGGTAAGTCAGCACCGGCAGGCCGTTATCTTCCTGCGCATCGAGGCTGCTGACCCACGCCAGCCGGTTGCCAATGCGGATCTGAAACCAGGTCTGGTTCAGGCGATCTTTGAGCTTATCAATAATCGGGTAGCGCAGGTTTTGCGCCAGCGTGCCGAACTGCGGGCTGGTTTTATCCGGCGCGTTGTAGAGCGGCGTATCCTGCCAGGTGATGAGATTCTGGTTGCTGAGCGGCTTATTAAGATCGCCGAGGCTATCCTGCACGCGCTTGTTGCCCGTCACCGTGCCGAGATGGCCTTTATCAATAAACCCCGAGCCAAAGCCGAAGCGAAAGGCGTAGTAATCCTCCTCGCCCGGCACCACGCCGATGATCTGCCCGGCGCGAATATTGCCGACGGTAATCACTTTATCGCCCACCTGCGCCCAGATGTCGGCATCTTCGGTGGTTTGCAGATAACGTGCAGGAACAGCTTGTTCGCTGATAATGGCGGCAGAGGCGCTACCGGCCAGCAACAGAAAGAGAAAGGCAATCAAACGAGACATGAGACGAACCGCGTTAGGAAAGTGGCGTGATTGTAACAAAACCTGAGGGATTTAATGGCTTTGTTTAGGTCAAAAAGTGGGCTAACTCGGCGGATTACTTCCTGGCAGGTGACCTCTGGTATGAAATGCTCATCTTCTGTTCAAACTTTGCCTTTCCATTTCCCAGGTGTATGTTATTTGTGCAATTGCACCTTAATAATGGACTAAGGAAACATCATGAACATGGATAAAGCTATTATTCTCGCTCTGCTTTTAGGTTTTTCATCCGCTTCAGGCGCAGCTTTTGCGGGTCAATGCCCGGCAAATGGAAGCATAACGTCAACGGGAGTGGAAACGGACACGGATGGGATTTCAAGCATGGTTTATTGCTCCCCATCCGCCACTAACTGTAAATGGAAAGGATTCGATCCCATGGCCATCATAGGCAGCAAAGTAAAAGAACTCTTAAATGCGATGAATCAGCCCACCAGAAACAATGGACTCACTTATTGTGATTACCGATTAGAAACGGGCGATCAAATCAGAATGTCTTTAAAACACGATTGATTGCTGTTCATGCATAACAATAAGATCGCCTGGGCGATCTTATTGTTTTTTAGAGCAATGCTGAAAATAGCCTGATAACCGTTAGCTACGCAACCCGCGCCCACGCTGAATCAGATACCAGCAGGTCAGATAGAAGCCGAGGATAAAGACCACCAGCACGCCAACCGTGGTGACCAGCGGGACATCGCTAATCCCGAGGAAGCCGAAGCGGAAACCGCTGATCATATAGACGATCGGGTTCAGGTGCGACAGCGCCTGCCAGAACGGCGGCAGCAGCGTCAGGGAGTAGAAGACGCCGCCGAGGTAGGTCAGCGGGGTCAACACAAAGGTCGGGATCAGGCTGATATCGTCAAAGGTTTTGGCGAACACCGCATTCAACAGGCCGGCCAGCGAGAAGAGCACCGCGGTGAGCAGCAGCGTCAGCCCGACAAACAGCCATGAGTGCACCTGGAAAGGCACGAAGAAGAGCGATACCGCCGTTACCAGCACGCCAACGCACAGCCCGCGCGCTACGCCGCCGCCAACATATCCGACGATAATTACATGCGTCGG
This sequence comes from Kosakonia sp. CFBP8986, assembly GCF_034044935.1. NCBI lineage: Bacteria > Pseudomonadati > Pseudomonadota > Gammaproteobacteria > Enterobacterales > Enterobacteriaceae > Kosakonia > Kosakonia sp. CFBP8986. The sequence goes on along the minus strand of NZ_JAXCXB010000003.1, from coordinate 578,054 downwards.
CACCGGTGCCACCAGTAGCTCCTCAATGTTGCGCTGGAACTTGGCGCTAAAGAAGGAGGAGGCGACGTTGGCATAGCCGTTGGTGATCACTGCCATCATGATCAGCCCCGGAACGATAAACTGCATATAGGTGAAGCCGTGCATTTCACCGATACGCGAGCCAATCAGATTGCCGAAAATAATAAAGTAGAGGGTCATGGTGATCACTGGCGGCACCAGTGTCTGCACCCAGATACGCATAAAACGCTGGATCTCTTTGTACCAGATACTCTTCAGCGCCACCCAATAAAGCTGCATCATGCGCCCTCTCCTTTCCTGTCATGCACCAACGTAACGAACAGCTCTTCAAGGCGGTTGGCTTTGTTACGCATACTTAATACCTGGATCCCCTGCGCGCTCAGCTGGCTAAAGACGCTGTTGATCCCCTGCTCGCGCAGCACTTCAACTTCAAGCGTTGAGGTGTCTACCAGGCGATATTGATACCCTTCCAGCTTCGGCAGCGCGCTTTTCGCCGCCAGATCGAGGATAAAGGTCTCCGATTTGAGCTTGGAGAGCAGCGACTTCATCGAGGTGTTCTCCACCAGTTCACCATGCTGGATGATGCCGATATTGCGGCACAGCATCTCCGCCTCTTCCAGATAGTGAGTGGTGAGAATAATGGTGGTGCCTTTGTCGTTCAGATCCTTCAAAAAGCCCCACATGGAGCGGCGCAGTTCGATGTCGACGCCCGCCGTTGGCTCATCAAGAATCAGCAGTTTTGGCTCATGCATCAGTGCGCGGGCAATCATCAAACGACGCTTCATCCCGCCGGAGAGCATGCGCGCACGTTCGTTACGTTTACCCCACAAATCAAGCTGATTAAGGTACTTTTCGCTGCGCACTAACGCATCTTTGCGATCGACACCGTAGTAGCCCGCCTGGTTGACGACAATCTGCTGTACGGTTTCAAACGGGTTGAAGTTGAACTCCTGCGGCACCAGCCCCAGCTGGCGTTTGGCGTTCACCACATCTTTTTCCAGGTCATAGCCAAAGACGCTGACCCGGCCAGAGGTTTTATTCACCAGCGAGCTGATAATGCCGATGGTGGTCGACTTACCCGCGCCGTTCGGCCCAAGCAGGGCGTAGAAGTCTCCCGCCTCGACTTGCAGATCGATTCCGCGCAGCGCCTGAACGCCGCCAGGATAGGTTTTTTTAAGCTGCTCAAGCTCCAGTGCAATGGTCATGAATTATCACTTACCTATTTTCTTACACTCGATGTGTGGTTTTAAAAGAGAAAGAGTTGACCTATATTAGGCCTCGCACTCATTTTGCTTACAGGTCGCAAAGCGCTATGAAAGACATAGATACACTCATCAGCAACAACGCACTATGGTCAAAAATGCTGGTCGAGGAAGATCCAGGATTTTTTGAAACGCTGGCGCAGGCACAAAAGCCGCGCTTTCTGTGGATTGGCTGTTCAGACTCACGCGTTCCGGCTGAGCGCCTGACTGGCCTTGAACCCGGCGAGCTGTTTGTTCACCGTAACGTGGCCAACCTGGTCATCCATACCGACTTAAACTGCCTCTCCGTTGTGCAATACGCGGTTGATGTGCTGGAAGTTGAACACATCATCATCTGCGGCCACTACGGCTGCGGCGGCGTTCAGGCAGCGGTTGAAAACCCGGAACTGGGTCTTATCAATAACTGGCTGCTGCACATTCGCGACATCTGGTTTAAACATAGCTCGCTGCTCGGCGAAATGCCGCCAGAACGTCGTCTCGATACGCTGTGCGAATTGAACGTCATGGAGCAGGTTTATAACCTTGGCCACTCAACGATTATGCAATCCGCCTGGAAACGCGGCCAGAACGTGACGATTCACGGCTGGGCTTACGGCATCCATGACGGCCTGCTGCGCGATCTGGATGTGACCGCCACCAACCGCGAAACGCTGGAACAGCGTTACCGCACAGGTGTGCAGAACATCAGCCAGAAGCACATTAATCACAAATAACAATCGGGGCCGTCGGCCCCGATTTTTTTATTCGTCCAGCATCACCACTTTGCCGACATAGGGCAAATGGCGATAGCGCTGAGCGTAGTCAATTCCGTAACCCACCACAAACTCATCCGGAATCGAGAAACCGATATACTCGACGGTGACATCCACTTCGCGTCGCGAAGGTTTATCCAGCAGGGTGCAGATCGCCAGCGACTTCGGCTCGCGCAGGCGCAGGATCTCGCGCACTTTCGACAGCGTGTTGCCAGAATCGATAATGTCTTCAACAATCAATACATCTTTGCCGCGAATATCTTCATCCAGATCTTTGAGGATTTTCACATCGCGAGTCGATGACATGCCGCTGCCGTAGCTGGAAGCGGTCATAAAATCGACTTCATGGGAGACCTGCACTTCACGGCAGAGATCGGCCATAAACATAAACGAGCCGCGCAGCAGCCCCACCAGCACCATCTCGCTGCCGCTATCTTTGTAACGTTCAGTGATTTGACGACCCAGTTCGGCGACGCGTGCTTTGATCTCCGCTTCCGGGATCATCACTTCAACTTTGTGTTTCATATTAACTAACCATATGATTTTAGAAGCAAATAATTCAACACCAATCGCTTAAACCGGTGATTGAAACGCAAGCCGTGAAGTATACCAGCAAAACCAATTGAGGTGGGCATGCATCGAGAAAGCTCGATTTGTGATGACGATCACACTTGTTAACACCTATAATTAGTTGCTATCAAAAATTTAACAAACTGATGAGTATTCCTTTTATGGCAGAAACAAAATCGCAACGGTCGCGGCTATTGATCATGCTGACGACGATCTTTGCAGCCTTCTGCGGGCTGTATCTTTTAATTGGTGGTGTCTGGCTGATCTCCATCGGCGGCTCCTGGTACTACCCCATCGCTGGCCTGGTGATGCTTGGCGTGACCTGGCTGCTGTGGAAAGGGAAGCGTTCCGCGCTCTGGCTCTATGCGGCTCTGCTGCTTGCCACCATGCTGTGGGGCGTTTGGGAAGTCGGCTTCGACTTCTGGGCGCTGACCCCACGTAGCGATATTCTTGTCTTCTTCGGTATCTGGCTGATTCTGCCATTTGTCTGGCGTCGCCTGATTATTCCTGCCCGCGGCGCGGTTGCTGCCCTGTTAGCGGTACTGCTGATCAGCGGCGGCATTCTGACCTGGGCCGGTTTCAATGACCCGCAGGAGATCAACGGCACCCTGAGCGCTGACTCGACGCCTGCTGCACCGATCTCTAACGTTGCCGATAGCGACTGGCCGGCTTATGGCCGTAACCAGGAAGGCCAGCGTTACTCGCCGCTGAAGCAGATTAACGCGGATAACGTGAAAAACCTGAAGGAAGCCTGGGTGTTCCGCACCGGCGACCTGAAGCTGCCGAACGATCCGGGTGAAATCACCAACGAAGTGACGCCGATTAAAGTGGGCGACACCCTGTTCCTCTGCACCGCTCACCAGCGTCTGTTCGCACTTGATGCGGCAAGCGGTAAAGAGAAGTGGCACTTCGATCCGCAACTGAATGCGGACCCGTCCTTCCAGCACGTGACCTGCCGTGGTGTCTCTTACCACGAAGCGACGGCGGAAAACGCCAGCCCGGACGTGGTGGCTAACTGCCCGCGCCGCATCATCCTGCCGGTCAACGACGGTCGCCTGTTCGCAGTTAACGCTGATAACGGCAAGCTGTGTGACACCTTTGCTAACAAAGGTATCCTCAACCTGCAAACCAACATGCCGGTTACCACGCCGGGGATGTATGAGCCGACTTCACCGCCGATCGTCACCGATAAAGTGATTATCATTGCCGGTGCGGTAACGGATAACTTCTCCACCCGTGAGCCGTCTGGTGTGATTCGTGGTTTCGATATCAACACCGGTAAGCTGCTGTGGGCCTTCGATCCAGGCGCGAAAGATCCGAATGCAATCCCGTCGGATGAGCACAAGTTCACCATCAACTCGCCGAACTCCTGGGCGCCTGCCGCCTATGACGCCAAGCTGGATATGGTCTACCTGCCGATGGGCGTTACTACGCCAGATATCTGGGGCGGTAACCGTACGCCGGAGCAGGAGCGTTACGCCAGTTCCATTGTTGCGCTGAATGCGACCACCGGTAAGCTGGTGTGGAGCTATCAGACCGTACACCACGATCTGTGGGATATGGATATGCCGTCCCAGCCGACGCTGGCGGATATCGATGTGAACGGTAAGAAAGTGCCGGTCGTTTATGCCCCGGCGAAAACCGGTAACATCTTCGTGCTGGATCGTCGTAACGGCGAACTGGTTGTGCCGGCACCGGAAAAACCGGTTCCGCAGGGCGCAGCGAAAGGCGATTACGTCACCAAAACCCAACCCTTCTCCGATCTGAGCTTCCGTCCGAAGAGAGATCTGAGCGGTGCGGATATGTGGGGCGCCACCATGTTCGACCAACTGGTGTGCCGTGTGATGTTCCACCAGATGCGTTATGAAGGCATTTTCACCCCGCCGTCTGAGCAGGGTACGCTGGTCTTCCCGGGTAACCTTGGCATGTTTGAGTGGGGCGGTATCTCCGTCGATCCAAACCGCCAGGTGGCGATTGCTAACCCGATGGCGCTGCCGTTTGTCTCGAAGCTGATCCCGCGTGGTCCAAACAACCCGATGGAGCCGCCGAAAGATGCGAAAGGCACCGGTTCGGAATCTGGTATTCAGCCGCAGTATGGCGTGCCGTTTGGCGTCACGCTGAACCCGTTCCTCTCTCCGTTCGGCCTGCCGTGCAAACAGCCAGCCTGGGGTTATATCTCTGCGCTGGATCTGAAAACCAACCAGGTAGCATGGAAAAAACGTATCGGTACGCCGCAGGATAGCCTGCCGTTCCCGATGCCGATTAAAGTGCCGTTTACCCTCGGTATGCCGATGCTTGGTGGCCCGATCTCCACTGCCGGTAACGTGCTGTTTATTGCCGGTACAGCGGATAACTACCTGCGCGCGTACAACATGACCAACGGTGACAAACTGTGGGAAGGTCGTCTGCCAGCGGGTGGTCAGGCAACGCCGATGACCTATGAAGTGAATGGCAAGCAGTACGTTGTCATCTCCGCAGGTGGTCACGGTTCGTTCGGTACTAAGATGGGTGATTACATCGTGGCGTTTGCTCTGCCGGATGACGCGAAGTAATTAAGCAATCTGATGTAGACTTGCCGGATGGCGGCTAACGCCTTATCCGGCCTACAAAACAAAGCCCGGCAAGCATTACGCTGCCGGGCTTTTTTATTGTGACATCGCAACGCATCGCCGGATGGCGGCTAGCGCCTTATCCGGCCTACAAAAGCCCGAAACCGACCACAGAACCGTAGGCCTGATAAGCGCAGCGCCATCAGGCATTTTGCCGGATGGCGGCTGGCGCCTTAACCGGCCTACAAAAGCCCGGAAATGATCACAGAACCGTAGGCCTGATAAGCGCAGCGCCATCAGGCATTTTTGCCGGGCGCAGTTTACGCGACGGTAAAGCCGAGCATCATACCGGTATCTTCATGCTCCAGCAGATGGCAGTGCGCCATATAGGCAAACTCTTTCGCTGCCGCATGATCAAAGCGCACCAGCACTTCACTGCGCGCACCGTACACATTGACCGTATCCTTCCAGCCTGCGCGATGCGCCGCGGGCGGCTTGCCGTTTTCAGAGAGGATGCGGAACTGCGTACCGTGAATATGGAACGGGTGCAGCATCATGTCCCCCTCTCCGGAGATCGTCCAGCGCTCAAACTGCCCTTTTTGCACTGCAAATTGCGGCGTCACCATATCAAACGCTTTGCCGTTAATCCGGTTGGCATTATGGAAATCAAAACCCTGGCTGCCGTGATCCATATGGCCATGATCCATCTGCATGCCCTGCATATCGCCGTGATGCATCCCCATGCCCGCCATCGCGCCGTCGCCATACTTCTGCTGCAGCGCCTGCATGCCCATCATATCGAGCATCGGATCCATCGACAGTTGCAGGGTGCGCTGGGTAAGCCCCTCAAGCGCAGGCAGTGCGGGCAGCGAAGCAAGCGTATCCGGCAGATCGCCCGAGGCGGTCACCTGCAACGGTTGAATACGCAGCACCGGCACCGGCTGGTCAAACGGTGCGACGGTCATCCCCATCTGCTTAACCGGCAGCGTTATAAGATCGAAAGGCTTGCCATCGCTGATATCCACCAGCACCTCGAAGCGCTCGCCCATCAACATCGGCAGTTCAGTCACCTTAACCGGCTCACTTAACAAGCCGCCGTCGCTGGCGATGACATAGAGCGGGCGCTTATCGCTGGTAGCAAAATTGAGCGAGCGCGCGTTACACCCGTTGAGCAGACGCAGGCGCAGCCAGCCGCGCGGAGCTGCATGTTGCGGGTAGAGGGCACCATTAGCGAGCAGCGTATCGCCAAACCACCCCACCGCCGCGCTCATCACATCGAGCTGGTAATCAATCTGCCCCTGCGCGGTCAATTTTTTGTCCTGCACAATCACCGGCACATCATCAATCCCCCACTGCTGCGGCAGGCGCAGTTTGCGGCTGTTCTCATCTTCAATCAGCACCAGCCCGGCGAGCCCCATCGCCACCTGACGTCCGGTTTTGCCATGCTGATGAGGGTGGAACCAGCAGGTAGCAGCCTGCTGCGTTGGAGTAAAGGTCACCGTCCGGCTACCGCCCGCCTTAATCACGCCCTGCGGCCCACCGTCGACCTCCCCCGGCACTTCGAGACCGTGCCAGTGCACAGTGGTCTCTTCCGCAAGCTGATTGCGGATATCCACCGTCACCGCTTTTCCCTGGCGCAGCTGAATAGCTGGCCCCAGCAACGCGCCGTTATACCCCCAGGTTGTCGCGCTTTGCTGCGCAAACTGGCTCTCCCCTGCCTGCACCGTTAAGACAATGCGGCTCTCTGCATCCGGGGCAAGCAGCGGTGGAATGGGTAACGTGGGCCGGGTGGCGGCGAAGAGCGAGCGGCTCCAGAGCGGCAGCGCGCTGGCAGCCCCCAGGAGCGCGGAATATTTAAGGAAATCTCGACGTTGCATGGGTATGTCCTTATCAAGAGTCGGCGATGCTTTAAGCGTAAACCTTTCCCCTGCCGGAAGGTCAAGAAAGCAGACGATAATAAATATCGTCGCGTTAACTGGACTGTGCTAACGTTTAATTTCCGTTACGCCGTGGTAGAGAGAATGAAAACGTTTTTCAGAAGTATCATCCTTGGCAGCCTGCTCGCTGTCTCCGCCAATAGTTATGCCCTGAGTGAATCTGAAGCTGAAGACATGGCCGATCTGACGGCGGTGTTTGTTTTTCTGAAAAATGACTGCGGTTATAACAACTTACCTAACGGGCAGATCCGCCGTGCGCTGGTCTTTTTTGCCCAGCAAAATCAGTGGGATCTCAGCAACTACGATAGCTGGAACATGAAAGCGCTGGGCGAAGAGAGCTACCGCGATCTGAGCGGCATCGGCATTCCAACGGCGAAAAAGTGTAAGGCCCTTGCCCGTGACTCGTTGAGTCTGCTCGCCTACGTGAAATAGCGCTTATCTTTTGACCGTGCATCGTTCGCCAGAGTTGGCTATCATGTTGCGCCCGTTTTTCACGGATGTTAACAAAGGAGCGACGAATGGCCGACAACACCATTTGGCAAGAAACGCTGCACGACAACTTTGGTCAGTACTTTGCCGTTGATAAGGTGCTTTACCACGAGAAGACCGATCATCAGGATCTGATTATCTTCGAAAACGCCGCCTTTGGCCGCGTGATGGCGCTGGATGGCGTGGTACAAACCACCGAACGCGATGAGTTTATCTATCACGAGATGATGACTCACGTTCCGCTGCTGGCGCACGGTCACGCAAAGCATGTGCTGATCATCGGCGGCGGCGACGGCGCGATGCTGCGCGAAGTCTCCCGCCACAAAAATATTGAAACCATCACCATGGTAGAGATCGACGCAGGCGTCGTCTCTTTCTGTCGCCAGTACCTGCCAAAACACAACGCCGGTGCCTACGATGATCCGCGCTTTGAGCTGGTGATTGATGATGGCGTCAACTTCGTCAACCACACGCAAAAAACCTTCGATGTGATTATCTCCGACTGTACCGATCCTGTCGGTCCGGGCGAGAGCCTCTTCACCTCGGCGTTTTATGAAGGGTGCAAGCGCTGCCTTAATCCCGGTGGGATTTTTGTCGCGCAGAACGGCGTCTGCTTCTTACAGCAGGAAGAAGCCGTCGGCAGCCATCGCAAACTGGGTCACTACTTTGCCGATGTCAGCTTCTACCAGGCGGCGATCCCGACCTATTACGGCGGCATTATGACCTTTGCCTGGGCGACGGATAACGAAGCGCTGCGCTCGCTCTCCACGGAGATTATCGCCGCACGTTTCCATACCGCCGCACTGACCTGCCGTTATTACAATCCGGCAATCCATACGGCAGCATTCGCTCTGCCACAATATCTACACGATGCACTGTCTGCACAGTGACGCTAAGGGGGTGAGAAAAATTGAAAAAGCTTAAACTACATGGCTTTAACAACCTGACCAAAAGCCTGAGTTTTTGTATCTACGATATCTGCTACGCCAAAACCGCCGAAGAGCGCGACGGCTATATTGCCTATATTGATGAACTCTATAACGCCAACCGTCTGACGGAGATCCTCACGGAGACCTGTAACATCATTGGCGCCAACATTTTGAATATTGCCCGCCAGGACTACGAGCCGCAGGGTGCGAGCGTGACGATCCTGGTGAGCGAAGAGCCGGTCGACCCGCACCTGATCGACAAAACCGAACATCCGGGGCCGCTGCCGGAAGCGGTTGTCGCGCATCTGGATAAGAGCCATATCTGCGTGCACACCTACCCGGAAAGCCACCCTGAAGGTGGGTTATGCACCTTCCGCGCTGATATTGAAGTCTCAACCTGCGGGGTGATTTCGCCGCTGAAAGCGCTGAACTACCTTATCCATCAGCTTGAGTCGGATATCGTGACCGTCGACTACCGCGTGCGCGGCTTTACGCGCGACGTGAATGGCATGAAGCACTTCATCGACCACGAGATTAATTCAATCCAGAACTTTATGTCTGACGATATGAAATCGCTGTATGACATGATGGATGTGAATGTTTACCAGGAAAACATCTTCCATACCAAAATGTTGCTTAAGGAGTTCGACCTTAAGCACTACATGTTCCATACCAAACCGGAAGATTTGACGCCGCAGGAGCGGAAAGAGATCACGGAAGCGCTGTGGAAAGAGATGCGCGAGATCTACTACGGCCGCAATATTCCGGCCGTGTAAATGCGCAGCGGGAGCAGGGACGCTCCCCGATTAGCGTTGCTTAAGAAATTGCCGGTAAGCGGCCACCACCTGAAGAAAATCCTCCACCCCGCAGAGGGATAAACTCTCCTCATCGTAGTAGTTCATCCCCTCCTCCATCTCGTCGCCGGTAAACTCCAGCAGATTGGCGCGGATCATCACCTCTTCACCATCCAGCCACAGCGTATATTCATGGCCGACGCGCTGCCACGAACGCTCGCTGCCCTTCACCGTTTGCGCCGCCTGCTCCACTTCATCCAGCAGGGCGAGGTTCTCTTTCACCTCTTCGTTAAACCAGTGGCCGATCACTTCGTGCCCCATCGACATGCGCACTTTGACGCCGCCGGTGACATCGCGCAGAAATTCGTAATCCATCATTGCTCCTCATGGGGGCCAGAGAGCCGCCAGTGCTTTAATTATCGCAGCACCATACAGGAAAAAAAGCGCGGGGACGGGAAGGAAGGGAAAAAAAAGCCACTCCGAAGAGTGGCTTTCTGATTTAGACGGCGGTCTGGAATATCACGCCTTCAGCTTTATCGGTGTATTGATCAAGCTGGTCGAAGTTGAGGTAGCGGTAGGTATCGACGGCGGTTTTATCCACCTGATCCATAAAGGTCAGATACTCCTGCGGCGTCGGCAGCTTGCCGATCAGCGCCGAGACGGCTGCCAGCTCAGCAGAGGCCAGGAAGACGTTCGCGCCGGTACCTAAACGGTTCGGGAAGTTACGGGTCGAGGTTGAAACGACGGTCGCACCATCTGCCACGCGCGCCTGGTTACCCATGCACAGGGAGCAGCCCGGGATTTCGATACGCGCACCGCTCTTACCAAAGACGCTGTAGTAGCCCTCTTCGGTCAGCTGTGCGGCATCCATACGCGTCGGCGGCGCAACCCACAGGCGGGTCGGCAGCTGGCCTTTATGGCTGTCCAGCAGCTTACCGGCGGCGCGGAAGTGGCCGATGTTGGTCATACAGGAACCGATGAACACCTCATCGATGCTCTCGCCCTGCACATCAGAGAGCAGACGCGCATCGTCCGGATCGTTCGGCGCGCAGAGGATAGGCTCTTTGATTTCGGCCAGATCGATATCGATCACCGCCGCGTAATCTGCGTCCGCATCCGCTTCAAGCAGCTGCGGATCCGCCAGCCATTTCTCCATGCCCTGGATACGGCGCTCCAGCGTACGGCGATCGCCGTAGCCTTCAGCAATCATCCACTTCAGCAGCACGATGTTGGAGGTCAGGTACTCGATAATCGGCTCTTTGTTCAGCTTGATGGTGCAACCCGCGGCAGAACGCTCAGCGGAGGCATCGGTCAGCTCGAACGCCTGCTCGACTTTCAGATCCGGCAAGCCTTCAATTTCCAGGATGCGGCCGGAGAAGATGTTTTTCTTACCCTTCTTCTCAACGGTCAGCAGACCCTGTTTGATGGCGTACAGCGGAATGGCGTGAACCAGATCGCGCAGCGTGATGCCCGGCTGCATTTTGCCTTTAAAGCGCACCAGCACTGATTCCGGCATATCCAGCGGCATTACGCCGGTCGCGGCAGCAAACGCCACCAGACCCGAGCCCGCCGGGAAGGAGATACCAATCGGGAAACGGGTATGGGAGTCACCGCCGGTGCCAACGGTATCCGGCAGCAGCATGCGGTTGAGCCAGGAGTGGATAACGCCATCGCCCGGACGCAGCGACACGCCGCCACGGTTCATAATGAAGTCCGGCAGCGTATGGTGAGTAGTGACGTCAACCGGCTTCGGATAGGCCGCAGTGTGGCAGAAAGACTGCATCACCAGATCGGCAGAGAAGCCGAGGCACGCCAGATCTTTCAGTTCATCACGGGTCATCGGACCGGTGGTGTCCTGCGAGCCCACAGAGGTCATCTTCGGTTCGCAGTATGCGCCCGGACGAACACCGTCGACGCCACAGGCGCGGCCGACCATTTTCTGCGCCAGCGAGTAGCCGCGGCTGCTTTCCGCCACGTCTTTCGCCTGACGGAAGATCTCGCTCTGCGGTAGACCCAGCGCTTCACGTGCTTTGGTGGTCAGGCCACGGCCGATAATCAGCGGGATACGGCCACCGGCGCGCACTTCATCAATCAGCACGTCGGTTTTCAGTTCAAAGGTCGCCAGCAGTTCGTTGGTTTCGTGGTTGCGCACTTCGCCTTTGAACGGGTAAACGTCAATCACGTCGCCCATGTTCAGGTCAGAGACGTCGACTTCAATTGGCAGCGCACCGGCATCTTCCATGGTGTTGAAGAAGATAGGGGCGATTTTGCCGCCGAGCACCAGACCGCCGCCGCGCTTGTTCGGCACATTCGGAATGTCGTCACCCATAAACCACAGCACCGAGTTGGTGGCGGATTTACGCGAAGAGCCGGTCCCGACAACATCGCCGACGTAGGCCAGCGGGAAGCCTTTCTGCGCCAGCGCCTCGATCTGCTTGATCGGGCCAACGCTGCCCGGCTGATCCGGTTCGATCCCTTCACGGGCGTTTTTCAGCATCGCCAGCGCGTGCAGCGGAATATCCGGGCGCGACCAGGCATCCGGTGCCGGTGAAAGGTCATCGGTGTTGGTTTCGCCGGTAACTTTAAAGACGGTAACGGTGATCTTCTCGGCCAGCGGCGGACGGCTCTGGAACCATTCAGCATCAGCCCAGGATTGCATCACCTGTTTGGCGTAGGCGTTGCCCGCTTTCGCTTTCTCTTCCACATCGTAGAAGTTATCGAACATCAGCAGGGTATGGGAGAGGGCTTTGGCAGCAATCGGTGCCAGCGCGTCGTTATCCAGCGCGTCAATCAGCGGATGGATGTTATAACCGCCCTGCATGGTACCCAGCAGTTCAACGGCTTTCTCAGGGCTAACCAGTGGGGAGGTTGCTTCGCCTTTGGCGACAGCTGCAAGGAAACCCGCTTTCACATAGGCGGCTTCGTCAACACCGGGCGGTACACGATTAGCCAGCAGGTCTAACAGGAATTCTTCTTCGCCAGCAGGCGGACTCTTCAGCAGCTCGACAAGCGCGGCCATTTGGGTTGCATCTAATGGTTTTGGCGCAATCCCCTCAGCGGCACGTTCAGCTACGTGCTTACGGTATTCTTCTAGCACGACGGTTCTCCTCGCTCTCATTGTCATAATGCGGCAGGCGTTTCTCTTCACGCTCCTGTGAGACAGCAGTTTGTAGGGTAAATCCGCGAACCGCGCCGGGCAGCATAGCAGGAATTTCAGGGGGTGTTAATCTGTTTACAAAAAAGCAACATTAAATCCCGGCTGAATCGTTACAGATGGCATAAAGCAGACGGCAGAGGGGTTTAGCGAAAAATAATCCTCGAACCGCCGAGAAAACAAACGGCTCCGCAGAGCCGTTACGTTAAGACAATGTTAAAGCTTGCCGAGAATATCCAGCCCCCAGCTACGGCTGTATTTCTCCGGGTTCAGGCTCTCATCAACCAGTTTGCCCAGCAGGTACTTTTTCACCGTTTCACGGTTATCTACCTGCTGATGGTGCGCAACGTTGGCCAGTTGACCGCGTCCATTGTAGTTGAGCGTGGTGCTGTTCTCCTCGCTGTTTTCGACCACATGGTAGTAGTAACTTTGTGAGGATTTCTGCGTGCCCAATGCCAGCGGAATCGACGGATCGATCGCCTGGTGCCATGCAGCGCTCAGGTTGCTACGCGTCGTCTGCTTCACGCTCTTAGAGCTGTCGCTGTGGGCGTTGGCTTCCGTTGACTGCGAGGCGGTGTAGGCAAAGCGGTCTTTCTCCTGCAGCTTCGCGGGATTCACCGACTTCTCCGTCTGCGTCAGCGAGAGTGAAAAATCATTCAGCCCGCTGAGCTGTGACGCGCCGTTATCACCGATGCGAATCGCATTGGTCGCCACGACAGGCATTGTTTCGGCGCTGGTATTGCTGTTAAGCGCCCGGAAGACCGCCTTCAGCGCCGCCATCTGATCATAATTTCCCTGCCCGGCAGTGCGCGCTTTATCGAATTTACTGTCCCACGCGCTTAAGGCGATTTGCTGCTGCGCGGCGTTGCCGGCAAAGGCGGGGTGCGCCATGTCGCTGCTCATTTTCAGCGAGAAGTCGCCATCTTCATAAGCCGTGGAGCGCGTTTTGTTATCCGCATGGAAATTGAGCGACTGTAACGACTTGTCGTCGTTACGCAGGTCGGTTTTCAGATCCACCGATTTCAGCAAGCGCGTATCAAACTGGGTTAAGCCGCTGATGTCCAACTGCGGTTGCTGCTTGCCGAGGCCGCTCAGGGTCTCTCCCAGCGCTTTACCGAGGCCGGCAATGGCGGCTGCTTCGTCGTCATTGAGCGCTTCGCCATCGGTTTTCAGCTGAACGGTCATGCCATCATCCTGCTGGCTCATCACCAGCTGCACTTTGGTGCCGGACTGAGTGACGATATCCATGGTGATAGCTGAATCATAAGGCGCGCGGGCAATGCCCATATCCGCACCGCGCAGCGTCTGCACCACATCACCACGGTTATCATTCAGATTACTCAGCAGCGTGCTGCCAAGCGTGGCAAACGCGGAGACGGAGGTGCCGCCGGAGGCCAGCCCCATCAGCCCCTGAATCTGGCTATGCTGCTGTTCGGCAATCGCCGGGTTCACTTTCTTAGGTATCAGCGAATAGACGGCCGCGATCTCCGGCGTCTGGCTGCCGAACATCACTTTTGTCGAGGCGTCATCCGCGGGGGATGTTTTGTTTACAGATGCGGGCGCGGCAGTGCCGACCCGCGCAGAGGTACTGACCCGCGCGGCTGATGGCAGTAGCGCAGTAAGGTTAAGGCCGTTAATCATGGCGATGAAACTCCCTCTCACCGAAATAGTAAATAAGTAACATCGGCAACGTGCGGCGAAGGTTTATCGCTTTTGACCGAAAAGCAGGCCCCCGTCACTTTTACGTATAAAAAAAGCGGGCCAGTTGCCTGAGCCCGCTTTTTTAGCTGCCAGCAATCAACTTACATAATGTTGGCGACAGATTTTGCCAGCTGCGCTTCGAGGGCCGGTTTCGCCTCTTCGAATTTCAGGTTTACTTTGTTGGCGTTAGAGACCACGCGGGTCTGGTATTTCGCACGGTTACCCTCTTCGGTGCTGGTCTGCAGCTTGATACCGGAGGTGCCCTGACGCAGGGCGGCGATATTATCAGTGGTCACTTTCGCTTTGCTGCGCTCGGAGATCTGCAGGTCGGTGATCATAGTGAAGTTCACATCTTCCACCATCGCGTCTGCTGCGAGGCCAATCAGGCCAGCCGCCAGACCCACGCCCAGCGCGGCGCCGGAGGAGTTGCTGTTATAGGCGGTGATACCGGCACCCAGACCGGCACCAATCGCCGCGCCTTCGTAACCACTTTTCAGGTAGCCCTGCGTTTCACGCAGATCCATTTTGTCCGCTTTCAGCACGTTCGCCTGGATCCAGTAATAGGCCGTATCCGGAGAGGAAGTCACTTTGTAGCCTTTATCGCTCAGCTCTTTCGCCAGCAGGGTCTGCAAATTACTCATGTCTTTATCAGAGGTGTTTTTCACCTGAATAAACACAGTTTTCTCAGAAGCCGGCTCCAGCCAGATGGTCTGGCTCATCTGGGTTTTTACATCCAGATTGCGTTTTTTGATAGCCGTCGTCATCGCGCCACAGCCGGAGAGGGTAAACGCTGCCAGAACCATACCAACAACAGCGAGTTTTTTAATAGACATTAACGATTCCTTTATATTTCGAACACCAGAAGAACAACAAATGCGGCAAAGGCAGGACGGGAGCGATGAAACGCGGATAAGTGACAAAGTCCATGTCATGACGACGCCAGGCCACCCGCCTGAGGCGAGCGTGCCAATACTATTCTTAAGTGAGTTATCGGCTTCGTTATCAATTGGTTGAGGGCTAATTACCTACTAAATGTGGTGGTTCTGCGGCAGGAATAAAAAAAGCAGCCATATAGGCTGCTTTATTGTCGAACGCACACGCGGCGTGAAGAGGCTTATTTCTTCTTCGCTTTCGGGTTCGGCAGGTCAGTGATGCTACCTTCGAACACTTCTGCGGCCAGGCCAACAGATTCGTGCAGCGTCGGGTGCGCGTGGATGGTCAGCGCGATATCTTCTGCATCACAGCCCATTTCGATCGCCAGACCGATTTCACCCAGCAGCTCGCCGCCGTTGGTGCCGACAACCGCGCCACCAATAATACGGTGCGTCTCTTTGTCGAAAATCAGTTTGGTCATACCGTCTGCGCAATCGGAAGCGATAGCACGGCCAGAAGCTGCCCACGGGAAGGTGGCGGTTTCGTAGCTGATGCCTTTCTCTTTCGCTTCTTTCTCGGTCAGACCTACCCATGCCACTTCTGGCTCGGTATAGGCGATAGACGGGATCACTTTCGGATCGAAGTAGTGTTTCTTACCGGCGATAACTTCTGCGGCAACGTGGCCTTCATGCACGCCTTTGTGCGCCAGCATCGGCTGACCGACGATATCGCCGATAGCGAAGATGTGCGGCACATTGGTGCGCAGCTGTTTGTCGACGCGGATAAAGCCACGGTCGTCCACTTCCACGCCCGCTTTACCGGCGTCGAGGTTTTTACCGTTCGGCACACGGCCGATGGCGACCAGCACGGCGTCGTAACGCTGCGGTTCAGCCGGCGCTTTTTTGCCTTCCATCGTAACGTAGATACCGTCTTCTTTTGCTTCAACGGCGGTCACTTTGGTTTCCAGCATCAGGTTGAACTTCTTGCTGATGCGTTTGGTGAAGACTTTGACTACGTCTTTGTCTGCAGCCGGGATCACCTGGTCGAACATCTCAACCACGTCAATCTCTGAACCCAGCGCATGGTATACGGTGCCCATTTCCAGACCGATGATGCCGCCACCCATAACCAGCATACGCTTCGGTACGGATTTCAGCTCAAGCGCGCCGGTGGAGTCCCACACGCGCGGATCTTCATGCGGAATGAACGGCAGTTCAATCGGACGGGAACCCGCCGCGATGATGGCGTTGTCGAAGTTGATTACGGTTTTGCCGTTTTCGCCTTCCACTTCCAGGGTGTTCGCCCCGGTAAATTTACCCAGACCGTTAACCACTTTGACCTTACGGCCTTTTGCCATACCTGCGAGGCCGCCGGTCAGCTGGTTAATCACTTTGTCTTTCCAGGTGCGGATTTTGTCGATGTCGGTCTGCGGTTCGCCGAAGACGATGCCGTGCTCGGCCAGCGCTTTAGCTTCTTCAATCACTTTCGCGACGTGCAGCAGCGCTTTAGAAGGGATACAACCTACATTCAGACAAACACCGCCGAGGGTGTTGTAGCGTTCAACGATGACGGTTTCCAGACCTAAATCAGCGCAACGGAAGGCAGCAGAGTAACCTGCCGGGCCTGCCCCAAGTACGACGACCTGAGTTTTGATTTCAGTACTCATCATGACCTCATATTGATTTCCGGCGGTCAGGGGTACTTCATGTCGCCCTTCATCCACCGGGACGTTCTATCCGCCCGCAGTTTACAAAATTGTTAACATTTTTGAAACAACAAACGGCTAACGAATTGTCCTTTGCCTCTGATAACCCCAAAAGCGCTATGAGATTAGCAGAAAAAAGCCGGCCGTCAGGCCGGCTTTTCGATTACATCACCAGACGGCGAATGTCGGACAGCATGTTATTGATGATGGTGATAAAGCGCGCCCCATCAGCACCGTCAATCACACGGTGGTCGAAGGAGAGTGAAATCGGCATCATCAGACGCGGAACGAACTCTTTACCGTTCCACACTGGCTCCATCGCGGACTTGGAGACGCCCAGGATAGCCACTTCCGGCGCGTTCACAATCGGCGCGAAGTGGGTAGTACCCAGGCCGCCGATGCTGGAGATGGTGAAACAGCCGCCCTGCATTTCGCCGGCAGTCAGTTTACCATCACGCGCTTTCTTGGAGATCACGGTCAGTTCGCGGGACAGCTCGGTCACGCTCTTCTTGTTCACGTCTTTAAAGACCGGAACCACCAGGCCATTCGGGGTATCAACCGCGACACCGATGTTGATGTATTTTTTCAGCGTCAGACGCTGACCATCTTCGGACAGCGAGCTGTTGAAACGTGGCATCTGCTCAAGGGCCGCAGCAACGGCTTTCATGATGAAGACCACTGGGGTGAATTTCACGTCCAGTTTACGTTTCTCGGCTTCGGCGTTCTGCTGTTTACGGAACGCTTCCAGATCGGTGATATCGGTTTTGTCGAAGTGGGTAACGTGCGGGATCATCACCCAGTTACGGCTCAGGTTAGCACCAGAGATTTTCTGGATACGGCCCAGTTCCACTTCTTCGATTTCGCCGAACTTGCTGAAGTCCACTTTCGGCCACGGCAGCATGCCTGGCAGACCACCGCCGGTAGCGGCAGCAGGTGCGGATTCCGCGCGTTTCACCGCGTCTTTCACGTAAGCCTGAACGTCTTCGCGCAGGATGCGGCCTTTACGACCGGAGCCCTTCACTTTCGACAGGTTGACGCCGAATTCGCGCGCCAGGCGGCGGATCAGCGGAGTCGCATGGACGTAAGCGTCGTTCTCTGCGAAGTCAGATTTGCCTTCTGCTTTAGCCGGAGCCGCAGCAGCCGGTTTCTCAGCTTTTGCAGCCGGTGCCGGAGCCGCTTCCTGTTTCGCTGCCGGAGCAGCGGCAGGCGCAGCGCCTTCCACTTCGAAGACCATGATCAGCGAGCCGGTGGAGACTTTGTCGCCCACGTTCACTTTCAGCTCTTTTACCACGCCCGCGAACGGTGCCGGGACTTCCATCGAGGCTTTATCGCCTTCAACGGTGATCAGAGACTGTTCAGCAGAGACTTTATCGCCGACTTTGACCATCACTTCGGTCACTTCAACTTCGTCACCGCCGATATCCGGTACGTTAACGTCTTTCGCGCCCGCAGCCGCTGCCGGAGCAGAAGCCGCTTCTTCTTTGACCTGCGGTTTCGCGTCAGCAGCCGGTGCAGCACCTGCCACTTCGAAGACCATAATCAGAGAACCGGTGGAGACTTTATCGCCAGTGTTGACTTTGATCTCTTTCACGGTGCCAGCGAACGGCGCCGGAACTTCCATGGAGGCTTTGTCGCCTTCCACGGTGATCAGGGACTGCTCAGCGGTCACGCTGTCGCCCACTTTCACCAGAATTTCGGTCACTTCGACTTCATCACCGCCGATATCCGGCACGTGAACGTCTTTTGCGCTTGCAGCGGCCGGAGCAGCTGCTGCCGGCGCGGCTTCTTTCTTCTCTTCTGCCTGAGCAGGTGCAGCGTCAGCTGCACCGTCGGCGGAATCGAAAATCATGATCAGTTTACCGGTCTCGGTTTTGTCGCCGACAGAGACTTTGATCTCTTTCACGACGCCAGCCTGCGGAGACGGAACTTCCATAGAGGCTTTGTCGCCCTCTACGGTGATCAGCGACTGTTCAGCTTCAACTTTGTCGCCCACTTTGACCAGAATCTCGGTGATTTCTACTTCATCAGACCCGATGTCCGGTACGTTGATTTCGATAGCCATTGTCTCTTTACCTCTTACGCCAGACGCGGGTTAACTTTATCTGCATCGATGTTGAATTTGGTGATCGCTTCTGCCACCACTTTCTTGTCGATTTCGCCACGTTTAGCCAGTTCGCCCAGGGCTGCTACCACCACGTAAGAAGCATCAACTTCGAAGTGGTGACGCAGGTTTTCACGGCTGTCGGAACGACCGAAGCCATCGGTACCCAGTACGCGGTAATCATCAGCCGGTACATAAGTACGAACCTGTTCGGCGAACAGTTTCATATAGTCAGTAGATGCTACAGCCGGAGCGTCGTTCATCACCTGAGCGATGTACGGAACGCGCGGAGTTTCCAGCGGGTGCAGCATGTTCCAGCGTTCACAATCCTGGCCATCACGCGCCAGTTCAGTGAAGGAGGTGACGCTATAAACGTCAGAACCTACGCCGTAGTCGTTAGCCAGGATCTGCGCTGCTTCACGAACGTGACGCAGGATAGAACCGGAGCCCAGCAGCTGAACTTTACCTTTGTTACCCGCAACGGTTTCGAGTTTGTAGATACCTTTACGGATACCTTCCTCGGCGCCTTCCGGCATTGCCGGCATGTGGTAGTTTTCGTTCAGCGTGGTGATGTAGTAGTAAACGTTCTCTTGTTTCTCGCCGTACATGCGCTGCAGACCGTCATGCATGATGACCGCAACTTCGTAAGCGTAAGACGGATCGTAAGAGATACAGTTCGGGATAGTCAGCGACTGAATGTGGCTGTGACCATCTTCGTGCTGCAGACCTTCACCGTTCAGCGTCGTACGACCAGAAGTACCACCTACCAGGAAGCCGCGAGCCTGCTGGTCGCCGGCCTGCCAGCACAGGTCACCGATACGCTGGAAACCGAACATCGAGTAGTAGATGTAGAACGGAATCATCGGCAGGTTGTTGGTGCTGTAAGAGGTCGCAGCCGCCAGCCAGGATGCGCCAGCACCCAGTTCGTTGATACCTTCCTGCAGGATCTGGCCTTTCTCGTCTTCTTTGTAGTAAGCAACCTGCTCACGGTCCTGCGGGGTGTACTGCTGGCCGTTCGGGCTGTAAATACCAATCTGACGGAACAGACCTTCCATACCGAAGGTACGCGCTTCATCGGCGATGATCGGAACCAGGCGATCTTTGATCGACTTGTTCTTCAGCATCACGTTCAGGGCACGAACGAAGGCGATGGTGGTGGAGATCTCTTTGTTCTGCTCTTCCAGCAGCTGAGAGAAGTCTTCCAGCGCAGGCAGATCCAGTTTTTCGGTGAAGTTCGGCTGACGTGACGGCAGGTAGCCTTTCAGCGCCTGGCGACGTTCGTGCAGGTATTTGTGCTCTTCAGAGCCTTCAGCGAAGGTGAGGTAAGAGAGTTTTTCAACTTGCTCATCGGTCACCGGAACATTGAAGCGGTCGCGGATATAACGCACGCCGTCCATGTTCATTTTCTTCACCTGGTGGGCGATGTTTTTACCTTCGGCGGTGTCGCCCATGCCATAACCTTTAACGGTGTGGGCCAGGATGACAGTTGCTTTGCCTTTGGTTTCTTGCGCTTTTTTCAGTGCAGCGTAGATTTTCTTCGGATCGTGACCACCACGGTTCAGTGCCCAGATCTGCTCGTCGCTCCAGTCTGCAACCAGTGCGGCGGTTTCCGGGTATTTACCGAAGAAGTGCTCGCGAACGTACGCACCATCTTTCGATTTGAAGGTCTGGTAGTCGCCGTCAACGGTTTCGTTCATCAGCTGGATCAGTTTACCGCTGGTGTCTTTACGCAGCAGTTCGTCCCAACGAGAACCCCACATCACCTTGATCACGTTCCAGCCAGCACCTGCGAAGATGCCTTCCAGTTCGTTGATGATTTTGCCGTTACCGGTGACCGGGCCATCAAGACGCTGCAGGTTACAGTTGATGATGAAGCAGAGGTTGTCCAGTTTCTCACGGGTCGCGATAGTGATCGCACCTTTGGATTCCGGCTCATCCATCTCGCCATCGCCGAGGAAGGCGTAAACGGTCTGTTCAGAGGTATCTTTCAGACCACGGTGTTCCAGATATTTCAGGAACTTCGCCTGATAGATCGCACCAATCGGGCCCAGACCCATGGAAACGGTCGGGAACTGCCAGAATTCCGGCATCAGTTTCGGGTGCGGATAAGAAGAGAGGCCTTTACCGTGAACTTCCTGACGGAAGTTGTTCATCTGCTCTTCAGTCAGACGACCTTCAACAAATGCACGTGCGTACACGCCCGGAGAGATGTGGCCCTGGAAGTACACCAGATCGCCGCCGTCTTTCTCGTTACGAGCGCGGAAGAAATGGTTGAAGCAGACTTCGTAAATGGTTGCGGAAGACTGGAAGGAGGCCATGTGACCGCCCAGCTCGAGGTCTTTTTTAGACGCACGCAGAACCGTCATGATTGCGTTCCAGCGGATAGCTGAACGAATACGGCGTTCCAGTTCCAGATTGCCCGGGTATTCCGGTTCATCTTCAACGGCAATAGTGTTTACGTAGTTGCTCGCCCCTGTGCCAGCTGCCACTTTCACACCGCCTTTGCGGGCTTCAGAAAGGAGCTGGTCAATCAGATACTGAGCACGCTCAACACCTTCTTCACGGATGACCGATTCGATCGCCTGTAGCCAGTCGCGAGTTTCGATCGGATCCACGTCATTTTGTAAACGTTCTGACATGGGGGGTATTCCTTATCTATCTAATCGTTGATTGTCTGGAACCTGTCCCATTGCACTCTGACGGCCTGTAAAGGTTCGTAAAAATGCAATAAGACAGGTTCTGCGTTTAGTTGCCGCGCTCTAAAAATTGGCGCTGTTGTTACAACTCTTCCGGCACAATTTGCGCCAGAAAATTCTAATTCTTGCGCTGCTCCAGCCGACGCAGAGAGCGTTCACGACGACTCTGTTCACGGCTGCGATCCAGCAAAATCTCTTCGATAAACGCCAGATGGCGGTGCGACGCTTCACGCGCCTCTTCCGGTTTGCCAGCCATGATCGCGGCGAAGATACTCGCGCGATGGTTGCTGACCAGCGGTAGCATCTCGCGGCGGGCGTAGAGCAGTTCGAAGTTTTGACGAACGTTCTGCGCCAGCATTGGCTCCATGCAGCGTAGCAGATGAAGCAGGACTACATTATGTGCCGCTTCCGTTACGGCGATTTGATACTGCACGACCGCGCTGGACTCTGCGTCCAGATCGCCCGACTGTTGAGCCAGCTCAATGGCGCGATGCAGCTCGCCAATCCGCACTTTGTCTTCGTCGGTGCTGCGAAGCGCCGCGTAATAAGCAGCAATGCCTTCCAGTGCATGGCGCGTTTCGAGAAGATCAAATTGGGATTCGGGATGATCGGTCAGAAGCTCGACCAGCGGATCGCTGAAGCTCTGCCACAGACTGCTTTGGACAAAGGTCCCGCCACCCTGGCGACGTAGGAGCAGGCCTTTCGCTTCGAGACGCTGGATGGCCTCGCGCAGTGAAGGACGAGAAACGTCGAACTGTTTGGCCAGTTCGCGCTCTGGAGGAAGTTTTTCACCGGGACGGAGTGTGCCCTCGAGAATCAAAAACTCCAGTTGCTGCTCAATCACATCGGAAAGTTTAGGTTGGCGGATTTTGCTGTAGGCCATTGTTCCCTGTCTCTGCCACTCGCCCGGAGTAAATTGGTCTTACCAATTTCATATTGTTGACGCTAAAGTAACAAAGTATTCACCTTCTGTCCATACAGGTTTTGATTGAAATCAGGAAACCACGCACATTTTAACAAGCAAAGAGAAATGGCGTTTCAAAGATGTAACCTTACGCAAATGACTCGTTTACCCCTTAAGAGTGAGTTTTAACTTTCCCGAAACGCAAATTACTGGATGTGAACCGATTCAGTCGGTTTATAGATGATTTTTTATTCACTTCTGATGAATAAAAAGAGGGGTGTTTTGGTATGAGGGGGTAAGAGGGTTATTTGCGGGCGTTCTTTTTTTCGTCAGCTCGTCATAGACGCGTCATAAAGCAGATGCATTCCCGTTCGCTTACCACTATTCTTTGGCATGCGAAAGGTCTCAAGTCAAAATCATCCTGCCGCTTCGTAAAGCAAAAAATACATATAAATGGAACTTATTCATTACACGCTTAAACATAGCGTAAACATAATAACCACACACGAGGTTTCATAATGGAAGGTCAACAGCACGGCGATCAGCTAAAGCGCGGCCTTAAGAACCGCCATATACAGCTTATCGCGCTGGGCGGTGCTATTGGGACTGGGCTGTTTCTGGGCAGCGCGTCAGTCATCCAGTCGGCCGGTCCCGGCATTATTCTCGGCTACGCCATTGCCGGTTTTATCGCGTTTCTGATTATGCGCCAGCTCGGTGAGATGGTGGTCGAAGAGCCGGTTGCCGGCTCCTTCAGTCATTTCGCTTACAAATACTGGGGCAGTTTTGCCGGCTTCGCCTCCGGCTGGAACTACTGGGTGCTCTACGTGCTGGTCGCCATGGCCGAACTGACGGCGGTCGGTAAATATGTCCAGTTCTGGTGGCCGGAAATTCCTACCTGGGCTTCCGCTGCCGTCTTCTTTGTCGTTATCAACGCCATCAACCTGACCAACGTAAAAGTGTTCGGCGAGATGGAGTTCTGGTTTGCCATTATCAAAGTGGTGGCCGTGGTGGCGATGATCCTCTTCGGCGGCTGGCTGCTGTTTAGCGACAGCGCAGGCCCGCAGGCGACGGTTCGCAACTTATGGGAACAGGGCGGCTTCCTGCCGCACGGCATCGGCGGCCTGGTAATGATGATGGCGATCATCATGTTCTCCTTCGGCGGGCTGGAGCTGGTCGGTATCACCGCGGCGGAAGCGGATAACCCGGAGCAGAGCATTCCCAAAGCGACCAACCAGGTTATCTACCGCATTCTGATTTTCTATATCGGCTCGCTGGCTGTGCTGCTCTCCCTGCTGCCGTGGACCCGCGTAACGGCTGACACCAGCCCGTTTGTACTGATCTTCCATGAACTGGGCGACTCCTTTGTAGCCAATGCGTTGAATATCGTGGTACTGACGGCGGCGCTGTCGGTCTACAACAGCTGCGTTTACTGCAACAGCCGCATGCTGTTTGGCCTGGCCAAACAGGGCAACGCGCCGAAGATGCTGCAAAAAACCGACAAGCGCGGCGTGCCGGTCAACACCATCCTCGTCTCCGCGCTCTTCACCGCGCTCTGCGTGCTGATTAACTACCTCGCACCGGAATCCGCCTTTGGGCTGCTGATGGCGCTGGTGGTCTCCGCGCTGGTGATTAACTGGGCGATGATTAGCCTCGCACACATGCGTTTTCGTCGTGCGAAGCAGCAACAGGGCGTGAAACCGCGCTTCCCGGCGCTCTTCTACCCGCTGGGGAACTGGATCTGCCTGATCTTTATGGCGGCAGTGCTGGTTATCATGGTGATGACGCCGGGTATGGCGATCTCCGTGTGGCTCATCCCGGTATGGATTGCCATTCTTGGCGTCGGTTACCTGGTACGACAGAAAAATGCAAAAGCGGTAAAAGCACACTGATCCCCTTCTGCCCTCCCCTCTCCCGCCCGGGAGAGGGTTTGTTAAACCAATGTTAACTTCCTCACACTTTCTTTTACGTAGCTATATTGTCCATCTCTGCGGCGTGATCCTGCTACGCAAATAAAAATTTACAGGCGAATAATCGAACTCATACCTCAGAGGGAGACCCGTCGATGGACACCACTAAACTGTCTGTTAAAGAGAAGATTGGTTATGGCATGGGCGACGCCGGATGCAACATCATCTTTGGCGCCATCATGCTGTTTGTGAACTATTTCTACACCGATATCTTCGGTCTGGCTCCCGCGCTGGTTGGCGTGCTGCTGCTGTCGATTCGCGTTATTGATGCCATTACCGACCCGTTAATGGGCGCGCTGGCCGACCGCACGCAAAGCAAATATGGCCGTTTTCGCCCGTGGCTACTGTGGATTGCGGTGCCTTACGCGGTCTTTAGCGTGCTGATGTTTACCACGCCGGAGTGGACCTACAGCAGCAAAGTTATCTATGCCTTTGTCACCTACTTCCTGCTCTCGCTCACCTATACCGCTATCAATATTCCCTACTGCTCACTGGGTGGCGTTATCACCAACGATCCGAAAGAGCGCGTGGCCTGCCAGTCTTACCGCTTTGTGATGGTTGGTATCGCGACGCTGCTGCTGTCGCTGACGCTGCTGCCAATGGCGGAGTGGTTCGGCGGCGCAGATAAAGCCAAGGGCTACCAGATGGCGATGACGGTGCTGGCATTTATCGGCATGTGTATGTTCCTGTACTGCTTTGCTACTGTGCGCGAGCGTGTGCGCCCGGCGGTGCCGACCAATGACGATCTGAAGAAAGATTTCCGCGACGTGTGGAAGAACGATCAATGGGTGCGCATTCTGCTGCTGACGCTGTGCAACGTCTGCCCCGGCTTTATCCGTATGGCCGCCACCATGTACTACGTCACCTGGGTGATGCAGGAGAGCACCCACTTCGCCACGCTGTTTATCAGCCTCGGCGTGGTCGGCATGATGTTCGGTAGCATGCTGGCAAAAGTGCTGACCGACCGCTGGTGCAAACTGAAAGTCTTCTTCTGGACCAATATCGCGCTGGCGATCTTCTCCTGCGGCTTCTACTTCCTTGACCCGCGCGCGACGGTGATGATTGCGGTGCTCTACTTCCTGCTCAACATCCTGCACCAGATCCCCTCCCCGCTGCACTGGTCGCTGATGGCCGATGTCGATGACTACGGCGAGTGGAAAACCGGCAAACGTATCACCGGCATCAGCTTTTCCGGCAACCTCTTCTTCCTGAAAGTCGGGCTGGCGGTAGCGGGCGCGATGGTTGGTTTCCTGCTCTCCTGGTATGGCTACGACGCCGGTGCCAAACAGCAGAGCGCCAGCGCTATCAACGGCATTATGCTGCTGTTTACGGTGATCCCGGGCGTCGGTTATCTCATCACCGCAGGCGTTGTCCGTCTGTTGAAAGTAGACCGTGAATTGATGAAACAGATCCAGGCGGATCTGGAAAAACGCCGCATTAACTACCACGAACTGAGCGACAGCCAGCGCGTACCGGCGGCGAAAAACGTAAGGAATGCATAATGAAAACCTGGCCGAACCCCTTTATTGAACAGCGCGCAGACCCGTTTATTTTGCGCCATCAGGAACACTACTACTTTGTCGCCTCGGTGCCGGAGTACGACCGCCTCGAGATCCGCCGCGCCGCCACGCTCGACGGGCTGCGCAGCGCCGAAGGAGTGGTCGTGTGGCGTAAACCGCAAAGCGGGCCGATGAGCGAGCTTATCTGGGCACCCGAACTGCATCATATTGAGGGCAAATGGTATTTGTACTTTGCCGCCGCCGGAACAAAGGCGCTCGATAAGCTGAATATGTTCCAGCACCGCATGTTTGTGCTGGAGTGCGCGGACGCCGATCCGCTCAGCGGAGAGTGGGTTGAAAAAGGCCAGGTTAAGACGCCATTCGACACCTTTGCGCTGGATGCCACCACCTTTATGCATCAGGGCAAGCGCTGGTATTTGTGGGCGCAAAAAGCGCCGGATATTGCGGGCAACTCCAATCTCTATCTGGCGGAGATGGAAAACCCATGGACGCTGAAAGGCGAGCCGGTGATGTTAAGCAAACCGGAGTTCGAGTGGGAATGCCGCGGCTTTCTGGTTAACGAAGGCCCGGCGGTGCTGTTTCACGAAGATAAGCTCTTTATCAGCTATTCCGCCAGCGCAACGGACGAGAACTACTGCATGGGGCTGCTGTGGATCGATCTCGACGCCAACCCGCTTGCGCCACAAAACTGGCATAAATCGCCAGAGCCGGTGTTTAAAACCAGTTATGAAAATCGCCAGTATGGACCGGGACACAACAGCTTTACGCAGACGCCGGAGGGGGAAGATGTGCTGGTGTATCACGCGCGTAACTACACCGAAATTGAGGGCGATCCGCTCTACGATCCCAACCGCCATACGCGGCTGAAAACGATTCGCTGGCAGGAAAACGGGATGCCTGATTTCGGCATCCCGGCGGCGGATAATCAGTAAAGCGGCGGCACGCGGTTACATCAGCGTGCCGTAAATCGTCAGTAACGCCACCACCACGACCACGGCAAACGAGGTCTTCTTCGCCATCGACACCGCCGCTTTCGGCGTGGCGACCTTATCGTGATGCGGCTCGCGCGCCAGCGAGAACTGTGCCAGCCGCGTTAACACATGGTATTGCGAGGTGTGGGTATCACCGAGCGAGGCAAACCAGGCCGGCAGTGCTTTCTCACCATGACCAATCAACGCATAGACCACGCCCGCAAGGCGCACCGGCACCCAATCGAGCAGATGTAAAATCGCGTCGATGCCCGATTGCTGCCGCTCGGTCGGCGTCTGGAAGCGCGCCAGCCAATACTGCCAGGCGCGCAAAAAGGCATACCCGACCAGCAATACTGGCCCCCAGGGGCCACCCACCACAAACCAGAACAGCGGCGCGAGATAGAAGCGGAAGTTGATCCACAGCAGCGCATTCTGCAACTCGCGCAGGAACTCGCGCTCGTCGCAACCGGGCGGCACGCCGTGAATCAGCGTCAGCTCACTGGCCATCGCCATATGGGCGCGGCTGTCGTTTCGCGCCGCCGCTTTCAGATAGGCATGGTAGTGCAACCGCACTTTGCCCGCGCCGATGCACAGCAGGCCAATCAGGATCCACACCACCAGCAGCGGGACGTTGAAAAACAGCCCCAACAGCGCGCGCAGAATCAGGAAGGTCACCAGCATGGCTAACGCCGTCATTAACAGCGTTCTCAGCATCGAATAGCGCTTGATGCGCCGGAACAGCACCTCCAGCCGGTGATCCAGTTGCCAGTGCTCTCCCAGTTTAAACAGCCGCTCCGCTGCCAGCACCAGCAGCATGGTGAATAACGTCATGGCTTCTCCTTTTCTGACAACGCGGCGACCAGGGCACGAAATTTGGCCCAGTCAAACGCAGGGCCGGGGTCGGTCTTGCGTTCAGGCGCGATATCGCTGTGTCCGGTCATATTGTCGGCAATCGCCGGGTAAAGCTCAATCACCGTTCGTGTCACCGCCGCCAGTTGGCGGTACTGCGCGTCGGTATACGCCAGATCGTCCGTTCCCTCAAGCTCAATACCGATTGAGAAATCGTTGCAGCGCTCGCGCCCCTGATAAGAGGAGACGCCCGCATGCCAGGCGCGCTTATCGAAAGGTACATATTGCACGATTTCTCCGTCGCGGCGAATCAGACAGTGCGCAGAAACGCGAAGATGAGCAATGCCGGCAAAATAGGGATCGGCGCTGGGATCCAGCGTGCCGGTAAAGAGTGCGTCAATCCACGGGCCGCCAAACTCGCCGGGTGGCAGGCTAATATTATGTACCACTAACAGTGATGGCGACTCATCGTCCGGGCGGCAATCATAATGCGGAGAGGGCACATGCCGCGCCTCTACCAGCCAACCCTTGCGTAACTGCATAAGGAACTCCTTATAGAGGATGGTGCTGAAACACGCTTCAGAGTAGCATGCTTAGGCCGCCTCCCATAATGCCGGAGCTGCACAACCAAACGCTAACTTTGTGATTCGTTACACTTTTTGGAGCCTATCATGCCGCCTCGCCGCTACAATCCCGACCTTCGCCGTGACACGTTGCTCAAACGCATCGAACTGGATATTCCTGCCGCCGTCGCGCTGGCATTGCGTGAAGATCTGGGTGGAGAAGTCGATGCGAATAACGACATTACCGCGCAATTATTACCGCCAGAAAATCGCTCCCATGCGGTAGTGATCACCCGTGAAGAGGGGGTGTTCTGCGGTAAACGCTGGGTTGAAGAGGTGTTTATACAGCTGGCGGGCGACGACGTGACGCTCACCTGGCACGTTGCGGATGGCGACACGGTGCAGGCCGATCAGCCGCTGTTTGAACTTGATGGCCCTTCGCGTGTGCTACTCACCGGTGAACGTACGGCGCTCAACTTCGTCCAGACGCTCTCCGGCGTCGCCAGCGCGGTGCGCAACTATGTCGCCCTGCTGGAGGGCACTAAAACGCAGCTGCTTGATACGCGCAAAACCCTGCCCGGCCTGCGCACGGCGCTGAAATATGCGGTGCTGTGCGGCGGCGGTGCGAACCATCGTCTTGGGCTTTCCGATGCGTTTTTGATCAAAGAGAACCACATTATCGCCGCAGGCTCAGTGCGCAACGCGGTGGAGAAGGCCTTCTGGCTGCACCCCGATGTGCCGGTTGAGGTTGAAGTCGAAACACTGGAAGAGTTTGACGACGCGCTGAAGGCAGGAGCGGATATCATCATGCTGGATAACTTCGTGCCCGAGCAGATGCGCGAAGCAGTCAAACGGGCCAATGGCCAGGCAAAACTCGAAGTTTCGGGCAACGTTACCGAGCAGACGCTGCGCGAATTTGCGCAAACCGGTGTCGATTACATCTCTGTTGGCGCGCTGACCAAACACGTTCGCGCCCTCGATCTGTCGATGCGTTTTCGCTGATCTGCGGCCACTCTCACGGGCCGCTGGCCCGTTTTTTGCGGCTCATCTCGCAACTAAACTGGTCTGTTGTGCAACAGCGGTAAAAACGCCGGAAGCCACTTTCCGGGCTGCTCTTTTGCCACTCGCCCCGCTTTTCACCCCCTGACACAGTAACGGCTCTGCATAAGGAGCCGTCTATGAACAGACAACACGGATTTACCCTCATTGAGCTGATGGTGGTGATTGGCATCGTCGCCATTCTGAGCGCCATCGGCATTCCCGCCTATCAAAACTACCTGCGTAAAGCAGCGTTAACGGACATGCTGCAAACTTTTGTTCCCTATCGCACCGCCGTCGAGCTCTGCGCGCTGGAGCGCGGCGGCGTCGATAACTGCGACGCCAGCAGCAACGGTATCCCCGCACCGACGACAACACGTTATGTCGCCGCGCTCAGCGTTGCCAAAGGCGTGGTCTCGCTCACCGGCCAGGAGAGCCTTAACGGTTTAAGCGTGGTGATGACGCCGCAGTGGAGCAGCGCCGATGGCATCCAGGGCTGGACACGCAGCTGTAACACCGAGGCAGACAGCGCGTTGCAGCAGGCGTGCGAAGACGTTTTCCGTACCGGTCGATAAGGATATCTGATGAAAGAGAACAAACTTGAGGCGCTGTGCCGCCGCCATAACGCGGCCTTACTGAGCAAGGATGATGACGCGCTGGTTATCGCGGTTGTAGGTAGTCCGAGCATGGAGCTAATGGAGTCGCTCAGTTTTGTTGCCCAACAGCGCGTTGATATTCGCTGCTGGACACAGGAGGAGATGGAAAAGCATCAACAGCTCGCCACGCAGGCGCTACCCGCCACGCATGCCACGCTCACCGAAGAGAGCGGCTCGGCGGTCGAGATCATCAACCATACGCTGCAACAGGCACTGATGCTGCGCGCATCAGATATCCATTTCGAGCCGGGCGAGACGCACTACGCGATCCGCCTGCGAGTGGATGGCGTGTTGCATCCGCTGTCGCCCCTGCCCTGCACACTCTCCGATACCCTGACCGCCCGCTTAAAAGTGATGGGCAATCTGGATATCGCCGAGCGGCGGCTGCCGCAGGATGGGCAGTTCACCGTAACCCTCGCCGATCAGCCGGTGTCGTTTCGTATTGCCACACTGCACTGCCGCCACGGCGAGAAAGTGGTGCTGCGGCTGCTGCACCAGGTGAACCAGGCGCTGGCACTGCCCGCGCTCGGCATGACTGACGCGCAGCTGGCACAGTTCAACGCCGCGCTGGCGCAGCCGCAAGGTTTACTGCTGGTAACCGGTCCCACGGGCAGCGGAAAAACCGTCACGCTCTACAGCGCGTTGCAGGCGCGAAATAAGCCGGAGGTTAATCTTTGCAGCGTGGAAGATCCGGTGGAGATCCCGCTGGCGGGTCTGAATCAAACACAGATAGCCCCACGCGCAGGGCTCACTTTTCAGAGCGTGCTGCGTGCCCTGCTGCGCCAGGATCCCGATGTCATTATGGTCGGCGAAATCCGCGATGGTGAAACCGCCGAGATTGCTATCAAGGCCGCGCAGACGGGCCACCTGGTGCTGTCGACGCTGCATACCAACTCCACCAGCGAAACGCTGGTGCGGATTGAGCAGATGGGCGTGGCGCGCTGGATGATCTCTTCGGCGTTATCGCTGGTGGTTGCCCAGCGGCTGGTGCGTAAGCTCTGCCCCCACTGCCGCAAGCTGGCGACAGAGAGCATTCATCTGCCTGATAACGTCTGGTCACGCCCACTCCCACGCTGGCGCGCTCAGGGGTGTGAAGCCTGTTACCACGGTTTCTACGGCCGAGTGGCGCTGTTTGAGATCCTCAACATCACACCGCCGATTCGCCAGGCGATTGCCAGCGGCATGAGCGTGAACGAGATTGAGCAGTGCGCGCGTGAAGAGGGCATGACAACGCTTTTTCACCATGGCTGCCAGGCGGTTGAACAGGGGCTGACGACCTTTGAGGAGCTGGTACGGATATTGGGCTACCCGCATGGCGAGTAGGCAACTCTGGCAATGGTCGGGGCTAGATGATAGCGGTGAACTACATGAGGGGCTGCTCTGGAGTGTAAGCCGTGACGCGGCGGTATTATGCCTGTTGCAACAGCAGTGCCATCCGTTGAAGCTGAAACGTCGAGCGGTGCGCGCACGTCTGTGGAGCCCCGAGCAGAGCACGCCGCTGCTCAACCAGCTTGCCACCCTGCTTCAGGCCGGGCTGACACTGCCGGAAGGGTTACAGCTGATGGCGGAGCAGCATCCGGCCAGGCAGTGGCAGGCGCTGCTCCGCAGCCTGTCAGCGGCACTCGAAGAAGGGGAAACCTTCTCTGCGGCGCTGCGTCAGTGGCCGGAAGTCTTTCCGCCGCTCTGGCAGGCGATGATCCGCACCGGTGAACTGACCGGCAAGCTGGACGAGTGCTGCTTCAGGCTCGCTGCGCAGCAAAAAGCGCAGCATGAACTGAAGCTGAAGGTGAAAAAAGCGCTGCGCTACCCGCTGATTATTCTGTCGCTGACCGCGGCGGTGGTGCTGGCGATGATCTACCTGGTGCTGCCGGAGTTCGCCGCCATCTACCAGACTTTCAATACGCCGCTGCCAGCATTAACGCGCGGCATCATTGCGGGAGCGGGGATAATCAAACAGTGCGCCCTGCCTTTTGTTCTGGTTAGTGTGCTGGCAGGTGCGCTACTGCTGCGGCTACGTAGTCACGACAACTGGCTAAGTGCCTGTCAGCGGTTGCTGCTTGCCAGCCCAATTATCGGGCCGCTGGTGCGTGGGCAGCGCCTGAGCCAGATCTTTACCGTCTTGTCGCTGACCCAGCGTGCCGGTATTGTCTTTTTACAGGGACTGGAGAGCGTGACCGAAACGGTGGTCTGCCCCTACTGGCGAGATCTGTTAGTGCGGGCGCAGCGGGAGATAACCGAGGGCGCGCCGATATTTGCCGCATTAAAAGCGAGCGGTGAGTTTCCGCCGCTTTGCATACAGCTGGTGCGAACCGGGGAGCTGTCAGGCGCACTCGACAGCATGCTGGATAATCTGGCGCAGTATTACAGTGAACAGACGCAGCGTCAGGCGGACGGGCTGGCGGCCGTGCTGGAGCCGCTGATGCTGGTGGTGACAGGGATAATCATTGGTGTGCTGGTGGTGGCAATGTACCTGCCCATCTTTCATCTTGGCGATGCGATGGGCGGTACAGGCTGATGGCGGTACAACACGTTAAGCCGCGTTTACCGCAAGCCGTTTAGAGGCTGTTGAAAACGCGGTTTTCCTGCTCCTGAACGCGAATAAAGGTGGTGCGTTTGGTCAGCTCTTTCAGACGAGAGGCACCGACGTAAGTGCAGGCGGAACGTAAACCACCGAGAATATCGCGCGCGGTAGTCTCAACCGGGCCACGCAGCGGAAGCTTAACGGTTTTGCCTTCAGCAGCACGGTAGCCTGCCACGCCACCAACGTGACGGTTCATCGCGGACTCAGAACTCATGCCGTAGAAAAGCATAAACTTCTCGCCGTTCTCTTCCATCAGCGTGCCGCCGCTCTCTTCATGGCCTGCCAGCATACCGCCGAGCATCACGAAGTCTGCGCCGCCGCCAAACGCTTTGGCAACGTCGCCCGGCACGGTGCAACCGCCGTCGCTGACGATCTGGCCGCCGAGGCCGTGCGCTGCATCGGCACACTCGATAACCGCAGAGAGCTGCGGGTAACCGACGCCGGTTTTCACGCGCGTCGTGCAGACAGAGCCAGGGCCAATGCCCACTTTGACGATATCGGCGCCGGAGAGGATCAGCTCTTCGCACATTTCGCCGGTTACGACGTTGCCCGCGCAGATGGTTTTGTCCGGCCAGGCTTCACGTGCCTTAGCCAAAAACTGCACGAAGTGTTCGGAGTAGCCGTTAGCAACGTCGATGCAGACAAAATTGAGCGAGGAATGCAGCGCGAGAATCTGTTTGGTTTTTTCAAAATCGGCATCGGAGGTGCCGGTTGAAACCATCACATGGCGCAGCACAGAGTCGGCCTGTGCCTGCACAAATGCGCGCCACTCCTCAACGGAGTAGTGCTTGTGTACGGCAGTCAGGATATCGAACGAGGCGAGCGCTTTCGCCATGGCGAATGTCCCTACGGTATCCATATTGGCAGCGATAACCGGTACGCCGGACCAGCGCATTCCTGAGTGCTTGAAAGTGAATTCGCGCTCCAGTTCAACATCGGAACGGCTTTTAAGAGTGGAACGTTTAGGGCGGATAAGAACGTCTTTGAAACCTAACTTCAAATCTTCTTCGATACGCATGTAGGGATTCCTGGGGTTAATGGCGCTAAGACAAACTCACAACTCCAGTGACGCTATCATACGCACTAATAAGGGCCGCGCAAGACTGCGAAAATCTCTTTTTTTACGCTACAATCCTATAAATTTACCTGGTGAATATGCCAGTTTCAGTTAATTGATTTCTTTATTGTCTGATTGATTTTCAACTTACTGATTCCTATAAATAAAAAAAGAGTGGCTTTGCTTTTTTTCACGCTAAGTCTGCTGCGGTTTCGTTGTGATGAGTGACGAAAATAACAGCAGAGAATGAGTCTGGCAGCCCCTTACAGGATTGAGTGTTATGAAGTATAAGGTCGCGTTAACGGGCGGTATTGGCAGCGGTAAAAGTACCGTGGCGGACGCGTTCGCCGAACAGGGCACTAACGTTATCGATGCGGACGTTATTGCACGCCAGGTCGTCGAACCCGGCACCCCTGCGCTACGCGCTATTGCCGAAAAGTTCGGCGATGAAATGATCCTCGCGGACGGTTCACTCAACCGTCGTTTAATGCGCGAACATATTTTTGCCTCTGACGTCGATAAGCGCTGGCTCAACGGCTTGCTGCACCCGCTTATCCAGCAAGAGACCGAGCGTCAGATGGCACAGGCGACATCACCTTATGTGCTGTGGGTCGTCCCTCTGCTGGTGGAGAACCAGCTTTACCACAAAGCCGATCGGGTATTAGTCATTGACGTTCCGGTTGAGACGCAAATTTTACGCACCATGCGCCGTGACGGCGTGACCCGCGAACATGCTGAACAGATCCTCGCCGCGCAGGCTACGCGCGATGCGCGGCTTGCCGTCGCGGATGATGTCATTGACAATAATGGCGCACCAGATGCAATCGCATCGGATGTTGCCCGCCTGCACGCGCACTATCTCGCTCTCGCCGCGCAGGCCGTATCACAGGAAAAACCGTAATGCACACCCACATCCTTTTTGAACATCCGCTGAATGAAAAGATGCGCACCTGGCTGCGTGTCGAGTTCTTACTGCAACAACTCTCCGTCCATCTGCCCGTCAGCGATCATGCCGGCGCGCTGCACTTCTTCCGTAACGTGGGCGATCTGCTGGATGTGTTCGAGCGCGGTGACACCCGTACTGAATTGTTGAAAGAGCTGGAGCGCCAGCAGCGTAAGCTGCAAGCCTGGAGCGAAGTGCCGGGCGTCGATCCCAGGCGTATTGAAGAGATCCGCCAACAGCTTAAAGCGAGCGGTGCCGTGCTGATGAATGCGCCGCGCATCGGTCAGATGTTACGTGAGGATCGGCTGATTGCGCTGGTGCGCCAGCGCTTAAGCATCCCCGGCGGCTGCTGTAGCTTCGATCTGCCGACGCTGCATATGTGGTTACACTTACCGCAGGAGCAACGCGATGCGCAGGTCAATTACTGGCTGGAGAGCCTTGAACCGCTGCGCGCTACCCTGACATTAATCCTCGATCTGATCCGCAATGCCGCCCCGTATCGTCGCCAGACCAGTCTGAACGGTTTCTACCAGGATAACGGTGATGATGCCGATCTGCTGCGTCTGCAACTGCCGCTTGACGCGCGGCTTTACCCGCAAATCTCCGGCCATAAAAGCCGCTTTGCCATTCGTTTTATGCCCCTCGATAGCGAACACGGCACGGTGCCGGAGCGGCTCGATTTTGAATTAGCCTGCTGTTAAGGAACCCTGATGACTGATAAGACAATTGTGAATTGCCCGACCTGCGGCAAACCTGTGGTGTGGGGCGAAGCCAGCCCGTATCGCCCTTTTTGCTGCAAACGCTGCCAGTTGATTGATCTTGGCGAATGGGCTGCGGAAGAGAAACGTATCCCCAGCGCAGGCGATCTCTCTGACAGC
The DNA here is from genome assembly GCF_034044935.1 of Kosakonia sp. CFBP8986. Classification (NCBI taxonomy): domain Bacteria; kingdom Pseudomonadati; phylum Pseudomonadota; class Gammaproteobacteria; order Enterobacterales; family Enterobacteriaceae; genus Kosakonia; species Kosakonia sp. CFBP8986. Next base: position 542,597 of record NZ_JAXCXB010000003.1, on the reverse strand, counting down.
GATGAGTGGAGCGAAGAGCAACAGTAATCCCGGCTGCCCGCTGGCTGAAGGTCAGCGGGCCTAGCTCAGCGCAATCAGTTTTGTAATGACCGGTTCGTTAGCGGGGGGAAAATCTTCCGCTTTCAGCGCACTCTGCGCAATCCACTCGCCCGGCTGCCCCTCTTTACCCCACGGCTCGCCCTGCCATTTGTCCACCAGCCAGAACCAGAGCGTGATATGGCGGTCGGGGAATTCATACTCCAGCTTATCGAACAGTGTGGCGCTTTGCGCGGTGATGCCTACTTCTTCCTGAAGTTCACGGATCATCGCCTGCTCCGGCGTTTCACCCGCTTCGATTTTGCCGCCGGGGAATTCGCGCATGTTTGCCATATGCGCATCGGCCGCGCGCCGGGTAATAAAGATTTCGCCCTGTGGATTACGAATAATACCGACGGCGATGTTGAGTATTTTCATGCTGATGACTCCATAAAAAAGGCGCAGATCTCTGCGCCTTTTCATCAGTTAGTTAGCCGTTATGCGAGACGGCCATGGCACTGTTTATATTTCTTACCAGAACCGCACGGGCAAGGATCGTTCCGGCCAACTTTGCGCTCGCCGGATTGATCGGCAAGTGCAGCGGCGGCAGCGGCTTCATCGTCCTGATGGCTTAGCTGCTGCATCTGTGCCAGACGCTCTGCCTCTTCGCGGCGCTGCTGCTCCATCGCTTCAACTTCTTCCGGCATGCGCACCTGCACCTTGCTCAGGGTGCTGATCACTTCATACTTCAGTGACTCCAGCATCGCGGCGAACATGGCGAAGGATTCACGCTTGTACTCCTGCTTCGGATCTTTTTGCGCGTAGCCGCGCAGATGGATCCCCTGACGCAGATAATCCATCGCCGCCAGGTGCTCTTTCCACAAGGAGTCGAGGGTTTGCAGCATGACGCCTTTTTCGAAGTGACGCATCATCTCCGCGCCAACCACTTCCTCTTTACGCTGATAGGTCTCTACCGCGCTCTGCAGAATACGCTCACGCAGCGTCTCTTCATGCAGGTTCGGCTCTTTATCGAGCCACTCCGCAATCGGCAGTTCGAGGTCGAAATCATTTTTCAGACGCTCCTGCAGGCCAGGAATATCCCACATCTCTTCCAGAGACTGCGGCGGAATGTGCCCGTCGATGGTCGCTTTGAAGACATCTTCACGAATGCTGTTGATGGTTTCGCTCACGTCGGTCACATCCAGCAGCTCGTTACGCTGGGTGTAGATTGCGCGACGCTGATCGTTCGCCACATCATCATATTCCAGCAGCTGCTTACGGATATCGAAGTTGCGGCTTTCCACTTTACGCTGCGCGTTGGCAATCGCTTTTGTCACCCATGGGTGCTCAATCGCTTCGCCCGGCTTCATGCCTAACTTACGCATCATACCGGAGACGCGATCGGAGGCGAAAATACGCATCAGCGCATCTTCCATCGAGAGGTAGAAACGGGAAGAACCCGCATCGCCCTGACGACCGGAACGGCCACGCAGCTGGTTATCAATACGGCGCGATTCGTGGCGCTCGGTACCGATGATGTGCAGACCACCTGATGCCAGCACCGCGTCATGGCGTTTCTGCCACTCGGCTTTCAGCTCTGCAACCTGCTCAGGGGTCGGATCGACCAGCTCGGCCAGCTCAGACTGCCAGCTACCGCCCAGCACGATATCGGTACCACGACCTGCCATGTTGGTGGCGATAGTGACCGCGCCCGGATAACCGGCCTGCGCCACAATATCCGCCTCTTTGGCGTGGAACTTGGCGTTCAGAACGTTATGTTTGATGCCCGCTTTGGTTAACTCATTCGATACCACTTCTGATTTTTCAATCGAGATGGTACCGACCAGCACCGGCTGACCGTTGGCGGTACGCTCTTTGATATCTTCGATGATCGCCTGGATTTTTTCCGCTTCGGTCATATAGACCAGATCCGCCATATCTTTACGGATCATCGGGCGGTTAGTCGGCACAACCACGGTATCGAGCTTGTAGATGGAGCTGAATTCAAACGCTTCGGTATCTGCGGTACCGGTCATACCGGCCAGTTTTTCATAAAGACGGAAGTAGTTCTGGAAGGTGATAGAAGCCAGGGTCTGGTTTTCGTTCTGGATCTCAACGCCTTCTTTAGCTTCAACGGCCTGGTGCAGGCCATCGGACCAGCGGCGGCCCTGCATCGTACGACCGGTGTGCTCATCAACGATGATTACTTCACCCTCTTTCACGATGTAATCAACATCGCGGGTAAAGAGCACATGGGCGCGCAGCGCGGCGGTAACGTGATGCATCAGCATGATGTTGGTCGGGGAGTAAAGCGACTCACCCTCCTCCATGATGCCCTCTTTCACCAGCAGCTCTTCAATCAGTACCAGACCGCGCTCGGTCAGGGTAACCTGACGCGCTTTTTCGTCGACAGAGAAGTGGCCTTCGCCCTGGAAGGTGTCAGAGTCCTCTTTCTCCTGGCGCACCAGGTGAGGAATGATTTTGTTCACTTTTTTGTAGAGATCGGAGCTATCTTCCGCCGGACCAGAGATGATAAGCGGCGTACGCGCTTCATCGATCAGGATGGAGTCCACTTCATCCACCAGCGCATAGTGCAGCTTACGCTGAACGCGCTCTTCCGGGCTGAACGCCATGTTGTCGCGCAGGTAGTCGAAGCCATATTCGTTGTTGGTACCGTAGGTGATATCGGCGGCGTAAGCTTCGCGTTTCGCGACAGACGGCATGCCAGGCAAGTTGATGCCGACGGTCAGGCTGAGGAACTCGAACAGCGGACGGTTGTTTTCGGCGTCACGCTGCGCCAGATAGTCGTTGACGGTCACCACGTGCACGCCTTTGCCGCTCAGCGCGTTGAGGTAGGCCGGCAGGGTTGCGGTCAGGGTTTTACCTTCACCGGTGCGCATCTCGGCGATGCAGCGATCGTTAAGCACCATGCCGCCAAGCAGCTGCACATCAAAGTGGCGCATGCCGAAGACGCGTTTACTGGCTTCGCGTACCACCGCAAAGGCTTCCGGCAGCAGGGAGTCAACGCTTTCGCCCTTCTCAAGACGCGCGCGGAACTCTACCGTCTTCCCTTTCAGCTCATCATCGCTGAGCTTCTCAAGGGCCGGTTCCATGGCATTAATCTGGTTGACGGTTTTACGCATACGGCGCAGCGTACGATCGTTGCGGCTACCGAATACTTTTGTTAACAAATTTAGCATGATAAAAATCTCTGATACTCCGCTCAGCGAAGCGAAAAAAAATGGATGAATAGGGCTTTTTTTAGCTGAGGGAGTATGGCCCGGCGCGGATCCCCTGCGCCTGGCTAATCCAGTTCGAGACACTGAACGTCGCGAATGGTGTAAAAGAGAGGCGAGCTGCAAGGCGTACAATCGCCGGCGGCTTGCTTTCGACGTTAAGCAGCGCGCTTAACGTATCGAGCAGGGCAAGATGGTGTGCCTGAATCGGCAAAGGCTCTTCCGTTGCGGCGGCCAGCGTTTGCGGCGCCATGGCGAACGAAAGATGACGAATAACGGTGCGGATGGCGTGCTGATGCCAGTAATCGACGGTGAAGTTCGGACGGCGTTTCGCTTCCAGGAGCGCGAGGCTGGTAAAATTCGCCGTAGTTGCCGAAGCGTGATTGCGCGTTGTTTCGCGCGTGGCGTGGGTTTCGGTATTACTGGCAAGCGCGGGCAAGCCAAAACTCGCCGCGACCATCCCTAATAAGAGATGCGGCCAGAAATAGCGTCTGCCAAATTGTCGCCAACGCGTCAGTATTCCGCTCACTTGCTCCACCAAAAAAGACGCGTCCATGATGTTGCGTCTATGAAAGTCGATTGCGCCCAAATCTTATCACTAATGCCGCCGCCACACAGCAGGAAACAGGCCTGACGCACGTGAAAACTGGCGAGGAAAGCAGCAATCAAACGCAGGATCGCAGTGTTGAAAATATTTCCGGAAAGATTAGTCGTAAAGAGAGGGTTTTGCGGTGCGCAAAAAGAAAAACGACTGGTTCCCCTGACCGGAGAGAGTGCCAGGTTAACCAGTCGATTTTTTAGGTTATGGCGTTATGCCAGAACCATTGAAGGTGCTTTGAATGCCAGCGGCAGTTCAGCTTCGTCTTCGAAGGTCACATATTCCCAGGCTTCCTGTTTTGCCAGAACAGCCTGCAGAAGTTTGTTGTTCAGCGCATGACCGGATTTATAAGCGGTAAACGCACCGATAATGTTGTGACCACACATAAAGAGGTCGCCGATTGCATCGAGCATTTTGTGGCGCACGAATTCATCTTCGAAACGCAGGCCGTCTTCGTTCAGTACGCGATAATCGTCAACTACGATGGCACAATCGAAGCTTCCGCCCAGGCACAGGCCGCGGGACTGAAGATATTCGATATCACGCATGAAACCGAAGGTGCGCGCGCGGCTAATCTGGCGCATAAATGCGTCGGCAGAGAAGTTCATCGCGTAGCGTTGCGTGCTGGCATCAATCGCCGGGTGGTTGAAGTCGATGGTGAAATCGAGCGTAAAACCGTTATGCGGTTTGAACTCGGCCCACTTATCGCCATCTTCAACGCGCACCGTCTCTTTGATGCGAACGAATTTCTTGGCGCTGTTCAGCTCCTCGACCCCTGCGTCAAGCAACAGGTATACGAACGGTGCTGCACTGCCATCCATAATTGGAATTTCCGGTGCATCGACTTCGACAATAATGTTGTCGATACCCAGCCCCGCCAGAGCCGCATTTAAGTGCTCGACGGTGGAAATCCGCACGTCATGCTCGTTGACCAGACAAGTACAGAGCATAGTATCACGCACAGATTTAGCATCAGCCGGAAAGTCTACCGGTGGATTTAAGTCAGTGCGACGATAGATGACCCCGGTATTTGCCGGCGCAGGGCGCAACGTCAGTGTGACTTTCTTGCCGGTATGTAAACCGACACCAGTCGCCTGAACGATACGTTTAAGAGTCCTTTGTTTGATCATCGTATAATCTCGCCTTATTACCAATCCAACCAAATTGTATAACACAATGGGTGGGCCAGTTTAGCACAAAGAGCGAACATGCCCAAATTCCAGCAAATTCTTAGTCCGCCTGCTTGCGCAGAAACGCCGGAATATCCAGATAATCGGGCTCTTTCGTGGTCTGCGGCGTATTGTCGTTAACCACTTTCGCCGGCTTCTGCTCCTGCTGCATCGGCTGCATGCCGTGCTGCTGGTAGCGATCCATTACCGGTTGCTGCGCCTGCTTGTTGGTTACCAGAGTGATCTCAGGACGCTTGTCCATACCGATACCGGTGGCAACAACGGTCACGCGCAGTTCGTCGTTCATATCCGGGTCAAGAGAAGTACCGATAACCACCGTCGCGTTGTCAGAAGCGAACGCACGAATGGTGTTACCAACGGTCTCGAACTCATCCAGACGCAGGTCGAAGCCCGCGGTGATGTTAACCAGCACACCACGCGCGCCAGAGAGGTCGATATCTTCCAGCAGCGGGCTGGAGATCGCCATTTCTGCCGCTTCTTCCGCACGATCTTCACCGCTTGCCACACCGGAGCCCATCATCGCGTAGCCCATTTCGGACATCACGGTGCGCACGTCGGCGAAGTCAACGTTCATCAGACCCGGACGGGTAATCAGCTCGGCGATACCCTGCACTGCGCCTTTCAGCACGTCGTTTGCCGCGCCAAACGCGTCAAGCAGAGAGATACCGCGACCCAACACTTTCAGCAGCTTGTCGTTCGGAATAGTGATCAGGGAATCGACATGTTTTGAGAGCTCAGTAATACCCTGCTCTGCAAAGGCCATGCGCTTCTTGCCTTCAAAGTTGAACGGCTTGGTCACCACCGCAACGGTCAGAATGCCTAAGTCTTTAGCGACTTCAGCTACCACAGGCGCCGCACCGGTACCGGTACCGCCACCCATGCCCGCTGCGATAAAGACCATATCAGCGCCTTCCAGCGCAGCGCGCAGCGCTTCACGATCTTCTTCAGCCGCATTACGACCGACTTCAGGGTTAGCCCCTGCGCCCAGACCTTTGGTGATACCGCCACCGATCTGAATGGTCTGCCCTACCGCTGTCTTACGCAACGCCTGGGCGTCGGTATTCACCGCGAAGAACTCAACCCCTTCGATGCGCTCGCGCACCATATGCTCTACGGCATTACCGCCGCCGCCACCGACGCCGATGACTTTAATCACCGCGTCGTTGGTTAATTCCATTGGTTCAAACATAATCTCTCTCCGTCTTTACGCCTCATCCACCGGGCAGCCCGTGGGCCGCTTATCAGGATTGGCGTATGTGCCTGTCGCCTGAAACCGCTAATTTTCTACGGTCTCTGAAAAAAATTAAAACTCTTTTCGCAGCCAGCTGTTGATTCGTTTGAACCACGAACCGACTGACGTCCGCTTTTCCACTTCCGCTTCACCACTTAAATGGGTCTCTTTCCCGTAGTGCAGCAACCCAACCGCCGTAGAGTAATACGGCTCCTGGGCGTAATCAGTTAAGCCAGTAATATTGAGCGGTGCACCAATACGCACCTGCGTATGGAACACACGTTGCGCGCAGGCCGCCAGACCTTCAATCTGCGCCGCGCCGCCGGTTAATACAATCCCCGCCGCAAGATGATGTTTCACGCCCTGCTGGCGAAGCTGCTCCTGCAACTGCAATATCTCGTCGTTAACCAGGTTGAGCAGCTCGGTATAGCGCGGCTCAATCACATCTGCCAGCGTCTGGCGCTGCAGGCTGCGCGGCGGTCGACCGCCCACGCTTGGTACTTCCACGCTCTCATCTTTACCGACCAGCGATCCCAGCGCGCAACCGTGGCGAACTTTAATCGCTTCCGCATCACTCGGCGGTGTGCCGAAGGCGTAGGCGATATCGCTGGTTACCACATTCCCCGCGTAAGGGATCACTTTGGTGTGGCGCAGTGCGCCGCCGGTATAAACGGCCATGTCCATTGTACCACCGCCGATGTCAACGACGCAGACGCCCAGTTCGCGTTCATCTTCCGTCAACACCGAGTAGCTGGAGGCCAGCCCGGCAAAGATAAGTTGGTCAACTTTCAAACCACATCGTTCAACGGCTTTAACGATGTTTTTCGCCATATCGTTATGGCAAGTAATCAGGTGTACTTTCGCCTGCATACGCACGCCGGAAAGGCCTACCGGGTTTTTAATGCCCTCCTGGTAGTCAATGGCGTACTCCTGCGGAATCACGTGCAGCACGCGGTGTTCATCGCGTACGCGGACTGATTTCGCGGTATGCACCACGTTTTCCACATCTTCCAGCGTCACTTCTTCTTCTGAAATCGGCACCATACCAATTTCGTTCTGGCAACTAATGTGTTTCCCCGAGAGCGCAAGGTAGACCGAGGAGATCTGGCAATCGGCCATCAGTTCGGCCTGATCGATGGCGCGCTGTACGCACTTCACCACCGACTCCAGATCGTTCACCCCGCCTTTGTCCATCCCACGGGATGGGCAACTGCCTACGCCAATGATATTAACAATACCGTCGGGCAGAACTTCCCCTACTAAAGCGGCGACCTTCGCGGTGCCAATCTCCAGTCCAACTACCAGTTTTCTGTCCGTCGCCTTGATCATTGTTGCTCTGCCTGTGCCTGATTCTGTTGTGCCTGATTTTGCTGCTGATCCGCTTGTTCCTGTACAGGGGCAGGCTTCCAGCCTACCGCCGCGCCTGAGTCATAGCGCAAATCCACGTAGCTTATCTCTTTGCCGTCCGTCTGGGCCTGCTGCTGCAGCACCGGATAGAGTTCAACAAAGCGCGCCAGACGTTTCATCGTATCGCCACGGCCCAGGTTGAGCTTGATATCATTGCTCAGCGTCACCTGCCAGGAGCGCCGCGCGGTCATCGCCGCTTCTTTCAGCGTGAACTTATCCTTTGCCAGCACCTGTCCCATATCGCGGTAACCCTGCAGCACTTCATTTTCGCTGCCTTCCGGGCCATACAGCATCGGCAATATCTGCTTGCTGGTGCGTTCTGCCGGTACGCTAAAGGCGTTGCCGTCCGCATCAACCATATGCTGGTCATTCCACCGCGCTATGGGCACATATTCAACCAGATGAATCTTCAATTCGTCCGGCCACTGCTTTCTTACGCTCGCCTGCTTGATCCACGGCAGGCGCTCAATCTGGCTCTGAATGATATTGACGTCCTGGGACATAAAGGTCCCGGGTGCGCCAAGCGCCAGAATGGACTGGCGAATATCATCATTGCGCGTGTAGTGACGATCGCCGGTTAACACCAGCTTCGACAGCGGTAACCGCTGCGCGTCATCCATCCAGCCGAGCACAATCCAGCCACTCACCAACACGGTGCACAGTACCGTCAACAGGAACACAATGCCGGCAAGGCGCGTTCCATTGTTGCGGCGGGAGGTCGTTACCGCCTCCGCTTCGCGATTTCGCGTGTTCAGCGCAGCCTGAGACATATCACTCCGCCAGTTCCAGAATACGAACAACAAGCTGGGTAAAGCTCAGCCCCGCCTGACGCGCCGCCATCGGCACCAGGCTGTGGCTGGTCATACCCGGCGAGGTATTCGCTTCCAGCAAGTAAAATTGACCATCGCTGTCGAGCATGGCATCGATTCGCCCCCAGCCGCGGCAGCCTAAAACCTGCCACGCTTTGGCGATCAGCGCCTGTAAAGCCGCTTCCCGCTCTGCTTCCAGACCTGATGGACAGAAATACTTCGTCTCATCAGAGAGATACTTCGCCTCATAATCATAGAAGATTCCCGCCGGTTGAATGCGAATCGACGGTAAAATTTCATTTCCAAGCAACGCGACGGTAAATTCCGGGCCACTGAGCCATTTTTCGATCAGAACTTCATCATCGTGTTGAAAAGCAAGCGCTAAAGCCGCCTGCAGATCGCTACTTTCGTTGACCTTTGACATCCCGACGCTGGAGCCTTCACGGCTTGGCTTAACGATCAGGGGCAAGCCCAACGCTTCAATACTTTGAATATCAGACACTTGCAGGCCTGATTCAAACTCGCCGCGCGTCAGCGCAACCCATGGCGCAACCGGTAAACCCGCGCCCTGCCACAGCAATTTGCTGCGCAGTTTATCCATTGAAATCGCAGAGGCCATCACGCCGCTGCCGGTGTAGGGAACGCCGGTCAGCTCCAGCAGACCCTGCAGCGTGCCATCTTCACCGCCGCGGCCGTGCAGCGCGATAAACGCTTTACTGAAGCCCATCTCTTTCAGGCGGGTTACATCAACCTCGCGCGGATCAATGGCATGGGCGTCAACACCACCTTCACGCAGCCCGGCAAGCACAGCCGCGCCTGAATTAAGCGACACATCGCGCTCGGCGGAGGTTCCACCCAGCAGAACGGCAACTTTCTCAGCCACGCTGCACCTCCTCGCTCTGCGGCACCAGTTTGCACTGCGCGAGGCTGCGGGCGATCTTGCCGATATTACCTGCGCCCTGAATCAGGATCAGATCGTTACCGGTCAGCACCGGGGCCAGCATCGCTGCCACCTGATCCGGATCGGAGACCAGGATCGGGTCGATCTTGCCGCGACCGCGGATCGTGCGGCACAGCGAACGGCTGTCAGCACCCGGGATCGCCGTTTCGCCCGCGGCGTAAACTTCCAGCATCAGCAGCTTATCCACCTGCGTCAGCACGTTGGCGAAATCGTCATAGAGATCGCGGGTACGCGTATAGCGGTGCGGCTGGAAAATCATCACCAGATTCTTATCCGGCCAGCCGGCGCGCGCGGCTTTGATCGTCGCGTCCACTTCCGTTGGATGGTGGCCGTAATCATCAACCAGCATCGCGCTGCCGCTGTTGCCATTTACCGCTTCTAGCGGAAACTCGCCGAGGAAATCAAAGCGGCGCCCGGTGCCCTGGAAGTTCTCCAGTGCGCGCAGAATCGCCTCGTCATCAATCCCCTCTTCCGTCGCCACCGCCACCGCCGCTGCGGCATTAAGCGCATTGTGGCGACCCGGCGCATTGAGCGTCACGCGCAGCGCCGGTTTATCCTGGCGTACCAGCGTAAAGTGGCCCTGCGGCCCCTGCTGGCGGTACTCTTCAACGCGCACATCGGCGTCGTCGCTAAATCCATAGGTGGTAATTTGACGCCCGACGCGCGGCAACAGCTCGCGGATCACCGGGTCATCAACACACATCACCGCACGGCCATAAAACGGCAGGTTGTGCAGGAAGTTGATAAAGGTCGTTTTCAAATTCTCGAAGTCACCCTGGTACGTATCCATATGGTCAGCTTCGATATTGGTCACAATCGCCACCATCGGTTGCAGGTGCAGGAAGGAGGCGTCGCTCTCATCCGCTTCGGCAATCAGATAACGGCTATGGCCCAGGCGCGCATGCACCCCGGCCGCTTTTACCAGCCCGCCGTTAACGAAGGTTGGATCCAGACCCGCTTCTGCGTAGATGCTGGAGACCATGGCGGTGGTGGTCGTTTTTCCGTGCGTCCCGGCGATAGCGATGCCGTGACGAAAACGCATTAATTCAGCCAGCATCTCCGCGCGGCGGATCACCGGGATACGCGCTTCCTGTGCGGCAACAATCTCTGGGTTATCGGCAGAGATGGCGCTGGAGACCACAACAACGCTCGCATCGAGCACATTTTCCGGGCGATGGTTGAAGTAGATGGTGGCGCCAAGGGACGTCAGCTGCTGCGTCACCGGGTTTGGCGCTAAATCAGAACCGCTAATCTGGTAGCCTTCGTTGGCCAGCACTTCGGCAATACCGCCCATGCCAGCACCGCCGATGCCAACGAAGTGAATGTGCCGGACGCGACGCATCTCAGGCACGATTAAACGCAGTTTCGCAAGTTCTTGTGTATTCATTTTCTAAACGCCATCAACTTCTAAAAAATTGGCGCGACGCAAACAGGCGTCGCCACGATTTACCCTTGAGCCGCAAGGCTCACTTCATGCGCCACCCGCTCGGTGGCGTCGGGGATGGCTGCCGCGCGTGCGCGTTCCGCCATCTCTCTTAATGCTTCACGATCCCAGCCCGCAAGCGTTGCTGCCACAGCATCAACGGTAAACTGCGGCTGTTCGAGGATCTTCGCCGCGCCCACTTTCTCCAGCGGCAGGGCATTCCAGTACTGCTGTCTGTCTTTGTGCTGAAACGGCACAAACAGCGCCGGCAGACCGGCAGCGGCGATTTCGCTCACCGTCAGCGCGCCGGAGCGGCAAACGACCACATCCGCCCACGCATAGGCTTTAGCCATATCGTCAATAAATTCAGTAACTTTATGCTGCGCCTGACCCGCAGTGGCATATGCCTGCTCTACATCCTGCTGCGCGCCTTTCCCGCTCTGATGCCAGATGGTGATCGCCGCGCCCAGTTTAGCCGCCACCTGCGGCATGGTCTGGTTCAGCACGCGCGCGCCCTGCGAGCCGCCAACTACCAGCACGCGAATCGGCCCTTCGCGGCCCGGCAGACGCATCTGCGGCAGCGGCAGCGCCAGCACATCGACGCGCACCGGGTTCCCCACCACTTCCGCTTTCGGAAATGCGCCGGGAAACGCTTGCATCACTTTGGTGGCGATCTTCGCCAGCCACTTGTTGGTCAAACCGGCAATACCGTTCTGCTCATGCAGAACAACCGGGATACCGAGCGACCAGGCCGCAAGACCACCAGGGCCGGAAACATACCCGCCCATGCCCAGCACCACGTCCGGCTTGAAGCGCTTCATAATGTCGCGCGCCTGACGCCAGGCATTAAAGATACGCACCGGCGCGAGCAGCAACGCTTTCAGCCCTTTGCCGCGCAGGCCAGAGATGCGGATGAAGTCGATATCAATGCCATGTTTCGGCACCAGGTCAGCCTCCATACGATCGGCGGTTCCGAGCCAGCGTACTTGCCAGCCCTGATCCATCAAATGGTGCGCCACGGCGAGACCGGGGAAAACATGCCCGCCGGTTCCGCCTGCCATCACCATTAACCGCTTAGGTTGACCACTCATCACACACCTCGTGTAAACGCCTGAGCTTTCTTCAGACGCGTTTCATAATCTATCCGTAGCAACAGCGTAATCGCCGTCGACATAATCAATAAACTGGAGCCGCCGTAACTGATCAGCGGCAGGGTTAAGCCTTTGGTCGGCAGCATACCGGCTGCCGCACCGACGTTAACCAGCGCCTGGAAGCTAAACCAGATACCTATGGAGCAGGCAAGGAAACCGGAGAAGCGGTGGTCAATCTCCAGCGCTTTTCTGCCAATGGACATGGCGCGGAAAGCGACGAAGAATACCATTAAAAGTGCGGCTACCACACCGATATAACCGAGTTCTTCGCCGATGATGGAGAAGATAAAGTCGGTATGCGCTTCCGGCAGATACTCCAGCTTCTGCACCGAGTTGCCGAGCCCCTGCCCCCACAGCTCGCCGCGGCCAAACGCCATCAGCGACTGGGTTAACTGATATCCGCTGCCAAACGGATCTTCCCACGGGTTCCAGAAGGAGGTTACGCGGCGAATACGATAGGGTTCAGCGAGGATCAGCAGCACCACTGCCGAGATACCCATGCCGATAATGGCGATGAACTGCCACAGCTTCGCCCCCGCGAGGAACAGCATCGCCAGCGTAGTAATAAACAGCACGACCACCGTACCGAGGTCAGGCTGCGCCAGCAACAGGACCGCCAGCACGAGGATCACGCCCATCGGTTTTAAGAAGCCGCGCAGGTTATTACGTACCTCGTCCACTTTGCGCACCAGGTAGTTCGCCAGGTAGCAGAAGAGCGACAGCTTGGTGAACTCCGCCGGCTGGAAGCGCATGATGCCAAGGTCAATCCAGCGCGATGCACCGTTGATCGAACTCCCCACCACCAGCACCACTAACAGCATAATGATCGCCGCGATCAGCATCACCGAACTGTACTTCTGCCAGAACTCCATCGGCAGGCGCAGCGTGATCATCGCCATACAGAACGACAGGAACAGATAAAGCCCATGGCGTTTGGCGAAGAAGAAGGGATCGTCCGTCAAACGCTGACCGACCGGCATTGACGCGGAGGTCACCATAATGAAGCCGATCGCCGCCAGGCCCAGCGTCAACCACAGCAGCGTGCGGTCGTACATCACCAGGCTGTCGGTATCTTTCTGTCGCGAGCCCATGACCCAGCCTTTCAATGCCGCAAACAGCCACGCCAGGATCCCATAACCTGGCAGACGCGGCATTCTCGGGCGGGGAAGCGTTAAACGCATTAGCCTAACTCCTGCGCCAGACGGGTGAACTGGTCGCCCCGTTGTTCGAAATTCTTAAACTGATCGAGGCTGGCACAGGCCGGCGACAACAGCACCATATCGCCTGGCTGCACGCGCGCGGCAATTAAACGCATCGCCTGATCCATAGTTTCTGTCTGCTCAGCCACATCCGGGCGCAGCGCAGCCAGCTCAGCGCCATCGCGCCCGAAGCAGTAGAGGCGAATACGATCGCCGCCAAGATAGCGCTTCAGCGGCGAGAAGTCCGCCGATTTGCCGTCACCGCCGAGCAGCAGATGCAGCGTACCTTCCACCTGCAGGCCATTAAGCGCCGCTTCGGTGCTGCCGACGTTGGTCGCTTTCGAGTCGTTGATCCAGCGCACGCCGTTATGCTCAAACGCCAGCTGGAAGCGGTGCGCCAGCCCGCCAAAGGTGGTCAGCGCCTTCAGGCTGCTGGCGCGCGGTAAACCTGCCGCATCCGCCAGTGCCAGCGCTGCCAGCGCGTTGGTGTAGTTGTGCTGGCCGCTCAGTTTCATCTCTTTGACGTTCAGCACCTTCTCACCTTTTACCCGCAGCCAGATTTCGCCCTGCTGGCGGTTGAGGTGATAGTCACCGACGTCAACGCCAAAGCTGACGCAGCGCTCATCGGCACCGCGAACCGGCATGGTCAGGGCGTCATCGGCATTGACCACGCACACTTTGGCGTTTTCATAGATACGCAGTTTGGCCGCGCGGTACTGTTGCAGGCCAAACGGATAGCGATCCATATGATCTTCAGTGACGTTAAGAATGGTTGCCGCCACGGCGTGCAGGCTGGAGGTGGTTTCCAGCTGGAAGCTGGAGAGCTCCAGCACATACAGCTCGCGCGCTTCGTCCAGCAGCATCAGCGCTGGCAGGCCAATATTGCCGCCGACACCAACATTTTTACCGGCCGCTTCCGCCATCTCACCAACCAGTTTGGTGACGGTGCTTTTGCCGTTCGAACCGGTAATGGCGATGATCGGTGCCTGCGCTTCGCGGCAGAAGAGCTCGATATCGCCGACAATCTCGACGCCCGCGTCCGCTGCCGCACTGAGCGACGGATGCGCCAGCGCCATACCGGGGCTGGCGACAATCAGATCGGCGCTCTGCAACCAGTTATCATTAAGACTACCAAGATGGCGCTCGACCGTTTCCGGCAGCTTATCCAGCCCCGGCGGCGACGTGCGGGTATCCATCACCTTAGGCGTGACGCCGCGCGCGAGGAAAAAGTCCACGCAGGAAAGGCCCGTCAGGCCTAAACCGATAATGACGACTTTTTTACCCTGGTAATCTGCCATGATTAACGTACCTTCAGCGTTGCCAGGCCAATCAGCACCAGCATCAGCGAAATAATCCAGAAGCGCACAATCACGCGCGGCTCCGGCCAGCCTTTCAATTCATAGTGGTGGTGAATCGGTGCCATACGGAAAATGCGCTGGCCGCGCAGTTTGAACGAGCCAACCTGCAAAATCACCGACAGCGTTTCCACCACAAAGACACCGCCCATAATCACCAGCAGGAACTCCTGGCGCAGCAGCACGGCGATAATGCCGAGCGCGCCGCCGAGCGCCAGCGATCCGACATCGCCCATAAAGACCTGCGCCGGATAGGTGTTAAACCACAGGAAACCGAGCCCGGCACCGACAATCGCCGTACAGACGATCACCAGCTCACCCGCGTGACGCAGATAAGGGATGTGCAGATAGTTGGCGAAGTTCATGTTACCGGTCGCCCACGCCACCAGCGCGAAACCGCCTGCGACAAAGACGGTCGGCATAATCGCCAGGCCATCGAGGCCATCGGTCAGGTTGACGGCGTTACCGGTGCCGACAATCACAAAGTAAGCGAGCAGCACGTAGAACAGACCGAGCTGCGGCATCACATCTTTAAAGAACGGCACCACCAGTTCGGTGGCGGGGGTATCTTTTCCGGCAAGGTAGAGCGCAAACGCGACGCCCAGCGCAATCACCGACATCCAGAAGTACTTCCAGCGGGCGATAAGCCCCTTGGTATCTTTGCGCACCACTTTGCGGTAATCATCGACAAAGCCGATGATGCCGTAGCCCACCAGCACCACCAGTACGCACCAGACGTACGGGTTGGAGGGGTAAGCCCACAGCAACACCGAGACGACAATCGCGGTGAGGATCATGATCCCGCCCATCGTCGGCGTACCGCGTTTACTGAAGTGCGATTCCGGGCCGTCGTTACGCACAACCTGGCCAAAAGAGAGTTTCTGCAAGCGGGCGATCATGCGCGGCCCCATCCACAGTGAGATGAAGAGCGCGGTCAGCAGGCTGACAATGGCGCGAAACGTCAGATAGGAAAAGACGTTAAAGCCGGAATAATATTTGACCAAATGCTCGGCCAGCCAAACTAACATGTCCCGTTCTCCTGTAAGTCGCGTACCACCTCTTCCATGGCGGAGCTACGTGAACCTTTCACTAAAATAGTAATCATTGGGTGCTCGGCAATCAGCGCTGTTAAACGCGCCGTGGCCGCAGCTTTATCGTTGAAATGCTCGCCAACGCCGCTGGCGTCGCTGAGCGCTTTACTTAATGTGCCGACGCTCAGCACCTTGTCGATACCGACGGCTTTCGCCGCTTCGCCGACCTGAACGTGGCAGGCTTCGCTCTCGTCGCCCAGCTCCGCCATATCGCCCACCACCATGACGCGGTAGCCGGGCATCTCTGCCAGCACGTGCGCAGCGGCGGTCATCGACCCGACGTTAGCGTTATAGGTATCGTCCAGCAGCAGCTGGTTTTCACCAAGGCGCACCGGGAAGAGACGGCCCGGCACTGCTTTCAGCTTCGCCAGGCCCTGTTTTACCGCATCGAGAGATGCGCCCACCGCCATCGCCAGCGCGGTCGCTGCCAGCGCGTTAGCAATGTTGTGACGTCCCGGCAGGGGTAAAGTCACCTCGGCATTGCCGGTCGGCGTTTGCAGCGTGAACTCGGTGCCGTGGGAGGTGATATGCACATTGGTGGCGGTAAAATCGCTGTTCGCCGCGTTGGGCGAGAAGCGCCACACTTTGCGATCGCCGATAATGCTCTGCCAGTTCAGCCAGTCATTGTTATCGGCATTGAGAATGGCGATGCCGTTGGCCGGCAGGCCGGTGTAGATTTCACCTTTCGCCTTCGCCACGCCCGCCAGCGATCCGAACCCTTCCAGATGCGCAGCAGCCAGGTTGTTGACCAGCGCCGCTTCCGGGCGGGTCAGGCTGACGGTCCAGGCGATTTCGCCCTGGTGGTTAGCCCCCAGCTCAATCACCGCGTACTGGTGCTCTTTGATCAGGCGCAGCAGGGTCATCGGCACGCCGATATCATTGTTCAGGTTACCCGCGGTGTAGAGCGTGTTGCCGCACTCGCTAAGAATGGCGGCGGTCATCTCTTTCACCGAGGTTTTACCGGAGGAGCCGGTCAGCGCAACAACGCGCGTCGGCACCTGCTGACGCACCCATGCCGCCAGTTCGCCAAAGGCCTGGCGGGTATCACTCACCACCAGTTGCGGCAGATCGGTATCCAGCTTGCGGCTCACCAGCAGCGCGCCCGCGCCGCCCGCTTTGGCTTGCTCGGCAAAATCGTGGGCGTCAAAACGTTCGCCTTTCAACGCCACAAACAGGCAGCCCGGCGTCAGTTTGCGGGTATCGCTGGTCACGGCGTCAATGGTGACGTCCTGACCTAAAAGTTCACCGTGCAGCGTGCCGGCAAGCTGGCTGAGCGTTACGCTAATCATGCTACTACCCCCAGCAGACGCGCGGCGGTCACACGGTCTGAGTAATCGAGACGGTGGGTGCCGACAATCTGATAATCTTCATGGCCTTTACCTGCCAGCAGCACCACATCGTTCTCTTTGGCCTGCATAATGGCGTTGGTCACCGCTTCGGCGCGGCCCTCCACCACATGCGCGCGTCCGGCGTCGAGCATACCGGCGAGAATGTCATTAATGATGGCGCGTGGCTCTTCGGTGCGCGGGTTGTCATCGGTGACGACCGGCACATCGGCAAACTCTTCGGCAATCGCGCCCATCAGCGGACGTTTGCCCTTGTCACGATCGCCGCCGCAGCCAAAGACGCACCACAGTTTTCCTGTGCAGTGCAGGCGCGCGGCCTGCAGCGCTTTTTCCAGCGCGTCCGGCGTGTGGGCATAATCCACCACCACCGTCGGTTTGCCCGGCGCGCTAAACACTTCCATCCGTCCGCAAACGGGTTGCAGGCGGGGAGCGGTTTTCAGCAGATCGCTGAGGGGATAGCCAAGCGCCAGCAGGGTTGCCAGCGCCAGCAGCAGGTTGCTGACGTTAAACGCGCCCATCAGGCGGCTTTCGATTTCGCCTTCGCCCCAGCTGGAGTCGAAGCGAATGGTCGCCCCGCTGTCGTGGTAATCAACGCTCAGGGTTTTCAGCCAGCGCCCGTGGCAATCCGGATTGATATGACCTTCCATCGACACGGCAACCGCATCCGGCAGGTTTGCCAGCCAGCGGCGGCCCACTTCGTCATCGGCGTTGATGATCGCCTGACCATAGTGGTGCGAGGAGAAGAGCAGCCATTTGGCAGCTTCGTAATGGGTCATATCGCCGTGATAATCGAGGTGATCGCGGCTTAAATTGGTGAACACCGAGGCGGCGAATTTCAGTGCCGCCACGCGATGCTGAACTAAACCGTGGGAGGAGACCTCCATCGCGGCAAGGGTAGCGCCCTGCTCCGCGAGACCGGCAATCACATGCTGGACATCGACCGCAGAACCAGTGGTGTTTTCCGTTGGCACCACTTTACCAAGCAGGCCGTTGCCGACCGTACCCATCACCGCGCTGGTTTCACCCAGCAACTGGCTCCACTGCGCTAACAGCTGCGTGGTGGTGGTTTTACCGTTAGTTCCGGTGACGCCAATCAGGCGCAACTGGTCTGACGGCTCGCCGTAGAAACGGCCCGCCAGCGCAGAGAGGCGCTCATTCAACTGGCTTAAGTAAACCACCGGCACGCCGTGCATTTCACGAATTTCACCGTCATTTGCCTCGTCTTTCGCTTCAGCAATAATGGCAGCAACACCTTGCGCAATCGCCTGCGGGATATAACGACGCCCGTCCGCCTGATGACCGACCACCGCCACGAAGAGATCGCCCGACGCAGCCACACGGCTGTCGAGTGTCATCTCTCGTAGTGCTCGCGCAGGTAGCATCGGTACCCACGGAGCGAGAAGGTCGCGCAAATTACGATCTGCCACCTGATCCCTCGCCTTGATTAATTACAAACTCACTTTTTTCGCCCGTGGTCAGCGCATCCGGCTCGATGTTCATGGTACGCAGTACGCCGCCCATGATGGCACCGAAGACCGGTGCAGAGACCGCGCCACCGTAGTATTTGCCCGCTTGCGGATCGTTAATGACCACCACCAGCGCAAAGCGCGGCCTGCTGGCAGGCGCGACGCCCGCAGTGTATGCAATGTATTTGTTGATGTAGCGCCCATCCGGCCCGACTTTTTTCGCGGTACCGGTTTTGATCGCGATGCGATAGCCCTTAATGGCCGCTTTTACCCCGCCGCCGCCCGGCAGCGCCACGCTCTCCATCATGTGCACCACGGTGCGGACAATGGATTCGTTGAAGACGCGCTCACCCGGTACGGGCGGATCGACTTTGGTAATCGACAGCGGGCGATAGATGCCGTAGCTGCCAATGGTTGCGTAGACTCGCGCTAACTGTAACGGCGTTACCATTAGCCCGTAGCCGAAAGAGAAGGTGGCCCTCTCTATGTCAGACCACCGTTGTTTTTGAGGAAATAAGCCACTGCGTTCCCCGACCATCCCCAAATTGGTCGTTTTTCCCAGTCCAAAACGTGAGTAAGTATCTACTAACGCTGAGGAGGGCATCGCTAACGCCAGCTTGGATACGCCAACGTTACTCGACTTCTGCAGCACCCCGGTAAGGGTCAATTCGCTATAGCGCGCCACGTCTTTGATTTCGTGACCGTTAATTCGGTAAGGCACGGTGTTAAGCACCGTATTCGGGTTAACCACGCCGCGTTGCAGCGCGGTCATTACCACCATGGGCTTCACCGTCGAACCTGGTTCGAAAACGTCGGTGATAGCGCGGTTACGCATCGCGTCTTTGGCGGTGCCGGAGAAGTTGTTCGGGTTATAGGAGGGGCTGTTGGCCATCGCCAGCACTTCACCGGTGTTAACATCCACCAGCACGGCGCTGCCGGATTCGGCTTTGTTAAACGCCACGGCGTTGTTCAGTTCGCGGTAAACCAGCGCCTGCAAACGTTCGTCAATGCTCAGCGCGAGGTTGTGCGCCGCCTGGCTGTCGGTCGAGGAGATATCCTCAATTACGCGACCATAACGATCTTTACGCACGATGCGCTCGCCCGGCTGGCCGGTAAGCCACTTATCAAAGCTCTTTTCGACCCCTTCAATCCCCTGGCTGTCGACGTTAGTAAAGCCGATCAGGTGAGCGGTCACTTCCCCGGACGGGTAGTAGCGGCGCGACTCTTCACGCAGATGAATGCCGGGAAGCTTGAGTTTTTTGATGTAGTCCCCCAGATCCGGGTTAACCTGGCGGGCAAGGTAGATGAAGCGCATCTTCGGGTTAGCGTTGATGCGCGAGGCGAGCTGGTCGAGCGGCATATTGAGCGCATCGGAGAGCGCTTTCCAGCGGTTATCCAGCGTTACGCCACCTGCGTCATGCAGCTCTTTCGGATCGGCCCAGATCGCTTTTACCGGCACGCTAACCGCCAGCGGACGTCCGGAGCGGTCGGTGATCATCCCGCGCGAGGTCGCCACTTCCTGCACGCGCAGCGAGCGCATATCGCCCTGGCGCACCAGCATATCGGGGTTGATGATTTGCAGATACGCGACGCGACCAATCAGGAAGCCGAGCGCCAATAAAATACAGCCGCAAAGCAACGCAAAACGCCAACTTATAAAGTTGGCCTGCTCTTCCTGGCGTTTCGCTTTCACCATCTTCGCCGCGGCTTTCATGCGCTGGGTTGTTCCTTTTTCATCGCTATTTCTGCACCACAATATTTTCCTGTGAAGGATCGACGTGCTGCATCTGCAGCTTCTCGGTAGCAATCCGTTCGACCCGGCTATGATCGCCGAGGGCGTTCTCTTCAAGAATCAGGTTGCGCCATTCGATATCCAGCGCGTCGCGCTCAATCACCAGTTGTTCACGCTGTGCGGTTAACAAACGGGTATGGTGCGCGGTGGTGACGACCGTGATGGCCGTCATGATGATGCAAATGAACAGGCAGAGTGGCAGTTTCCCGAACCGCAAAAGATCGTCGCCGATCACGCCAGGCAAGGCATGGCGCTCGCTGCTTCCTAACGATCCCTTAACTTTGCTGAGGGTCTCTGTCACTCTGCCGATCATGCGTTCGTCCTCTCTGCAATTCGCAGAACTGAACTACGGGCACGTGGGTTTTCCGCCACTTCTTCTTCGCCCGGCATCATTTTTCCTAAGGCTCGCAGTTGACGGCCACCCAGCTTGCTGAGTTGCGCTTCGGTCATCGGCAGCCCGGCAGGAACCTGCGGCCCACGGCTTTGCTCACGCATAAAGCGCTTCACAATGCGGTCTTCCAGCGAGTGGAAGCTGATGACAGAAAGCCGGCCTCCCGGGGCCAGCACATCGAGCGAGTTTTTTAGCGCCTGCTCTATCTCCTCCAGTTCACTGTTCACCCAGATGCGCACCGCCTGGAAGGTACGGGTCGCGGGATGTTTAAACTTATCTTTTATCGGCGTCGCCGCTGCCACCACTTCTGCCAGCGCTTTGGTGCGGGTCATCGGATCGAGGCGATTACGCTCGACGATGGCGCGGGCGATGCGTTTGGCAAAGCGCTCTTCACCAAAGGTTTTCAGCACCCAGGCAATATCCGCCTCGTCTGCGGTTTGCAGCCACTGGGCGGCAGACTGGCCGCGCGTCGGATCCATACGCATATCCAGCGGGCCGTCTCGCATAAAGGAGAAGCCGCGCTCCGGATCGTCAAGCTGCGGTGAAGAGACGCCAAGATCGAGGAGAATGCCGTCAATCTTGCCAATAAGATCGCGCTCGCTGACATAATCAGCGAGCGCAGAAAAGGGTCCATGAATGATGGAGAAGCGCGGGTCATTAATGGTCTTCGCAACTTCAATTGCCTGCGGATCGCGATCGATTGCCAGCAAGCGGCCTTCCGCCCCCAATTGGGAGAGGATCAGGCGCGAGTGTCCACCGCGACCAAAAGTGCCATCAATGTAAATGCCATCCGGACGAATATTCAGGCCGTTAACGGCCTCATCCAGCAGCACCGTGGTGTGTTTAAAATTTTCCATCATCATTAAAGAGACAAATCCTGCAACCGATCCGAAAGTCCTTCGGAACCGGATTGCTCAGCGTCAATATCTTCCCTGACCTGTTGATACCAGGTCGTTTCATCCCACAGCTCAAATTTATTGAACTGTCCGACCAGCATCACTTCTTTGGTTAGCCCGGCGTGCTGCCGTAAGACAGGCGCAATTAATATGCGACCGGCGCTATCCATCTGGCACTCGCTGGCATGCCCCAGCAATAAACGTTGTACGCGCCGCTCAAGCGGGTTCATGCTCGACAGCCGCGACAGTTTTTGCTCGATAATTTCCCATTCGGGCAGAGGGTAAAGCAGCAGGCATGTGTGGCGAATATCAATGGTACAGACCATCTGGCCGGAGGCACTCTCCTGCAGCGAATCCCGATAACGGGTCGGAACGGATAACCGCCCTTTGCTGTCGAGATTGACTAACGTCGCGCCACGGAACATGTCCGGTTTACCCCCGCATGATCATTTCCACCACTTTATCCCACAAAACCCCACCGAGGGAGTTTACGGAGCGGAGGAAAAGCTTGTCAAGCCAGCGCAAAGGCCAACAAGAACAAAAGATCCCTTATTCGTAATGAATATCAGCGTCGGTGAAATAGTGCTCAGCTTACGAGGCAAATTAACGTCATGAATATTTGCAAGAAAAAAGGGGGAAATATAGGGCCCGGGGTTTCAGACCATTCCGTTTCTGTACGCGAAATATAAAGTGTCAGTTTGCGACGCGGGCGGCATTTTAAGGCATAACGGCGCGACTTAACAGCGCCAGATGCAGGTCCTGACGCTAACTTCGTCCCGGTTTCGCTAAGGCGATGATCCCCCCAGTAAAAGTGGTTGTTAATTAATCGAATGCGATCAGGAGATGTAACAATTCAATACAGAAATCATCATCAGTAACTTCTTAACGGGTGGTGAGAAATCGGAAGTAAAGAAACTTAAAGAAATAATAAATCAGAGCATCTTCGTAAATTAAGGATTTATCTGAGGAGTTAAATAGCACTATTTCGATTAAGGCGAAATGTTGAAAAGGAAAAGGCAGCTCGCGCTGCCTTAATTACCTTTATTTATACACGGCTTAATATGCCGCGGCGATAGAGATTACGTCGAATACGGCTCAATCCCGGCTTCGGCTTGCGCGGTTCATCAAGACTTGCCAGCACGATCTCCAGCACCCGCTCGGCAACGTCACGGTGGCGCTGCGCCACGGCCAGCACCGGGCATTGCAGAAAATCGAGCAGTTCATGATCGCCAAAGGTGGCTATCGACAGATTGGAAGGCAGCTTGCCGTCGCGGCGCAGCGTTACATCCAGCACGCCCTGCAGCAGCGCGAAAGAGGTGATAAACATCGCTTCCGGCATCTCATTCGTTTCCAGCCACTTTTCAAATAACTGAGCGGCGGCGTCGCGCTCATAGCCATTGGCGTAGAGATACTTCACCTCGCGCGGATCATCTTTCCAGGCACTGCGGAAACCCTGCTCACGCAGGAAGCTTACCGATAGCTCCGGTAGCGCGCCTAAATAGAGCACGCGCTCCGCCGGCATTTTACGCAACTCCGCCGCCAGCATCTCTGAATCCTCCTGGTCAGCCCCCACCACGCTGGTAAAGTGTTCACGATCCAGCGCGCGATCGAGCGCGACAATCGGGAAGGCGTCATTCGCCCAGCGCTGATAGAAGGGGTGCTCCGGCGGAAGGGAGGTCGAGACGATGATTGCATCCACCTGCCGTTGCAGCAGATGTTCGATGCAGCGCATCTCGTTATCGGGCTGATCTTCAGAGCAGGCGATCAGCAGCTGGTAGCCGCGCTGGCGCGCCTGGCGCTCCAGATAATTAGCAATACGGGTATAGCTTGTGTTTTCCAGATCGGGAATGACCAGCCCAATCGATCGTGTGCGTCCTGCTCGTAACCCAGCCGCCACCGCGTTCGGGTGGTAGTTATGCTCACGAACGACCGCCATAACTTTCTCAACGGTTTTATCGCTGACACGATACTGCTTCGCCTTTCCGTTAATGACGTAGCTTGCCGTGGTTCGTGAGACGCCGGCGAGCCGGGCGATTTCATCCAGTTTCACAATTGCCCCTTAAAATGATGCGCACCATAACCTTTTTAGGGATATAGGTTAATTTCCATAACATCTAAGCGCAGAAAGGTAACTGCGGCAACCGCTTTTCTCTCTGCTTCCGGCTGATTTCGCAAAAAAAAGCCCGGCATAATCAGCCGGGCTTAAAAATGTGGAACCTTGCTCGCATTAGCGCATGATTTTATCGCCGCGTGATAAACCGACCACGCCGGAGCGCGCCACTTCAACAATCTTTGCAACATCACGAATTGTGGCGAGGAACGCATCAAGCTTGTCGCTGGTGCCGGCGAGCTGAACCGTGTAAATCGACGGCGTGACGTCAATGATCTGCCCGCGGAAGATCTCCGCGTTGCGCTTAACCTCTTCCCGGCCATAGCCGCTGGCCTGGATCTTCACCAGCATGATCTCACGCTCAACATAGGCCCCCTGCCCCAGCTCGTTTACGCGCAGCACGTCCACCAGTTTGTGCAGTTGCTTCTCGATCTGTTCAAGGACCTTTTGATCGCCCACGGTCTGGATGGTCATCCGCGACAGGGTGGGATCGTCCGTTGGCGCGACCGTCAGGCTCTCGATGTTGTAGCCGCGCTGTGAGAAGAGGCCAATAACGCGCGATAACGCGCCCGATTCGTTTTCCAGTAAGACAGACAATATCCGGCGCATAATCAGGTTCTCTCCGTTTTGCTTAACCACATCTCATCCATGCCGCCGCCGCGGATCTGCATCGGATAAACGTGTTCACTTCCATCAACGGTCACATCAACAAAGACCAGTCGATTGTTTTTCACCTGCTCCAGCGCCTCGGCGAGCTTCGCCTCCAGCTCTTCCGGACGGGTAATGCGGATACCAACATGACCATACGCTTCGGCGAGACGGGCAAAATCCGGTAAAGACTCCATATAAGATTGCGAGTGGCGACCGGAGTAGATCATATCCTGCCACTGCTTCACCATGCCGAGGTAGCGGTTGTTAAGGTTGAGAACCAGCACCGGCAGCTCATATTGCAGCGCCGTCGAAAGCTCCTGGATATTCATCTGGATACTGCCGTCGCCGGTGACGCAAATCACCGTCTCGTCCGGCAGCGCCATTTTTACGCCCAGCGCGGCAGGCAAACCGAAGCCCATCGTGCCGAGCCCGCCGGAGTTGATCCAGCGGCGCGGTTTATCGAAGCGATAATAGAGCGCGGCAAACATCTGGTGCTGACCAACATCGGAGGTGACGTAAGCGTCGCCATTAGTCAGGCGCCAGGCAGCCTCAATCACCGCCTGCGGTTTAATGCTTTCGCTTTGCGTGTCATATTTCAGGCACTGGCGCGCGCGCCACTGCTCAATGCGCAGCCACCAGTCGCGGATCTCATCGTGCGGCTGCGAGGCGCGCTCCTGTTCAAGCAACTCCAGCATCTGTTCCAGCACCTGGCGCGCATCGCCAACAATCGGCACATCCGCCTGCACGGTTTTAGAAATAGAGGTGGGATCGATATCGATATGCAGCACCGTCGCGTCGGGGCAGTACTTCAGCAAATTATTGGTGGTGCGATCGTCAAAACGTACGCCAACGGCAAAGATCACGTCGGCGTGGTGCATCGTCATATTCGCTTCATAGGTGCCGTGCATACCGAGCATGCCGAGCGACTGGCGATGGGAAGCCGGGAAAACACCCAGCCCCATTAATGAGGAGACCACCGGCGCATTCAGCGTTTCAGCCAGCTGGCGCAGCGGGGCGTCGCAGGCAGAAGTAATGGCCCCACCGCCGACATAGAAGACCGGCTTTTTGGCGGCAACCAAGGTTTGCAGGGCACGTTTAATCTGCCCTTTGTGCCCCTGCGTGGTCGGGTTATAGGAGCGCATGCTGACCGACTCTGGCCAGAGATAGGGCAGCTTGTTCGCGGGGTTCATAATATCTTTCGGCAGATCCACCACCACCGGACCGGGGCGTCCGCTGGCAGCGAGCCAGAACGCCTTTTTTAATACGCTGGGGATATCTTCTGCCTGCTTCACCAGAAAGCTGTGTTTCACCACCGGGCGGGAGATGCCCACCATGTCACACTCCTGGAAGGCGTCGTAACCAATCAGCGAGGTCGCTACCTGACCGGAGAGCACCACCAGCGGGATGGAGTCCATATAAGCTGTCGCGATACCGGTGATAGCGTTTGTCGCGCCGGGGCCGGAAGTCACCAGCACCACCCCTACTTCACCTGTTGCACGCGCCAGCCCGTCTGCCATGTGAACGGCCGCCTGCTCATGGCGCACCAGCACATGCTCGATGCCACCGACGGTATGCAGGGCGTCGTAGATATCAAGTACCGCGCCCCCGGGGTAGCCGAATACCTTCTTTACGCCTTGATCGATGAGCGATCGCACGACCATCTCGGCTCCAGACAACATCTCCATGCTTTGCCTCCAGGCTTACATTTGTCGACTGACGGCAGAACTCATTTCCGCACTGTCGCTCTGTTCAGAACAGGACATCCTGCTTTCTGATTATGAATGGCAGTTACCATAACCGCTCAAAATCTGGCAGGCAATCCGACCTCAGGCGAGGAAAAGCGCCGCTAAAAGCAGAAACAGGAGGTCTTAAATGAAGAGCTGGTGAAAACGTCTGTAATAAGCCGCGACGATGACCATTGATCGCTGAGATAAGGGAATGTTCAGTAATTCATGCATTTTTAACATCGTGCAGAGATTCGCTGGCAGGATAAATCAGAATAAAATAGTGGTTATATAGATAAAGGCAGAATAAACCGGAATTCAGCCGCCCGGTTTATTCCGCACGCCCCTTAGTGGCTACAGACCGACACCAGCAGCTCCTCCATCCACTGATGCCCCTTATCCCGACCAGCGGATTCGTGCCATGAGAGGCAGCAGGTACGGCTATTGAGCGTAAGCGGCAACGGCAGCGTATGCAGCGCCAGCCCGCTGGCAAAGCGCTCCACCAGCCAGCGCGGCGCAATAGCAACCAGATGGGTTTGAGAGACAACGTTTAATACGCTGGGCAGCGCCATTCCTTGATAGGCAATGCGGTTGCGCTTTTCGACCGTGTCGTACCAGGGCTGGCTGAAAGAGGCGTAGCGCTCCAGCGAAACAACGGCGTGCTGCTCGTTAAACAGGCTGTTTTCCGTCGTCAGGTCAGCGATGCGCGGATGTTGTTGGCTCACCGCCAGCACCATTTCATCTTTAAACAGCGGGACGCAGGAAAACTCCGGACGACGAAATTCTTCATAGCCGATCACAAATTCTATTTCCTGATAGCGCAACTGATGTTCGGTACTGTGATTGAGATCAGATTTAAATATCAGCTTTATATTTGGCGCGACGGTTTTAACATTATTGTAAATAACCGAAGTCAAGAAATTATCGAGTGGACTGCATACGCAAAGATTAAAAATCCGCTCGCTGCTTTGTGGATCAAAACCGGAGCCAGGCAGTTCATTTTGTACCAACTGAAGTGCCTGCCTTATCGCACCAAAAAGCTGATACGAACGTGCAGTAGGTTGAATACCTCGACCATAACGAACAAAAAGTTCGTCGTTAAACATCACCTTAAGACGCGCAACGGCATTACTGACGGCGGGTTGAGACATACCCAACGCATGGGCTGCACGCGTAATGTTTTGCTCCTGCATAACGGCATCAAAAACGGTCAGTAAATTGAGATCAACCGAACGTAATTGTGGCTTCTCGCCGTCATTAACCTTTTGATTATAAATACTTTCCCCGGGAAAATTGCAATCCGTCGTCATGATAAACTCCCTTGACTTGTGTAATAATAATATTCAGGAAGATGATTTATCACGCATATAGCATTATTAGAAGCGCAGTGTGAAAATTTAGGAATATATAAAGCTTACATTTAATTTCCTGGATGAAATTAAAAAAAGCATTACTCAGCCCTGTAATATAAATTAATTTTTAATATTTTCACTTCCATAGCTGTTTTGTAACGATAATCATAAGTCGATTGCCCTACCCACCATTTTCTTTAACATCTCGCCGAAAAGGATTATTAATTCCCCGAACCTTCCCTTCGCTTTTTCTTACGAAAAGTCTTATCAGCACAACAAGCAAGAATGTCGCGATCACGCTAATTAGACAGCAGATTAAACTAAAACAGTGCGCGGAGATTTGCGCTTCACCATCGCCAGTTTTCGCCGGGGGGTTGACATCAAAGTGCGTATCCAGTACCACTAAAAGCATATCGGTTTTCACGGGAGCAAGATTCATGATTCGTCACGTTCGTTTCGCTGGTCTACTACTACTAAACGCATCAACTGTGCGCGGTAGACCGGTGGACGACACTCAGAACTGAATCGTCTTCCTGTTAAGACTAAGAACCCGCGCCTTGGCGCGGGTTTTTTTATGCTCGTAGCGAGGCGGCCAAAGCGAACAAGGATCTAAACCATGAGCCAGCAGCAAGTCGTAATTTTCGATACCACCTTACGTGACGGTGAACAGGCATTGCAGGCAAGCCTGAGTGTGAAAGAGAAGCTGCAGATCGCCCTGGCGCTGGAGCGCATGGGTGTTGATGTAATGGAAGTCGGTTTTCCTGTCTCGTCACCGGGCGATTTTGAGTCCGTGCAGACCATCGCCCGCCAGGTAAAAAACAGCCGTGTCTGCGCTCTGGCACGCTGTGTTGAGAAAGATATTGATGTCGCCGCAGAGTCGCTGAAAGTAGCTGAAGCGTTCCGCATTCACACCTTTATCGCCACCTCGCCAATGCATATCGCCACCAAACTGCGCAGCACGCTGGATGAGGTGATTGAGCGCGCGATCTATATGGTGAAACGTGCGCGTAACTATACCGATGATGTGGAGTTTTCCTGTGAAGATGCCGGGCGTACGCCGATTGAAGATCTGGCGCGCGTCGTCGAAGCGGCAATCAATGCCGGGGCGAAAACCATCAATATCCCGGATACCGTGGGCTATACCATGCCCTTCGAGTTCGCCAATATCATCACCGGTCTGTATGACCGCGTTCCAAACATTGATAAAGCCATTATTTCTGTCCACACCCATGATGACTTAGGCCTGGCGGTCGGTAATTCGATTGCCGCCGTGCATGCCGGTGCCCGCCAGGTAGAAGGCGCGATGAACGGCATCGGCGAACGTGCCGGTAACTGTTCACTGGAAGAGGTGATCATGGCGATTAAAGTGCGCAAAGACATTATGAATGTGCACACCCGCATCAATCATCAGGAGATCTGGCGCACCAGCCAGACCGTTGCTCAGATCTGCAATATGCCGATCCCGGCTAACAAAGCGATCGTCGGCACCGGCGCCTTCGCCCACTCCTCCGGCATCCATCAGGATGGCGTGCTGAAAAACCGCGAAAACTACGAAATCATGACGCCAGAGTCGATTGGCCTGAACCAGGTGCAGCTGAACCTGACCTCACGCTCCGGTCGCGCAGCGGTCAAACACCGTATGGAAGAGATGGGCTATCAGGAGAGCGACTACAACCTGGATAACCTGTACGACGCCTTCCTGAAGCTGGCGGATAAAAAGGGCCAGGTCTTTGATTACGATCTGGAAGCGCTGGCCTTTATCAACAAACAGCAGGAAGAGCCGGAGCATTTCCGCCTGGAGTACTTCAATGTGCAGTCCGGCTCCAACGATATCGCCACCGCCTCGGTGAAACTGGCCTGCGGCGATGAGATCAAAGCCGAGGCCGCCAACGGCAATGGGCCGGTCGACGCAGTCTACCAGGCGATTAACCGCGTCACCGAATATGACATCGAACTGGTGAAATATAGCCTGACCGCGAAAGGCCACGGTAAAGATGCGCTGGGCCAGGTTGATATCGTCGTCAATTACAACAACCGCCGCTTCCACGGCATCGGCCTGGCAACAGATATCGTTGAGTCCTCCGTCAAAGCGATGGTCAACGTGCTGAACACCATCTGGCGCGCCGCCGAAGTGGAAAAAGAGTTGCAACGTAAAGCGCAGAACAAAGAAAACAACAAGGAAACCGTGTGATGTCGAAGAGTTACCATATTGCCGTGCTGCCGGGCGACGGCATTGGCCCGGAAGTGATGGCGCAAGCCCTGAAAGTACTGGAAGCCGTGCGCAGCCGTTTCGCGATGCGTATTACCACCAGCCATTACGACGTTGGCGGTATCGCCATTGACCGTCACGGCAATCCGTTGCCGCAGGCGACAGTTGAAGGCTGCGAGCAGGCCGATGCGATTCTGTTTGGCTCCGTCGGCGGCCCGAAATGGGAAAACCTGCCGCCAGCGCAGCAGCCGGAGCGCGGCGCGCTGCTGCCGCTGCGTAAACACTTCAAGCTGTTCAGCAACCTGCGCCCTGCCAAACTCTATGCGGGCCTGGAAGCCTTCTGCCCGCTGCGCGAAGATATCGCCGCCAACGGTTTCGATATCCTGTGCGTACGCGAATTGACCGGCGGCATCTACTTCGGTCAACCGAAAGGGCGCGAAGGCAGTGGCCAGCATGAGAAAGCCTACGACACCGAAATTTATCACCGCTTTGAGATCGAGCGCATTGCGCGTATCGCTTTCGAGTCGGCGCGCAAACGCGGCAAAAAAGTCCACTCCATCGATAAAGCCAACGTGCTGCAAACCTCGCTGCTGTGGCGTGAAATCGTCAATGAGATCGCGGGCGAATACCCGGACGTTGAGCTGGCGCATATGTATATCGACAACGCCACCATGCAGCTGATTAAAGATCCGTCCCAGTTCGACGTGCTGCTCTGCTCCAACCTGTTCGGCGATATCCTCTCCGACGAGTGCGCGATGATCACCGGCTCAATGGGCATGCTGCCCTCTGCCAGCCTGAATGAGCAGGGCTTTGGCCTGTATGAACCGGCGGGCGGCTCCGCGCCGGATATCGCGGGTAAAAATATCGCCAACCCAATCGCGCAGATTCTGTCGCTGGCGCTGCTGCTGCGCTACAGCCTGAATGCAGACGAGGCGGCAACGGCGATTGAACAGGCCATTAACCGGGCTTTAGAAGAGGGTGTGCGCACCGGCGATTTAGCGCGTGGCGCGTCCGCAGTCAGTACCGATGAGATGGGCGATATCATCGCTCGTTATGTCGCAGAAGGGGTGTAATCATGGCTAAGAGTTTGTATGAAAAGTTATTTGAGGCCCATGTGGTCTATGAAGCGCCGAACGAGACCCCGCTGCTCTATATCGACCGCCATCTGGTGCATGAAGTGACCTCTCCGCAGGCGTTTGACGGCCTGCGCGCGCACAATCGCCCGGTGCGTCAGCCGGGCAAAACCTTCGCCACGATGGATCACAACGTCTCGACGCAGACCAAAGATATTAACGCCTCCGGCGAGATGGCGCGTATTCAGATGCAGGAGCTGATTAAGAACTGCAACGAATTTGGCGTCGAGCTGTATGACCTGAACCACCCCTATCAGGGCATCGTGCACGTGATGGGTCCGGAACAGGGCATCACCCTGCCGGGGATGACCATCGTCTGCGGCGACTCCCACACCGCCACGCACGGCGCGTTTGGCGCGCTGGCGTTCGGCATCGGCACCTCAGAGGTGGAACATGTGCTGGCGACGCAGACCCTGAAGCAGGGGCGCGCCAAAACCATGAAGATTGAAGTCAACGGCACTGCCGCACCGGGGATTACCGCCAAAGATATCGTGCTGGCGATTATCGGCAAAACCGGCAGCGCTGGCGGCACCGGTCACGTGGTGGAGTTCTGCGGCGACGCTATCCGCGCACTCAGCATGGAAGGCCGCATGACGCTGTGCAATATGGCGATTGAGATGGGTGCGAAAGCGGGCCTGGTCGCGCCAGATGAGACTACCTTTAACTACGTGCAGGGTCGCCTGCATGCGCCGAAGGGCAAAGATTTCGACGAAGCGGTCGCTTACTGGAAGACGCTGCATACCGATGAAGGCGCCCACTTTGACCGCGTAGTCACCCTGCAAGCAGAAGATATCGCCCCGCAGGTCACCTGGGGCACTAACCCGGGCCAGGTGATCTCGGTCACCGAGATCATTCCCGATCCGGCCTCCTTCGCCGATCCGGTCGAGCGTGCCTCGGCGGAAAAAGCGCTGGCCTATATGGGGCTGAAACCGGGCGTACCGCTGACCGACGTGGCGATCGATAAAGTCTTTATCGGCTCCTGTACCAACTCGCGCATTGAAGATTTACGCGCAGCCGCAGCAATTGCCAAAGGGCGTAAAGTGGCGCCGGGCGTGCAGGCGCTGGTGGTTCCAGGCTCCGGCCCGGTGAAAGCACAGGCGGAAGCGGAAGGGCTGGATAAGATCTTTATCGAAGCCGGTTTTGAGTGGCGTCTGCCGGGTTGCTCGATGTGCCTGGCGATGAACAATGACCGCCTGAATCCGGGCGAGCGCTGCGCCTCTACCAGCAACCGTAACTTTGAAGGCCGTCAGGGCCGCGGTGGACGCACCCATCTGGTCAGCCCGGCAATGGCCGCCGCTGCGGCAGTAACCGGTCGTTTCGCTGATATTCGTCATTTGCAGGCTTAAGGAGATCACCATGGCTGAGAAATTTACCCAACATACCGGGCTGGTGGTTCCGCTGGATGCCGCTAACGTCGATACCGACGCCATTATCCCGAAGCAGTTTTTGCAGAAGGTGACGCGCACCGGTTTTGGCGCACATCTGTTTAACGACTGGCGATTCCTCGATGATAAGGGCGAGCAGCCGAACCCGGAGTTCGTGCTCAACTTTCCTGAGTACAAAGGGGCGTCGATTTTGCTGGCGCGGGAGAACTTTGGCTGCGGCTCCTCGCGCGAGCACGCGCCATGGGCGCTGACGGATTACGGCTTCAAAGTGGTGATTGCGCCGAGCTTTGCCGACATCTTCTATGGCAACAGCTTTAACAACCAGCTGCTGCCGGTGACGCTGAGCGACGAAGAGGTGGATGAGCTGTTTGCGCTGGTGCAGAGCAATCCGGGCATCACCTTTGAGGTGGATCTGCAGGCGCAGGTGGTGAAGGCGGGCGGGAAATCCTATAGCTTTACGCTCGACGCCTTCCGCCGCCACTGCATGCTGAACGGGCTGGACAGCATTGGCCTGACGCTGCAACACGACGACGCCATTGCCGCTTACGAAGCAAAACAACCCGCCTTTATGGGTTGATAGCCTGACGCCGATTGCCGGATGGTTATCCGGCAGTTGGCACAGTGCAGGTTTGTTTGCCGGATGGCGGCGTTGCCTTATCCGGCCTACGGGTAACAATGCAAATGTGAAGAGTAGGCCGGATAAGCGTTAGCGCCATCCGGCAATTGAACCGCCGCGCCTTACACATCCTTCACCCGGCTGGTGAGCAGCAGCGTCACCACTGACAGCCCGGCAATTCCCCAATAGACCGAACCGTGACCAAAATATTGCGCCAGCGCGCCCTGGATAACGCCTGCCAGAATCACGCCGGTGGAGATACTGTTGGTAAACAGCGTCGTCGCTGAACCTGCCCTGCCCGGCATCAAATCCTGGAACCACAGCATGCCGATCCCGGCGACAATACCGATAAACACCGCATTGAAAAACTGCAACAACAGCAGCGCCGTCTGGCTATGGAAAAAAAGCAGGCCGATATAGAACAGCACGCCGGCTGCAACGGCGATCAGCATCATCAACCGCTTACCGAAACGCTTCACGAAATAGCCCGCGAGGATCATCGCCGGGATCTCCAGGCCTGCGGCAGTACCCATCAAAATGCCCGCCAGTTTATCCGGTAACCCTAGCTCAAGGCTTATCCACAGCGGCATATCGATGATGTACATGGTGTTGCAGGTCCACATCAGCGTCGAAGCGATAAACAGCATGCGCACATTGCTGTCGCGCCAGCCGCTTACTTGCGTAACGGCCACGTCAGCGGGCTGCTCAACCCGCGGCACCGACGGTAGCCAGAAGGCAATCAGCACCAGGCTGACAATAAACAGCCCGGCGGCGATAGAGAACATGGCGACAAAGCCATAATTGAGCGCCAGCATAAACGCCAGCGGCGGCCCGATAACCCACGCCAGCGAGAGCTGCGCACGCATAATCGAACTGAACATCACCACTTCCCGCGCCGAGCTGTCGGCGTACTCACGCGCCAGCGCGAAAAGCTGCGGCATCGAGGTGCTGGCAAGCGAAGCCAGCAGCACGCCGCAGGTGATTAAGGTCAGATAGTGACGGTTAAACGCAAACAGCAGCGCGTTACCCACCGCCATCAGGCAGCAGAAGAGGATCAGCTTGCGCCGGTCGCCCTGGCTGTCTGATCGTTTTGCCAGCGCAAGGCTGACGAGGATCCCGGCAATGGCGTTGACGGTATAGAACAGCCCGATCCAGAAGGGCTCTGCGCCCACTTCGCGGCTGAGAAACAGGCTCAGCGTCGGGGCCTGTACCGCACCGGCAACGCCCATCATAAAGGCGACGATCATAAACGCGATGTAGACACCATTCATGCGGCGTCCCATCGTCATCAACCAAAGCATGGCATTTCCTTGTTGAAAGCGGAAAACAGCGACGCAAGCTTAAACGAAAAAAGCCAGCAAAAACATTTTGCTGGCGGGTGCATTCGCACTTAATACTCAGTCACACATGATTCGGGCGAGTCAGTTTTTCCACACGCGTCGTCATTCCCCACTTCGCTATGCGCCTCCTCGCTTTCATCGCAGAGAAGTATCGGCTTAATATAGGGATAAATAAATTGCTGAGTTTTTGCCGGGAGTTCCTCTTTTATGTCCTCTGGTCGCCTGCAACAACAGTTCATCCGTCTGTGGCAATGCTGCGATGGAAAATCTCAGGAAACTACGCTCAACGAGCTGGCGGAGCTGCTTAACTGCTCCCGCCGCCATATGCGCACCCTGCTCAACACCATGCAGACGCGCGGCTGGCTCACCTGGGAAGCGGAAGCCGGGCGCGGTAAACGCTCGCGCCTCACCTTCCTCTACACCGGCCTGGCGTTACAGCAGCAGCGGGCGGAAGATCTGCTTGAGCAGGATCGCATCGACCAACTGGTGCAACTGGTGGGCGATAAAGCCGCCGTGCGCCAGATGCTGGTGTCGCATCTGGGCCGCAGTTTTCGCCAGGGGCGGCATATCCTGCGCGTGCTCTACTACCGCCCGCTGCGCAATCTGCTGCCCGGCTCGCCGCTGCGCCGCTCCGAAACCCATATGGCGCGGCAAATCTTCAGTACCCTGACGCGCATAAATGAGGAAAACGGGGAACTGGAAGCCGATATTGCTCACCACTGGAAAGCGATCTCTCCCCTGCACTGGCGCTTCTACTTACGCCCCGGCATCCACTTTCACCATGGTCGCGAGCTGGAGATGGCAGATGTTATCGCCTCCCTGCGGCGTGCCAGCGCCCTGCCGCTCTACTCCCATATCCGCGATATTGTTTCCCCCACGCCGTGGACGCTCGACATTCACCTCTCGCAGCCCGACAGCTGGCTGCCGTGGCTGATGGGCCACGTGCCGGCGATGATCCTGCCGCAGGAGTGGGAGACGCTGGCGAACTTTGCCAGCCAGCCGATTGGCACCGGCCCTTACGCGGTGATGCGCAACACCCGCAACCAGCTAAAGATCCACGCCTTTGAGGATTACTTCGGGTTTCGCGCGCTGATTGATGAAGTGAATGTCTGGGTGCTGCCGGATGTTGGGGATGAGACCACCTGCGGCCTGACGCTGGAGGGGCCAACCGAGGGCGAAAAAGCGGTGGAGAGCCGCCTCGAAGAGGGCTGTTACTACTTGCTATTTGACGCGCGATCCAGCCGCGGTGCGAACCCGGCGGTGCGCGAGTGGGTAAGCCGGATCCTTTCGCCAACCAATCTGCTGTGGCACGCCAGCGAACAGAATCAGCGCTACTGGTTTCCCGCCTATGGATTGCTGCCGCGCTGGCACCACGCGCGCCCTGGCAGCGGTGAAAAGCCCGCCGGGCTGGAGACGCTGACGCTCACCTTCTACCGCGAGCATAACGAGCACCAGGCGATTGCCCACACCATGAGTACGCTGCTGGCAGAACATGGCGTTAAGTTACTGATTCAGGAGGTCGATTACGATGAGTGGCATCGCGGCGAAACAGAGAGCGATATCTGGCTTAACAGCGCCAACTTTACGCTGCCGCTCGACTTCTCGGTCTTCGCTAACCTCTATGAAGTACCGTTGCTGCAACACTGCATCCCGCGCGACTGGCAGGCGGACGCCGCGCGCTGGCGCGCCGGGGAGATGAACCTGGCAATGTGGTCACAGCAGTTGCTGGCGAGTAAAACGATTGTGCCGCTGATCCACCACTGGCTTCGCATTCAGGGGCAGCGCACCATGCGCGGGCTGCGCATGAATACCCTCGGCTGGTTTGACTTTAAATCGGCCTGGTTTGCGCCGCCGGATCCGTAATGCTTTCAGATTGTTTACCAAATCATTACAATAGCGCCGTTCTCAACGGGGTGCTGCGCTTCACGCGCGTGCTGAGAAAATACCCGTCGAACCTGATCCGGATAACGCCGGCGAAGGGATTTGAGGCTCTCTCAAAATCCTTTGCCACCCATTTATGAGGTGCAAAGTGTTAAAAAAATCGTTGTCACTGCTGCTGCTTATTGCCGCGCCCGTTTTCGCTAAACCCGTCCTGACCGTCTACACCTACGACTCCTTCGCCGCCGAATGGGGCCCAGGCCCTGCGGTAAAAAAAGCCTTTGAAGCCGACTGCAACTGCGAGCTGAAGTTCGTGGCGCTGGAGGATGGCGTCTCGCTGCTCAATCGTCTGCGGATGGAGGGCAAAAAGAGCAAAGCTGACGTCGTGCTGGGTCTTGATAACAACCTGCTGGAAGCCGCGACCCAGACAAAACTCTTCGCCAAAAGCGGCGTGCCGGATGACGCGGTGAAGGTGCCGGGCGGCTGGAGCAATGAGACCTTTGTGCCGTTCGATTACGGCTGGTTCGCTTTTGTCTATGACAAAACCAAACTGAAAAACCCGCCGAAGAGCCTGAAAGAGCTGGTCGAAAGCGATCAGAGGTGGCGCGTGATTTATGAAGATCCGCGCACCAGCACGCCAGGGCTCGGCCTGCTGCTGTGGATGCAAAAAGTCTATGGCGATAAAGCCCCCGAAGCCTGGCAAAAGCTGGCGGGCAAAACCGTTACCGTCACTAAAGGGTGGAGCGAAGCCTACGGCCTCTTTTTGAAAGGCGAAAGCGATCTGGTGCTGAGCTACACCACCTCGCCTGCCTACCACATCATCGAAGAGAAGAAAGAGAACTACGCGGCAGCGAACTTCAGCGAAGGCCACTATTTGCAGGTTGAAGTCGCGGCGCGTACCGCCGCCAGCAAGCAGCCGGAGCTGGCGGAAAAATTCCTCAAATTTATGGTTTCACCCGCCTTCCAGAGTGCCATCCCAACGGGCAACTGGATGTACCCGGTGAGCAACGTCACGCTGCCCGCCGGGTTTGACCAGCTTGAGAAACCACAAACCTCGCTGCAATTCTCGCCGCAAGAGGTAGCAGCCCAGCGCGCAGCATGGATAGCCTCGTGGCAACGCGCCGTCAGCCGCTAATTCCCGGCTGGCTGCTTCCTGGCCTCACCGCCGCCACGCTGATGGTGGCGGTCGCGGTGGCGGCCTTTTTCGCGCTGTGGCAAAACGCACCTGTCGAAGGGCTCTCCGACTTGTTGTCGGACAGCTACTTGTGGCACGTGGTGCGATTCTCCTTCTGGCAGGCTTTTCTCTCCGCCCTGCTCTCCGTGGTGCCCGCCATTTTCCTCGCCCGCGCGCTCTACCGCCGTCGTTTTCCCGGCCGCCAGCTGCTGCTGCGCTTATGCGCGATGACGCTGATCCTGCCGGTGCTGGTGGCGGTGTTCGGTATTCTCAGCGTCTATGGTCGCCAGGGGTGGCTCGCCGCGCTCTGCCAGACGCTTGGCCTTGAGTGGACCTTTTCGCCCTACGGCTTGCAGGGCATTCTGCTGGCGCACCTCTTTTTTAACCTGCCGATGGCCTCGCGCCTGCTGCTACAGGCGCTGGAGCAGATCCCCGGTGAACAGCGCCAGCTGGCAGCCCAGCTCGGGATGCGCGGCTGGGCCTTCTTCCGCTTTGTCGAGTGGCCCTGGCTGCGCCGCCAGATCCCGCCGGTGGCAGCGCTGATTTTTATGCTCTGCTTCGCCAGTTTCGCCACCGTGCTGTCGCTGGGCGGCGGCCCGCAGGCAACCACCATTGAGCTTGCCATCTACCAGGCGCTCAGCTTTGATTTTGATCCCGCCCGCGCGGCGATACTGGCGATAATCCAGATGATCTGCTGCCTCGGGCTGGTGCTGTTAAGCCAGCGGATGAGTAAAGCCTTCGCCGTCGGCAGCCATCACATTCAGGGCTGGCGCGACCCGGAAACGCGCTGGTTTAGCCGTATCGCCGATACGCTGTTAATTGTGTTGGCACTGCTGCTGATGCTGCCACCGTTGCTGGCGGTGATCGTTGACGGGCTTAATGTCAGTTTGCTGAAGGTGCTGGCTGAGCCGGTGCTGTGGCAGGCGGTGTGGACGTCGCTGCGTATCGCGCTGGTCGCCGGGCTGCTCTGCGTGGTGCTGACCATGATGCTGCTGTGGAGCAGCCGCGAACTGCGCGCGCGCCACCGCACTGCGGCCGGGCAGGCGCTCGAACTGAGCGGGATGCTGATCCTGGCGATGCCGGGTATTGTGCTGGCGACCGGCTTTTTCCTGCTGCTCAATAACACCATCGGCCTGCCCGACTCCGCCGATGGCATCGTGATATTCACCAATGCGCTGATGGCGATCCCCTATGCATTAAAGGTGCTGGAAAACCCGATGCGCGATCTCACCGCGCGGTATGCGCTGCTCTGCCAGTCGCTCGATATTACCGGTTTTCGCCGCCTGTGGGTGGTGGAGCTGCGCGCGCTGAAACGCCCGCTGGCGCAGGCGCTGGCGTTTGCCTGCGTGCTATCGATTGGTGATTTCGGCGTAGTGGCGCTGTTCGGCAATGAGGATTTCCGCACGCTGCCCTTCTATCTCTATCAGCAAATCGGTTCTTACCGTAGCCAGGATGGAGCCGTCACCGCGCTGATCCTGCTGCTGCTGTGCTTTTTACTCTTCACTGTGATTGAAAAACTACCGGGCCGCCATGCTAAGACTGATTGATGTCACCTGGCTTTACGAACACCTGCCGATGCGCTTTACCCTTGCAGCCGAACGGGGTGAGCAGATTGCCATTCTCGGCCCCAGCGGCGCGGGTAAGAGCACGCTGCTGAACCTGATTGCCGGGTTTATCACCCCGGCGAGCGGCACGATTTTACTCGGCGATGAGGATCATACCCGCACACCGCCCGCGCGCCGTCCGGTGTCGATGCTGTTTCAGGAGAACAACCTCTTCACCCACCTGACGGTGCGGCAGAATATTGCTCTTGGTTTACATCCGGGGTTGAAGCTGAACGCCGCGCAGCGGGAGAGGCTTAATGAGATTGCCGCCACCATGGGGCTGGAGGCACTGCTGGAGCGACTGCCGGATCAGCTCTCCGGCGGCCAGCGCCAGCGCGTGGCATTAGCACGCTGCCTGGTGCGCGAGCAGCCGCTGCTGCTGCTGGATGAACCCTTTTCCGCGCTCGATCCCGCCCTGCGCCAGGAGATGCTCGCACTGGTGCAGAACGTCTGCCGTCGCCAGCAGTTAACGCTACTGATGGTGTCGCACAGCGTGGAGGATGCCGCGCGCATCGCCGAACGCGCGCTGGTGGTCGCCGAGGGGCGTATTGCCTGGGATGGCGCTACCGACACGCTGCTTCGCGGCAACGCGCCGGTCTCCGCCCTGCTCGGCATTCAGGCTCAGTGACCGCGGATCACCTTGCCGAGAATATCGAGATAGATTGGCATCAGCGGGTGTTTTGCCAGCATCACTACTGCCGCAATGGCAATCACCATCGTGCCCGGTGCCAGCCAGAGCAGGCGCTGGCGCGGCAGGTAGGCCGTTAAGCGATCGCTGCCCGATTTACCTGCCCGCCACAGCCGCCAGCAGAGCCAACAGGCCAGCCAGAGCACAATCGCCGTCAGCAGCAGCAGCCATTTAAAGCTGCTGCTCTGCATATCGGCAGGAATATCGATCGCTGCGCCAGCGAGGATACCCGGCAGGAAGTAGAAGGGTGGCCACAGCAGGCAGCCAATGATATTCGGCGGTAAAAATTTGCGGATCGGCAGATCGAGCATCCCGGCGACCATCGGCACCAGCGGGCGCGTCGGGCCAACAAAGCGCCCAACCAGAATGGTAAACAGGCTGTGCTCATGCAGCGCATGTTCGGTTTTATCGAGCAGCCCTTTGTGCTTTTTCAGGAAAGACCAGCGGTGCAGCGGTTTCTTAAAGCGCCAGCCGAGCCAGAAGGAGATCCAGTCACCGAGCAGGCAGCCGATAATACCCGCCAGCCACGCATGCCAGAAATTAACTTCCCCGCTGCCAATCAACGCGCCCAGCGCCGCCATCATCACCGTGCCGGGAAGGATCAGCCCCACCAGCGCCAGCGACTCAAAAAAAGCGACCAGCGCAATCGCCACCAGTGAGTACATGGCTGACTGGGTAATAAAGTGTTCCAGCAATGCTTCCATAAAGGGTCCTGTTCAGATTGAACGCCGGATTCTGCGGAGCGCCTCCGCCACCGTCAAGCTTTCAATTATCTGAATCTTTACCACTTATGTCAGATTGAAGAACAG
This sequence comes from Kosakonia sp. CFBP8986, assembly GCF_034044935.1. NCBI lineage: Bacteria > Pseudomonadati > Pseudomonadota > Gammaproteobacteria > Enterobacterales > Enterobacteriaceae > Kosakonia > Kosakonia sp. CFBP8986. The sequence continues at coordinate 502,367 of NZ_JAXCXB010000003.1, read as the reverse complement.
ATTATTTCCATTCTTTACGCTTCATTCACATCCAGCACGAAACTCGCTCGGGCTGGCACCGGTGCATTTTTTAAAGACGCGAGAAAAGTAGAGCTGATCGTCAAAGCCGACGTTGCGCCCAACGCTGGCAATCGGCATCCGCGTGGTGCTGAGCAGCAGTTTCGCCTGGCTGATGCGCTGATCTTCGCGCCAGCTCAGCACGCTAACGCCAAGCTGCTGGCGAAAGAGATGCGACAGGCGCGACGGCGAGAGGCAAACATGCTGCGCGACGCTGGCGATATCAAAATGGTTATCGGAAAGGTGGTCGCTGATGTACTGACAGGCGTCACGCACGCGGTTATCAAGGGGTGGATTAAGGGATTCGTTAATCGCCTCCATGCGCCGCAGCAGCAGTTGTTCGAGCAAGTTAATCGCCAGATGTTCGGCGTAGCGCCCGGCGCTCTGCCCGGCATCGATAATTTGCGCGAAAAGGTCGCGAAAACGATCCATATGCGCATCATCCGGGCGGTAAAAACCGGTTTGCGCGAAGAGCGTCGGCCAGTTTAGCCACTCCTGCCAGTAGGCGCGCGGACGGAAGTAGACCCACTGGTGATACCACGCCTCGGCGTCAGGATGGCGGCCATAGTGGTGAATCTCGCCGGGGGGAAAGAGCAGAATATCGCCGGGGCGGCAGATAAATTGTTTGCCCTGGTTCATCACCACGCCTTCGCCACGCACCGTCAGGTTGAGGATATAGCCCTTCATCCCCAGCGGTCGGTCAACAAAAAAGTCGAGATAGCTTTCCGATTCAATCGGCGTCAGACCCGCCACCAGGTGCGCGTTAAACGAGTACCCGGGCAGCAGTGGATCATTTTGAGATTCGGCCATAAAACGCATTACTCCCCTACCCGACAAGGAAACCAATTGTCCATATTGTCATTCCCGTTATTTCCCGGCTAATGGCGGGCAGAGCGCGTCAATACTGCTATCACGCGACGCCGCAAGACAAAAGCGATAAGCCCTTTTTAACGCCTTAAAGCAGGGTCAAAACGGATAACGAAAGTGTCTATAAAGGTGACAGAAATGTCCACATCGAATTTTTGCACGGCGTCACACTTTGCGATGCCATAGCAATTTCGTCCATAAGATTAGCGAATCCTGCCTGACGGTTTTCGCCGCCGATCTCTATCGTTTTTCTAACGGTTATTCTTATGGAGCACTAAGCATGGCAATCACGATTGGCCTCGATTTCGGCAGCGATTCAGTACGTGCGCTGGCGGTAGACTGCACATCCGGGGCGGAGATCGCCACCAGCGTCGAGTGGTATCCGCGCTGGCAGGAGGGCCGTTATTGCGACGCGCCGCATAACCAGTTTCGCCATCACCCGCGCGATTACATCGAATCGATGGAAGCGGCGCTTAAAAGCGTGCTGGCAGAGTTAAGCGACGCCCAGCGGGCAGAGATCAAAGGCATTGGCGTGGACAGCACCGGCTCCACCCCGGCGCCGATTGATGCTGAAGGCCGCGTGCTGGCGCTGCGCCCGGAGTTTGCCGACAACCCGAACGCCATGTTTGTGTTGTGGAAAGATCACACCGCTGTGGAAGAGGCGGAAGCCATCACCCGCCTGTGCCACACCTCCGGTAAAACCGACTACTCGCGCTACATTGGCGGCATCTACTCCAGCGAATGGTTCTGGGCGAAGATCCTGCACGTTACCCGCGCCGACAGCGCCGTGGCGCAGGCCGCCGCCTCGTGGATCGAGCTGTGCGACTGGGTGCCTGCCCTGCTCTCCGGCACTACGCGCCCGGAAGCGATCCGTCGTGGGCGTTGCAGCGCCGGGCATAAATCCCTGTGGCATGAAAGCTGGGGCGGCCTGCCGCCTGCCGCCTTCTTTGATGAACTCGATCCGATTATCAATAAACACCTGCGCTGGCCGCTCTTTACCGAAACCTTTACCGCAGATCGCCCGGTGGGCACGCTGACCGCAGAGTGGGCGCAGCGCCTGGGGCTGCCTGAATCGGTGGTGATCTCCGGCGGCGCGTTCGACTGCCATATGGGTGCCGTCGGCGCAGGCGCACAGCCCAATACGCTGGTGAAAGTGATCGGCACCTCCACCTGCGACATTCTGATCGCCGATAAACAGAGCGTTGGCGACCGCGCGGTGAAAGGTATCTGCGGCCAGGTTGACGGCAGCGTAGTACCGGACTTTATCGGCCTCGAGGCGGGGCAATCTGCCTTCGGCGATATCTACGCCTGGTTTGGCCGCATCCTCGGCTGGCCGCTGGAACAGCTGGCGCAGCAGCACCCGGAACTGAAAGAGCAGATCAAAGCCAGCCAGAAACAGCTCCTGCCGGCGCTTACCGACGCGTGGGTGAAAAATCCTTCTCTCGATCACCTGCCGGTGGTGCTCGACTGGTTCAACGGCCGCCGCACGCCAAACGCTAACCAGCGCCTGAAAGGGGTGATCACCGATCTGAATCTTGCCACCGACGCGCCGGCGCTGTTCGGCGGGCTGATTGCCGCCACCGCCTTCGGTGCCCGCGCGATTATGGAGTGCTTTACCGAGCAGGGTATTGCCGTTGACAACGTGATGGCACTCGGCGGCATCGCGCGGAAAAACCTCGGCGTAATGCAGGCCTGCTGCGATGTGCTCAACCGCCCATTGCAGGTTGTCGCCTCTGAACAGTGCTGTGCGCTGGGCGCGGCCATCTTTGCCGCCGTCGCCGCAGAAGTACACGCCGATATCCCGGCTGCGCAGCAGAAGATGGCGAGCGCCATCGAGAAAACGCTCCAGCCTTCGGCACAGGCGCAGCAGTTTGAACGGCTCTATCGTCGCTATCAGCAGTGGGCCGTCAGCGCCGAGCAGCACTATCTCCCTTCAGCCGCGACAGTTTCGCCGGCCGCGTTAACCCATTAAGGACACGATCATGACTATTTTCGACAAGTATGAAATTTGGTTCGTTATTGGCAGCCAGCACCTGTACGGGCCGGAAGCCCTGAAGCAGGTGACGCATCATGCCGAGCAGGTGGTTAACGCCCTCAACGCAGAAGCAAAACTGCCCTGCAAACTGACGCTGAAGCCGCTGGGAACCACGCCGGATGAGATTACCGCCATCTGCCGCGATGCCAACTATGACGAGAAGTGCGCCGGGCTGGTGGTGTGGCTGCACACCTTCTCCCCAGCGAAAATGTGGATCAACGGCCTGTCGATCCTCAATAAGCCGCTGCTGCAGTTCCATACCCAGTTTAATGCCTCCCTGCCGTGGGACAGCATCGATATGGACTTTATGAACCTCAACCAGACCGCGCACGGCGGCCGCGAATTTGGCTTTATCGGCGCGCGTATGCGTCAGCAGCACAGCGTGGTAACCGGTCACTGGCAGGATAAACAGGCTCATTCCCGCATCGGTGCGTGGATGCGTCAGGCGGTGTCGAAACAGGATACCCGTCACCTGAAAGTGGTGCGCTTTGGCGACAATATGCGTGAAGTAGCGGTAACCGACGGCGATAAAGTGGCCGCACAGATCAAATTTGGCTTCTCGGTAAATACCTGGGGCGTGGGCGATCTGGTGCAGGTGGTGAATGCGGTGAGCGATGGCGATATCAATGCGCTGGTCGATGAGTATGAGAGCAGCTACCGCCTGACCGCAGCGGCCCAGGTGAACGGCGATAAACGCCAGAACGTAATCGATGCCGCGCGTATCGAGCTTGGCCTGAAACGCTTCTTAGAAGAGGGCGGCTTCCACGCCTTCACCACCACTTTTGAAGATCTGCACGGCCTGAAACAGCTGCCGGGCCTGGCGGTACAGCGCCTGATGCAGCAGGGCTACGGCTTTGCCGGCGAAGGCGACTGGAAGACCGCAGCGCTGCTGCGCATTATGAAGGTGATGTCCGGCGGCCTGAACGGCGGCACCTCCTTTATGGAGGATTACACCTACCACTTTGAGAATGGCAACGACCTGGTACTCGGCTCGCATATGCTGGAAGTGTGCCCTTCTATCGCTCTCGACGAGAAACCAACGCTTGATGTGCAATATCTCGGCATCGGCGGCAAGGCCGATCCGGCACGTCTGATCTTCTCCACCAAAACGGGCCCGGCGATCAACGCCAGCCTGATCGATCTCGGGGATCGCTTCCGCCTGCTGGTGAACTGCGTTGAAGCGGTGAAAACGCCGCACGATCTGCCGAACCTGCCGGTGGCGAATGCTCTGTGGAAAGCGCTGCCGGATCTCAATACCGCTTCCGAAGCGTGGATCCTCGCCGGTGGCGCGCACCATACCGTCTTTAGCCAGGCGCTGACGCTTGATGATATGCGCCAGTTCAGCGAGCTGCACGGCATTGAGCTGACGGTGATCGATGAAGATACCCGCCTGCCAGCGTTTAAAGATGCGCTGCGCTGGAACGAGCTCTATTACGGTTCTAAGCGCTAAGCCGATGCCCGGTGGCACTGCGTTTACCGGGCCTACAAAACCACCACGCCGGATAAGCATCGCGCCATCCGGCAATACAGACAAAACGAACCCGTAGGCCGGATAAGCCACGCGCCATCCGGCAATACAGACGAAACAAACCCGTAGGCCGGATAAGCAACGCGCCATCCGGCAATACAGGAGAAACCGATGCTCGACGATCTCAAACGGCAGGTGCTGGAAGCCAACCTGGCACTGCCAAAACATAATCTGGTCACCCTGACCTGGGGCAACGTCAGCGCCGTCGACCGCACCCGCGGCGTGCTGGTGATCAAACCCTCCGGCGTCGATTACACCGTGATGACCGCCGAGGATATGGTGGTGGTCGATATCGCCACCGGCGAGGTGGTTGAAGGGACGAAAAAGCCCTCTTCCGATACCCCCACCCACCGCTTGCTCTACCAGGCGTTTCCGACCATTGGCGGCATTGTCCACACCCATTCGCGCCACGCCACCATCTGGGCGCAGGCCGGGCAACCCATTCCGGCGACCGGCACCACCCACGCCGACTACTTCTATGGCGAGATCCCCTGCACCCGCAAAATGCGCGATGAGGAGATCAACGGTGAATATGAGTGGGAAACGGGCAATGTGATTGTCGAAACCTTCGAGAAAAACGGTATCGACGCGGCGCAGATGCCCGGCGTACTGGTGCACTCCCACGGGCCGTTCGCTTGGGGTAAAAATGCCGATGACGCGGTGCATAACGCCATTGTGCTGGAAGAGGTGGCCTATATGGGCATCTTTAGCCGTCAGCTCAATCCGCAGCTGCCCGCCATGCAGCAAACGCTGCTGGATAAGCACTATTTACGTAAACATGGCGCGAAAGCCTATTACGGCCAATAGCTGTATAAAACCACAGCATCACCTACCGAACCAGGCTATAATCTCGCCTGGTTTCGGTTGAGTGAGAGCAAACTGTGGCGCAGGCGCAAGAAGGCTTTATTTTAACCCGTCACTGGCGGGATACGCCCAACGGGACGGAGATCGAACTCTGGCTTGCCACGGATAACGGCCCGCTGCGCGTGGTGCTGCCGCCGCAGGAGTCGGTTGCCTTTATTCCCGCCGAACAGGCCGACAACGCCCGCGCGCTGCTGCGCGATGAGCACAACTGGCGCTTAACGCCCCTCTCCCTCAATGATTTTCACCGCCGTCCCGTAATGGGTCTCTACTGTCGCGCCCACCGTCAATTAATGCGTTTTGAGAAGCTGCTGCGCGAAGGCGGCGTTACCGTCTATGAAGGCGATGTCCGCCCGCCGGAGCGCTATCTGATGGAGCGCTTTATCACCGCTCCGGTGTGGGTCGATGGCGAACCGCGCGGCAATGCGCTGGTCAATGCGCGCCTGAAACCGAGCCCGCACTATCGCCCGCCGCTGAAGTGGGTGTCGCTGGATATTGAAACCACCCGCCACGGTGAACTTTACTGCATCGGCCTTGAGGGCTGCGGCCAGCGCACGGTCTATATGCTCGGCCCAGAGAATGGTAATGCGCAGGGGCTCGATTTCGACCTTATCTATGTCGCCAGCCGCCCGCAGCTGCTGGAGAAGCTTAACGCCTGGTTTGCCGAGCACGATCCCGATGTGCTGATTGGCTGGAACGTGGTGCAGTTCGATTTGAAAGTGCTGCAAAAGAGCGCCGAGCGCTATCGCGTGCCGCTAACCCTCGGGCGCAACGGCAGCGAGCTGGAGTGGCGCGAGCACGGCTTTAAAAACGGCGTCTTCTTTGCCCAGGCACCGGGCCGCTTGATTATCGACGGCATCGACGCGCTGAAGTCCGCCTTCTGGAGCTTCTCCTCCTTCTCGCTGGAATCGGTATCGCGCGAACTGCTCGGCGAGGGGAAAGCGATCGACAACCCGTGGGATCGCATGGATGAGATTAACCGCCGCTTCGCCGAAGATAAGCCGGCGCTTGCTACCTATAACCTGAAGGATTGCGAGCTGGTGACGCGTATCTTCCACAAGACGGAGATCATGCCCTTCTTGCTGGAGCGCGCGACGGTCAACGGCCTGCCCGCCGACCGCCACGGCGGCTCGGTTGCCGCCTTTAGCCACCTCTATTTTCCGCGCATGCACCGCGCCGGTTATGTGGCGCCCAATCTCGGCGATGTCGCACCGCAGGCCAGCCCAGGCGGCTATGTGATGGACTCACGTCCTGGCCTCTATGATTCGGTGCTGGTGCTCGATTACAAAAGCCTCTACCCGTCGATCATCCGCACCTTTCTTATCGATCCCGTCGGTCTGATTGAAGGGTTAGCGCAGCCGGATGCGGCGCACAGCACGGAAGGTTTCCTCGGCGCGTGGTTTTCGCGCGAGAAGCACTGCCTGCCGGAGATTGTCGGGCAGATCTGGCACGGGCGCGATGAGGCCAAACGGCAGGGCAATAAGCCGCTGTCGCAGGCGCTGAAGATCATTATGAACGCCTTCTACGGCGTGCTCGGCACCACCGCCTGCCGCTTCTTCGATCCGAGATTGGCCTCGTCGATCACCATGCGCGGGCACCAGATCATGCTGCAAACCAAAGCGCTGATCGAAGCCGAAGGATATGACGTGATCTATGGCGATACGGACTCCACCTTCGTCTGGCTTAAGCATCAGCACAGCGAAGAGGCGGCGGTGAAAATTGGTCAGCAGCTGGTCGACACGGTTAACCGCTGGTGGACTTCCCATCTGCAACAGCAGGGGCTGGAGAGCGCGCTGGAGCTGGAGTTCGAAACCCATTTTTGCCGCTTCCTGATGCCGACCATTCGCGGTACGGATCAGGGGAGTAAAAAGCGCTACGCCGGGATGATTCAGGAGGGCGATACGCAGCGCATGGTGTTTAAAGGCCTTGAGACGGTGCGTACCGACTGGACGCCGCTGGCGCAGCAGTTCCAGCAGTCGCTCTATCTGCGTATTTTTCGCAACGAGCCCTACCAGGATTATGTCCGCGAGACCATCGCCAGCCTGATGGCGGGCGAACTGGATGCGCAGCTGGTCTACCGCAAGCGCCTGCGCCGCCCGCTGGCGGAGTATGAGCGTAATGTGCCGCCGCACGTGCGCGCCGCGCGTCTTGCCGACGAGGAGAACCAGAAGCGCGGGCGCGCGCCGCAGTACCAGAACCGCGGCACCATTAAGTATCTCTGGACGACGAGTGGTCCGGAACCGGTCGATTACCAGCGCTCGCCGCTCGATTACGATCACTATTTAACGAAGCAGTTGCAGCCGGTCGCCGATGGGATCCTTCCTTTCCTTGACGATGACTTTGCTACACTGATGACAGGGCAGCTGGGACTATTCTGACCGTGATGCTGCACGAATCGGTCTATACGAACGAAGTTGGTTCCAGTACCATAGCGCCCTTCCTTTTTCTGGCCCCAAATTTATCCGCCCGCCTGTCGCCAGGCGGTGACGAACTATTGCCTGCAATTAGAGATTAGAGTTCATTTATGCCCTTTACACTTGGTCAACGCTGGATCAGCGATACGGAAAGCGAGCTTGGACTTGGTACTGTCGTTGCGATGGACGCGCGCACGGTCACCCTGCTTTTCCCCGCCACCGGTGAAAATCGCTTGTATGCCCGCAGCGACTCTCCCGTCACGCGCGTCATGTTCAATCCCGGTGACACCATCACCAGTCACGACGGCTGGCAGCTCACCATCGATGAAGTCAACGAAGAGAACGGTCTGCTCGCCTATACCGGTACGCGTCTTGATACCGGTGAGAGCAATGTGGTGCTGCGTGAAGTGCTGCTCGACAGCAAGCTGGTGTTCAGCAAGCCGCAGGATCGTCTTTTCGCCGGGCAGATTGATCGTATGGACCGTTTCGCGCTGCGCTACCGCGCGCGGAAATACCAGAGTGAGCAGTACCGCATGCCGTGGAGCGGCCTGCGTGGGCAGCGTACGAACCTGATTCCGCACCAGTTGCACATTGCCCATGACGTGGGCCGCCGCCATGCGCCGCGCGTGCTGCTGGCCGATGAAGTGGGGCTGGGCAAAACCATTGAAGCCGGGATGATCCTGCATCAGCAGCTACTGGCGGGTGCCGCCGAGCGCGTGCTAATCGTGGTGCCGGAAACCCTGCAACACCAGTGGCTGGTTGAGATGCTGCGCCGCTTCAACCTGCGCTTTGCGCTGTTTGATGACGATCGTTATGCCGAAGCGCAGCACGATAGCGATAACCCGTTCGAGACCGAACAGCTGGTGATCTGCTCCCTTGATTTCGTGCGCCGCAGCAAGCAGCGCCTCGAACACCTGTGCGATGCCGAGTGGGATCTGCTGGTGGTCGATGAAGCGCACCACCTGGTGTGGAGCGAAAAAGAGGCGAGCCGCGAATATCTCGCCATTGAACAACTGGCCGAGCGCGTGCCGGGCATTCTGCTGCTGACCGCAACACCGGAACAGCTCGGTATGGAGAGCCACTTTGCGCGTCTGCGCCTGCTCGACCCGAACCGTTTCCATGATTTCGCCCAGTTTGTTGATGAGCAGCAGAACTACCGTCCGGTAGCCGACGCCGTCGCGCTGCTGCTGGCGGGCGAACGCCTGAGCAATGACGATCTCAATATGCTGAGCGAGCTGGTGGGCGAGCAGGATATCGAGCCGCTGCTGCAAACCGCGAACAGCGACCGCGAGGGCGCTGCCGATGCGCGCCAGGAGCTGATCGCCATGCTGATGGATCGCCACGGCACCAGCCGCGTGCTGTTCCGTAACACCCGTAACGGGGTCAAAGGCTTCCCGAAACGCGAACTGCACACGGTGAAACTGCCGCTGCCGACCCAGTACCAGACGGCGATTAAGGTCTCCGGCATCATGGGTGCGCGCAAAAGCCAGGAAGAGCGCGCCCGCGATATGCTCTACCCGGAGCAGATCTATCAGGAGTTTGAGGGCGACAGCGGCACATGGTGGAACTTCGATCCGCGCGTCGAGTGGCTGATGGGCTACCTCACCAGCCACCGCTCGCAGAAGGTGCTGGTGATCTGCGCCAAAGCGGCGACCGCGCTGCAGCTGGAGCAGGTTCTGCGCGAGCGCGAAGGTATCCGCGCGGCAGTGTTCCATGAAGGGATGTCGATTATTGAACGCGACCGCGCGGCGGCCTGGTTCTCGGAAGAGGATAGCGGCGCGCAGGTGCTGCTCTGCTCCGAAATCGGCTCCGAAGGGCGTAACTTCCAGTTCGCCAGCCATCTGGTGATGTTCGACCTGCCCTTTAACCCGGATCTGCTCGAACAGCGTATTGGCCGTCTGGATCGTATTGGCCAGGCGCACGACATTCAGATCCACGTGCCCTATCTTGAAAAAACCGCGCAGTCGGTGCTGGTGCGCTGGTATCACGAAGGGCTGGACGCGTTTGAACACACCTGCCCGACCGGCCGCGCCATCTATGACAGCGTACACGGCGAGCTGATTAACTACCTGGCCGCGCCGGAAAATACCGACGGTTTTGACGATCTGATTAAAACCTGCCGCGCGCAGCATGATGAGCTGAAAGCGCAGCTGGAGCAGGGCCGCGACCGCCTGCTGGAGATCCACTCCAACGGCGGCGAGAAAGCGCAGGCGCTGGCTGACAGCATCGCCGAGCAGGATGACGACACCGCGCTTATTGCCTTCGCCATGAACCTGTTTGATATCGTCGGCATTAACCAGGACGATCGCGGCGAGAACATGATTGTGCTGACGCCGTCGGATCATATGCTGGTGCCGGACTTCCCAGGCTTGCCGGAAGATGGCTGCACCATCACCTTTGAGCGTGATGTAGCGCTGTCGCGCGAAGATGCGCAGTTTGTCACCTGGGAGCACCCGATCATCCGTAACGGCCTGGATCTGATCCTCTCCGGCGACACCGGTAGCAGCACCATTTCGCTGCTGAAGAACAAAGCCTTACCGGTCGGCACGCTGCTGGTAGAACTGATCTACGTGGTCGAAGCGCAGGCACCGAAGCAGTTGCAGTTAAACCGCTTCCTGCCGTCGACGCCGATCCGCCTGCTGGTGGATAAAAATGGTAACAACCTCGCCGCGCAGGTGGAGTTTGAGACCTTTAACCGTCAGTTGAGCGCGGTAAACCGCCATACCGGCAGCAAACTGGTCAACGCCGTACAGCAGGAAGTGCATACCATTCTGCAAAAAGGTGAAGCCCAGGTGGCTGATGCCGCGAAGGCGCTGATTGAAGCTGCGCGCCGCGAAGCCGATGAGAAGCTCTCTGCGGAGCTGGCGCGTCTGGAAGCGCTGAAAGCCGTCAACCCGAACATTCGTGATGACGAACTGGAAGCGATCGAGAGCAACCGGCTGCAGGTGATGGAGAGCCTGGCGCAGGCCAGCTGGCGTCTGGACGCGCTGCGTCTGATTGTCGTCACGCATCAATAAACGGAGCGCGAAATGGTGATGGAGCCCTACAACCCGCCGCAGGATCCCTGGCTGGTCATTCTCTATCAGGATGAGCACATTATGGTCGTCAACAAGCCCAGCGGCTTGTTGTCGGTGCCGGGCCGTCTTGATGAGCACAAAGACAGCGTGATGACGCGCATTCAGCGCGACTATCCGCTGGCGGAATCGGTGCACCGGCTGGATATGGCCACCAGCGGCGTGATTGTGGTGGCACTCACCAAAGCGGCCGAGCGCGAGCTGAAACGCCAGTTCCGCGAACGCGAACCGAAAAAACATTACCTGGCGCGCGTCTGGGGTCACCCGGAAAACGCGGAAGGGCTGGTGGATCTGCCGCTGATTTGCGACTGGCCGAACCGGCCAAAGCAGAAGGTCTGTTTTGAAACCGGCAAGGCGGCGCAGACGGAGTATGAAGTGTTGTCGTATGACGAGGATGGCAGCGCGCGGGTGCGTCTGAAGCCGATTACCGGCCGCTCGCATCAGCTGCGGGTGCATATGCTGGCGCTGGGTCATCCGATTCTTGGCGACCGCTTTTATGCGACGCCAGACGCGCTGGCAATGGCGCCGCGTTTACAGCTCCATGCCGAAATATTGACCATTACCCACCCGGCGTTTGGCAACAGCATGACGTTTAAGGCACCGGTGGATTTTTGAGAACGCGCCCCGATCTTGCGGTCGGGGACGTTTTTATTAGCGAAAACCTTTCTGTTCGCGAATCAGTTCGTAGGCTTTCTGGATGTCCTGCGCTTTCTGCTTCGCCATCTCCATCATCTCCGGCGGTAATCCTTTCGCCACCAGCTTATCCGGGTGATGCTCACCCATTAAGCGGCGATAGGCGCGTTTAATGGTTGTCGCATCGTCGGTGGCTTTCACCCCCAGCACGTTGCAGGCATCTTCGAGCGTCGGGCCGCGTTGCGACTGCTGCCATCCACCACCGCCCGCCTGCTGCTGCGAGTTGTTAAAGCCGCCGCCAAACTGCGCCCCGCCCTGCATCATCAGCAGGAACTGATCGAACTGCTGGCGAGAGATGCCCAGCTCTTCGGCAATGACGTAAAGCACCTGGCGTTCACTCGGGTGAAGCGTACCGTCAGCAAACGCGGCCTGGATTTGAATTTCCAGAAACATCCTAATCAAATCAAAGCGGCCGAAACAGACGCTGCGAAACTGACGCATCTTGTCGCGTAACGGGTAGTTATCCGTTTTACCGACGCGAAACGCGTGCTGCGCCGCGGTGCGCGACTCGCCGTGCAGGTTCAGACGATCCATAAACAGGCTGGCGACCTGAATATCCGCTTCCGTCACGCGCCCCTTCGATTTGGTTAAATGCCCCATAACCTCAAAGGTGGTGGCAAAAAAGAGCGTCTGGCGCTCGCGCTGGTTGGCAAACCACGCCATTTTACGGCTGCGCGATTTGTCAAAAAGATGCCCAATAATCAGCCCCAGCACGGCGCCCCAAAAGCCGCCGCCTACGAAAAGGGCAACGACCACTCCAACCACTTTCCCCCAATACTGCATATACTCCCCAAATCGTCATGCCGTCGGCTAAAATTTGCTTTATCATACCCGTCATTCTATGCCGTGCACAGGCGCAGGCTCTCCTTCTGGCTCGAACGCGGGCAGGATTAAAACTAGCGTTGCAAAGGCGAGTAAGTTAGTCTCAGACCGTTTGCCAGCGTAAAGCCACAGATGACGGAACAACACATAAAACGTATGAAAAAACGTATCCCCACCCTCCTGGCCACCATGATTGGCTACGCCCTTTACAGTCAGCAGGGGATGGCAGCCGATCTTGCCTCGCAGTGTATGCTTGGCGTTCCCAGCTATAACCGCCCCCTGATTAAAGGCGATACCAATAACTTACCGGTAACGATCAACGCCGATCATGCTAAAGGCAACTACCCTGACGACGCCGTTTTTACCGGTAATGTCGATATTAATCAGGGTAATAGCCGCATGCAGGCCGATGAGGTGCAGGTTCATCAACAGCAACCGGAAGGTCAGACGGAACCTGTACGAACGGTGGATGCGCTCGGTAATGTGCACTATGACGACAATCAGGTCATCCTGAAAGGTCCGAAAGGTTGGGCGAATCTCAACACCAAAGATACCAATATCTGGGACGGTAACTACCAGATGGTGGACCGCCAGGGGCGCGGTACAGCCGATCTGATGAAACAGCGCGGCCAGAATCGCTATACCATTCTGGACAACGGTACCTTTACCTCCTGTCTGCCCGGCTCTAATACCTGGAGCGTGGTGGGAAGCGAGGTGATTCAGGATCGCGAAGAGCAGGTTGCTGAGATCTGGAACGCCCGCTTTAAGCTCGGCCCGGTTCCGGTCTTCTACAGCCCTTATATGCAATTGCCGATCGGCGATAAGCGCCGTTCAGGTTTCTTGATCCCGAACGCCAAGTACACTACCAGCAACTATTTCGAATTCTATCTGCCCTACTACTGGAACATCGCGCCCAATATGGATGCGACGATCACGCCGCACTATATCCACAAGCGCGGCAACACCCAGTGGCAGAATGAGTTCCGCTACTTGTCGCAAGCCGGCCAGGGCCTGATCGAGTTCGACTACCTGCCATCAGATAAAGTCTACGAAGACGAATACCCAAAAGAGGGCGATCGCCATCGCTGGCTCTTCTTCTGGCAGCACAGCGGTGTAATGGATAAAGTGTGGCGTTTTAACGCGAACTACACCAAAGTGAGCGATCCGCGCTATTTTAACGACTTCTCGTCAAAATATGGTTCCAGTACCGACGGTTACGCCACGCAGATCCTCAGCGTCGGCTATGCGGTTCAAAACTTTGACGCTACGGTCTCCACCAAGCAGTTCCAGGTGTTTAACCGTAACAACAGTAACTCCTACTCTGCGCAGCCGCAGGTGGACGTGAACTGGTACCATAACGATCTTGGTCCGTTTGATTTCCGCATGTATGGCCAGGCGGTCAACTTTGTTAACACCAACAAAAATAACCCAGAGTCAACGCGTCTGCATCTGGAGCCGACCTTAAGCCTGCCGGTTTCTAATGGCTGGAGCAGCCTCAATACGGAAGTTAAACTGCTGGCGACCCACTACCAGCAGACCAATGTCGACACCTATAACACCCGTAACGGTACCGATTACCGCGACTCAGTAAACCGCGTTATGCCGCAGTTTAAAGCCGACGGTAAGCTGGTGTTTGAGCGTGATATGGATTGGGCGGCGGGCTACACCCAGACGCTGGAGCCGCGCGCGCAGTACCTCTACGTACCGTACCGCGATCAGAGCCATATCAATAACTACGACTCCTCCCTGCTGCAGTCGGACTACAGCGGCCTGTTCCGTGACCGTACCTACGGCGGTCTCGACCGTATCGCGTCAGCAAACCAGGTTACCACCGGTCTTACCACGCGTATTTATGATGATGCGGCGGTTGAACGTTTTAACGTTTCTGTTGGTCAAATCTACTATTTCACCGAGTCCCGTACCGGTGATGACAATATCAACTGGGAGAAAGACAACAAAACCGGTTCGCTGGTATGGGCGGGCGATACCTACTGGCGTATCTCCGACCGTTGGGGCCTGCGTGGCGGGGTTCAGTACGATACGCGTCTGAACAACATCGCCAACAGCAGCTCTGCGCTGGAGTACCGCCGGGATCAAGACCGTCTGCTACAGCTGAGCTACCGTTACGCAAGCCCGGAGTATATCCAGGCTACGCTGCCGAACTTTGCCAAAGCTGAGCAGTATAAAAACGGGATTTCGCAGGTGGGCACTGCCGCAAGCTGGCCGATTGCCGATCGCTGGTCTCTTGTTGGCGCGTACTATCTTGATACCAATACCAGTAAGCCTGCGGACCAGATGGTTGGTGTGCAGTACAACTCCTGCTGTTATGCGATTCGCCTCGGTTGGGAACGTAAGCTTAACGGCTGGGAGAACGATCAGAGCAAGTATGAAAAAGTTATCGGTTTCAACATTGAGCTTCGCGGCCTGAGTTCCAACTATGGCCTGGGTACGCAAGAGATGCTGCGCTCGAACATCCTGCCGTACCGTAGCTCACTGTGATCTGTTTGATTTGCAACGTAATCCGCACTGCGGTTAATTGAAATGGAAAAGGTATGAAGAACTGGAAAACGCTGCTTCTCGGTATCGCTATGGTTGCGAATACCAGTTTTGCCGCGCCTCAGGTTGTCGATAAAGTCGCCGCCGTGGTGAATAACGGCGTCGTGCTCGAAAGTGACATTGATGGTTTGATGCAGTCCGTCAAAGCGAATGCTGGCCAGGCAGGTCAACAGTTGCCGGATGACAAAACCCTGCGCCATCAGATCCTGGAGCGTCTGATCATGGATCAGATCATTTTGCAGATGGGCACGAAGATGGGCGTCAAAGTGACTGACGAACAGCTCGATGCCGCTATCGCGGATATTGCGAAACAGAACAACATGACGATGGATCAGATGCGCAGCCGTCTGGCCTACGACGGGATGAATTTCAGCACCTATCGTAATCAGATCCGCAAAGAGATGATCATCTCTGAAGTGCGTAACAGCGAAGTGCGTCGCCGCGTGACCGTGCTGCCGCAGGAAGTGGAGTCGCTGGCGCAGCAGGTTGGCAACCAGAACGATGCCAGCACCGAGCTGAACCTGAGCCACATCCTGATCCCGCTGTCAGAAAACCCAACCTCCGCACAGGTTAACGAAGCAGAAGCCCAGGCGCGCTCGATCATCGAGCAGGCGCGTAACGGCGCTGACTTTGGCAAGCTGGCAATCACCTACTCTGCCGACCAGCAGGCGCTGAAAGGCGGCCAGATGGGCTGGGGCCGTATTCAGGAGCTGCCGAGCGTCTTCGCTCAGGCGCTGAGCACGGCGAAAAAAGGCGACGTGCTGGGCCCAATTCGCTCCGGTGTTGGTTTCCACATTCTTAAAGTGAACGATCTGCGCGGTCAGTCGAAGAGCATCTCCGTGACCGAGGTGCATGCCCGTCACATCCTGCTGAAACCGTCGCCGATCATGACCGATGACCAGGCGCGCACCAAGCTGGAAGAGATTGCTGCCGATATTAAGAGCGGTCGCACCACGTTTGCTAATGCGGCGAAAGAGTTCTCTCAGGATCCGGGTTCAGCCAACCAGGGCGGCGACCTCGGCTGGGCGGCAGCGGATATCTACGATCCCGCTTTCCGCGATGCGCTGATGAAGCTGAAACGCGGCCAGATGAGCGCCCCGGTGCACTCCTCCTTCGGCTGGCACCTGATCGAAATGCTCGATTCGCGTAACGTCGACAAAACCGATGCCGCGCAGAAAGATCGCGCCTACCGGATGTTGATGAACCGCAAGTTCTCTGAAGAGGCGGCAACCTGGATGCAGGAACAACGCGCCAGCGCTTACGTCAAAATTCTGAGCAACTGATGAACACGCAGCGCATCGTTATCACTCCCGGCGAACCCGCCGGGATTGGCCCGGATCTGGTGGTGCAGCTCGCCCAGCGCGACTGGCCGGTTGAACTGGTAATCTGTGGCGATGCGACGCTGTTAACCGACCGGGCAGCCCTGCTCGGTCTGCCGCTTACGCTTCGGGAGTACGCTCCCGGGCATGCAGCGGCGCCGCAACAGGCCGGAACCCTTACCCTGCTGCCCGTTGCGCTCAACGCGCCGGTTGTCGCTGGTCGTCTTAATCCGCAAAACGGTGCTTACGTCGTCTCTACCCTTGCCCGCGCCTGCGATGGTTGCCTGAACGGCGAATTCGCCGCGCTGGTCACCGGCCCGGTGCATAAAGGGGTGATCAACGATTCGGGTACGCCCTTTACCGGGCACACGGAGTTTTTCGAGCAGCGCGCTCACGCCGACAAAGTGGTGATGATGCTGGCAACGGAGACGCTGCGCGTGGCGCTAGCGACGACGCACCTGCCGCTCCGGGAGGTTGCAGATGCCATCACGCCCGATCTTCTGCGTGAAGTTATCACCATCCTGCACGGCGATTTACGGCAGAAGTTTGGTATTGCCTCTCCGCATATTCTGGTCTGCGGCCTCAACCCCCACGCGGGTGAAGGCGGCCATATGGGCACGGAAGAGATCGATACCATCATTCCGTTGCTGGAAGCGATGCGTCACGAAGGCATGAACTTGAGCGGTCCGCTCCCGGCAGACACGCTGTTTCAGCCGAAATACCTCGATAACGCCGACGCGGTGCTGGCGATGTACCACGATCAAGGCCTGCCCGTGCTAAAATACCAGGGCTTTGGCCGCGGGGTGAATATTACCCTCGGTTTACCTTTTATTCGCACCTCCGTCGACCACGGTACCGCCCTTGAACTGGCGGGAAAGGGAACCGCGGAGGTCGGCAGTTTTATTACGGCGCTTAATCTCGCCATCAAGATGATTGTTAATACTCAATGAATACTCGCGTCCATCAGGGCCACTTAGCCCGCAAGCGCTTCGGGCAAAACTTCCTCCACGACCAGTTCGTGATCGACAGCATCGTTTCCGCCATCAACCCGCAAAAGGGTCAGGCCATGGTCGAAATCGGCCCGGGTCTTGGCGCGCTGACCGAACCGGTCGGCGATCGTCTGGATAAAATGACGGTGATCGAGCTTGACCGCGATCTGGCGGCTCGTCTGCAAACGCATCCGTTCCTCGCACCAAAGCTGACGATTTATCAGCAGGATGCGATGACCATGAACTTCGGCGAGCTGTCGCAAACCCTCGGCCAGCCGCTGCGCGTTTTCGGCAATCTGCCCTACAACATCTCGACACCGTTGATGTTTCATCTGTTTAGCTATACTGATGCCATTGCCGACATGCACTTTATGTTGCAAAAAGAGGTGGTAAACCGCCTGGTTGCAGGGCCGAACAGTAAAGCGTATGGACGACTGAGCGTAATGGCGCAGTACTATTGCCAGGTGATCCCGGTGCTCGAAGTGCCGCCGACCGCCTTCGCGCCGCCGCCAAAAGTCGATTCCGCCGTGGTGCGCCTGGTGCCGCATACCACTATGCCGCACCCGGTAAAAGAGGTTCGCACCCTGAGCCGCATTACTACCGAAGCGTTCAACCAGCGCCGTAAGACCATTCGTAACAGTCTCGGCAATGTGTTTACCGTCGACGTGCTTTCATCGTTGGGTATCGATCCGACGATGCGCGCAGAAAATATCTCTGTTGCGCAGTATTGTCAGTTAGCCAACTATCTGACGGATAATGCGCCGCCGAAGGAGAGTTAACCCATGATCAATTCGCCCCGCGTCTCTGTGCAGGTTCAAAGCCTCTATATCGAGTCACAGTCGCAACCCGACCATGAACGCTATGTCTTTGCTTACACCGTCACCATCCGGAACCTGGGGCGAAGCGCCGTCCAGTTGCTCAGTCGCTACTGGTTGATCACCAATGGAAATGGCCGCGAAACGGAAGTGCAGGGCGAAGGTGTGGTCGGCGAGCAGCCCCATATCGAGCCAGGCGGCGAATTTCAGTACACCAGCGGCGCGGTGATCGAAACGCCGCTGGGCACCATGCAGGGCCATTACGATATGGTCGATGCGCAGGGCAACCCCTTCCGCGTCGCTATCCCGGTCTTCCGACTCGCCGTTCCAATAGTGATCCATTAATCAATGTCTACATACTTTATTGGCGACGTTCACGGTTGCTTTGATGAACTGATCGCGCTGTTAAACCAGGTGGAGTTTTCACCGGAAAAAGACACCGTATGGCTGACCGGCGACCTCGTGGCGCGCGGCCCTGGCTCGCTCGACGTGCTGCGCTACGTCAAATCTCTTGGCGACAGCGCGCGCATTGTGCTCGGCAATCACGATCTGCATCTGCTGGCGGTCTTTGCCGGCATCAGCCGCAATAAGCCAAAAGATCGGCTTAACCTGCTGCTGGAAGCGCCCGACGCCGACGAGCTGATTAACTGGCTGCGCCGCCAGCCGCTGCTGCAAGTCGACGAAGAGAAAAAGGTGGTGATGGCCCACGCCGGGATCACGCCACAGTGGGATCTCGACACGGCGAAAAGCTGCGCCCGCGATGTCGAAGCGGTGCTGGCGAGCGACTCCTATCCGCTGTTCCTCGATGCGATGTATGGCGATCTGCCAAACCACTGGTCGCCGGAGCTAAGCGGCCTTGCACGTTTACGCTTTATCACCAACGCGTTTACGCGCATGCGTTACTGCTTCCCGAACGGGCAGCTGGATATGTACTGCAAAGATACGCCGCAGAACGCGCCAGCACCGCTGAAGCCCTGGTTCTCAATTCCGGGTCCGGTCGCGCAGGCGTACAGCATCGTCTTCGGTCACTGGGCATCGCTGGAAGGGGAAGGCACGCCGGAGGGGATTTACGGGCTGGATACGGGCTGCTGCTGGGGAGGGGATCTCACCTGCCTGCGCTGGGAAGATAAGCAGATCTTCACCCAGCCATCGAATCGCCAGATGGATCTGGGTGATGGGGAAGCCATCGCCTCCTGAAATGAAAATCCCCGGCATGCCGGGGATTTTGCTATTAGCGACGCTCGAGAATTTCGAAGCAGTAGCTGTGTGAATTCTGCGCGTCCGCGTCGTGGAATTCACTGAAGACCGAGTCCCACTCGTCCGGATCGTAATCCGGGAAATGGGTATCGCCCTCCACTTCCGCATCAATGTGCGTCAGGTAGAGGCGCTGCGCTTTCGGCAGGAACTGCTCGTAGACGCGTCCGCCACCGATCACCATGATCTCCTGCGCATCGCCGCACGCCGCCAGCGCATCCTCAACGGATTTCACCCACTCAACGCGATCGTCGGTGCCTGGCTGGCTGCTGATGACAATGTTTTTACGCCCCGGCAGCGGGCGACCGATGGATTCCCATGTCAGGCGGCCCATCACAACAGGTTTGTTTAAGGTGTTGCGCTTAAACCAGGCGAGATCGGCAGGGAGATCCCACGGCATGGCATTCTCCATACCGATGACGCGATCCACTGCTAACGCCGCAATCAGACTGATCATTCATTCATTTCCTGGATGCAAAAAATTGTCGCCACTATACGGAAAGCACAATCTTTCGTCGACGGTGCGCAAGGTAAAGAAGAAGAAAAATTTCTGTTCTGCTGGCGGTGGCCTTGCGCATCTCTGCACCGCCAGCTTTCCATGCCTGATCTATCAAGCCGTTAGCCGTCAAGCAGCCTTAACAGGCCGCGCGATTAGGGCTCTGGTTTCACCGCGGGCTCATCTGCCGGATCGTCAGTGTGCCGCCCCTCTTCCGTCCCCTGCCAGCCATGGCGCTGCGTAACGGAGAGATGCGCACGGTCTTCGGCGATAATCTCCGTCAGCATGGCGCTGGTACGCTTAAACACCGCAACGCGCCCCTGGCCGCCATCTTCCGCATTCGCCATCTCTTCAATCATGTCGTGATTAAAGCGGCGGAAGCGATCGGCGCGCTCACGCGCCTCATAGGCACCCAGCCCCAGCCCTTCAAGGGCCTGACGGCCGGTTTTCAACGCCGCTTCGAAGGTCTCACGTTCAGGATCCTCAACGCCCATCTGACGCAGGCGAATATAGTGATCGACATCGCGAGCGCGGGCAATAATGCGCAGGTGCGGGAAGTGCTCCTTCGCCAGCTCCGTTAAGTGCAGGCTGGCTTCGGGATCATCAATTGCGTTGATCAATACTTCCGCCCGCGCCGCGCCCGCAGACTCCAGCAGATCGACGCGGGTCGCGTCACCGTAGAAGACCTTCATGCCAAACTTACGCAGCGTCTCGATATGATCGGGGTCGTGATCGAGGATCACCATCTTCACGCCGCTGGAGAGCAGCAGACGGCCTGAGATCTGCCCGAAGCGGCCAAAGCCGGCAACGATCACCCGCGCCTCCTCTTCGTCAATCGCATCGGCTTCCTGCTCCCGATCGCCGCCGCCCGCTTCCAGACGCGCGAGCACCAACAGCAGCAGCGGCGTTGCCGCCATCGACAGCGCCACGGTGAGGGTTAAGGCTTTCGCCCATTCGCTATCCAGCACCTGCGCCGTCTGCGCGGCGCCAAACACCACGAAGGCAAACTCACTCCCCTGCCCCAGCAGCGCCGCGAACCACCAGCGCTGTTTGCGCGGCACCGTTAAAGGGCGCGCAATCAGCCACAGCACAGCGGTTTTAATCACCAGGAATCCGCCCAGCAGCAGCAGAATGCGCAGCGGATGGCTCACCAGCGTGCCGAAATCGATCGACATGCCAACGCCGATAAAGAAGAGCCCGAGCAGCAACCCTTTAAACGGCTCGATATCGCTCTCCAGCGCGTGGCGATACTCGGAGCTGGCAAGCAGCACCCCGGCGAGGAATGCGCCCATCGCCATCGATAACCCGGCCTCTTCCAGCAGCAAACCGAAACCGAAGACCAGCAGCAGCGCCACGGCGCAGAAGACTTCGCGCAGGCCGGAGCGGGCAACAAAACGCAGCGCCGGGCGCGCGACATAACGCCCAATCAGCACCACCAGCGTTAGCGCCGCCACCACTTTCAACGCGGATAATAGAAAGGCGCTGAGAGTCATCGCTCCGCCACTGGCGGCCAGCAGCGGGATCATCGCCACCAGCGGAATGGCGGCGATATCCTGGAACAGCAACACTGAAAAGGCGCTGCGCCCCATCTGCGAGGCGGTCAGGTTCCGCTCATTCATCGCCTGCATGGCGATAGCGGTCGATGAGAGCCCCAGCGTCAGGCCAATCAGCAGCGCCACCGGCCACGGCAGGCCGAGCAGCAGGCAGAAGCCCCCAAGCAGCAGGCCACAGCTGCCCATCTGCAATGCGCCGCCGCCAAACACCGAGGCGCGCAATTTCCATAACCGCTGCGGATCCAGCTCCAGACCGATAATAAACAGCATCAATACCACGCCAATTTCGGCGAAGTGCAGAATAGATTCCGCATCGGTGACCAGCCGTAACCCCCACGGGCCGATAATCCCGCCGGCAATCAAGTAACCAAGCACTGAACCGAGCCCGAGGCGCATGGCGATTGGCACCACCAGCGCCGCCGCGCCCAGGTAGATCAGCGCCTGAATCATTGAGTGACTATCCACGCTGCACCTCCAGCCATGTCTGCAAACGCTGTTTATATTGCCGTGCCTGCGCCTGCAGGGTTTCGTCATCGCAGACAAAAGTGCGGTGAATGGCAAAAGGCGGCAGCCAGGTTAGCCCGCAATAAAGCGCCGTGGCCTGCAAAGGCTGAGCCAGCACTTCAAAACCAGGGTGCTCACCCAGATCAAAATGGTGTTCGCCGCCGCCGGTGGTCACCGCCCACATAATGCTTTTGCCACGCAATGCGGTGCCGCCGTGACCATATGCCCAGCCGTGAGCCAGCACTTTATCGATCCAGAGTTTGAGTAACGGCGTGACGCTATACCACTGCATCGGGTGCTGCCAGATGATGAGATCGGCACGTGCCAGCGCCTGCTGCTCGGCGGCAATATCGATATTGAAATCGGGATAGAGGTCGTAAAGGGAGCGGATCTCCACCTCATCCATTGTCCCGACCTGCTCAAGCATCTGCTTATTAGCATGGGAGTGTTGCGGATAGGGGTGGGCGTAAATAATAAGGATCATCGATTACCTGTTTCACTGATATTTTCAGAGAGTGTAGTCAGTTAATCGATTGGCTAACAGTAGCAATCTGTAGGGGAATTCAGAGGGGGGTCGTGCGGCGGCGAAAGCCACCGCACGCTAAGCGTGGCGAATTAGTTATTCAGCTCGCTCATCCCTTTAACCTGGTCACGGTTGATCTGCTGCGTTTTGCCAGTTTCGGCATTTTTAATGGAGACCATGCCGGTATCTTTGTCTACCTGCGGCTTGCCGTCGGTAACGATAGTTTTGCCATCGGTCGTCTCTACAGCCTGGTTTGAAGAACAACCAGCAACGGTGAACAGCGCAGCGGCAGTCATTACGGATGTGAGCAGAAGTTTAGTTTTCATGGTTCTCTCCCTGTTTTGCAGTGAATTTTAGGCTTCTTGGGAGTAAGTGTAGGGTAACTCGCTGAGGTATGAGGAAAATACAGAACACTCTGAAGGTGGGGAATGGTAGGCCGGATAAGGCGTAGCCGCCATCCGGCAATAATGCCTGATGGCGCTGCGCTTATCAGGCCTACGTGATCCGGTCTACAAATAATGCAAATACAAAAAATTCGGGCCGGTAAACCGGCCCGCTCTGCTACTTGTTGATCTGCGCGTGCATCTCCTGCACGGAGGTCACCTTCTCGGTGGCGTCGGCATTCAGCGCCATCGCGGTGGCGAAGCCGCCGTTCAGGGTGGTGTCGTAATGCACCTTGTACTGCAGCGCGCTGCGGCGGATCAGTTTTGAATCCTCAATCGCCTGGCGGCCTGCGGTGGTGTTGATGATGTAGGTATATTCGCCATTCTTAATACGATCCTGAATGTGCGGACGCCCTTCATGCACCTTATTCACCAGACGCGGGTTGATGCCTGCTTCGCCGAGCACAATCGCTGTGCCGTGGGTAGCATCCAGCTCAAAGCCCTGCTTCAGCAGCTTGGCGGCAAGGTCAACAACGCGCTCTTTATCCCCTTCACGCACTGACAGCAGCGCACGGCCACGCTTCTGCATGGTGGAGTTGCTGCCGAGCTGCGCTTTGGCAAACGCTTCAGCAAAGGTGCGACCAACGCCCATCACTTCCCCGGTCGAGCGCATCTCTGGCCCTAACAGCGGGTCAACGCCCGGGAATTTGTTGAACGGCAGCACCACCTCTTTCACCGAGTAGTACGGCGGGATAATTTCGCTGGTGTGTCCCTGCGCAGCCAGAGTCTGGCCGGTCATCACGCGCGCCGCCACTTTCGCCAGCGGAACACCCGTCGCTTTTGAAACAAACGGTACGGTACGCGCCGCGCGCGGGTTCACTTCAATCAGGTAGACGTCGTTATCTTTCACTGCGAACTGCACGTTCATCAGACCGCGCACCTGCAATTCAAACGCCAGTTTCTGCACCTGCTGGCGCATCACATCCTGAATCTCCTGGCTGAGCGTATAGGCCGGCAGCGAACACGCGGAGTCACCGGAGTGCACCCCTGCCTGCTCGATATGCTCCATGATGCCGCCAATCAGCACGCTTTCGCCGTCGCAAATCGCGTCGACGTCCACTTCTACTGCGTCATCGAGGAATTTATCCAGCAGCACCGGTGCATCGTTCGAGACGCTGACTGCGGTCATAAAGTAGCGACGCAGGTCAACTTCGTCGTAGACAATCTCCATTGCGCGGCCGCCCAACACATAGGAGGGACGCACCACCAGCGGATAGGTGATCTCTTTGGCTTTCTCAACCGCCTGCTCCAGCGCCGTGACCGTGGCGTTAGCCGGTTGCAGCAGCTTCAGGCGCTCTACCGCCTGCTGGAAACGTTCGCGGTCTTCTGCGCGGTCAATCGCGTCCGGGCTGGTGCCGATAATCGGTACGCCCGCTGCTTCCAGTTCGCGCGCCAGTTTCAGCGGCGTCTGGCCACCGTACTGGACGATCACGCCCTTCGGCTTCTCAATACGCACGATTTCCAACACATCTTCCAGCGTTACCGGCTCGAAGTAGAGGCGGTCAGAGGTGTCGTAATCGGTGGAGACGGTCTCCGGGTTACAGTTGACCATAATGGTCTCGTAACCATCTTCGCGCAGCGCCAGCGAGGCGTGGACGCAGCAGTAGTCAAACTCGATACCCTGGCCGATACGGTTTGGACCACCGCCGAGCACCATGATTTTTTCGCGATCCTGGCTCGGGTTCGCTTCGCACTCCTCTTCATAAGTGGAGTACATATAGGCGGTGTCGGTAGCGAATTCCGCGGCGCAGGTATCAACGCGTTTGTAGACCGGGTGCAGGTTGTACTGGTCACGCAGCTTGCGGATCTCCGCTTCCCGCACGCCAACCAGCGTCGCCAGACGCGCATCGGCGAAGCCTTTGCGTTTCAGCTGGCGCAGGAAGTCGGCGTTCAGGCCGTTGATGCCCTGCGCGGCGACCTGCTCTTCCAGACGCACCAGCTCCTCAATCTGTATCAGGAACCAGCGGTCGATATTGGTCAGGTTGAAGACCCCATCGACGGAAAGACCAGCGCGGAAAGCGTCAGCGATGTACCAGATACGATCCGCGCCCGCATCTTTCAGCTCGCGGCGGATTTTGGTCAGCGCTTCCGGATCCTCAAGGCTTACTTTCGGGTCGAAGCCGGTGGCGCCCACTTCGAGGCCGCGCAGCGCTTTTTGCAGCGACTCCTGCTGGGTGCGGCCAATCGCCATCACTTCACCAACGGATTTCATCTGCGTGGTCAGGCGGTCGTTAGCACCAACAAATTTTTCGAAGTTGAAGCGCGGAATTTTGGTGACGACATAGTCGATAGAGGGTTCGAACGACGCCGGGGTACGCCCGCCGGTGATATCGTTCATCAGTTCATCCAGCGTGTAACCTACCGCCAGTTTCGCCGCCACTTTGGCAATCGGGAAGCCGGTCGCTTTCGAGGCCAGCGCCGAGGAGCGTGACACGCGCGGGTTCATCTCAATAACAATCAGACGACCGTTTTTCGGGTTAACCGCGAACTGCACGTTGGAGCCGCCGGTCTCCACACCGATTTCACGCAGTACCGCCATCGAGGCGTTACGCATGATTTGGTACTCTTTGTCGGTCAGGGTCTGCGCGGGAGCCACGGTGATGGAGTCACCAGTATGAATGCCCATGGCGTCGAAGTTTTCAATCGAGCAGACGATGATGCAGTTGTCATTCTTATCGCGCACCACCTCCATCTCATACTCTTTCCAGCCAATCAGCGACTCATCAATCAGCAGCTCTTTGGTCGGAGAGAGGTCGAGGCCGCGGGCGCAAATCTCTTCAAACTCTTCGCGGTTATAGGCGATGCCGCCGCCGGTGCCGCCCATGGTAAAGGAGGGGCGGATAATGCACGGGTAGCCGACGTCAGCCGCTACGGCCAGCGCTTCGTCCATGGTGTGCGCAATGCCGGAACGCGCGGTATCGAGGCCGATTTTCTTCATCGCGATATCGAAACGGCGGCGATCTTCCGCTTTATCAATCGCATCTGCGGTAGCACCAATCATCGTCACGCCGAACTCTTCCAGCACGCCCTGACGTTCAAGCTCCAGCGCGCAGTTGAGCGCGGTCTGGCCGCCCATCGTCGGCAGCACCGCGTCCGGGCGCTCTTTTTCGATGATCTTGCGCACCACTTCCCAGTGGATTGGCTCGATATAGGTGGCGTCCGCCATTTCCGGGTCGGTCATGATGGTTGCCGGGTTGGAGTTCACCAGGATGACGCGGTAACCCTCTTCGCGCAGCGCTTTACACGCCTGCGCGCCGGAGTAGTCGAATTCACACGCCTGGCCGATAACAATCGGGCCAGCGCCAAGGATCAGGATGCTTTTTAGGTCTGTACGTTTTGGCATGGCTCTTTTTCTCCTGATTATTTGGCGGTATGACGATACTGCTCAATCAATTCAATAAAGTGGTCAAACAGCGGCGCGGCGTCGTGCGGGCCAGGGCTGGCTTCCGGGTGACCCTGGAAGCTGAAGGCAGGCTTATCGGTGCGGTGAATGCCCTGCAGCGTGCCGTCGAACAGCGATTTGTGCGTGACGCGCAGGTTGGCAGGCATCGACGCCTCGTCAACGGCAAAACCGTGGTTCTGCGCGGTGATCATTACCGTATTGTTGTCGATATCTTTTACCGGGTGGTTGCCGCCGTGGTGACCAAACTTCATCTTCACGGTTTTTGCACCGCTCGCCAGCGCCAGCAGCTGGTGTCCGAGGCAGATGCCGAACACTGGGATGTCGGTTTCCAGGAAAGCTTTAATCGCGTCGATAGCGTAATCGCACGGTGCCGGGTCGCCGGGGCCGTTAGAGAGGAAGATACCGTCCGGATTCATTTTCAACACTTCTGCGGCCGGGGTTTGCGCCGGGACTACCGTCAGGCGGCAGCCGCGATCCACCAGCATGCGCAGAATGTTGCGTTTTGCGCCGTAATCGTAGGCCACAACGTGGTAAGGCAGTTCGCTCTCTTGTTTCGCTTCCGGCAACTCGTCCGCAAGCGTCCAGCTGCCCTGCGTCCAGCTATAGCTCTCCTGAGTCGTCACCTCTTTCGCCAGATCCATCCCGTTCAGCCCCGGGAAGGCTTTCGCTTTCTCCAGCGCCACGGTCTCGTCGAGGTTTTCGCCCGCGATAATGCAGCCGTTCTGTGCGCCTTTTTCGCGCAGCAGGCGGGTCAGCTTGCGGGTATCGATATCGGCAATCGCCACGATGTTATGGCGTTTCAGGTAGGAAGAGAGATCTTCAGTGCTGCGGTAGTTGCTGGCGATCAGCGGCAGGTCGCGAATTACCAGACCTTGCGCATGCACCTGAGAGGACTCTTCGTCAGCCGCGTTGGTGCCGACATTGCCAATATGAGGATAAGTAAGAGTGACGATTTGGCGGGAATAGGAAGGATCAGTGAGGATTTCTTGATAACCGGTCATTGAAGTATTGAAAACGACTTCCCCAACCGCCGTGCCTGTTGCCCCTATGGCCCGACCGTAAAACTGGGTTCCGTCTTCCAGAACCAATAGCGCTGACTTAATCAAAACACCCTCCAGAGAATATTCACTCACTTTATTTGCATATTAATTCATATCAGGATGATGAATCAATGCAAATTTGCTGGCCGTGGATTTTTGGCAAACGGCGGCATTCTGGAGAGATGCGGGATAAAAGTCAACTTATGAGGCCTATTTTTCTTTCTCTTTTACGCCACTGCCTGCTTTTACAAGGTTTAAGAGATAAAAAAAGAAGATAAACAGAGCGGGGAAAACGCTTGCGCGGGAAGAAAATTGTATCTGAGCCGTGGTCGGGAGGAAAAACCAGACCAAATGGTCAAAATTTACATTTTAGAAACAAAAAATGGCTTATAAAGCGTTTGATTTAGCGGCTTAAAGAGAAAAATAGCTTATAGAGGGCAAAATAAAAGGGCAATAAATTATTGCCCTTTGCAATCAATCCATTATGACTGCAACAACCACATCACGAAGGGTAAAAATGCTTACAGATTGTTGAGATTGAGGACATCACGCATATCAAAAAGACCGTTTTCTTTATCTTTAAGCCATGAAGCGGAACGCACCGCGCCATTAGCGAAGGTCATGCGGCTTGACGCTTTATGCGTAATCTCGACACGTTCGCCAATATCGGCGAACATCGCCGTATGTTCGCCGACGATATCCCCGGCGCGAACCGTAGCAAAGCCAATGGTGCCGGGAACCCGCTCACCGGTATGGCCTTCACGCGAATAAACCGCGCACTCTTTTAACTCTTTATTCAGTGAGCTGGCGATCGCTTCACCCATCGCCAGCGCCGTGCCTGACGGGGCATCCACTTTATGACGGTGGTGGGCTTCGATAATTTCAATGTCGGTGTAGTCGCCCATCACCTTCGCCGCCTTCTCCAGCAGCTTCAGCATGACGTTTACGCCAACGCTAAAGTTAGCGGCAAAGACGATGGCAATCTCCTGCGCTGCATCGCTGATCGCCTGCTTGCCCGCTTCATCAAAACCGGTAGTCCCAATCACCATGGCTTTATGGTGCTGACGGCAAAAGGCGAGATGGTGCAGCGTCCCTTCCGGGCGGGTGAAATCGATAAAGACATCGAAATCATCTTTCACTGCCTCAAGGCTGCTCTGCACCGTGACGCCGCTTTTACCCGCGCCTGCGAGTTCGCCCGCATCGCTTCCCAGCAGAGATGAACCTTCCCGCTCCAGCGCTGCACCAAGGGCCACGCCCTCCATAGCCAGCGCCGCCTGAATCAGCTGTCGGCCCATACGACCGCCAGCGCCCGCGATGGCTACGCGGATTGCTGCATCATGCATAGTTGTGCTCTTTTGTTAATTAAATGCGTAAAAATCGTTTCCAGATTAACCAGCCCATCGCTGAGCCACCAGCCGAAAACGTCGATAATTAGAAATTAATGATATACACCGGCAAATATCAGTAAAAGGCATGAGCACAAGCGAGGCGCTACGCCACCGTGTAGTTAACAATCAGCTGCCCTTTTTTCACTTTGACATTGCTGATCACTACCTGGCCGAGTTCCGCCAGCGAGCGCACATGCGTTCCTCCGCAGCCGTACGCCGGGAGATCGCCAAAACTGACCCGTCTGCGCCCCGCTTCAAAGGCGATGCTCCGCGCCAGCGACGCGGATTGCCACCGCGTAATGGCGTCCGTAAAGGTCGCGGCCTCAGGCTCTGCGACCTCCTCTCCCGGCGCGAAGGTGATGCGCCCTTCTCCCGGCCAGTGGTGCGCTTTGACCGGCCGCCAGCCAGCGGCTTCACCCGCATAACCAATCAGATGCCCGGCCGAGTGTAGCTGGCTGTGCAGTGCGCGGGTCTCAGCATCAATTTTCACTTCCACCTCGCCCACTGGCAGCGGCTGCGCCAGCAGATGGATCACCTCATCCTCTTGCTGCGCCACGCTTTCGACCGTCACGCCGTTGATCCAGCCTTTATCGGCCGGCTGACCGCCGCCCTGCGGATGGAACAGCGTGCGATCGAGCACGATCCCATAACGGCCATCAGCCTGTTCCGTGCAGCGCAATACGCGCGCGTGGCCTTCCAGTGCATCGCTGGTGTAATAGAGTCGTTCAGTCATCGCGTCTTCTCTCTTTTGTCATCGCATTAATGGGTTTTAAGGTGCCAGCGCCAGCACCCCGGCGAACCATGTACGAAAGCCCTCAACATCCATATCCAGCGCTACCTGCGAATTGGCGGGTAGCCCCAGCTTGCCGTCGATATCCACCACCGTCGCACCCGTGGTGAACTGCCCCTGCGTCTCAACCGCCACAAAGCAGGGTTTGAGGGTAAAAAGATCCGGGCGGACCAGGTAAGCGATAGCGCAGAGATCGTACATGCGCTGCCCGGTCGCCATGCTGCCGCTGCGGTAGTGGCTGAAAAGCGCATGCAACATTTTGCCGGTGCGGTTCAGGGTGGGAAGAGTGGCCAGAAAGGCGGGCGCAAGGGTCGCGTGGTTGGTGACATCCAGGCCGCACATGACGATATCCAGCCCGCTGGCAAAAACGCGCGCCGCGGCGTCGGGATCGACGGCGATATTAAATTCGGCGCTCGGCGTAAAGTTACCGCGCCCGGCGGAGCCGCCCATCATCACCAGCCGACGGATGTTGAACTGGCACTCCGGGTAGTGGGTAAGCAGCAGCGCGATATTGGTCAGCGGGCCGATGGTCACAAGCGTGACCGGTTCAGGCGAGGCCAGCAGCATGTCGCGGATCGCCTGAAAGGCCGGGATCGCCAGCGGCTGACGTGCGTGTTCGATAAAGTCGTAGCCATCCAGCCCCGACTCGCCATGCACATCTGCCGCGTTATAAAGCGGGCGCAGCAAAGGCGTAGCGGCTCCCTGCGCCAGCGGGATATCCACGTTCCAGAAGTGAAGCAGTTGCAGCGCGTTGCGGGTGGTTTTCTCCAGCGAAACATTACCGGCAACGGTGGTGATCAGTTTCAGATCGCACTCAGGCGCGAACAGCGCGGCGGCAATCGCCACGGCGTCGTCAATACCGGGATCGGTGTCGAGAATGATTGGCAGCCCCATAGCCCCTCCACGAAAAATGGTCAAAAAAAATGCCAGACTCAGTCTGGCATCTTCGCATAACCCTCGGGAAAAAGGTTACTCGACTTCGCGAACCTCGACCCGCAGCTCTTTTGGCACTTCGAAGACGATATTCTCTTCGCGTCCTTCAAGCGGGATGGCGTCGCCGCCGCCCAGCTCCTGCAGGCGGGTAATCACGTTCTGCACCAGAATATCCGGCGCGGACGCGCCAGCGGTAACACCGACACAGGCAATACCCTGAACCCAGCGCTCCTGGATATCAGAGGCATCATCAATCAGATAGGCCGCTTTGCCCATCCGCTGCGCCAGCTCGGCGAGCCGGTTGGAGTTGGAGGAGTTTTTCGACCCGACTACCAGCACCACTTCCGCCTGTTCAGCCAGTGCGCGCACCGCTTCCTGACGGTTGGTGGTGGCGTAGCAGATATCATCTTTACGCGGCCCGACGATCTGCGGGAAACGCACGCGCAGGGCGTCAATAACGTCAGAGGTATCGTCGACGGAGAGCGTGGTCTGGGTCATGAAGGAGAGTTTGCCCGGATCTTTGATCTCAAGCGTCGCCACATCGTCCGGCGACTCAACCAGGTACATGCCCCCTTTCGGGTTGCTGTACTGACCCATGGTGCCTTCCACTTCCGGGTGACCGGCGTGTCCAATCAGAATCGCCTCTTCGCCACGACGGCTGGCGCGTGCCACTTCCATATGCACTTTCGTGACCAGCGGACAGGTGGCGTCGAAGACCGTTAAATCACGGCTTTTCGCTTCGTTGCGCACCGCTTGTGAAACGCCGTGCGCCGAGAAGATCAGGATCGCGCCGTCCGGCACTTCGCTTATCTGCTCAATAAAAATAGCGCCGCGCTCACGCAGGCTGTCGACCACGTAGCGGTTGTGCACCACTTCGTGACGCACATAAATCGGCGCGCCGTAGATAGCCAGCGCGTTTTCAACAATGCTGATAGCGCGGTCAACGCCAGCGCAAAAACCGCGCGGGTTAGCCAACAGGATCTGCATCTGTCTCCTCCAGTGCCGGATCGACTTCCAGCACATCGATATCAAAGTGGACGGTTCTGCCCGCCAGCGGATGGTTGAAATCGACGGTAATCGAGTCGCCGTTGATTTCGCGGATCACGCCCGGCATTTCGCTGCCATCCATTGCGGTAAAGAGCATAATCGCGCCGATTTCAGGCTCGCCGGCGTCCATAAATTCACGGCGCGAGAAGTACTGGATCAGATCCGGGCTCGGCGTGCCGAAGGCGGCATCTGGCTCAAGGGAAAAGACCTTTTTCTCCCCGGCCTTCAGGCCAAGCAGATGTTGCTCCAGCCCTTCGGAAAGGGAACCGTCGCCAAGGCGAAACAGCGCCGGCTTACCATTGTTGCGAGTGGATTCGGCAAGTGAACCATCTTCGAGCTTGAGCGTGAAGTGCACCAGCACTGCGCTGTCGCTCTGTACGGATTTAGACATGCAGGTTGCTCTTATGTGATAGCGAATGTAGGACCCGGGTATATTGCATGCCGGATGGCGCTACGCTTATCCGGCTTAATAACCGGGCCTACAACGCTTTATGGCTTACGCCTGTTTTTTCACTGCGGCGGAGGGTAAAAACCCTTCCAGCACGATCAGCGCCGCGCCGATACAGATTGCGGTATCGGCAAGGTTAAAGGTAGCAAAATGCCAGTCGCCCACATAAAAATCGATCATATCGACGACAAAGCCATGCCACAGACGGTCGAACAAGTTACCGAGCGCGCCGCCAATAATCAGCGCATAGGCGATGTTATTCAGCTTTTGCGACGCTTTAGCGCGGTACATCAGCACCGCCAGCACCACGCAGATACCGATAGCGATACCCGCGAAGAACCAGCGTTGCCAGCCGCCACTGTCGGCGAGGAAGCTGAATGCCGCCCCATAGTTACGCGCATAGTGCAGGTTTAGCGACGGGAACAGAGAGACCGTTTCCCCCAGAGCGAAGTTCTGAAGGATCAGGTACTTACTGCCCAGATCGATAATCAGCACCGCCACGACCAGCCATAGCCAGCGCAGCCCTGTTGAAAAGATCGGTTTACTCATCAGGCAAACTTACGTTTTTCGCCGTCACCGGCGACGTTGCTAACACAGCGTCCGCAAATTTCTGCGTGTTCCGCCACCTGACCGACATCATGGGTGTAATGCCAGCAACGCGGGCACTTCTCACCATCGGCTTTACTCAGCGCTACTTTCAGCCCTTTGAGCAGTTCGCTCTGCTGCGCATCCGCAGACGCGCTGGCATAATCCGCAACCTGCGCGCCTGAGGTCAACAGGACAAATCGCAATTCATCGCCCAGTGCCGTCAGTTTCGCCGCCAGTTCCGGCTGTGCGAATAGCGTCACCGTCGCTTCAAGGGAGCCGCCCACTTTCTTATCGGCACGCGCCTGCTCGATCACCTTGTTGACTTCGCCACGCACTTTCAGCAGCTCGGCCCAGTAGGCGTCGTTCATCGCTTCATCGTCCGCCAGGCCAAACAGGCCTTCGTACCACTCGCCGGTGAAGACATACTTCTCGCGATCGCCTGGCAGATAGCCCCAGATCTCATCCGCAGTGAAGGACATGATCGGTGCCATCCAGCGCACCAGCGCTTCACAGATGTGGTAGAGCGCGGTCTGACAGCTGCGACGTGCGCGGCTGTCCGCTTTCGCGGTGTACTGACGGTCTTTGATGATGTCGAGGTAGAACGAGCCCATCTCCACGGAGCAGAAGCGCATCAGGCGCTGCACCACTTCATGGAAGTCGTAGGATTCGTAGGCTTTCAGGATATCTTCCTGCGCCGCTTTCGCGCAGCCAACGGCCCAGCGATCCAGCACCACCATCTCTTCCGGTTTCACCATATCTTTCGCCGGATCGAAACCGTTGAGGTTCGCCAGCAGGAAGCGCGCGGTGTTACGGATACGACGATAGCTATCGGCGGCACGCTTCAGGATCTCGTCGGAAACGGCCATTTCACCGGTGTAATCGGTTGATGCCACCCACAGACGCAGGATATCCGCGCCGAGTTTGTTCATCACATCCTGCGGCGAAACGGTGTTGCCGATCGATTTAGACATCTTGCGGCCCTGACCATCGACGGTGAAACCGTGGGTCAGCACCTGACGATAAGGCGCTTTGCCCTTCATCGCCGTGGAGATCATCAGGGATGACATAAACCAGCCGCGATGCTGATCCGAGCCTTCCAAATACATGTCTGCCGCGTGGCCCGCGAACTCCGGGCGAACGTCGACGACGGAGGCGTGGGTTGAACCGGAGTCAAACCATACATCCAGCGTATCCGGCACTTTGACATAGCTGTCAGCGTCATCGCCGAGGATGTCGCGCGGATCGAGATCCCACCAGGCCTGAATGCCGTCAACTTCAACGCGTTTTGCTACCTCTTCCATCAGCTCCAGCGTACGCGGGTGCAGCTCTTCGCTATCTTTATGAACGAACAGCGACATCGGCACGCCCCAGGTGCGCTGACGGGAGATACACCAGTCAGGACGGTTAGCGACCATCGATTCGATACGCGCCTGGCCCCAGTCCGGGATCCACTGCACGCCTTTGATCTCTTGCAGCGACTGCGTGCGCAGCCCTTTTTGATCCATGCTGACGAACCACTGCGGCGTGGCGCGGAAGATGATCGGCGATTTGTGACGCCAGCAGCACGGATAGCTGTGCTGCATCTTCTCGACGTGCAGCAGCGCGCCTTTTTCGGTCAGCAGCGCCACGATGATATCGTTCGCTTTGAAGACGTTGATGCCATCAAGCGTCGGGTAGGTGCCCGGCAGATAGCGACCGTCCGGGCCAACCGGGTTGGCAATTTCCAGACCGTACTTCTGGCTGATGGTGTAGTCGTCCGGACCGTGACCACCGGCGGTATGCACCGCGCCGGTACCCGCTTCCAGCGTAACGTGATCGCCAAGGATCGCCGGCACGTCGAAATCGAGGAACGGGTGTTTGAAGCGCATCAGTTCAAGCTCAGCGCCGTTGACCGTAGCCAGCACGCGATAATCGCTGATGCCGGTGCGTTTCATCACGCTCTCAACCAGATCTTTTGCCAGGATCACCGCCTGACCGTCAACCTGTACCAGCGCGTACTCAAACTCCGGAGAGAGGGAGATAGCGCGGTTAGCAGGGAGGGTCCACGGCGTGGTGGTCCAGATAACCAGCGAAACCGGGCCGTTAACAGAATCAACGCCGAATTTCGCTTTCACCGCCTGCTGATCGACGGCCTGGAAGGCGACATCGATAGACGGTGAGGTTTTGTCGTAATACTCAACTTCCGCTTCCGCCAGCGCGGAACGGCAGTCGACGCACCAGTGCACCGGTTTTGCCCCTTTCAGCAGGTGGCCGTTACCGATGATTTTGCCCAGCGCGCGGATGATATTGGCTTCGGTTTTGAAGTCCATGGTCAGGTAAGGGTGCGACCAGTCACCGAGCACGCCCAGACGGATAAAGTCTTTGCGCTGCCCGTCCACCTGCGTGGCGGCATATTCACGGCACTTGGCGCGGAACTCGGCGGCGGTAAACTTCTCACCCGGTTTGCCGTACTCCTGCTCGACTTTCAGTTCGATCGGCAGACCGTGGCAATCCCAACCCGGAACGTAAGGCGAGTCATAACCTGCGAGCCCTTTGGACTTCACAATAATGTCTTTCAGAATCTTGTTAACCGAGTGACCAATATGAATGCTGCCATTCGCATATGGAGGGCCATCATGCAGAATGAAGGTTTTTTTGCCTTTTTTCGCCGCACGGATGATGCCGTAGAGGTCATCATCAGTCCAACGCGCCAGCATTCCCGGTTCGCGTTTGGCGAGATCGCCACGCATTGGGAACCCTGTTTCCGGCAAATTCAGGGTAGATTTATAGTCACTCATTAGATTCTCGGTTCCGTATTTCGGTTTGATTAATACCACCAGGCCTTAAGAAGCCGGTTTAGATAGCCCAAAAAACTCACGGGCCGCTACCTCATCTCGGGCGATTTGCGCCTTCAGTTCATCGAGGGAAGCAAAGCGCTGTTCGTTACGTATTTTTTTACGCAGTACTACGTCTATATGGCGACCATAAAGGTCCATTGCAACATCCAGCAGGTGCACTTCCAGCTGCTGGCGAATACCTGCCACCGTCGGACGGGTACCAATATTGGCCACGCCCGGCAGCAGCGTGTCGCCGAGGCCTGCCACTTCAACCGCGTAGACCCCTTTTACCGGGGAGACCTGGCGGCGCAGCGGCACATTCGCCGTCGGAAAACCGATGGTGCGCCCCAGCGCATCGCCGTGGACAACGCGCCCGGAGATGCTGAACGGGCGGCCAAGTAGATTCTCGGCAAGCGCCAGGTCGTCGTTCGCCAGCGCCTGGCGAATCGCGGTGCTGCTCACCCGCACGCCGCCTTCGCAGAAGGTTTGCGTACTGGTGACGTCAAAGCCATATTTCTCGCCGGCCTTCTGTAATAACAAGAAATCCCCCTGGCGACCAGCGCCAAAACGGAAATCGTCACCGACTGCGAGAAATTTCACACCGAGGCGGTCGACCAGCAGGTCGCTGACA
Source organism: Kosakonia sp. CFBP8986 (assembly GCF_034044935.1). Taxonomy (NCBI): domain Bacteria; kingdom Pseudomonadati; phylum Pseudomonadota; class Gammaproteobacteria; order Enterobacterales; family Enterobacteriaceae; genus Kosakonia; species Kosakonia sp. CFBP8986. The sequence goes on along the minus strand of NZ_JAXCXB010000003.1, from coordinate 466,480 downwards.
AAGGTTTGTGCGGTCAGCGCCGCAAAACGCCTGTCGAAGCGCAGGCAGAGAACATACTCCACGCCGCACTCGGCCAGCCAGCGAAGCTTCTCGCGCAGACGCGTTAGCCGCGCGGGGGATTTTTCCCCGGCGAACAGCTCCAGCGGCTGCGGTTCAAAAATCATCACCACCACCGGCAGGCCACGCGCGCGCCCTTCTGCGCCCAGCCCCTGTAGCAACGCCTGATGACCGCGATGTACGCCGTCGAAATTACCAATAGTCAGCACACACCCGTGCGGTGCATGACTGAGGTTATGTATGCCGCGTATCAGCTTCATGTCTGGCTCAAAACAGTGAAAATCGTCGGATTATACCTTGTACAGCGGGCAACGTTAACCGGCGATTGCCTTATCACGCCAGAAAGGAGAGGCTTTTCATCAGGCTGCCGCTGGCTGTGGTGAGAATCTGCCGTTATGCACGATTTTTCTGGTGGAAAAGCTGTATTCGCGACACGCAAGCTGTTAGAATCCTGCGCCATCACTACGTAACGAGCGTCGTTGCTTAACGGCGCTTATTTGCACAAATCCATTGACAAAAGAAGGCTAAAAGGGCATATTCCCCGGCCTTTGAATTGTCCATAAAGATCATATTTGGGAGTTGGACCTTGGCTAATATCAAATCAGCTAAGAAGCGCGCCGTTCAGTCTGAAAAGGCTCGCAAGCACAACGCTAGCCGTCGCTCAATGATGCGTACTTTCGTTAAGAAAGTATACGCAGCTATTGAAGCTGGCGACAAAGCCGCTGCGCAGAATGCATTTAACGAAATGCAACCGATCGTGGATCGTCAGGCCGCTAAAGGTCTGATCCACAAAAACAAAGCAGCGCGTCATAAGGCTAACCTGACCGCGCGTATCAACAGCCTGGCTTAATCGCTTCGCTGTTCGCTTTGTAAAAAAAACCCGCTTCGGCGGGTTTTTTCATTTCTGGCGGAGCGCGAAGAGCGCTGAATAATCGCGATTGCAGATGCGCTGCACCGCCGGATGCTGGATCATCCGTTCAGCAAAAATCGCGTGATACTCCTCCTGCACATTGTCGAGCCGACCGATCTCCACCATTCGCGCATCGGCATAGAAGTCGTCGCCATAGGAGGTCGGCGCAACAAAAATGGCGTCATGTTTCGCGCCAAAGGCCTTCATCAGCGCAGCATCATCAAACTCGCCGAGGATCTCCACCTGCAGGTTCTGCACATGAAACCAGTTCATTAGCTTGCGGCCGAGCATTGAGCGGCGACCGGGAATTAATAACCGCCGCGTTTCAAGGCAGGCGGGAAACGGCAGATCGGGCACCGGGCCGCTGCTCCAGAAGCTGACGCTGCATTCGCCAATCTTCACCGAAAAGAGCCCCTCCTGCTGCGCAGAGTCGATGGGGCAGTCAGAGATAATCATATCGAGCTTATGCTGGCTTAACTGCTCCAGCAGCAACTCGTGCGTCGATTCAAAGCAGCGCAGGTGAATCGGCTCGCCCTCCTGTACGACGGCATCAAGAATGCCGCTCACCAGCCGCTTTGAGAGCGCATCCGCCACGCCGACATCAAACAGCAGGTTCGCCTCTTTGCGGTAGTTGATGATATCGAGCATCTCCTGGCTTAAGGCGAACATCTTATCCGCATAGCGAAACACCAGTTGACCCAGTTCGGTAGCTTCCAGCCCCCGCCCTTTACGTTTAAAGAGCTTGCCCTGCAGCCGCTCTTCCAGCGCTTTTATCTGCCCGGTGATCGTCTGCGGCGTTAAGTAAAGCGCCTCCGCCGCGCCAACGACGGATCCTTCCCGGTAGACATGCCAGAAGTAGTACAGATGGTTGTAATTGATATATGACATGGCGCTTTACCTTTTGGTGACTACGCCGTGCGGATAATGCGCGTACGCAGCAGGCAGTAACCCGCCACGGCCGAGATAACCGAGCCGGTGAGAATGCCCAGTTTGCTCCAGGCGATCATATCGGCATGCGCGTCACCAAAGGCGAGCGACGAGATAAAGATCGACATGGTAAAGCCGATGCCGCACAGCACGCCGACCGCCATAATCTGTTTGAACACCGCGCCGTGCGGCAGCTTCGCCAGTTTCAAACGCAGCGCCAGCCAGCAGAAGAGCGAAATGCCGAGCGGCTTACCGATCACCAGGCCAGCAATAATCCCCAGCGGCAGTACATCCGTCAGGCCGGAGAGCGACATACCGGTAAGAGGAACCCCGGCATTGGCAAAAGCAAACAGCGGCAGAATAAGCCAGGCGACCCACGGGCTAATCGCATCACTCAACTGATGTAACGGCGACACGCCATTCTCTTTTTTCAGTGGTACAAAGAAACCGACGATAACGCCCGCAAGCGTGGCATGTACCCCGGATTTCAGCACCGCCGTCCACAGCACGACGCCCACTAACATATAGAGACCGATACGGCGCACGTTGAGCGCGTTCATGATTGCCAGCACAGCGATAGCGGTGGCGGCAACGCCCAGCGCCAGAGTCGAGAGATCGCTGGTGTAGAAGAGTGCGATAATCACAATCGCGCCGAGATCGTCAATGATCGCCAGCGCCATCAGAAACACCTTCAGTACCGGCGGGACGCGATTACCTAACAGCGCCAGTACGCCAAGGGCGAAGGCAATATCGGTCGCGGTCGGAATGGCCCAGCCGTGGCTTGCCAGCGGGTTATGACCATTAAACAGCAGGAAGATCAGCGCGGGTGCAACCATTCCACCCAGCGCGGCAATCACCGGGAATACCGCCTGCTGGCGGCTGGCGAGGGTTCCCTCAACCAGTTCATACTTCACTTCCAGACCGACCATCAGGAAAAAGATCGCCATCAGCGCATCGTTAATCCACAACAGCATGTCTTTATTGATCTCAAGCGAGCCGACTTTCAGCTGGACCGGGGTCTGTAAAAACGAGCTGTAAATCTCCTGCGTCGCGCCAAGGTTTGCGCAGAGCATGGCCAGCGCAGCGGCCAAAATCAGCACGATGCCACCTGAGGCATCGCTATTTAAAAAACGGTGCAAAAACTTCATCGGATTCTCCCACTCCCTGTAACGTCGTGGCGGCTATCTTACTCCTCGCAACTCTTCGTTAAAAACAGATTATTATTGCTTATCAGCTCTGTTTTCCCGAGGTATGCGAGCGGGCAAAAAAAACCCGGCAGCGCCGGGTTGATAAAGAGAGGTGATGCGGGACGCTTAGCGCGTCAGATCGTCGAAGAATTTTTTCACGCCGTCGAAGAAGCTTTTGGAGCGCGGGCTGTTGTTTTCTCCCGTCGGGCCACCAAAGCTGTCCTGCAGATCCTGCAGCAGCTGCTTCTGCTTCTCGTTCAGGCCGACCGGCGTCTCTACGACTACGCGGCACAGCAGATCGCCCTGCGCGCCACCGCGTACGGATTTCACGCCTTTACCGCGCATGCGGAACAGCTTGCCAGTCTGGGTTTCGCTCGGCACTTTCAGCTTCACGCGACCATCCAGCGTCGGCACTTCGATTTCGCCGCCCAGCGCCGCCATAGCAAAGTTGATCGGCACTTCGCAGTAGAGGTTATTGCCTTCGCGTTCGAAGATCGGATGCTGTTTCACCTGCACCTGAACATAGAGATCGCCTGCCGGTGCGCCATGCTCGCCCGCTTCGCCTTCGCCGCTCAGACGAATACGATCGCCGGTATCCACCCCTGCCGGGATCTTCACGGAGAGGGTTTTGGATTTCTCAACGCGACCGTGACCGTGACATTTGTTGCACGGATCTTTAATCAGCGTACCGCGGCCCTGACAGTGCGGACAGGTCTGCTGTACGGCAAAGAAGCCCTGGCGCATCTGCACCTGGCCGGAGCCATGACAGGTCGGACAGGTCTGCGGCTGGGTACCCGCTTTTGCGCCGCTGCCGTGGCAGATGTCGCACTCTTCCAGCGTCGGGATGCGGATCTCTTTCGTGACGCCGCGTACCGCTTCTTCCAGCGTCAGCTCCATGGTGTAACGCAGATCGGAACCACGCGCTGCGCGTTGACGGCCACGACCGCCGCCGAAGATGTCGCCAAAGACATCGCCAAAGATGTCGCTGAAGTCGGCACCGCCACCAAAGCCGCCGCCGCCGTATCCACCGCCGCCGCCGCCCTGCTCGAAGGCCGCATGGCCGTACTGATCGTACGCCGCGCGTTTCTGGGGATCGGTCAGGACCTTATAGGCTTCGTTGATCTCTTTGAATTTGCTTTCGGCCTCTTTATCGCCCTGGTTGCGGTCCGGGTGAAATTTCATGGCCAGGCGTCGGTACGCCTTTTTGATCTCAGACTCTTCGGCCGTTTTCGACACGCCGAGAATCTCGTAATAATCTTGCTTCGCCATCGGTTTATCTGCCCCTTAACATACGAGCACGGGCGTGGAGAAAACTCCGACGCCCGTGCTGGTTATCTACCCTGCATAAGGGCGATTACTTTTTGTCTTTAACTTCTTCGAACTCGGCGTCAACCACGTCGTCATCTTTCGCCGCGTTGGCGTTGTTCGCAGAAGCATCAGCGCCGCCCGCCTGCTGCTGTGCGTGCTGCTGCTGGGCGATTTCCATCAGTTTCTGGGAAACCTGTGCCAGCGCCTGCATTTTCGCGTCGATGGCGGCTTTGTCTTCGCCTTTCAGCGCGGTTTCCAGCTCGCTCAGCGCGGACTCGATTGCAGTTTTGTCTTCAGCCGGCAGTTGGTCGCCTGCTTCTTCAACCTGCTTACGGGTGCTGTGCAGCAGATGATCGCCCTGGTTACGGGTCTGTACCAGCTCTTCGAACTTACGGTCAGACTCGGCGTTCGCTTCCGCGTCACGCACCATTTTCTGGATTTCATCCTCGTTCAGACCAGAAGAAGCCTTGATGGTGATCTTCTGCTCGCGGTTGGTATTCTTGTCTTTCGCAGAGACGTGCAGAATACCATCGGCGTCGATATCGAAGGTGACTTCGATCTGCGGCATGCCGCGCGGTGCCGGGTTGATACCGTCGAGGTTGAACTGACCCAGCGATTTGTTATCGGAGGCGCGTTTACGCTCACCCTGCAGCACGTGGATGGTTACCGCAGACTGGTTGTCTTCCGCAGTAGAGAACACCTGGCTGTGCTTGGTCGGGATGGTGGTGTTTTTGTTGATCAGCGGAGTCATCACGCCGCCCATGGTTTCGATACCCAGCGACAGCGGGGTAACGTCCAGCAGCAGAACGTCTTTAACTTCACCGGTCAGAACGCCGCCCTGAACCGCAGCACCGATAGCTACTGCTTCATCCGGGTTCACGTCTTTACGCGGATCTTTGCCGAAGAACTCAGCCACTTTTTTCTGCACCATCGGCATACGGGTCTGGCCACCGACCAGGATCACGTCGTTGATGTCAGAAACGGAGAGGCCCGCATCCTGCAGCGCAACTTTCAGCGGCTCGATAGAACGGCTTACCAGGTCTTCGACCAGGCTTTCCAGTTTCGCGCGAGTCACTTTGATGTTCATGTGTTTCGGACCGGTCGCGTCTGCGGTGATGTACGGCAGGTTCACGTCGGTCTGCTGGGCAGAAGAGAGCTCGATTTTTGCTTTCTCTGCCGCTTCTTTCAGGCGCTGCATTGCCAGCGGATCGTTGCGCAGATCGATACCCTGATCTTTCTTGAACTCTTCCACCAGGTAGTTGATCAGACGGCTGTCGAAGTCTTCACCACCGAGGTGGGTATCACCGTTGGTCGCCAGTACTTCGAAGGTTTTTTCGCCGTCAACATCGTCGATTTCGATGATGGAGATATCGAAGGTACCGCCGCCCAGGTCGTATACCGCGATAGTGCGGTTGCCGGTCTCTTTATCCAGACCGTAAGCCAGCGCAGCCGCTGTCGGTTCGTTGATAATACGTTTTACTTCCAGGCCCGCGATACGGCCGGCGTCTTTGGTCGCCTGACGCTGCGCATCGTTAAAGTAAGCCGGAACAGTGATAACCGCTTCAGTTACCGGTTCGCCCAGGTAATCTTCCGCCGTTTTCTTCATTTTTTTCAGCACTTCAGCAGAGATCTGCGGCGGTGCCATTTTGTTGCCTTTCACATCAATCCAGGCGTCGCCGTTGTCGGCTGCCATGATTTTGTAAGGCATGATAGATACGTCACGCTGGACTTCTTCGTCCTGGAAGCGACGGCCAATCAGGCGCTTGATCGCAAACAGCGTGTTTTGCGGGTTCGTCACTGCCTGACGTTTAGCCGGCTGACCTACCAGAGTCTCGCCATCCTGTGTGTACGCAATTACGGAAGGCGTGGTGCGATCGCCCTCAGCGTTCTCAAGCACGCGTGCCGAAGCGCCATCCATGATGGCTACACAAGAGTTGGTTGTCCCAAGGTCGATACCAATAATTTTACCCATCTAAACGTCTCCACTAAAAATTCGTCATCAGCTGGTTGTGAACCTGTAATAAGGGCAAACCTCACGGTTTCAACTGCCCTGTATTGATTTTTTTACAAGCCCACAAAATGCGGTTGACTACAAGATGGGGTCGCCGCGCCGCGCATCAAGGGGGAGACAGTAAAAAATTTTTTAATTTCCCCCTGTTCAGATCATAGACAGGCCGGATGGCGCTATTTATGATGCCGCGCCCCGCTTGCAGAAAACGCCCGCGGGGTAATTATTTCTCCCCTTTATCAATTGATTCTTTTGAGGAATTATGGGCAACACTAAGTTGGCTAATCCGGCTCCGCTGGGCTTAATGGGCTTCGGCATGACCACTATTCTGCTTAACCTGCACAATATTGGTTTATTCCCGATGGATGTCATTATCCTGGCGATGGGCATTTTCTATGGTGGTATCGCACAAATTTTTGCCGGCCTGCTTGAGTATAAAAAAGGCAACACCTTCGGCTTAACGGCTTTTACCTCTTACGGTTCTTTCTGGTTGACGCTGGTAGCAATTCTGCTGTTCCCGAAAATGGGGCTGACAGAGGCGACCAACGGCCACTTCCTCGGCGTCTATTTAGCCATCTGGGGCGTCTTTACCCTGTTTATGTTCTTCGGCACGCTGAAGAGCGCGCGCATGTTGCAGTTTGTCTTCCTGAGCCTGACGGTGCTGTTTGCGCTGCTGGCGGTGGGACATCTGGCGGATAACGAAAACATCGTCCATATCGCGGGCTGGATTGGCCTCGTCTGCGGTGCCAGCGCGATCTACCTGGCGATGGGCGAAGTGCTGAACGAGCAGTTTGGCCGCACCGTGCTGCCGATTGGCGAAAAAGCCTGATTCCTTTCTCCCCTAAAATGCGAAGCCGGGCTTCGCATTTTTTTCGCGTTACTACCCATTCTGGCGTTATCCCGCCGGGCCATTTTCCGTTAACGTAGCGCCCACCTCTGCTACTGTGAAGAATTCACCATGACTCGCCTCACCCCCCTTTCGCTGGCGCTGCTTTTACCGCTCCAGACGCTTGCTTCACCTGGCCCCGTTACGGATATCACGCTGCAATCGGCTAACGCCTTTGGCCCACATGATGGTCAGAATATTACGGCTCTTTATCGCGCCACCACTGCATCAACGCCACAGAGCACCAAGATATGGCTGAATGTGGATTGCACCACGCACGCCAAAAACTTGTTAATTACCGAAGTAGCCACCGGCACGCCTCATGAAGTACGCGCCTTTGGTGCAGGTTCTATCAACCGCTATGTGCCTGGCGTCGCCCTTTCAGCCGAGGGGGAAGCGATGTTCAGCGGTAATGCGGAGCTGGATGTCTGCGGGCTAAAGCTACCGCCACCGGCGTGGCGGATCTTATCTGCGGCAGATAAAGAGGGCGACTGGCAGGCCGTGGACGTTAACAACAGCATTCGCGATGGCGACATACTTCGGCTGCGGTTCGGCACCGATTATGGACAGATTCATCGTGACGCCAAATATGGCGCGCCTTACTCCATGAAAATTCACGATATTCGCTTCCATTGTCAGAGCGGAAACGGCACGCCGCTCAACGCTTACTGGCTGGATGAGCACGATCGGTTAACCCTCCAGCAAGCGCCCTCCTCTGACGTCACGCCGCTTACTGAAGATCAGCTGGCTGCGGGCAAAGCGCTTTGCGCCGTGAAGGATATTCGCCAGTTCAACGGCCAGGGGCCGTTAACGACACGGGAGAAAACATTAGCGGCAAATCAGCCCACGCCGCCCGACTTCTCCGGTAACGATCCTGCGCTATTGGGCGAGGCAACCTTGCCGCAAGAGGTCGAAAAGCGTGTGCAACAGGCGATTGGCTCTCCTGAGCAACGCCCTGCTTTTCGCCATTTGCGCTACAAACAGAATGCCGATAGTTCTATGCCGACAATTTTCCGTATCGATACGCAGCCGGACGGTACAACCTTAACGCTCAAAACGGCACCGTTAGCTAATATCGCCTTCTATTTTCAGGATCAGAGTCTGTTTAACCTTGTCGAGTTGAAAAGCGTGGAGTCGATGGCAGTAACGCCTGCTGTGACGCAAACCCTTGAGAGCGATATTGCGCTGCCGCCCGTAGCCGGCGGGCATTTTCAGTGGCGCGTGCAGCAACAGGTTGCGAAAAAAGCGCAACAGGTGACAAAGAGCCAGACCTGTAAAGCTGACGCGCAGTGGCAAGAGGCCGCCACCCTTAACCCGCGCTTCAGCGGCCGCCTGCTGGAGTTCACTTGTACCGACGATCGCGGTGACGGGAGAGCGATGAGCAGCGACTATGCCTGGCTGGAGACATTACGGATATTTATTCGTATCGGTTATCACGAAGAGGGTAAGAAAGTCCGCTTCGCGATAAGCGACGTGGAGATTGAGCAATAAAAAACGGAGCCTGAAGGCTCCGTTTTTTTATAAGGATTCGAGCGGGGTGTCGGCCACGCTATCGGCATGATGCAGATCCTGGCGCAGCCAAACGCCCAAACCAAACCCCATCAAGGAGAGCGCCAGCACGTACCAGGCCGGTGCCATCGGCGAGACGCTCATCAGCATCGTCACCGCAATCGGCGTCAGCCCGCCGAAAATGGCATAAGAGACGTTGTAAGAGAAAGAGATGCCGGTAAAGCGCACCTCCGCCGGAAAGGCGCGCACCATCACATAGGGCACCGCGCCCACAACGCCAACGCACAAGCCGACAAGGCCATAGAGCAGAAAGAGTTGTTCCGGGTGGCTGCCAACGCGGTGATAGAAGAGCCAGCTGGAAGCGGCGAGCAGCAGGCTGCCGACGATAAAGGTGCGGCTGGCACCGAAGCGATCGACTAACAGCCCCGCCGCCAGACAACCAAAGCAGAGCATGACCGTAGCGATGCTGTTTGCCTGTAAGGTCAGGGCGGGCGCGAAGCCATACTGCTTTTGCAGCCAGACCGGTGACATCAGAATGACGACCACAATCCCGGCTGAGAGCAGCCAGGTCAGCAGCATTGAAACCACTACCGCTTTTTTGTGCTTCAGCACCACCGCTTTTACCGGCAACTCCTGCGCCAGCGCTTTGCGCTGCTGCATCTCCAGGAAAATGGGCGTCTCACGCAGCCAACGGCGTAAATACATTGCCACCAGCCCGCACGCGCCGCCAAGCAGGAAGGGAATACGCCAGCCGCCGTCGTGGATCGCCTGCTGCGTCATGCTGGTGTTGACCAGCGTGGCAACCACCGATCCCAGCAGGATGCCAACCGTTAAGCCCGCCGTCAGCGTGCCGCAGGCGATACCGATGCGGCGCGCCGGGACATGCTCAGCAACAAACACCCATGCGCCTGGCACTTCGCCACCAATCGCTGCGCCCTGTAACACGCGCATAAACAGCAGTAACAGCGGCGCGACAATGCCCATTGAGGCATAGGTCGGCAGCAGGCCAATCGCCAGCGTTGGCAGCGCCATCAGCAGGATGCTGAGGGTGAACATCTTTTTGCGCCCGACCAGATCGCCGAAGTGCGCCATCACAATGCCGCCCAGCGGGCGCGCCAGATAACCAGCGGCGAAAATACCAAAGGTCTGCACCTGACGCAGCCACTCGGGGATATCGGCCGGGAAGAAGAGTTCCCCGACCACGGCGGCGAAAAAGACGAAGATGATGAAATCGTAAAACTCCAGCGCCCCGCCGAGGGCGGCGAGGGTCAGGGTTTTATAATCCTGTTTATTCAGAGGGCGTGTGTAATGTGACATAGCGAACCGTTGATAAGAGTGAACGATTATATTTTTACGAGTTATGTAAACTAAAAATGACTATACCGTAAAAATATCAATACGCCACTGCCGGGATCGCATATGTCAGAAAAGCGCTGCTTTCAGGATAAAGTTTCGCGCCTTGCGCTTTTAGGACGAAAAGCTGCTACGACCTGCGGATCCGTTTCCACATAGGGGCCATCAAGAAGCTGTACACAATACGGTACACTGGCAAAAATCCCCGCTACTTTCACTTCACCGTTCTCGCTTTTCAGCCCTTCCAGGGTCTCTTTAATCGATTTCGGCTGGCCTGGCAGGTTGAGGATCAGCGCCTGTTTACGGATCACGCCCACCTGGCGCGAAAGAATGGCCGTCGGCACAAAATTGAGGCTGATCTGGCGCATCTGCTCGCCAAAGCCCGGCATCTCGCGATCGGCAACGGCGATGGTGGCATCGGGGGTCACATCGCGTCGCGCCGGGCCGGTTCCGCCAGTGGTCAGCACCAGATGGCAACTCATCTCATCCACCAGCTCACATAACGTTTGCTCAATGATGGTCTGCTCGTCGGGGATCAGGCGCGTTTCGATATGAAACGGGGTAGTTAAGGCCGATGCCAGCCACGCTTCGAGCGCGGGTAAGCCTTTGTCTTCATAAACGCCGCTGGAGGCGCGATCGGAAATCGAAACTAAACCAATGCGTAAGGTATCCATAATTATTCCGTTGCATAAAACCGTTTACGGAATGATACACGCTGAGGGGAGAGGCAAACAGAGTGGAGAGAAGAAGCGTGACCGGGAGCCCGGCCACGCCTGATGATTACAGCAGATCGCCGATCATTTTTTCCAGTTTTTCCTGGTCAACGGCAAACTTGCGGATACCGTCCGCCAGTTTATCAACCGCCATCGGATCCTGGTTGTGCTGCCACAGGAATTCCGCTTCGCTGATGCGCTCCGGACGCGCTTTCACTTCGCCGGTGTAAACCAGTTTGCGCTCCAGCGCGCCTTCGCTTTCTGAAAGCTCTTTCAGCAGCGCCGGGGCGATGGTCAGACGGTCGCAGCCAGCCAGCTCAATGATTTCGCCGATATTACGGAAGCTTGCGCCCATTACCACAGTTTCATAACCGTGCTCTTTGTAGTACTGGTAGATTTCGCTCACGGAAACCACGCCCGGATCTTCTGCCGGTGCGTACTCTTTCTTGTCGGTGTTGGCTTTGTACCAGTCAAGAATACGACCTACGAACGGAGAGATCAGGTAGACGCCCGCTTCGGCACAGGCACGCGCCTGGGCGAAGGAGAAGAGCAGCGTCAGGTTACAGTTGATGCCCTCTTTTTCCAGCTGTTCTGCTGCGCGAATGCCCTGCCAGGTGGAAGCCAGCTTGATCAGGATACGATCGTTGCTGATGCCCGCATCGTTATACATTTTGATCAGGCGTTTGGCTTTGGCGATGGAGCCTTCGGTGTCGTAAGAGAGGCGCGCGTCAACTTCAGTAGAGATACGGCCCGGGATCAGTTTGAGGATTTCCAGACCGATGTTAACGGCCAGGCGGTCGGACGCATCAACCACTTGCTGCGCGCGATCGCTGCTCTGGCTGCGCGCCCAGGTCACAGCTTCGTCAATCAGTTTACGGTATTCCGGGATTTGGGCTGCCCCAAGGATCAGAGAAGGGTTGGTTGTAGCATCCTGCGGCTGATAGAGCTTCATTGCCGCGATATCTCCGGTATCAGCCACGACTGTTGTGTACTGACGCAGGGAGGTCAATTTATCCGTCATGATAATGTTTCTCTTTAAACGATACCCTGAATAAATCACGTCGAGACCGATGACGCCTTTATGGCTTGTCGGGCGCAAAGGCTGCCAGCGCACCTGAACGAGAAGTATGACGAGTATACTTGTTAGGGGGATGTAACCGGTCTGGCAAGATGATAACACGACGCCCTGTCAGCGCAACCGCAGACAATGCAGGTGGCATTGTATGATAAACTCCCTGATTAATTGCCTGCGAAGGGATAAGCCCGTTGTAAACTCGCCGTCGCAGGTTACCTCCCCCGGCATCGACAAGAGGGTCGTTAATGCCAGAATTCTTCTCTTTTATCAGTGAGATCCTGTGGGGATCGCTGATGGTATACCTGCTGGCAGCGGCGGGTATCTGGTTTGCATTTCGCAGCCTGTTTGTTCCCTTTCGTTTTTTCCGCGACTTTGGCAAAAGTCTGAAAAGCGGCCGCAGCGTGCCGCCCGGTGCCCTCACCTCGTGGCAGGCGCTCTGCCTGAGCCTGGCGACGCGCTTAGGCAGCGGCAACCTGGCGGGCGTGGCGTTTGCCCTCACTGCCGGCGGCCCGGGCGCGATCTTCTGGATGTGGATCGCGGCGCTTATCAGCATGGCGACCAGCTTCGCCGAGTGCGCGCTGGCGCAGCTCTATAAAGAGCGCGATGCCAATAACCAACTGCGCGGCGGCCCGGCCTGGTATATGGCGCGCGGCCTTGGCATGCGCTGGATGGGCGTACTCTTCTCCATTTTCCTGCTCCTCGCTTATGGGCTGGTGTTTAACACCATTCAATCCAGCGTAGTGACGCGCGCCGTTCACTTCGCCTGGCAGGTGCCGGGCACGCTGACCGGCCTGGTGCTGGCGGTGGGCTGCCTCCTGTTTATGACCCGCGGTCTGGCGGTGCTCTCTCGTCTGATGCAGTGGATGGTGCCGCTGATTGCGCTGGCATGGATTGTGGTGAGCTTCAGCATCAGCCTCTGGCATGCCAGCCTGTTACCAGAGGTTTTCGAGACCATTTTTAAAAGTGCCTTCGGCTGGCAAGAGGCGGCGACCGGCACCATGGCCTGGACACTAAGCCAGGCGATGACCAGCGGGTTTCAGCGCAGCATGTCGACTAACGAAGCCGGAATGGGCTCCTCGCCGAATGCTGCGGCGATGGCAGCCTCCTCCCCGCCCCACCCGGTTGCGCAGGGCATTGTGCAGATGATTGGCGTGCTGACGGATACCTTTCTGGTCTGTACCGCCAGCGCGATGATGCTGCTGCTGGCAGGTAGCGGGCCGACGGAGACGGAGAGTAGTCTTATCGGTATCCAGTTGATGCAGCAGGCGATGGTCTCTCTTGCTGGCAGCTGGAGCGCCGGGTTTCTCGCGCTGGTGGTACTGCTGTTCGCTTTTACCTCGATCCTTGCGAACTACCTCTATGCCGAAAACAACCTGATCTTTTTAGGCCGCAATAGCCGGGGCAACCTGCTGCTGCTGCGTGGGGTGGTGGTGGCAATGGTGCTGTGCGGTTCGCTGGTCAGCGTACCGCTAATTTGGCATATCGCTGATGTGGTGATGGCGCTGATGGCGATGATTAACCTGACGGCCATTCTGCTACTGTCGCCGGTGGTTAAGCTGCTGGCGGGCGACTACCTGCGCCAGCGCAAGCTGGGCATCGAACCGGTGTTTAACCCGCAGCGTTACCCGGAGATTCAGCGCCAACTTGCGCCAGGCAGCTGGGACTCGCTTCCCCCTCCGTCTCGCTAATCGCAACTATCGATCAAGCCAGGTGATTTTTTTGTTAAAGTCAGCGGAAATTTCTCACACAGCAAGGAGTGAGCATGCTGATTTTGATTTCACCTGCCAAGACGCTCGATTACCAGAGCCCGCTGGCAACCGAGCGCTACACCCAGCCAGCGCTGCTGGCCCATTCCCAACAGCTGATTAAGACCGCCCGCACGCTTTCCGCGCCGCAGATTAAAAAGCTGATGGGGATAAGCGACAAGCTCGCCGACCTCAACGCCACCCGTTTTCACGACTGGCAACCCGACTTCACCCCGGAAAATGCGCGTCAGGCATTGCTCGCGTTTAAAGGCGATGTTTATACCGGCCTGCAGGCTGAAACCTTCAGCGACGCGGATTTTGACTTCGCCCAGCAGCACCTGCGTATGTTATCCGGCCTGTATGGCGTGCTGCGTCCGCTCGATTTGATGCAGCCCTATCGTCTGGAGATGGGTATTCGTTTTGAGAATGAGAGAGGCAAAGATCTCTACCAGTTCTGGGGCGATATCATCACCGACACGCTGAATGAGGCGCTCGCCGAACAGGGCGATGAGATTGTGGTTAACCTGGCGTCCGATGAGTATTTCCGCGCCGTGAAGCCGAAGAAGCTCAATGCGCGCATCATCAAACCAGTGTTCCTCGACGAGAAAAACGGCACGTTTAAGGTCATCAGTTTCTACGCCAAGAAAGCGCGTGGCCTGATGAGCCGCTACATCATTGAGCAGCGTCTGACGAAGCCGGAGCAGCTAACGGGCTTTGACCGCGAAGGGTACTTCTTTGATGAGACGGCCTCAACGCCAGACGAGCTGGTGTTTAAACGCCACGAGCAGTAAGCGGAAAAGCGTCCCCCACCCGCAGGTGGAGGACGCTTAAGATTACGCTTTTTGCATCATCAGCTGGCGTAACGCCGCAAAATCCGCAGGCAGGGAGTGAGAGAGCAGCGGCAGATCTGCACGGTCAGCCAGCTCTTTCGGCAGCGGCAGCGTTTCGCCGAGGATAGCTTCCACGCTCTCTTTGAACTTCGCCGGATGCGCAGTGCCGAGGAACAGGCCATATTCACCCGGATGAAGCTGATCGCGCAGGGCGCGGTAAGCAATCGCGGCGTGAGGCTCTGAGACGTAGCCCTTTTTCTTCAGTTCAACGATCGTCGCTTTGGTGGTTTCATCATCCACCGCCGCGTAACCCAGCTCGTTCAGACGCCAGATTTTACGGCGGAACAGCTCCTCCACGCGCGGCCAGTTGTTCGGCTGGCTGACATCCATGGCGTTTGACAGTGTCGCCTGCGTCGCTTTTGGCTGCCACTCGCCCTCTTTCAGAAAGCGCGGCACGGTGTCGTTAGCGTTGGTAGCGGCGATAAAACGCTTCACCGGCAGGCCGAGTGACTTCGCCAACAGCCCGGCGGTCAGATCGCCAAAGTTGCCGCTTGGCACCGACACCACCAGCTGATTGCGCGCCTCTTGCGGCAACTGCGCCACCGCTTCGAAGTAGTAGCACACCTGCGCCAGCAGGCGGCTGATGTTAATCGAGTTGGCGGAGTTGAGGCCCAGCGCGCTCTTCAGCTCTTCATCGTCGAAGGCCTGTTTAACCAGCGCCTGGCAGGCGTCGAAGTCAGCATCAATGGCAACCGTTTCGATATTGCCACCCAGCGTGCAGAAGAGCTTCTCCTGCAGCGGGCTGATTTTGCCCTGCGGATAGAGGATCACCACGCGAACATTCTTCATGCCGTAGAAGGCATGAGCAACGGCCGCGCCGGTGTCGCCAGAGGTCGCAGTCAGAATGGTGACCGGTTTGTCGCCGCTGATGGCGCTCAGCATCTGCGCCATAAAGCGCCCGCCGAAATCTTTAAACGCCAGCGTCGGCCCGTGGAACAGCTCAAGGCAGCCAATATCGTTTTCGACCGGTTTTACCGGTGCAGGAAAGGCAAACGCAGCACGCACGCGGGCTTCCAGCGCTTCCTGCGGGATCTCATCGCCGATAAAGGCGGAGAGGATCTTCGCGCTGCGGCTGACGAAGTCCTGCTCCAGCATCTCGTCGATTTCCGTCAGGTTGAATTCCGGCAGATCGTGCGGGAAGAAGAGCCCCTGATTTTTGCCAAGCCCTTGTGTGACGGCCTGCGCGAAGCTGACCTGCTCATTGTGATCTTTTAAGTTGTAGAGTTTCATTGGTTATCCCACTACCCTTGCGCCCGCCGTGTCCAGCCGGCAAATATGAACGAAGCCTTCCTGATTTTGCAGATAATGTTTGCCGAGCCAGTCGGCCACGCGCTGCGCGGTATCCGGCTTGTCGCACAACGCAAACAGCGTTGGACCCGAACCAGAAATGCCGCAGGCCTGCGCGCCGATATCCGCCACCGCCTGACGCGCCTGTTCAAAGCCTGGCAGCAACTTCATGCGATAGGGTTCGGCAATCACATCTTTCATCAATTTCGCCGCCAGCGCGGGCTGGCGGGAGTAACAGGCATGAATAAATCCAGCCAGGTGACGCCCGTGAGCAATACACTCCTGACGGCGATACTGCGCCGGTAAAATGGCGCGCGCTTCTGCCGTCGAGACTTTAATGCCCGGGTAGGCAAGCACCCATAACCACTCATCAAAGCATGGCACTTGCTGGCTGATAATGCCGCCTTCCTCGATCATCAACTGCATGCCGCCGAGGTAACAAGGCGCGACGTTGTCGTAATGCACGCTGCCGGAGATGCGCCCTTCCAGCTCCCCCATCAGCGCCAGCATGCGCGTCTCATCAAGGGGTTTACCGCAAAACTCGTTCATCGCCACCAGCGCCGCGACGACCGAACAGGCGCTGGAGCCGAGACCGGAGCCGATCGGCATGTTTTTTTCCAGCGTCATCGCTACCGGCACCTGCTTGCCAATCTCCTGGCAGAAGAGCTCCCAGCATTGATAGACAATATTCTCCCGCGCTTCGCTCGGTAATTTACTGGCGAAACGCCCTCTGTTTTGCAGACTAAAGTGTTCAGCGGCTTCCACCGACACCGTGTCGCCTAACAGCGTGCCATCGACGGGCGTGACCGCCGCGCCGAGGACATCAAACCCTACGCTCATATTGGCGCTAGACGCCGGCGCATACACCTTCACCATCTCAGACCCCTAACTTCCACGAAAGCGTACGCAGCAGGTCGGCAAACACGCCCGCCGCCGTAACATCATTACCCGCGCCGTAACCGCGCAGCACCAGCGGCAACGGCTGGTAATAGTGGCTGTAAAACGCCAGCGCGTTCTCGCCGTTTTTCACTTTATACAACGGATCGTTGCCATCGACTTCAGCGATCTTCACCCGGCAGGTGCCATCCTCTTCAATGTTGCCAACATAACGCAGCACATTACCGGCGTCACGGGCCTTCGCCACGCGGCTGGCAAACTCATCATCCAGCGATGGCAGACGCGCCATAAAGCTGTCGACATCGCCAGAATCATCGAAGCTTGCTGGGAGCACCGGCTCGATCACGATATCCGTCAGCTCCAGCTCGCGCCCGGTTTCACGGGCCAGGATCAACAGCTTACGTGCGACATCCATGCCGGAGAGATCGTCACGCGGATCCGGCTCGGTGTAGCCCATCTCCCGCGCCACTTTTGTTGCTTCCGACAGGCTCATCCCTTCGTCGAGCTTACCGAAAATAAAGGATAAAGAGCCGGAGAGAATACCTGAGAAGCGTTGCAGTTCATCGCCGGCGTTAAGCAGGTTTTGCAGGTTTTCAATCACCGGCAGACCCGCGCCAACGTTGGTGTCATAGAGGAATTTGCGGCGCGATTTCTCTGCGGCGCGGCGCAGCTGATGGTAGTAATCCATCGACGAGGTGTTCGCTTTTTTGTTCGGCGTGACGACGTGGAAACCTTCGCGCAGGAAGTCGGCATACTGATCGGCGACCGCCTGGTTGGAGGTGCAATCGACGATCACCGGGTTCAGCAGGTGGTACTCCTTCACCAGACGAATCAGTCGGCCAAGGTTAAACGGCTCCTTCGCTTCGGCAAGCTCGGCCTGCCAGTTATCCAGATTCAACCCGTGAACATTGGTCAGCAGCGCTCTTGAGTTAGCGACGCCGCAGACACGTAGATCGATATGCTTACTCTTCAGCCACGTTTGCTGGCGCTTCAGCTGTTCCAGCAATGCGCCGCCAACGCCGCCGACGCCGATCACAAAGACTTCAATCACCTGATCGGTGTTGAACAACATCTGGTGGGTGACGCGCACGCCAGTGGTGGCATCGTCATTACTGACTACAACAGAGATGGAGCGCTCAGAGGAGCCCTGGGCAATTGCCACGATATTGATATTGGCACGCGCCAGTGCGGCAAAGAATTTCGCCGAGATGCCGCGTAAGGTGCGCATGCCGTCACCGACAACGGAGATGATCGCCAGACGCTCCATTACCGCGAGCGGCTCCAGTAATCCCTCTTTCAGTTCAAGATAGAACTCTTCACTCATCGCGCGCTGCGCACGGGCGCAGTCGGACTGCGGCACGCAGAAGCTGATGCTGTATTCGGATGAAGATTGGGTGATCAGCACAACGGAGATGCCGTTGCGCGACATAGTGGCGAAGACGCGGGCGGCCATGCCGACCATGCCTTTCATTCCCGGACCGGAAACGCTGAACATCGCCATATTGTTAAGATTCGAGATGCCCTTGACCGGCAATGCATCGTCATCCGAGGTGGCGCCAATCAGCGTACCTGGTGCTTGCGGGTTGCCGGTGTTTTTAATCAGGCATGGGATCTGGAACTGGGCGATGGGGGTAATGGTGCGGGGGTGAAGAACTTTAGCGCCGAAGTAGGAGAGCTCCATGGCTTCCTGATAGGACATCGACTTCAGCAGCCTTGCGTCCGGCACCTGGCGCGGGTCGCAGGTATATACGCCGTCGACATCCGTCCAGATCTCACAACAGTCGGCGCGTAAACATGCGGCCAGCACGGCGGCGGAGTAATCGGAGCCGTTACGCCCGAGCACCACCAGTTCGCCCTTCTCATTCCCGGCGGTGAAACCGGCCATCAGCACCATATGATCCTGCGGAATACGGCTCGCTTCGATACGGCGCGTGGATTCAGCGATATCGACCGTCGATTCGAGATAGTGCCCGACCGCGAGCAGTTTTTCGACCGGATCGATAACCGTCACTTTGTGACCGCGTGCTTCCAGCAGCCCGGCCATGATCGCGATAGAGAGCTTTTCACCCCGGCAGATGAGCGCAGCGTTAATGCTGTCCGGGCACTGGCCCAGCAGACTGATGCCGTGCAGAACATGTTTGATCTGCGCGAACTCGGCATCGACCACGGTTTTGAGTTGTGCGAGCGGAAAGCCGGGCTGCGCATCTGAAAGCCCCTGCAGCAGCTCGGAGAAAATCCGCTCCGCATCGCTAATGTTGGGAATTGCATCCTGTCCGGAGATGGTTTTTTCAATCATCGCGACAAGATGGTTGGTAATTTTTGCGGGAGCAGAGAGTACGGTTGCGACTTGCCCCTGCCTGGCATTACTTTCCAAAATATCGGCAACACGCAGAAAACGCTCCGCATTTGCCACTGATGTACCGCCGAACTTCAACACTCTCATGCTTTACCCCTTGATTTTTGCTCGAAAAAAAAGCCCGCACTGTTCAGGTGCGGGCTTTTTTCAGTATTTCCTGTACGCGTCAGCCCGCACCGTTACCTGTGGTAATGGTGATGGTTGTAATAGTGGTAATCGTGCAGATGCGTGCCATGGATGTTGTGCTCTGTATTATTATCTGTCTGTGCTGTATGCCTATATTGGTTAAAGTATCTGCCTGCTTAAGTCAATTTATTTTTTATTTATGCAGAATTTATTCAATTCCCGTCTGCGCTAAAAGCGGAGCCGTTTACAGCCCGATCAGGGCGATGGGAAATCGATATCGCAGCATCTTCAGCTATAAAAGAATCTTATTACAGCGCGTTACTCGATAAGCTTTTTTTCGATATCGTGAAGCAAACGGTGCAACATGGCGGTGTCGCGCTGCTCAAGTAAGCCAAGCCGCTGATCCAGCCAGTCGACCATTTTCATATCGTCAACCACGTCTAATTTTTTGAGTAAATTATGTGCCCGCAAACGCAGTGCGCTTAACTGGTTATCATCAACCTGAGAAATGGTTTGTGGCGCCCTTTGCATTAACGCAGATAATTGATAGCAAAATACCATCACCGCCTGGCCGAGATTAAGCGAAGGGTAATCTGCCGCCATCGGCACGCCGGTTAAAATATCCGCCAGCGCCAGTTCATCATTGGTCAGCCCGGAATCCTCGCGCCCAAAAACCAGCGCCGCACCGCTAAGCCAGGTACTTTTTTCCTCTAATAGCGGCACAAGCTGCTCAGGCGTCGCGTAATAGTGAAATTTCGCCCGACTGCGCGCGGTAGTAGCAATGGTGAAAGGAATATCAGCCAGCGCGTCGGCGAGCGTGGCGTAGTGTTTCGCATTATCAAGAATGTCGCCCGAACCGTGCGCAACGCGCCGTGCAGCCTCCTGTAAATGGACCTCGCTGTCGACGATACGTAAGTCAGTAAAGCCCATCGTTTTCATGGCGCGCGCCGCTGCGCCGACGTTTTCCGCTCGCGCGGGAGAGACAAGAACAATTGCCAGTTGCATCGAAACCTTCTTTTTTCATGCCCGCCGAAAAAATGTGACATCAATCAACATATTACGCGGTGCGAATTTACAATTACATAACACTAATCGCCGATCTGACCCATCTCTACGCTTAAAAAAAGCTAAACTGTTTATCAGCAATATTACCTGTTAAGATGTTAACAGAACGGGCATATCCCTCTGTTTCTTCTTGGCATTTTAATACAGAAATGTCTGCCTGTGTTGGATTCAGGCTATTTATCAATTAGCGCACGCAACTACTTGGTTTATTGAAAATTTGTAATAGAAGCTAGCAGCTGGCTATCAGAATTTCGCTAAAGTGTTAACGTGCTACAATTGAACTTGATATATGTCAACGAAGCGTAGTTTTATTGGGTGTCATTTGCGTCTTAGCCTGTTATGTTGCTGTTAAAATGGTTAGGATGACAGCCGTTTTTGACACTGTCGGGTTCAGAGGGAAAGTGCCCACGACCAAGCTAATGATGTTGTTGACGTTGATGGAAAGTGCATCAAGAACGCAATTACGTACTTTAGTCATGTTATGCCGTCATGTTAATTTTCGACATGCACCAGGCTGGTCAGGGACTTTTGTACTTCCTGTTTCGATTTAGTTGGCAATTTAGGTAGCAAACATGCAGATCCCGCACATTCTTATTGTTGAAGACGAGTTGGTAACACGCAACACGTTGAAAAGCATTTTCGAAGCAGAAGGCTACGATGTCTTTGAAGCGACTGATGGCGCTGAAATGCATCAGATCCTTTCTGAACACGATGTAAACCTGGTGATTATGGATATCAATCTGCCGGGTAAAAATGGTCTTTTACTGGCGCGTGAGCTGCGTGAGCAAGCAAATGTCGCGCTGATGTTTCTGACCGGTCGCGACAACGAGGTCGATAAGATCCTCGGTCTTGAAATTGGCGCTGACGATTACATCACTAAACCTTTTAACCCGCGTGAATTGACTATCCGCGCGCGCAACCTGCTGTCCCGTACCATGAATCTCGGTACCATCAGCGAAGAGCGCCGCAGCGTCGATAGCTACAAATTCAATGGCTGGGAGCTGGATATCAACAGTCGTTCGCTGATTAGCCCGAACGGCGAGCAGTATAAGCTGCCGCGCAGTGAGTTCCGCGCGATGCTGCACTTCTGCGAAAACCCGGGCAAGATTCAGTCGCGTGCTGAGCTGCTGAAAAAAATGACCGGGCGTGAGTTGAAACCGCACGATCGTACCGTGGATGTCACCATCCGCCGTATCCGTAAGCACTTTGAATCAACGCCGGATACGCCAGAAATTATCGCCACCATTCATGGCGAAGGTTACCGCTTCTGCGGCGATCTGCAGGAATAAACGAACGCAAACGAAAAAGCGGCGCAGTGCGCCGCTTTTTTTATTTCCAGATCCTTAACTCATCTTCCTTCGCAGGCTCAGCTGCGATCCGTTTTATCCCTGCCGCTGACAGTGCGTACCAGTCAAATTTACGTGTCAGGAACATCACCGCAGTCAGCGCCACAAACAGCACGCCGGTTCCCAGCAAGAGCGCATTATCCTCAGAGTTGAGCAGCCCCCACATCACCCCATCAAGCAGCAGTAGCGCGGCGGTAAAGCTCAGACTGGCACGCCAGCTTTTCATTACGCCCTGCAGATAGAATCCGTTCAACAGCGCACCGAGCAGGCTGGCAATAATCCACGCGACGGTAAATCCGGTATGTTCAGAGAGCGCCAGTAATACCAGGTAAAACATCACCAGCGACAGACCAACCAGCAGATATTGCATCGGGTGCATCTGCCGCGCGGTAAGGCTTTCAAACACGAAGAAGGCCAGGAAAGTCAGTACGATCAGCAGGATGGCGTACTTTATCGCTCGGTCAGTCAGCTGATACTGATCCGCCTGGGTGACGATATTGACGCTGAACGCCGGCAGTTCCCAGTTGTTCTTACTGGAGAGCACGGTCATATCGCGCACTTTACTGTCCAGATTGTTGGCAAACCAGCTGCTCTGCCAGTGCGCCTGGAATCCGCTCTCGCTCACTTCACGTTTTTCCGGCAGGAAATCGCCCATAAAACCCGGGTGCGGCCAGTCGCCCTTCAGCGCCATCTCGCTATTACGGCCAAGCGGCACAACGGAAAATTCACCGGTTCCACTCAGATTGAACGACATCGCCAGCTTGAGCGGTTTTTGCAGGCTCGCCAGCGGCATATGCACACCCTGCAGATCGCTCGTCAACCCAGTGCCCGGCTCGACGCGCAGCGCTTCGCCATTCACACTTGTGCTGCGCACCAGGCCAATGCCGCGTGAGTCGCTCACCGCCAGCACGATAAACGGCTCGCCAAGCGTCACATTTTCACTCGGTTTGATATCCAGCCGCTTCGGGTCGAACTCGGCGTTAATATCAATGTTGTTGTGCCAGAGCTGCCCGTCATAGATACCAATTTTGCGCGTTTCAACCTGCTGATTGCCGTTGACCATCAGCGATTCCGGCAACCATAAGCGGATGAAACTTTGCTTACGGCGTATCTCTTTCGGCGGTTCGTTTTCGCCGCTGCTCTCCAGCGATACGGTGGTTTCCGTCACCGGAATGGCGATCAGCGGGCCAATCAATTTTTGCGAGCCGGCGCTGCTCTGGCGCAGCGTATCGGTCACTTCATGTCGATAATCGGCGCGCTCGCCAATCAGGCTGCTGAGCATTGTCAGCGGGATAAGTAACACACACAGGCAACTTGCCAGCGTAACCATTTTCCAGAACAGGGGGGATTTCAACATAGCCTTCTCCTTAGTGATGCGCGCAGCATAACGAGGCTATGTGTGAAGCATTTGAAGTTATGTGAAGTGAGGGTGAAGTGTCAGACGGGCTTCGCAGCCTCCTTCCGCACGGTTGGAAACAGTGATAGCGCCGTGATGCAAGCGCGCGACCTCCTGGACAAATGCCAGCCCTAATCCGCTGCTCTTCTGCCCGTTCCCGCGCGGCAAGGAGTAGAAGCGCTCAAAGATGCGCGGCAGCGCGTAATCAGGGATGCCGCCGCCGCTGTCGCTCACGGTAATCACCACCTTGTCGGCTTCCTCTGCGGCGCGCAGCACAATATTGCCACCAGCAGGTGTAAAGTCGATGGCATTATCCAGCAGGTTTCCCACCGCCTGCGCCAGTAGCTCTTTGTCACCTGCTACCACTGCATCGTTGGCTTCAAAAACAATGTTTAGTGCCTTTGCCGCTGCCACCGCGCTTCGCTCCTCCTGCAATTGCTGAAACAACACACTCATCTCAACAGGCACAAAGGCGATCTCCAGACGGTTCTCCAGCTTCGCCTGGTGCAGCAGCTTCTCAACCAGGCGCTGCATACGGCTATTCTGCGCAAGAATATTCTCGGTGAAGCGGGTCGCGACTGGCTGGGGAGGATGTTCACGCAGGATCTCCGCCGCGCCGCGGATCGCCGCCAGCGGGCTTTTCAGTTCATGGGTCAGCGCGTAAACATACTGCTCGATGTAGTTTTTCCCCTCCAGCTTGACGCGCATGCTCTCCAGCGCCTGCGCCAGTTTGCGCAGTTCACTGCTGCCCAGCTCGGGCAGTGGCACCGGGCGGTCTTCGGTTACCGAATCCGCATAACGAGCGAGCTTGCCGATCGCGCGGTTGATCCACCAGACCATTGCCCCGCCAATCAGCAGCGCAATGCCAAGCAGCGCGCCGCCGGCCCACAAAATGCGCCGCTCGCTGCGTTTTATCACCGGATCCATGGCGCTGTTGGGCTTACCGACGCTCACCACGCCAATGATGCGCCCCGCATCCGTCACAGGCGCAGCGACATACATCACCGTACTTTGCGGATCGCCCGCAACCAATGGTGAGCTACGCGCGCCATACTGCCCGCGCAGCGTTAACCAGACATCATTCCAGCGCGAATAGTCCTCGCCCAGCGCCTTGCCCGTCGAATCAAATACCACGCGCCCGCTCGCGTCCGTCATATAGACATGGTACTCATTGCGCACTTTGTGAATGCCGTTGATATGGGCGTTAATCGGGTGCTGATGAAGGGTGGAAAAGGCCTGCGCCAGTCGCCCATCCTGCGCATGCCCGCTGCGAAGATCCTCGCGGGCAAACTCCGCCAGCAATGTCGCGGTATCAATCAGCGTGCCTTCGGTGGCGCGACGCACGCCGGGTTTGATCTCCTGTACGAAGATAAACAGCACAAACCAGGCGGCCACCGCCACAATCAGGAAGTAGCCCAGCAGCAGGCGCATGCCGATACGCATCAGCGCAGCCCCAGGCTGTAACCCATGCCGCGATGGGTATTGATTGGCGTCAGTTCAGGATTGATTGCGCGCAGCTTGGCGCGCAGCGTTTTGATATGTGTGTCGACAGTACGATCAAAGCTCTCTTGCCCATCGCACCAGACCTGGTCCATCAACTGCTGGCGCGAGAAGATCCTGCCCGGCGCCTGCAATAGTGTTTTCATTAACAGGAACTCATACCGCGTCAGGTTCAGCGTTTCGCCGCACCAGAGGATAATCGCCGCCGTTTCATCCAGTTCAAACTCGCCGACGCGGATACGGTCGCTATGCAGCGACGCTTTCTGCAACCTACGCAACACGGTGCGCACGCGGGCGCACACTTCGCGCGGCGAGAAGGGTTTGGCGATATAGTCATCCGCGCCCATCTCTAGCCCCAGCAGTTTGTCGACCTCTTCACTGCGCGCGGTCAGAAACAGCACCGGCAGCGCGGGTGCGCGCGCCAGCAGACGCCGGCACAGCTCAAAACCGCTGATATCCGGCAGGCCAACATCAAGGATGACCAATTCGGGCAACCGCTGCGCCGCTGCATCCAGTACCGGTAATCCCCGCTCAAACGCGGTGACAGCAAACCCATCCTGTTGCAGCATATAGAGTAAGGTTTCAGCGATGCTGGCTTCATCTTCCACCAGCCAAATCAGCGGTTGCGGCATAGACACGTTGCTTATTTACCCCACGGCATGATCGGCACCGCGCTAATGGCGTTCTTCGGTGAACCTTCGACCACTTTATCGGAGTAGGCTAAATAGGCCAGCGCGTTACGTTTGGCATCGTAAAAACGAACCACCTGTAACTTTTTGAAAACTAAAGAGGTGCGCTTCTGGAACACGACGTCGCCCTGCGCTTTGCCGTTCTTGATTTTATCGCTCAGCTCAACCGGCCCTACCTGCTGGCAGGAGATCGCAGCATCGGAGGTATCCTCCGCTAACCCTAACCCGCCTTTGATGCCGCCGGTTTTTGCCCGGCTGATGTAGCAGGTGACATTCTTCACATCGGGATCGTCGAACGCTTCCACCACGATTTTGTGATCAGGGCCGAAAATCTTAAACACCGTATCCACCGATCCAATCTGCTCCGCCTGTGCGGAAGCTAGTGAGGTCAACAGGAGAGCAGGAATAACAAACTTTGTATATTTCATATTGTTACCATTTTTGAATATTACGTTGCGCAACTATTCAGTTTTCATATGAGAAACTGTTTGCAGATCACCCATTTACAAAATTTATGATTAAAATCAGTCACAATGCGCGGGTCAGCGCAAAAAAAACACTGCATGCTAAACCCCTTAAAACCCGCTATTATCCCTCCCCTGATATCAAGCGTTCACCGCTGCTGTGCTATGGAAGAGGATATTTTATGGATCAGGCTGGCATCATTCGCGACTTACTTGCCTGGCTGGAAGGCCATCTCGATCAGCCGCTGTCGTTAGATAATGTGGCGGCAAAAGCGGGTTATTCCAAGTGGCATTTGCAAAGGATGTTCAAGGATGTCACAGGCCACGCTATCGGCGCCTATATCCGCGCCCGCCGTTTGTCGAAATCCGCCGTTGCGCTGCGTCTTACCGCCCGCCCGATTCTTGATATCGCGCTACAGTATCGCTTCGATTCCCAACAAACCTTTACCCGCGCGTTTAAAAAACAGTTTGCCGTTACCCCAGCGCTTTATCGCCGTTCACCGGACTGGAACTCGTTTGGCATCCGGCCGCCGCTGCGTCTGGGCGAGTTCGCCTTACCGACGCACAACTTTGTCACGCTGCCACCGATGAAGCTTATCGGCACCACGCAAAGCTACACCTGCGCGCTGGAGGAGATCTCCGATTTTCGTAACCAGATGCGTATCCAGTTCTGGCGCGAGTTTTTAAGCAATGCGCCTACCATCCCGGATGAGCTGTACGGCCTGCACGAGCCGCGGCCAAGCCAGGAAAAAGATGACGAGCAGGAAGTCTTTTACACCACCGCCCTGACGCCGGAGCAGGCGAATGGTTACCTGAGCAACGCTCAGCCGGTCGCGCTGGAAGGGGGAGACTATGTTGCCTTCTCCTATGATGGCGCACCGGAAGGGTTGCAGGAGTTTATCCTGACCGTCTACGGCACCTGCATGCCGATGCTGCAGCTGACGCGTCGTAAAGGCCAGGATATCGAACACTTCTACCCGCAACGCAACGCCACCAACGATCGTGAACCGCCGACGCACATTCGCTGCGAGTATCTGATCCCTATCCGCCGTTAACGCTGCATCTCATCGAGCGCAGGGGCGTCCAGATGCGAGACGTCGCCTGCGGTTTCCACCACCCAGCCTGACGCCAGCCATGGGCTCTGCTGATAGTCGATGCGGGAGATGGAGCAGTTGCGCAGGCGCAAACGGCGCTCGGCATAAGCCGGCAAGCCAAGAATCGTGCTCACCAGACACCCCAGCGCCATGCCGTGGCTCACCAGCAGCGGACGGCTGCCTTGTGGCAATTCGAGACAGGCTGCCAGCGCGGCATGCATACGATCGCTCAACTCCTGCATTGATTCGCCTTCGGGAATGCGGCCATCTGCGGTGCCGTTGACCAGTTGACGACGCCAGCCCTCTTCCTCTTCGGTTAAAGAGTCAAGGGGGCGTCGCTCCAGCACGCCCATATTGAGCTCGCGCAGGCGCGGTTCCAGCGTCACGTCGCAGCCGCAAATGTCCGCGATAATCTCCGCCGTGCGGCGCGTACGCCCCAGGTCGCTGGTGATAATGTGGGTGATGCCCAGTGCTTTCGCGCGTTCCGCCACCTGTCGGGCCTGTGTTTCGCCCTTGTCGGTTAACGGACTGTCAGACTGGCCTTGAATACGACGCTCGGCGTTCCAAAGGGTTTCACCGTGGCGAACAAGGTATACCTGTAACATGTATTGTTATCCATTATACTGCGATGAATTTATTTCTCTGAGGAAGGCTCAAGTCCGCACGGGAAAAGCAGTTTCCTCTCGGACATGCCTTAGATGATTATGCACCAAGTTGTCTGCGCTACCACCAATCCCGCCAAAATTCGGGCGATTCTGCACGGTTTTAACCAGATTTTCGGCGAAGGATGCTGCCATATTGCCGCTATTTCCGTCGAGAGCGGCGTCCCGGAACAACCCTTCGGCAGTGAAGAAACGCGAGCTGGCGCACGAAACCGCGTGCGAAACGCGCGCGCGGCGCAGCCGAACGCGGATTTTTGGGTGGCAATCGAAGCGGGTATTGATGAAGGAAGCACCTTCAGTTGGGTGGTGATTGAGAATGGCGAGTTAACCGGCGAATCCCGCTCGGCAACGCTACCGCTGCCGGAGGTGATTCTGCGCGATGTGAACGTTGGCGAAGCGCTGGGGCCGGTGATGTCACGCTATACCGGCATTGATGAGATTGGCCGCAAAGAGGGAGCCATCGGCGTCTTTACCGCCGGGGCGCTGACCCGCGAAAGCGTCTATCACCAGGCGGTGATTTTAGCGCTCAGCCCGTTCCATAACGCCGTTTATCGCTGAGCGTTAAGTAACGCTTTTTCCAGCCACAGACGTAAATCCGTCGGCGCGGCTTTCAGGCTGTTGGAGCCGCGCGTGATGGTCGCAATGCCCGCGCCAAGCTCGTTTTTCAACTCGCGCTGGCTCATCTCGCCGCGCAACAGCTCTTCGATAATACGCACCCGCGTGCCCAGCGCTTCACGCTCGTCCGGCGTAAGCATCAGGTTAAGCAATGGGATATGCAGTTCGTTGTCGTACGCCTGCCTGAGCAGATCAACAAAGCGTTGCCACTCCTGCTCGCGCTGTTCGGCCATCGCCGCTGAATAGGGGGATTGCTGAGTCATAGTTTGTCGCCGTGTTAGGGATTTTTATGCTGCGTACTCGTGCATGAGTACGCAGCATAGCATAAACCACACTAATCAGTAACGGCGCTGCCATTCAGCGTCACTGAGGATGGTCGCTTTCTCGTCCTGCAGGAAGTAACGGTAGTAGGCATCATAAGCCAGCACGTTTTTCACATAACCGCGCGTTTCCGAGAAGGGAATACTCTCGATAAACGCCACCGCATCCAGCTTGCCGCCGCTGTTATTCAGCCAGCTACGCACCCTTCCCGGCCCGGCGTTATAAGCCGCCGAGGCAAAAATACGGTTATCGCCAAACTGCTGGTAGACATACTGCAGATAGCTGGTGCCGATCTTGATGTTGGTTTCCGGATCGAAGAGCTGGCTGGAGTTACTGTAGCCCGGGATCGAAAACATCTTCACGGTGTGCGTGGCGGTAGCAGGCATAATTTGCATCAGCCCGCTCGCGCCGACCGGCGAGCGCGCCGTCGGGTTCCACGCACTCTCTTGGCGAGAGATAGCCATCGCATAACTCGGCGAAATCTGCTTATCGCCGGTATAGCGCGTATAGAGATCGCGATACGCCAGCGGGAAACGCTCCTCTAACTGATCCCACAACTTGCCGCTGATCGTCGCCTGCACGCTCAGATCCCACCACTGCTGCTCAAAAGCATAGCGCGCCAGCTGCGCCTGCTGTTGCTGGCTGCGGCTGGAGACCAGATTCGCCCACTCGCCGCGCGCGGTGTTATCCATCTTCCAGTACATCAGCTCGCGCACGCGCGCCATCTCTGCACTCTGCAACAGGGTCGGATCGACGTTGCCATCAGCCTTATCTATCTTCAACTGATACGCTTCGCCGAGTCGCTGTGCGGCGGCCATCGGGTAGAAGCCGCGCTGCTGCATCAGCGCATGGAGGATCTCTTTGGCGTCGTTTTCACGCCCGCGCTCCAGCAGCAGATCTGCCTGCCAGTAGCGCCACTCATCTTTCTCTTTCGCCTCCATCGGCAGGCGCGAAAGCCAGGTATTCAGCCCGCGGCGGTCGCCATTACTGAGCGCCATACGAACACGCCGCTCCAGCAGTGAAATGGATTGCGAACGCATAATCGTATCGTCGCGCCAGCGCGCCTGCTCGCTGGTAACATCATTGCCCATCAGCCGCCACGCGACCGTCTCGCGTAGCTGCTGCGTCTGCTCTTCGTTGAGTTTTTGCGCCTGCGCCAGCGACGGGATCATCAGCCGGGCATTTTCCACATCCTGGCGCGCCACGCTTTCAAACGCTTCTGCCGCCATCTGGCGCGTAAAGTCCGTCGCTCCGGTGGTGGTAGCGAAACTCATCACCGTCATCGGATCGTTGGCGAGCGTCACGATCGCCGACGAGATGGTCTGGTAATCGGGCGGCATCTGGCTCGCCAGCAGCGTAACAAGCCGCGTATTGCCGGCTTTCATCGCCAGGCGGATCCGCTCCAGGTAAGCAAGCGGATCCTGTTTGCCCGATGCGCGCCACGCACCAAACAGCTGATCGCAGGCGTTGGGCTGGCTTTTGCCGCTCAGCCAAAGATCCTTCGCGCCCGCCCAGGCTTCATCCGCCTGGCCGCTGTTCCATTTAGCGAAGTAGTAGTTGCACTGCGCCTCGGTGGTCGTGGGTTTGTCCGGGCTAAAGGCCAACAAACCCTGCCAGTCCTGACGCCGCGCCAGCTCATTCACAAAGCGGTTTTTCAACGTCCGCGCGGCGGGCAGCGTCGGATACTGCTGCACAAACTGGGTGACAGTGAGCGCCGGTTCGCTCATCAAATCGTCGGTGATCTGCCGGTATTGCAGGTAGGGGTAAAGGGGATAAGTTTGCAGCGTCGGCATTAGCTGCTGCACAACGTCCATCTGGTTGTTGTCCCAGGCGCTTTTGATTTGCGCATACCGATCGCGTTGTTCATCCAGTGAGTCCGCCCGCGCCGCATTGCTGAAGGACAGCAAACACACGCAGGCCGCCGCTAACCGCCAGGCGGCATGTTTAGCTCTCTGCACAGCTCTTTCCTCTTATCTGTCACATTTTTACAGCATCATGCCGCATACAGGGGTTAATGCTAACCGGGCATCCCGTAACGCGCCACGTTACGCACACTTTTTTACCTTTCTGGTGTGATTTAACAGTGTGAGCGCAGCTGGCTGGGATTAGCGCGCGAAAACGGCTACACTCCGCTGTTAAATGCACTACTCATAACAAAGAGGCGAAGTCCACCGTGGCTCAATTCGTATATACCATGCACCGTGTCGGCAAAGTTGTTCCGCCGAAACGTCATATTCTGAAAAATATCTCCCTCAGTTTCTTCCCCGGCGCAAAGATCGGTGTACTCGGCCTTAACGGTGCCGGTAAATCGACGCTGCTGCGCATCATGGCCGGTATTGATACCGACATCGAAGGGGAAGCGCGCGCGCAACCGGGTATTAAAATCGGTTACCTGCCGCAGGAGCCGCAGCTCAATCCTGAGCAGACGGTTCGTGAATCGGTTGAAGAAGCCCTTTCTGAAGTGGTTAACGCGCTGAAACGTCTGGATGAAGTTTACGCACTCTACGCTGAGCCGGAGGCGGATTTCGACAAGCTCGCCGCTGAGCAGGGCAAGCTGGAAGAGATTATCCAGGCGCACGACGGTCACAACCTGAACGTGCAGCTTGAGCGCGCCGCCGATGCGCTGCGTCTGCCGGAGTGGGATGCGAAAATCGCCACTCTCTCCGGGGGTGAACGCCGCCGCGTCGCGCTGTGCCGTCTGCTGCTGGAAAAGCCGGACATGCTGCTGCTCGACGAACCAACCAACCACCTGGATGCTGAATCCGTTGCCTGGCTGGAACGCTTCCTGCACGACTTCGAAGGTACCGTAGTGGCGATTACCCACGACCGTTACTTCCTCGATAACGTTGCGGGCTGGATCCTGGAGCTTGACCGTGGTGAAGGTATTCCATGGGAAGGCAACTACTCCTCCTGGCTGGAGCAGAAAGATCAGCGCCTGGCGCAGGAAGCTTCTCAGGAAGCGGCTCGCCGTAAATCCATTGAGAAAGAGCTGGAGTGGGTTCGCCAGGGCGCGAAAGGCCGTCAGTCGAAGGGCAAAGCCCGTCTGGCACGCTTTGAAGAACTTAACAGCACTGAGTACCAGAAACGTAACGAAACCAACGAACTCTTTATTCCGCCAGGCGCGCGCCTGGGCGATAAAGTGGTTGAAGTCAGCAACCTGTGCAAAGCCTACGGCGACCGACAGCTGATCGATAACCTCTCCTTCTCCGTACCGAAAGGGGCTATCGTCGGCATTATCGGCCCGAACGGCGCTGGTAAATCGACGCTGTTCCGCATGATGTCCGGTCAGGAGCAGCCTGATGCCGGTACGATCACGCTCGGTGAAACGGTGAAACTGGCCTCTGTTGACCAGTTCCGTGACGCGATGGATAACAACAAGACCGTCTGGGAAGAGGTCTCCGGCGGGCTGGATATCATGCGTATCGGCAACACCGAGATGCCAAGCCGCGCCTACGTTGGCCGCTTTAACTTCAAAGGCACCGACCAGGGCAAACGCGTTGGCGAACTCTCCGGCGGTGAGCGCGGTCGTCTGCACCTGGCGAAGCTGCTGCAGGTTGGCGGCAACATGCTGCTGCTCGATGAACCAACCAACGACCTGGATATCGAAACCCTGCGCGCGCTGGAAAACGCCCTGCTGGAGTTCCCGGGCTGCGCGATGGTTATCTCGCATGACCGCTGGTTCCTTGACCGTATCGCCACCCACATTCTGGATTATCAGGATGAGGGTAAAGTGGAGTTCTTCGAAGGTAACTTCACCGAATACGAAGAGTACAAGAAACGCACGCTGGGCGCCGATGCGCTGGAGCCGAAGCGTATCAAGTACAAACGTATTACCAAGTAATAAGCAGAGCGAATGGGGAAACCCATTCGCTTTTTTTTCCGCAAACCCTCAGCAAATTCCTCTTCTTTCCCGCGCTAAAAAAGTATTTTTGTTTTTCTGTTATTCAGGACGAATAAGCTACCTCGTTATATTCGCCATAGAAATAAAATAAAAATAAACCGCATCAGACAATGCTAATCCAAAGCAGAAATAACTGCGCAATGACTATCGGCAGAATATCTGTTTTAGCTTTCGCTAAAAAAGCAGCATCTTGAATAACGCTACACCCAGTCGCTACCATTTTGCTTCCTCGCAACAGGCAGTAAACGGAGCCTTCTCATGCACATCATTACTGACGATCGCTTCCTGGCGTGCGGGCTGCGGGCGCTGTCTGATCAGGGAATCTTCAACCTTGCCGAAGAGGACGTTATCGTCGATTTCGATAATCACTTTCTGATTATTACCACGCTGCCGACGTTAAAAACGATTATGTCTGGCGACCAATGTTTTGAGCATTTTTTATTACAGCCCTTTTTTAAAATCGAAAAACGCATCGCTATAAAAACGTTGCCGCTCCAGCTGAAATATCGCCCCTGGCGGCAGCGCAAATATACACCACCATCTCCGCCCCTCACGCGCAAAGAGCGGGCACTGCTGACGTATGTGATGAACAGCGAGTATCAAAACGGGATTTTTGATTATGGCGAGCTGGGCAGCAAAACCCTGAGCACCCACAAATACAATCTGCTGCGCAAAGTGAACCTGCGCTCGATTGCCGCGCTGGCGCAGGTGCATATGCGCTGGAAAACGCTCTCTCATCTGCGCTGTTTCTGGCCGGAGGGCGCATGCGCCAGACCGGCCAGAGAGAGCGCGCTACGCGCCCATCAGCTGTTTTACCAGGTCAACGCACTGCAGGAAGCGTGAGTCGTAATCGGCCTCTTCAACGCGAACATAGTCGATATTATTCGCCTCCAGCATCGAGACCAGCAGATCCTGAAACTCACGGCGATCGACAGAGCTGCCGAGGCTGCGCAAGCCGTCGTTGATCCACGGCGTGTTATTTTCCAGCAGGATCACCAGATCGAAACGATATTCATCAATCAGCGCCTGCACAAAGGGGTGCTCGCGCCCCTCATACTTTTTACAGAAGGCCTGCGTGGTGACAAAGTCGGTATCGATAAAGGCAACTTTATTGGCATACTTCACCGCAAAATCAATATATTGCGCATGGCCTAGAGCAATTTTGTCATAGTCGGAATATTGCAGCGCAATCTCATCCCCACCGAGATGGGAGAAGACGTAATCGCGACCAAACTCCCAGGCGCTGGTGGTATTGAAGATATTGGCAAGCTTGTTCACCAGCGTCGACTTCCCGCTCGACTCACCGCCAAGGATCGCCACCGTGCGCACAAAGAAGGGCTTCACTTCCGTCGGAATGTACTCCCAGTAGCGGAACGGGTTTTCACGAATCTGTGAGCCGCTGATGTTCATAAAAGTGCGCTCAGGATCGACCAGCACCGCTTCCGTGCCGAGATGCTGCAAATATTGCGGCGCATCCG
This sequence comes from Kosakonia sp. CFBP8986, assembly GCF_034044935.1. Lineage (NCBI taxonomy): Bacteria > Pseudomonadati > Pseudomonadota > Gammaproteobacteria > Enterobacterales > Enterobacteriaceae > Kosakonia > Kosakonia sp. CFBP8986. Next base: position 432,715 of record NZ_JAXCXB010000003.1, on the reverse strand, counting down.
CAGCCTCAGAGGTGTAGATCCAGTTCGGCGTAATACCCTTTTCCGCCATAAAGGCTTTGATGCCGTTGCTCCAGACGTCCCAACCGTGAGGATAGGGCTCCATCCCCTCTTCGTTGAACGCATGGATGCGGATATTTTTCTGGTACTTAAAGGTTTGCAGCAGCCAGCGCAAGCGATCGCTTACCGTCGGCTGCTGCGACATCGCGCTCTCTTCAAACAGCGCGCGATCGCGGGTTTCGTCATAACCGAGGATGATATGCAGCTCGTCAACCTGGCTACAGGCGCGCTGGATCAGGTAGATATGGCCGGTGTGCAGCGGATAGAACTTGCCGAACACCACGCCGATATTTTTCTCGCGACGCGGAAAATCCAGCCCGAGGAAACGGTGCAGCGCCTCCAGCTTTTGCGCGCTGGGGCTTTTGATTTTGGCATTCAGCAGCTGGCTTAAGTAGCCTTTGGTCATGCCGCTGGCATCCGCGACCTGCTGCAACGTGCAGCCCTTCTGGCGAATGGCGGTTTTTAAGTAGTCGAATGACGACATCGTTGCCTCCTGCAAATGTGATAAGCCAATTATAAGTCGTCAAAGACGCTTAGCGCATCGGCGAGCTTCTTCACGCCAAAGATCTGCATGCCTTCCGGCGCCTTTTTCGGCACGTTTGCCGCCGGAACAATCGCCCGGCGAAAACCGTGCTTCGCCGCCTCCGAGATACGCTCCTGGCCGCTTGGTACCGGGCGGATCTCACCGGCCAGCCCGACTTCGCCGAACACTACCAAATCCTGCGGCAGCGGGCGATCGCGCAGGCTGGAGACCATCGCCAGCAGCAGCGCTAAGTCGGCGCTGGTTTCCGTCACTTTCACCCCGCCGACCACATTGACAAACACATCCTGGTCCGACATCTGCAAACCGCCGTGGCGGTGCAGGACTGCCAGTAAAATCGCCAGCCGGTTCTGCTCAAGCCCTACCGCCACGCGGCGCGGGTTCGACATCATGGAGTGATCGACCAGTGCCTGGATCTCCACCAGCAGCGGGCGCGTTCCTTCCCAGACCACCATCACCGAACTGCCGGAGGTCACTTCATCCCCACGGCTAAGGAAGATGGCCGACGGGTTGCTCACTTCGCGCAGCCCCTGCTCGGTCATGGCGAAAACGCCCAGTTCATTCACCGCGCCGAAGCGGTTCTTATGGCTGCGCAGCGTGCGGAAGCGGGAGTCGGCATCGCCGTCGAGCAGTACCGAACAGTCAATACAGTGCTCCAGCACTTTCGGCCCCGCCAGCGAACCATCTTTCGTCACGTGGCCGACCATCACAATCGCCACGTCGCGGGTTTTGGCAAAGCGGGTGAGATACGCCGCGGTTTCGCGCACCTGCGCGACGCTGCCGGGCGAGGACTGGATATCCGCCATATGCATCACCTGGATGGAGTCGATCACCATCAGGCGCGGCTTCTCCTCTTCAGCAATCATGCAGATCTGCTCAATGCTGGTCTCGGAGAGCATATTCAGGTTAGTGGTCGGCAGCCCTAAACGGTGGGCACGCATCGCCACCTGCTGCAATGACTCTTCGCCGGTGACATAAAGGGTTTTCATCTGCTCGGCGAGCTTGCAGAGCGTCTGTAACAGCAGCGTCGATTTCCCCGCGCCAGGGTTACCGCCAATCAGAATGGCGCTGCCGGGCACCACGCCGCCGCCGAGGACGCGGTCAAACTCTTTAAAACCGGTGGAGAAACGCGGCAGCGCTTCGAGGCTGATGTCGGAGAGCTTTTGCACCTTCGACACGCCTGCGCTGCCCGCATAGCCGGAGAGGCGCTCGTTGCGCGCAACGGTTGGCGAAGCGGCCACGCGCACTTCGGTAATGGTGTTCCAGGCGTGACAGGCGCTGCATTGCCCCTGCCAGCGCGGATAATCAGCGCCGCACTCATTACAGACAAACGCACGTTTTGGAGCTTTCGCCACATTCACCTCTACTTCTTATTAATACTGCCGGAAAGGATACAAAATACGCCCATCAGGTCGGCGTGACGAATGGTCACTTCCGCCTTCTCATTCACGGTCGGTTTGGCGTGAAACGCGATGCCAAGGCCAGCAGATTTGATCATCGGAAGATCGTTGGCGCCATCGCCAATCGCCACGGTCTGATCCGCGGCGATCTCATACTCTTCCGCCAGCAGCTTCAGCGTTTTCGCTTTGTACTGCGCATCGACGATATCGCCCAGCACCTGGCCGGTAAATTTACCGTCGACGATCTCCAGCTGATTCGCCACCGCTGCCGTCAGATGCAGCTTGTCGCGCAGGTAGTCGGCAAAGAAGGTAAAGCCGCCGGAGGCAATCGCCACTTTCCAGCCGAGGGTTTCCAGTTTTAACACCAGCTGCACCAGACCCGGCATCAGCGGCAGATTTTCGCGCACCTGATGCAGGATAGCAGCATCCGCGCCTTTTAAGGTCGCCACGCGGCTGCGCAGGCTGGCGGTGAAATCGAGTTCACCGCGCATCGCGCGCTCGGTCACTTCAGCAACCTGTTCGCCGGTTCCGGCCAGTTTGGCGATCTCATCAATGCACTCAATCTGGATCGCAGTGGAGTCCATATCCATCACCAGCAGCCCTGGCGAGCGCAGGTGCGGGATTTTACCGAGCGGTGCGACATCCATGCCCTCATCGTGCGCCAGGCGCGTCGCGCGCGGCGTCAGCGAGCCTGCCAGGCGGATCACCTGATACTCATCGACGCTCCAGGCTGAAACAATCACCATCGCGGCACCCAGCTTGCGCTGATAGGTGGTCAGACGCTGCTTATCAAGGCTCCGGCTATAGAGCAACCAGCCGCTGCGACCAGCGTGATAATCCAGAGGCATCACCTCATCACCACTGAGAGAGAGCGGCAATCCCGGCCACTGAGAAACATCATCGGGCAGGTCGCACCAGGTCAGACTGTTAGGCATTAAAGCTCCTGTAAAAACGTTCGCGCCAGAAAGCACCGGAGGGGAAAATAACGCAAGAGGCTACCTTGTAATCAACGCTTCTGGCAACATTAAGCATCAAATTTACAACAGGTGACACATGAGTCGCGCAAAACTTAAATTTCGGCTGCATCGCGCCGTGATTGTCCTTATCTGTCTGGCGCTGTTGGTCGCGCTGATGCAGGGTGCTTCCTGGTTCAGCCAGAAGCATCAGCGTCAGCGAAATCCGCAGTTTGAAGAGCTGGCAAGAACCCTGGCGCGCCAGGTGACGATCAACCTTACCCCGCTGATGCGTACCGAAACACCCGATGAAAAACGCATCGCCGCCATCTTAAGCCCGCTGACGGAAGAGAGCCGCATTCTCGATGCCGGCGTTTATGATGCACAGGGCGACCTGGTGGCGCGCGCCGGTGAAAGTATTGAGGTGCGTGACCGGCTGGCGCTGGATGGCAAAAAGGCGGGTGCCTACTTCAACCAGCAGATTGTCGAGCCGATTCAGGGCAAAAGTGGCCCGCTGGGTTACCTGCGACTAACGCTGGATACCCACACGCTGGCGACCGAAGCCAAACAGGTGGATAACACCACCAATATTCTGCGTCTGATGCTGCTGCTCTCCCTGGCGATTGGCGTGGTGCTGACGCGTACATTGTTGCAGGGCAAACGTACCCGCTGGCAACAGTCCCCCTTCCTGCTGACGGCCAATAAAGCGGTGCCGGAAGAGGATGAGCAGGAAAAGCGAGAGTAGCCGCAGCGGCTTCCCGTACGCTCCCTGATTTTTTAGCAAGGATATCGCCTATGTCGACGCTTCGTCTTCTTATCTCCGACTCTTACGATCCGTGGTTTAACCTGGCGGTTGAAGAGTCGATTTTCCGCCAGATGCCCGCCACGCAGCGGGTGCTGTTTCTCTGGCGCAACGCCGATACGGTGGTGATTGGCCGGGCGCAGAATCCGTGGAAGGAGTGCAACACTCGCCGCATGGAAGAGGACAACGTGCGGCTGGCAAGGCGCAGCAGCGGCGGCGGCGCGGTGTTCCACGATCTCGGCAATACCTGTTTTACCTTTATGGCAGGCAAGCCGGAGTATGACAAAACCGTCTCCACCACCATTGTGCTCAATGCGCTACAGGCGCTGGGCATTAACGCGGAAGCCTCCGGGCGCAACGACCTGGTGGTCAAAACCGCCGAGGGGGACCGAAAAATCTCCGGCTCGGCCTATCGCGAAACGCCGGATCGCGGCTTTCACCACGGCACGCTGCTGCTCAATGCCGATCTCAGCCGTCTGGCGAACTATCTCAACCCGGATAAGAAGAAGTTGCAGGCCAAAGGCATCACCTCCGTGCGCGGTCGGGTGGCGAATCTGGTCGATCTGCTGCCGGGCATCACCCATGAGCAGATTTGCGCCGCCGTCACCGAGGCCTTCTTTGAGCACTATGGCGAACGTGTCGAGGCAGAGGTTATCTCGCCGGACAAAACCCCGGACCTGCCGAACTTTGCCGAAACCTTTGCCCGCCAGAGCAGCTGGGAGTGGAACTTCGGCCAGGCCCCGGCCTTCAGCCATTTACTGGATGAGCGTTTTACATGGGGCGGTGTGGAGCTGCACTTCGATGTCGAAAAGGGGCACATCACCCGCACGCAGATCTTTACCGACAGCCTGAACCCGGCACCGCTGGAAGCGCTGGCGGCACGTTTGCAGGGCTGCCTCTATCGCGCCGATATGCTGGCGCAGGCGTGCGATGCGCTACTGGTGGATTTCCCGCAGCAGCAACAGGAGCTGCGCGAACTGTCGGCGTGGATTGTGCAGGCAGTGCGATAGAACAATACGCATGATGGCGCTGCGCTTATCAGGTCTGATACGCGTAGCGCCAGAGAGATCACGCCATACGGTCTACGCTTCGGGCTGCCTGCTCAACCTTTCCTCTCATATCCCGTGCAATTCGACGGAAGCCATCGCTAATGCGTATATCGTCCGCCACAGCCTGCCAGAACTGGTTTGCCAGCGGGATAGCAACATCCCAGGCCTCCTTCTTAACCTGCGTGTCGACAACCAGATCAACGGCCTCTTGCCGCATCATGCCAGCGGTTGCAGGAGCAAAGGCCATCGGTAACATATCGTAGACCGGGGTCAGTTTCATCGGTGGTGTTGAGAGAAAAAAGGAGAGATTACCAGCATGCATATCACTATTAGCAATCAGCCGCCCAAATGCCCAAATCTGCTCCGTGAGTGTTAACGATTCGGCATCTGTTTGCCGCTGTTTCACTAACTCGGCGACAACTTTTGGCCATGCGCCTGGGGAAGAAACAAATTCACTTTGCAGTGACTCCAGGGAGACAATAGCGCGGCGGCCTTCTGTACCAACACAATCAAAGCGGCGCGTTTCGAGAAACACTTGTCGGTTTTCGCCCATCAACGCAACGGAATGCGTGCTTTCAATTCCGGCGTTTGCCAGGACAGCAAGCGCGAGGGATTCTGCAATCAATAAATCCCCCCAGCGCACGGCAGCTTCAGTGGTCTGCGGAGCGGTAAACTTAACCAGCCGGTGAGCATATTCCGCACCGGTTTGCGCATAACACATAAATTTTGGCTGTTCACCTCCAGCGGAGGAGCCGATGATTTCTCCTTGAAGCGCCTTGAAAGCAAGCTCGGCATAGCAGTTCAGCTTCTCATCTTCTGTTATTGCCGCAGGTGGAGAAGCCGCGATCCATTTTTGATAGCCTGCCTCGCCAATTAACCAGCCGCCGCTCTGCTCGTTCGCACTCATGGCGAGCGCAAAAAGCACATCTTCTTCCTGCCACAGGCGAATATCTTCCGGGAGTTCAAATTGTTGAGCAATGTTGCGTCCCCACGCTCGCCCTAAAAATCCCTGCGGACGTAAATCGGTCAGGTACCAGGGGATGCCATCAAACCATTGCCAGCTTCCGTCCTCCATACTCACCAGACAACTTCCCTGCGGCCAGCAGGGGCGTAATTCTCCCCATTTACAGGCCCGCCCATTTTCATCAATACGCCACAACGGAAAAAGCTCAATACCGCGAACAGGGCGCAATAAGGCATAACGCGTCGCGCGCGCTTTGCCGAATTGCAGGATATGAGGTTCCGACGCCGTAAGACGTGAAAACGTCGCCTGGCTGATCTTTAAGGTACTGCGCAAATCAGCGGCTGTGCGGGGACCTTGTAATAGTGAATCCGAAAGAAGCGGCATAGTGAATAGATACCTGAATAGATACTTGAATAGATTTATATCACTATTTTTATGATTTGAAAGAGAAAAAAATGAAGATGAAAAAATAAGTGAATAGATAGTGAGGGGGTAAAATGCCGGGCAACCTTACCGCCGCCCGGCAGGCAAAATTACGCGTTGTCGCCCAGCAGGACAGATTCCAGCGCGATTTTGATCATGTCGTTGAACGTAGTTTGACGCTCATCGGAGGTGGTCTGCTCGTGGGTGCGGATATGGTCGGAAACGGTGCAGATAGTCAGCGCTTTCGCACCGAACTCTGCCGCAACGCCATAGATACCCGCCGCTTCCATCTCAACGCCGAGAATGCCGTACTTCTCCATCACGTCGAACATCTCGCCATCCGGGGAGTAGAAGAGATCGGCAGAGAAGAGGTTACCCACGCGCGCGTCGACGCCAAGGTTTTTCGCCGCGTCAACCGCGTTACGCACCATGTCGAAATCCGCGATCGCTGCGAAGTCGTGATCCTTGAAACGCATACGGTTCACTTTGGAGTCGGTGCAGGCACCCATACCGATGACGATGTCACGCAGTTTCACATCCATACGCACGGCACCGCAGGAGCCGACGCGGATGATCTTTTTGACGCCAAAATCGGTGATCAGCTCTTTGGTGTAGATGGAGCAGGAGGGAATACCCATACCGTGACCCATTACAGAGATTTTGCGGCCTTTGTAGGTGCCGGTGTAGCCCAGCATGCCGCGCACGTTGTTCACTTCACGATAATCTTCGAGAAACGTTTCGGCGATGTGCTTTGCGCGCAGCGGGTCGCCCGGCATCAGTACGACGTCCGCGAAATCGCCCATTTCTGCATTGATATGTGGGGTTGCCATCGTTGCTTCCTTTGACTTGTTAGAAAATGGAGGGCGGGAAAGACCCCGCCCAAAAACATCAGAACATGGCTTTGCCATACTCCATATCAGAGACGCCGAAGTAGCGGGCGATCGTCTGACCAATATCAGCGAAGGTCTCGCGGTGTCCCAACGAGCCTGCTTTTACTTTCGGGCCGTAGATCAGTACCGGAATGTGTTCGCGGGTATGATCGGTGCCTTTCCAGGTCGGATCGCAGCCGTGGTCGGCGGTAAGGATCAGGATATCATCTTCACCCACCAGCTCCATCAGCTCCGGCAGACGGCGGTCGAACAGCTCCAGCCCGCCCGCATAACCGGCGACATCGCGGCGATGGCCCCAGGATGAGTCAAAATCGACGAAGTTGGTGAAGACGATGGTCTTATCGCCCGCTTCTTTCATCTCGGTAATGGTGGCATCAAACAGTGCGTCAAGGCCGGTTGCCTTCACTTTTTTAGTGATACCGCAGTTGGCATAGATATCGGCGATTTTACCGACGGAGACCACCTGCCCATCCTTCTCTTCAACCAGTTTTTGCAGCACCGTCGCGGACGGCGGCTCAACGGCCAGATCGTGACGGTTGCCGGTACGCTGGAAGTTACCCGCGTTGTCGCCCACAAACGGACGCGCGATAACGCGGCCAATGTTGTAGCCGCCTTCGGTCAGCTCTTCACGGGCAATTTCGCACAGTTCATAGAGCTTATCGAGACCAAAGGTCTCTTCGTGGCAGGCAATCTGGAACACCGAGTCGGCAGAGGTATAGAAAATCGGCTTGCCGGTTTTCATATGCTCTTCGCCGAGCTGGTCAAGAATGACCGTCCCGGAGGAGTGGCAGTTGCCGAGATAACCCGGCAGATTAGCGCGCTCGACCAGCTTATCCAGCAGTTCCTGCGGGAAGCTGTTTTCGGTATCGCTGAAGTAGCCCCAGTCGAAAAGTACTGGTACACCGGCGATTTCCCAGTGGCCTGACGGCGTATCTTTCCCGGAAGAGAGTTCATGCGCCCAGGCATACGCGCCAATAATCTCGGCGTTGCCGTCCATACCGGCAGGAATCGCGCCGGTTGCGCCTTCGTGGGCTTTCGCAAGCCCGAGGCGAGTGAGATTCGGTAGATTAAGCGGACCTTTGCGCCCGGTATCTGCTTCACCTTTCGCACAGGCTTCAGCGATGTGGCCGAGAGTGTCGGAACCCGCGTCGCCGAAGCGATCCGCGTCTTCTGTCGCGCCGATGCCGAAAGAGTCCAGCACCATGATAAATGCACGTTTCATATGTTCTCCGTACCTTGTGCTTTGAAAAAAAGCGATCAGATCAGTATACCGCTATTCAGTTATGCGGCGATAGACCGTCGGTGTCTCTTTTGGTGCGCGGTCGCTCACACTTATTGCCGCTTTCACCACCTGTGCGGCGCTCTGCCAGCTGGCTTCATCTTTGGCGTGAATAATGGCGAGCGGACGTTGGCCGTCAACCTGCTCGCCGAGGCGCACCATGTCGGTTAAGCCAACGCTGTAATCAATGGTATCGGACGCCTGGCGGCGACCACCGCCCAGCGTGACGACCGCCATACCCAGTTCGCGGGTATCCATTGCGCTGACAAACCCTTCATCGTCGGCGTAAACCGCTTTGCTCAGGGTTGCCGTCGGTAAATAGCGATCGTAGTGCTCAACAAAATCATGCGGACCTTTCTGCGCGGCGACCATGCGCCCGAAAATCTCGGCCGCTTTACCGTTATCCAGCACCGCCTGCAATTTCGCACGCGCGTCAGCGTCATCTTTTGCCAGTTTGCCGGAGATGAGCATTTCGGCGCTGAGGGCCATTGTCACCTCAAACAGACGCGGATTACGGTATTCGCCCGTCAGGAACTGCACCGCTTCGCGCACTTCCACCGCGTTACCGGCGCTAGAGGCCAGCACCTGATTCATATCGGTCAGCAGCGCGGTCGTACGCACGCCTGCACCGTTGGCAACGCCCACAATCGCTTCCGCCAGCTGTTCTGAACGCTCATAGGTCGGCATAAACGCCCCGCTGCCCACCTTCACATCCATCACCAGCGCATCAAGCCCTTCCGCCAGTTTTTTGGCGAGGATCGAGGCAGTGATCAGCGGAATGGAGTCAACGGTGGCGGTGATATCGCGGGTGGCGTAGAAGCGCTTATCTGCCGGTGCCAGCGAGTTGGTCTGGCCGATAATCGCCACGCCAACCTCTTTGATGATGTCGCGAAAACGCTGGTCGGAGGGGAAAATATCAAAGCCCGGAATCGCTTCCAGCTTATCGAGCGTGCCGCCCGTATGGCCGAGGCCGCGCCCGGAGATCATCGGGATATAGCCGCCGCAGGCCGCCACCATCGGGCCGAGCATCAACGATGTCACATCGCCAACGCCGCCGGTGGAGTGCTTATCGACCACCGGGCCATTAAGATCGAGGCTTTTCCAGTCAAGCACGGTACCGGAATCACGCATCGCCATGGTCAGCGAGACGCGCTCCGGCATACTCATATCATGGAAGAAAATGGTCATCGCCAGCGCGGCGATTTGCCCTTCAGAAACGGTGTTATCGCGAATTCCGTTGATAAAGAAACGGATTTCTTCATCACTCAGCGCGATGCCATCGCGTTTTTTACGAATAATTTCTTGAGCGAGAAACAAGGTAACCCCCTGAGGATAGAGAGGGCCGGGCAACGGATTCAGCCCGGCAATATGGCGAATGATGGCGCAGCGCCATCAGGCGATCATCAGTAAGCGCTACCGCTTTTACCGTCGCCGTGACCGAGCGCTTTCAGCAGGCTCGCCAGCAGGCTGGACGCGCCAAAGCGGTAGTGACGCGCATCGGCCCAGTCGGCGCCAAACAGCTCATCGGCAATCGCCAGGTACTGCTGCGCATCTTCCGCCGTGCGCACGCCGCCCGCCGGTTTAAAACCAACGCTTTCTTCTACGCCCATATCGCGGATCACTTCCAGCATGATGCGCGCGCTCTCAGGCGTGGCGTTGACCGGCACTTTACCGGTGGAAGTTTTAATAAAATCTGCCCCGGCGTTGATGGAGATTTCAGAGGCTTTGCGGATTAATGCTTCCTCTTTCAGCTCACCGGTTTCGATAATCACTTTCAGCAGCACATTCGCCGCCGCACAGGCCTCTTTACACGCTTTCACCAGATCGAAACCGATCTGCTCGTTACCGGCGATCAGCGCGCGGTATGGGAAAACAACGTCCACTTCGTCCGCGCCGTAGGCGATGGCCGCGCGGGTTTCCGCCAGCGCAATCTCGATATCGTCATTACCGTGCGGGAAGTTGGTGACGGTAGCGATGCGGATCTCTGGCGTCCCCTGCTCGTTCAGGGTCTTACGCGCAATCGGGATAAAACGCGGATAGATGCAGATCGCGGCAGTGTTGCCGACCGGGGTTTTCGCCTGATGGCACAGTGCAATGACTTTCTCATTGGTGTCGTCATCATTCAGGGTGGTCAGGTCCATCAGTTTCAGCGCGCGCAGGCTGCTGGCAGTTAAATCAGTCATATTCTCTCCGACGGCATAATGCCGGTTTCAGTTCGGTTTTGTGAGTATTCTAACATTCACCCACAATTACACTTCGACACGCATCACAGTTAGCAAAAAGTTTGCTTACGCTTGCATAACTGCAACGAGACATTGATCAAATTATTCCGGCACGGGTAGAGGACAACGCGCAAAAGAAGCCGCGGACACCCACGCCATTTGAATGTGAGAATTTTAACATAGGAGAGTGTGCCTGCCGACGAAAAAGCGTTACAGCCGGGAATCAGGCAGAGCGAAGAGCCGTTGGGTATTGTGAAACAGCGCGTTAGCAATCACATCCGGCGCTTCCGGACGCAGCTCGCAGAGGGTTGCAAAAACGTTTGCAGCCCGCTCCGGGCGATTGGGCTGCCCCTGAAAACCGTTGAGCGGCATATCGGGCGCGTCGGTTTCAAGCAGTAGTGAGGCGAGCGGCAGCTGCGCCATCACATCGCGGGTTTTACTGGCGCGTGGATAGGTAATGGTGCCGCCAACGCCGATACAGTAGCCAAGATCGATAAAGCGCTGCGCCTGTTGCAGACTGCCGGCAAAGCCGTGCACCACGCCGGTTCGCGGCAGGTTATGCTTTTTCAGCTGCATCGCCAGCTTGTCATGGGTGCGGCGGGAGTGAAGAAGGACCGGCAAATCATAGCGCTTCGCCATTTTTAGCTGCGCATCAAGCAGTTCCTGCTGGCGCTCAAACTGCGGATTATCGCGATAAAGGTCAAGGCCGATTTCGCCAATGGCGATCACCTTCTCAGGCCGTGTGGCGAGCAGCGCATCCAGCTCTTCCAGGCTCTGCTGCGTATGCTCCTCCACCACAATCGGGTGCAGGCCCAGCGCGGCATAGAGGGCGTGATGCTGCTGCGCCAGGTTGCAGACACGGTCAAAATAGCGGGCGGCGATGGCGGGCACAATAATACGCTCAACGCCCGCCTCTGCCGCGCGGGCGATACTGGCTGCTTCATCGCCTTTGAAGGGTTCAAAATCGAAATGGCAGTGGGTATCGATAAAGCGAAAACTCACGCGCTGTCCTCGTTATTGAGCGAAATATCATTGGCCTCCGGCGCGGTCACCAGCGGCAGATCAAGCGCGTCGTTCGCCACTTCGGCGGGCGGCACCACGCGCGTTGTCGGCGCAACCACCGGCGTATAGCGCAGCAGCGGCGGCGTCTCGGCCAGCAGCTTGCCCACCGTTGCCAGGAAGTAGCGTCCGCATAAGCGGCCAATTTTATAATCTTCCCGCAGCGCCGGTAAACGGCTGCCGAGCGCCATGCTTTTTAACAGCTTCGGCGGGTAGATTTCAATGATGCGCAGCTTGCCCGGCGGGGACTCAATAAACTGCTGCGTGGCGAGATAGCTCTTCTCATGGTGCTGCACCAGGTTGACCAGCGACTGCAGGCTGCTTTCGCCGAGCCAACGCTCCATACGCTTGAACCACTGCGGCGTGTAGTACATCTGCGACGGCACGGTGCGGATCACCACGATGGTATCGGCCCCGCGACGCGCGGCTTCCTGCACCGGGATTGCGTCGCTGACGCCACCGTCCAGATAGTTGACGCCGCTCAGCGCCACGCCGGTGCGATAGAAGCCTGGAATGGCACTTGAGGCGCGGATCAGGTCGAGCCATGTCTGATGATTAGGTAAAAAATACTCCGCCGAATAATCATCCTGGCGGCAGGCGCACATGTAAAAGGCTTTGCCGGCGTCAAAAGCGCGTACGCCATGATCCATTGCCAGTGGCATCTCCGTCGCGGTGGCGTTAACCAGCCAATCAAGATCGATAAGGTTGCCCCCGCGCACAAAGCGCAGCGGGTCGAAAAATTCCCGTCGCGTGGTGTAGCGCATAATCACTTTACGCGCGTAACCCGGTTGGTTGCAGACATACGCCGACAGGTTCTGCGCGCCGGCAGAGGTGCCAAAGAAGAGATCGAAAGGGTTGAAGTCGGCGCGCATAAACTCATCCAGCACGCCCGCGGTAAAGATGCCGCGCTGGCCGCCGCCTTCGCACACCAGTGCCAGACGTCCCGGTCGAAACGGTTTCAGCGCCAGCGGCGCAATATTTCCGAGCGTAATGGGAATATGTTGCCCCACTTCGTTTTCCTTTTAAGCAAATGTCACAACAAAGTAGCGCAATATTTAAGTCCCTGAAACAGCAAAGCCAGTCACGAGGACTGGCTTTAATGTAACCGAAGTTTAAGCGTGTTAAACGCTACGGGCGCCGACGACCCATGAACAGGCTGACCAGGAACAGAACGATACCAACGATGAAGACGATTTTCGCCGCACCGGCTGCTGTACCTGCCAAACCACCAAAGCCCAGAGCGGCGGCAATTAACGCGATAACCAGAAAAATAATGCCCCAACGAAACATAAAACTCTCCTTAACCATAGTTAATGTCGACCGCAAGCGATGGGCTCTCAGATGCCCATCCGCGATGTTTCCTGCTAAGTATCTATCGCGCCCGGACATCGCCAGGCGCGGATTTTTTCACGTACTCTTATTTAACTTTCAGGTCGTTCTTCACGCTTTTCACGCCATCAACTGCTTTGGCGATGCTTTCAGCGCGCTCACTTTGAGCCTTGGACTCTACCGTGCCGGATAACTGAACAACGCCGTCAGTGGTTTCCACTTTCACCATACGGGACGGGACGTTTTCATCGGCCAGCAGCTTCGCTTTGATTTCGCTGGTGGTGGCGGTATCACCCGCGTAACCTTTTGCAGTGCTCTCTTTCGCATCGCGAACGTGCAGTTTGTCGCTTACTGAAGCCACACCTTCTACACCTTTCGCCACGGAAACCGCCTCTTCAGCCTGTTTCTGGCTTTCGACGAAACCGCTCAGGGTTACCACTTTTTTGTCCGTTTTCACGGAGATATCGGTGCTTTTAATGCTTTCATGATCGACCAGTGCTGCTTTCACTTTTGCAGTAATGGTACTGTCGTCCATGAATCCACCGACTTTATTCATAGAGCTATCAATTTTGTCCCCTGCACTGGACGCGGTGCTTTGCGCTTTATCAGTGGTGGTTTCCGCCGCCAGGGCAGAACCCGTGGTCAGAACAGAGCCCAGCGTAATAGCCAGCAGGGTTTTAGAAAGAGTCAGCTTTGTCATAGTCATCGATGTTATTCCTGTATGTTTGCCCACCATTTGGGCTGAAGCAGCAAGAAGCTGCCAACTGCTGCGGTGAAACTCACCGTATCAACGTCAATGGTTGCGATCACATTCCGGCAAATCGCTGCGCTGATGCAGTTGTTAATGTTATCTGGTGATTAGTTGAGTGGATAAAAGACCATTAAACACGCATTGAACAGTACTTTCAGCCACACACCTTGTCATCACTTTGTTAAATATAGATCACTCTCGACAAAGATCCTGTTGGAGTGCGTAAAAAGCGAGCAACAGACAGAAAAAGCGAGGGTTTTAAGAACTTTCCGCAAGAAACGGCAGGGGAGAAAAGAGGCCGGAGCGCAGCGTCTGCCGCGCTCCGTAGAGGGATTAGTGTTCGCGGGTTTTATGGAAGGTCACTTCCGGGTAACGCTCTTGTGTCAGGTTGAGGTTAACCATGGTCGGCGCGATGTAGGTCAGGTTATCGCCGCCATCGAGCGCCAGCTGGATCTCGTTCTTACGTTTAAACTCTTCGAACTTCTTCACGTCGCTGCTCTCCACCCAACGGGCAGTTGCCACGTTGACGGACTCATAGACCGCTTCGACGTTGTATTCGCTCTTCAGACGCGCTACCACCACATCAAACTGCAGCACACCCACCGCGCCGACAATCAGATCGTTGTTGGCAATCGGGCGGAAGACCTGCACCGCGCCCTCTTCTGAAAGCTGAACCAGACCTTTAAGCAGCTGTTTCTGCTTCAGCGGGTCGCGCAGGCGAATACGGCGGAAGAGCTCAGGGGCAAAGTTCGGGATGCCGGTGAACTTCATCATTTCACCCTGCGTGAAGGTGTCGCCAATCTGAATGGTGCCATGGTTATGCAGGCCGATGATGTCGCCCGGGTAGGCCTCTTCAACGTGCGAGCGGTCGCCCGCCATAAAGGTCAGCGCATCGGAGATCACCACATCTTTACCGGTGCGTACCTGGCGCAGCTTCATCCCTTTTTCGTAACGCCCGGAAACCACGCGCATAAAGGCAACGCGGTCGCGGTGCTTCGGATCCATGTTGGCCTGGATCTTAAAGACAAAGCCGGTGAACTTCTCATCGTCCGCTTTCACTTCACGCACGTCGGTTTTACGCGGCATCGGCGCCGGTGCCCACTCAACTAAGCCATCCAGCATATGATCGACGCCAAAGTTACCGAGCGCGGTGCCGAAGAAGACTGGCGTCAGCGCGCCGCTCAGGAAAAGCTCTTGGTCGAACTCGTTGGAAGCACCCTGCACCAGTTCCAGCTCATCGCGCAGCTGCTGGGCCAGATCCTCGCCGACAGCGGCATCCAGCTCCGGGTTATCCAGCCCTTTGACGATGCGCACTTCCTGGATGGTGTGGCCTTTACCGGTCTGGTAAAGGTAGGTTTCATCTTTATAGAGGTGGTAAACCCCTTTGAACAGCTTGCCGCAGCCAATCGGCCAGGTGATCGGCGCGCAGGCAATCTTCAGCTCGCTCTCGACTTCATCCAGCAGCTCCATCGGATCGCGGATGTCACGGTCGAGTTTGTTCATAAAGGTGAGGATCGGCGTATCGCGCAGACGGGTCACTTCCATCAGCTTACGGGTACGATCTTCGACGCCCTTCGCCGCATCGATCACCATCAGACAGCAGTCAACGGCGGTTAGGGTGCGGTAGGTATCTTCGGAGAAGTCTTCGTGCCCAGGGGTGTCGAGCAGGTTGATCAGGTTCTCGCGGTACGGGAACTGCATCACGGACGTGGTGATGGAGATACCACGCTGCTTCTCCATCTCCATCCAGTCAGATTTTGCATGCTGGTTGGAGCCACGGCCTTTTACAGTCCCGGCGGTCTGGATCGCCTGTCCGAACAGCAGCACCTTTTCGGTGATGGTAGTTTTACCGGCATCGGGGTGCGAGATGATAGCGAACGTGCGGCGCTTCGCCACCTCTTGGTAATAAGGAGACAACGTCATAATTGAGATCTTCTGTGTAATTGCGCGGCACTGAGCCCCGCGTTAAAGACGAAAAATGCGGCTATTGTACTCAACGGTTGAGTGCAGACAATCAATGTTTACACAGGAGTTGCTCCAGTTCGTTCAGGGACGTTACCGTCCAGGTCGGGTTGATACCTTCAGGCAGCGCGCGGTTGTGGGCATTGAGCCAGCAGGTCGAGAGCCCCGCGTTGATGCCGCCCAGAATATCCGACTCCGCCGTGTCGCCAACCATTAAGACGCGATCGCGGGATGGGTTACCGGCCTGCTTCAGTGCGTACTCAAAGATACGCGGATCCGGTTTAGCCACGCCAACCTGTTCAGAAATCACTAACAGATCAAAATAGTCGCGCAGGCCGGTGCGTTCCAGACGAATTTGCTGCAAGGCGGTAAATCCGTTGGTGATGATGCCGATTTTCACTTTGCCCTTCAGGCTGTCGAGCAGCGACACCGCGCCCGGCAGCGGCGCGCAGATTTCCGCCATCGCATTAAGAAACGCCTCATTAAGCATGCCCGGCGGCACATCCAGCCGCTCGGACCAGCTCTGGAAACGCTTATGCTGCAACTGCAGCGCGGTGATCGCGCCGTTCTGGTAATCGACCCACAAAGGCTTGTTAACGGACTGATATTCTGCGAAATCCTGATCGGTGAATGTCACGCTATAGTCAAGAAACATCCGTTGTAAGCCGCCAAACGAGTCGAAGGTGAACAACGTTTCGTCAGCGTCAAAGAGTATCCAGTCCCATTTCATTACATCACCTTTATTCAATTACAGAGGAAGCGCCATGATGATGGCATCCTCACGCCCGTGGGCCGTGGGATAGTAGTTGCGCCTGATAGTCGCTTCGTTAAAACCTAAACTTTCATACAGCGCAATGGCGGGCTGGTTAGAGGCGCGAACCTCCAGCCACAGCGTCAACACATCGCGCTTTTCCAGCTCGCTGATCAGATGTTCAAGCAACTGGCGGCCCAGCCCCTGGCGCTGCCAGGCGGGATCGACGGCGATATTGAACAGCGTGGCTTCATCAAGCACCACCTGCGTGATGGCAAAAGCCGCCATCTCGTCACCCACCATCAGCCGATAGTTGAGGTAGCGCTCCCCCTGATTACTGGCGAGCGTTTTTTCGCTCCAGGGAAAGGCGTGCGCCCGGGTCTCTATGTCGTAAGCGCGGGGCAGATCAGTCGTGCTGAGGGAAGAAATCGTGTTCATGTTCGCAGATTTGTTGCCATAACGCGGCGCGTGCCGCAGGGTTTGCGCGTAGCTCATCAACAGCGGGCGTCGAGACTTGCGCGCCCGACAGCGGCAGCGGCGCATCAATGCCCAGCAGCCAGCTGTTGCAATGGCTCTCAGGCGGCAGCATCGCCACGCGATCCGGGGTGAGTTGCAGTACCTGATCTGCCGTTACGGTCAGGGCACGCAGCACGTCGGTGACAAGCGGATCGTTTAATGCAGGCAGCGCCGGCGAAACCATTACCAGACGAATATGCGCGGGCAGCGAAATGGCGATCTCGCCCTGTAACGCCGTCGGGCGGCGCAGGGTCCACTGGGTAATGCCCAGCTGCTGTAATTGCCAGTCGCGTCGGGAAGTCATCGTGAAACACTCCTGTATCAGGCGCGCAAATATAACAAACTCGTCGAAAATGCGCCATCAACACGCGGCATGTGGAGATAAAGACGCAGCCAACAAAGAGGCAGCGCGAAGGATAACGTGTATAATCGCCGGCTCAGTTTAAAGAGGAACACGTAATGTCTGCTTTTACCCCGGCAAGTGAAGTCTTGCTGCGCCACAGTGATGATTTCGAATCTAACCATATTCTTTTTGCCGGTGATCTGCAGGATGACCTGCCTGCTCGTCTGGAGAGTGCCGGGAGCCGTGCCTGGACCCAACAGTTCCACCAGTGGCAAACCCTGAGCCAGCAGATGGGCGAGCGCGCCAGTTTTAGCCTGGTGGCGGATAGCGCGATGATTGGTGAGAGCGATACGCTTATCTACTACTGGCCGAAAAATAAGCCGGAAGCGCTGTTCCAGCTGATGAATTTGCTCTCGCTGCTGCCGGTGGGAACGGATATTTTTGTGGTTGGCGAAAACCGCAGCGGCGTGCGCAGCGCCGAGCAGATGCTGGCTGAGTATTGCACGCTGAATAAGATCGACAGCGCGCGTCGCTGTGGGCTTTATCACGGTCGCCTCGATAAAAACCCTGCCTTTGATCCTGACGGTTTCTGGGGCGAGTACGCACTGGACTCCCTGACGATTAAAACCATGCCGGGCGTCTTTAGCCGCGATGGGCTGGATGTTGGCAGCCAGTTGCTGCTCTCCACGCTGACGCCGCATACCAAAGGCAAAGTGCTGGATGTTGGCTGCGGCACGGGCGTGCTGGCAGCGGCGCTGGCCAGCCATTCGCCGAAAGTGCGTTTGACCCTGTGTGATGTTTCGGCCCCGGCGATCGAAGCCAGCCGCGCGACGCTTGCCGCGAACGGCCTTGAAGGCGAGGTTTTCGCCAGCAATGTCTTCTCTGAGGTGACTGGCCGCTTCGATATGATCATCTCCAATCCGCCGTTCCATGACGGGTTGCAGACCAGCCTGGAAGCGGCGCAAACGTTGATCCGCGGCGCGGTGCGTCACCTCAACAGCGGCGGCGAGCTGCGTATTGTGGCGAACGCCTTCCTGCCCTATTCAGACGTGCTGGATCAGACCTTCGGTTTCCATGAAGTGATCGCGCAAACCGGACGCTTTAAGGTTTACCGTACCGTGATGACGCGCCAGGCGCTGAAAAAATAACGCCTCTTCCCGGCGGGCCTACTCGCCGGGTGAATTTCCCCACCTGTTAGCCGACGCCCATTTTTGCAGCAATCGACGACTCTGCGCGCAATTAACTGTTGACGAAAAGTTGAAAACATCTAGAATGCGCCTCCGTGGTAACGATACTTCTGGTATCGATGGTATGCGAAGGTGGCGGAATTGGTAGACGCGCTAGCTTCAGGTGTTAGTGTCCTTACGGACGTGGGGGTTCAAGTCCCCCCCCTCGCACCATAAACCACGCAGATATCGCTCGCACTGTGCGAAGGTGGCGGAATTGGTAGACGCGCTAGCTTCAGGTGTTAGTGTTCTTACGGACGTGGGGGTTCAAGTCCCCCCCCTCGCACCAACGAGGCGATATCTACAAGTAAGATGACTGTGCGAAGGTGGCGGAATTGGTAGACGCGCTAGCTTCAGGTGTTAGTGTCCTTATGGACGTGGGGGTTCAAGTCCCCCCCCTCGCACCAGATATCTTGCTCACCCCTCTTAATGCCCCTCTGTTTTTACACCATCATTTTCAAATTCAGCAGCATCAAAATGACACCGCCAATCAGAGCAATGCTTGATGGCAGCAGAACGTAATGACGTAATCGTTTGTGGTAAAGCATCACTGGCGTCAATAATAAGCCCAGTAAAATCACCGCGCGCCAGCTGTTGACCGACAGGTCTGCCAGTACTAATGCGGCCACAATCATGCCCGGAAAAACGATCCCCCAACGACTTCCCAACGCGCGCTGCAGCATGGTTTCATCTCTTCAATCACGAATGATAACCAATATCATATGATAAATTTTCTCATCTGTCAGCGAGCTCGCAGTGTTGGAAGATTCTGCATCTTCTAATGACAGCCATTAAGTAAGGTGATAAATTAAGCACCGCTTAAATAAAAATTCTTATTACTAATATTTCGCGATGACCATTTCATTGCGCAACGCTATTTTACGACTCATAACGCACTGAAAAACTGCGGATAAATACGACTTATAGGTATGACATCACAAACATGGCAATCTCTTTGTAATAAGAGATATCGATTGTCCCTACGTCTCTTTTTACTGCTCAACGCCATTTCAGCACTCTTTTCTATGCTGGTGCCGCTCTATAATCTGCACGCCGTGACCGTGCCGGTTTGCGCGATCTTCACGCTCAGCGCGGTGTTACCCGCGTGGCACAAATTTTACCCCAGAAGCAAAATCAACATCACACTGATCTCACTCCTGTTTGGCTGCCTTTGGGCGTGGCATGTGGTTCTTAAAGCGAAACTGATAGGGGATGATGCTTCGGCCTATCTGTTAATCGCGCTACTCAGCGTTCTGTTTATCGGCACTATCGCTTTCTCCAATAATGTCATCGCCTTCCTTCTCCACTCTCTGCCGCTTTTTGTAACCAGCTTATGGCTGAATGAGTCTGAGAGCTGCATGCGCCTCATCTATAGCTTCTCTCTGCCCGTTATTGGGATTGCCATTCAGCATGCAATTCAGAAGCGTAACGATAGTTTTGCCCGCGCCCTGATGCAGCGGTTGATGCAGGAGCGCAAAACCCTTAACGACCTGAGCATGCTTGACCCGCTCACCGGTCTCTATAACCGCCGCGGATTGCAGCATAAACTCGATAACCTGCTTGCCGTCGATGACAGCAGCCGTTTTGTTCTGCTACTGGATATCGATCACTTCAAAGCCTATAACGACCATTATGGGCACATGATGGGCGACCAGGCGCTTATCCGCGTCTCTGCTGCGCTGCGCGACGCAGTGCGCTCGCGGGACATTGTGGCGCGCTTCGGTGGCGAAGAGTTTATGATTTTGTTGAATAACATCGACCAGGATCAGGCGCGGATGGCCGCAGAGCATATCCGCCAGCGGGTTTACGATCTCAAGATCCCTCATATGTTTAATGAAAGCGTCGCCACTAATGTCACCGTCAGTATCGGCATTGCGCCGTTGCAGAATAACGATATTGATGCCGCGCTGACGCAGGCGGATAAAGCGCTGTATGAAGCCAAGCATTTAGGCCGCAACAGTATTCTGGTCAGCGGAGACTTACAGCTCGCCTGACGTGCGCTGGCGCTAACTTTACGATAAACAACTTGCTATCGGTTTGGCCTCTGGATAGGATTGGCAATCATTATCATTTAGATTCCTTCTGCAGCTGGGGCTATGGCATACCGTACCGCATCGATTACGCAACAAGTTATCTGGCAAAGCCCGCTTCATGACGAGCGCGACTCGCTGGCGACTGCCATGCGGGATGCGATTGCCAGCACGCGGGCCCATCTGCTCGATTTCCTGCGCCTTAATGAAGATGTCCCCCATCATGCAATGACGCTGGCGGAGTGGTCGCGCCCAACGGCGTTAAGCTCGCTTATTGCCACCTACTCCGATCATATTTACCGTAACAACCCCACAGAGCCGCGTGAAAGCAAACCGCTGCTCTCGCTGTGGGCGCAATGGTATCTCGGGCTGATGGTGCCGCCGCTGTTGCTGACGCTGTTGACGCAAAAGAGCGCGCTGGATTTAGACCCCGATAACTTCCACGTTGAATTTCACGAAAGCGGTCGCGCTGCCTGCTTCTGGATCGATGTTCAGCAGGATCACAGCCTGACGCTGAAGAATGATGCCGAACGTATTGCCGCCCTGGTCACCCATACCATCCAGCCCGTTATCAAGGCGCTGGAAGCGACGGGCGACATCAATGGCAAACTTATCTGGAGCAACACCGGTTACCTGATTAACTGGTATCTGGGCGAAATGATGCCGCTTATCGGCGAAGCCCGGCTGGCCGCCCTGCGCCAGATCTGCTTTTTCGAAAAAGCGCTTGCTGACGGCAGCGACAACCCGCTATGGCGCACGGTCGTGCTGCGCGACGGCGCGCTGGTTCGTCGGACATGCTGCCAGCGCTATCGCCTGCCGGATGTTCAGCAGTGTGGCGATTGCACGCTGAAATAGCGTCGTACGCTGGAATAGCAAAGGGGCGATAATTCGCCCCTTTTTTGTATCAGGCAACCTGCCGATTTTCCTCTTCTGCGCGACGCGCCTCTTCCGCCTCTTGCTCCAGCAGTTGCTTCTCATACACCTTGAAGAAGGGGTAGTAGATAACCGCCGAGATTGCGGCGAGGAGCAGAACCAGCACGGCAGCGCGGAAATCCCAGCCTAATGCCCACGCGGCACCAATCGGCGCGGGCGCGGTCCACGGTACAACCGAAATCACGCGGCCAATCAGATCCATCTTCATCACCGCCCAGGCAATAATCGCATTGAGCGTCGGTGCCAGCAGGAAGGGAATAAAGAACACCGGATTCATCACAATCGGTGTGCCGAAAATCACCGGCTCATTAATGTTAAACAGACTTGGCACAACGCTGAGACGACCAATCGATCGTAGATGGACCGAGCGACTACGCAGGTAGCAGAACACCAGCCCCATGGTTGCGCCCGACCCGCCAATCACAATAAAGAAGGTCCAGAACGCCTCCATAAAGATATGCGGCAGCGGCGCGCTTTGCGCCAGCGCGCTCTGGTTGATACCCAGGTTGGTCAGCCAGAACATCTGCAGCATGCCAGAGACAATCGCTGCGCCGTGGATACCGGCAAACCAGAGCAGATGACCAATGATCACCGCCAGCAGGATCGCAGGCAGCGAGTCTGCCGCCGACACCAGCGGTTTAAACAGCGCCATGATCGCCTGCGGGATGAGCATATTGAACTGGGACTGAATCAGCAGGCTGAGCGGATAGAGCGTCAGTACCACCACCAGCACCGGGATCAGCAGATCGAAGGAGTTCTTAATCATCGGCGGCACCTGGTCCGGCAAGCGGATGCCAATGTTGTGCGCCTTCAGAAAACGCATCATCTCCACGCAGTAGATTGCCACAAGGATGGCGGTGAAAATCCCCGTGCCGCCAAGGCTGTCCACCGGTAGCGTGCCGCTGGTTTTCGGCGCGGCAACCAGTAAAAACGCCATCAGCGAGAGCATCGCGCACATAAAGGGATCAAGCTGATATGACTTCGCGTAGTGCTTGCCGAGGTTGTAGGCGATAGCGGCGCAAATGTAGATCGACATGATCCCCATTGTCATATCAAACGGCGTAAGGATCCGCCCTTCATACTGCTTCGCCAGATCCAGCCAACCGCGGGCAAAACCCCATGTGGTATCCGGCGAAAAAGGGGGATAAGCAAATACCAGTAAAAACGAACCGACAATCATAAAGGGCATCGCGGAGATAAAGCCGTCGCGGATGGCCATAACGTGGCGCTGGGAAGAGATACGCCCGGCTATCGGGCTGACATAGTTTTCAATAAACCGAAAGATAAGGTTAAACGCAGCATGGTTAGCAGACATCGTCGATCTCCTGTCAGACTTGCAAGGTAATGGCAACAGCAGCAGTGCAGCCGTGCCGCGATCGGTTTCGGATGGTTGAAACCATGCTGATTAGCGGACCAGCATTACAACTGAGTAGAGTAGGTTTCATAAGAGGCTCTTTTTATTTTAGGGTCAGGGGGAGTGACAAAATGAGTATTAACCTGCCCTGAGAACACTGCAACTGGTTCATGTAACCGGTTTCCGCGATTGTGAAGGGGATCGAGAAACGTAATGTAAGCGGTTTGTCATGATGGATTATTTACAGAGATAACTCGCTTGTGACAGATTAGCTGCGGTCTTTCGCAGGAGAACATCATGAGTTTGCAGTCCGTACGGCAATTCTTTGCCGATAACGCCCCCGATATCGATATTATTGAACTCAATCAAAGTACGGCAACCGTTGCGCTGGCGGCGGCGGCCCATCGTGTCGAGCCGGGCCAGATCGCCAAGACGCTGTCGTTAAAGGTGAAAAACGAGGTCATTCTGGTTGTCGCGAAAGGTGATGCCCGGCTTGATAATAAAAAACTGAAAAACACCTTCGGCGCAAAAGCGCGCATGTTGAGCAGTGATGAAGTAGTCACGATTACCGGTCATCCGGTCGGCGGCGTCTGCCCTTTTGGGCTGGAAACTCCGCTGGCGGTCTACTGTGATGTCTCGCTCAAACAGTATCCGGAAGTGTTGCCGGCGGCGGGCGCGATTCACAGCGCGGTGCGTATCTCACCGGAGCGCATGGCGGCGCTGACGTCCGCAAAGTGGATTGACGTTTGCCTGTAGGGTTGCTGCGCCAGGCCCGGTCCTGGCGCTTACGCGCAATGAAGCGAGCGTTACATCAGCTCAGATGCCGCCCGGGTGCTGGGCGGAATCCAGGTCAGAATATCCGCGGCATCAAGTAAACCGACATCGGATGTCACGCCCAATTTTGTCATGGCATTAAATTTGTGCGCGCGGATGGTTTTCACATTGCGGTCCAGCTGCGAGGCGATCTCTGCAATGGAAAAGCCCCGCGTCATATAGTGCAAAATCTCCCTTTCGGTTGGGCTTAACATACGAAACTGGCTGACGTAGCCATGATTAATCATGTTCTCGTTAACCCGCCGGGTTTCGCCAAGCAGCGTGGTGAGTTGCTCAAGCAGCATCGGCAACTCTGATGATTTACTTAAGATGCCGTGCAGGCGCGACGGAGAGAGGTGCCCCACCAGCCGCGCTTCTCTGTCATCTCCCGCCAGCACAATGCGCTGAACGTCCGGGCAGGAGAGCGAGAGCAGATGCAGGCACATCAGGCATTCGCGCCGCTCTTTACGCTGACCAAAAAGCGAATAGATGACCGAGAAATAGGCAGACTTTTTTAATGCCTGCCGAAAGGCAATATGATCCTTAAAAAAATGAAAAGAGTAGTTTGCAAAAACGGGCTCGCTGAATAAACTCTGCAACCCTTCCCGACTCATCATGCATTTTTCAATGATGGCTACATGTCCCGCTTGGCTAATGTTTTCCATTCATTATGGTCTCCATATGCTGATCCTAAATTCAGCTCTTTCATACCCTGATGGCTATTAATCCACGTGTACAAATCTGCATTACTGCGCAGTGATAATCGTCGCATTGCGCTATTTTTCTGCGCGCTGACGGTTTTGTTGCTTTTTTTGAGCAACATGGCGATTTGATTTATTCCCCACCCCTTTCCAAGAAGGCGTAACACTTTCCTTTCCGAAAAGGTGAGTAATTTTCGCGGCGCTGGCGTCTCTGCACAGTGCTGTCGTACCGCAGAAAGTAGCGTTGGGCTCACTTTAGGAGCGTTTTCTTCTCCGCCGCGTAGCGCATTAACCACACTGTCGATAGGCTCAATGTCGGCGAGTAGCATGGTTTGCGGCTGGATTAAAAAGTCCACCGCATCAGGATAAAATTCTGGGGAAATAAAGAAGAGCCAGCGCGTTTTATCGCATTGCGAGATCAAGGTGTAGTAGTGTTCACAGCGCTGCTGCGCAGACCGCAGCCCACCGGAGAAATCAATGATAACCAAGCTGCTATCCGCTAACTGCGGCAGCGTGACCTCCTCTATCGTGGCGTAATGCGTTACCGGATACTCAGGAAAATGATGCTCAAATATGCTGCCAATACCGGCCCTAAGTACGGGAGCCTGGCTAATAATAATCCCGTGATTGCCGCCTGGTGATAGCATAAAAACCTCCGCTTCCATTTGCGCTCTCTATCAATCCTCGTAATGAGTATTTACTCAATCGGTACCAATAATGCGTAAATTAACAATAATGTTCCGAACCAGCCGTTATAAGAATTGTTGGAATTTATGATTAGCAATTTAATATAAATATTTAAAATCATAATATTGCCAACGTGCGTGACAACATAACACAACGACTCTTCAAATACTTAGTGCCTTATTAAAAATAAAATAATTAAAAGAATATAATCAAATTGTATATAGTTAATAAAAGATTAATAACCTTAATAAATATTTAATCGCGCGTGTAACCCAGGAATATTAACGCTTACCAGGATTATCCGTAATATGTCATCGTAATTTACATGGCCTTTATAATAATATTCCTAGAAAGATTGGCACGGTAAATAACCATGGCGAAATCATTATCCGAATTTATTGCACACTTCTTGATCTGCGTTAGCGCCAGCCTCCCCCGCACCTGTGCTAAAAAGAGGTGTTCCGTTCCCCCTTTGCGAGCGGCGTGACCAGATAACCAGGGCAAGCATGCAAACAGACCACTCAACGCAGCGAACCATTACGCGCTTGTGTATTCAGTGCGGCCTTTTTTTGTTACAGCACGGCGCAGAGAGCGCGCTGGTGGAGGAGTTGTCGAGCCGCCTGGGGAAAGCGCTTGGCATGGACGCAGTCGAGAGCCTGATCTCCTCAAATGCCATCGTGTTAACCACCATTAAAGATGGCCACTGTCTGACCTCAACGCGCAAAAGCAGCGATCGCGGCATTAACATGCATATGGTGACGGAGGTGCAACATATCGTCATTCTCGCCGAGCATAAGCTGCTGGATCTTCAGGATGTAGAGAAGCGCTTCACCCAGCTAAAACCGCTGCGCTATCCGCGCTGGCTGGTGACGCTGATGGTCGGTCTCTCCTGCGCCTGCTTCTGCAAGCTCAATCGCGGCGGCTGGGACGGTGCGTTTATCACCTTCTGCGCCAGCAGCATCGCGATGTATGTCCGTCTGCTGCTGGCAGGAAGACATATGCATCCGCAAATCAACTTCTGTATTACCGCTTTTGTCGCCACCACCGTTTCCGGGCTGCTGCTCACCCTGCCCGCTTTTCTGCACTCCTCAACGGTAGCGATGGCCGCCAGCGTGCTGCTGCTGGTGCCAGGCTTTCCACTTATTAACGCTGTGGCCGACATGTTTAAAGGGCATATTAATACCGGGCTGGCGCGCTGGGCGATTGCCAGCCTGTTAACACTCGCGACCTGTATCGGTGTGGTGATGGCGATGACACTCTGGGGGCTGCGCGGATGGATATAATCTCGTTCTTCTACGCACTGGCACAAGATATGCTGCTGGCGGCCATTCCGGCAGTCGGGTTTGCGATGGTGTTTAACGTTCCTCACCGCGCGCTGCGCTGGTGCGGACTGCTTGGCGCCATCGGCCACGGCTCGCGTTTTGCCATGATGCATTGGGGTTTTAATATTGAGTGGTCGACGTTTGTCGCCTCAATGCTGGTAGGCTGCATTGGGATCCGCTGGTCGCGCTGGTATCTGGCGCACCCGAAGGTCTTTACTGTGGCAGCGGTCATTCCCATGTTTCCGGGAATCTCAGCCTATACGGCGATGATCTCGGCGGTAAAAATTAGTCACGTTGGCTACAGTGAAGCATTAATGATCCTGCTGTTGACCAACTTCCTGAAGGCCTGCTCGATCGTCGGTGCGCTGTCGATCGGTTTATCGCTGCCAGGGTTATGGATCTACCGTCGACGCCCGCGCGTTTAAGTTGCCTAAAAAATAACTTGCAATTAAATCGTACGCTACCTATATTTAAAACCATGAAGAAAAGCTCAACATCCACCGCGAATGAGCAGCTCGCGCTAGATAACCAGTTTTGTTTTGCACTCTACTCAACAAACCTGGCGCTGCATAAGCTTTATCGGCAGTTGTTAACGCCGATGAACCTGACCTATCCGCAGTATCTGGTCATGCTGGTGCTGTGGGAGAAAGACGACCTTACGGTGTCGGAGATTGGCGAGCGTCTGTTCCTCGACTCCGCCACGCTGACGCCGTTGTTAAAACGTCTGCAAAGCGCCGGGCTGATTGATCGCCAGCGTTCGCGGCATGATGAACGCCAGGTGGTTATCACCCTGAGCGAAAGCGGCCGTGAGTTACAGCAACAGGCTAAAGCCATCCCGGAAGCGATACGCTGCGCGGTGGCCTGCGATGATGCAACGCTGCGTGATGTCAAAAAGCAGCTGGAGCAGTTTCGTCAACAATTTCACCAGGCATAAATTCCCTTTCGGGGATTTATGCTGATATATAAATCGCACGCTATTTTATAGCAAACACTCAAGATGATAAGGAACCTGTCATGTCTTTAGAAAAAGTTGTTTACACTGCCAAAGCCAAAGCAACCGGAGGCCGTGACGGCCGCGCAACCTCTTCTGACGGCGTTCTCGACGTCAAACTGGGTGTGCCGAAAGAGATGGGCGGCGCGGGCGGTGAAGTAACCAACCCGGAGCAGCTGTTTGCCGCAGGCTACTCTGCCTGCTTCCTCGGCGCGATGAAGTTCGTGGCTGGCCGCGACAAAATCAGCATGCCGAAAGAGGCCTTTATTGAAGGTGAAGTGGGTATCGGCCCGTTGCCGACCGGTTTTGGTATTGAAGCCAAACTGAACATTCACCTGCCGGGGATGGACGCAGACGAAGCCAAAAAACTGGTCGACGCCGCGCACATCGTCTGCCCTTATTCTAATGCCACCCGTGGCAACATCGACGTTACGCTGAACATCATCGCGTAACGCATTTTTTAGCCAGCACTTTTGGGAAATGACAAAGCCGGGGCAACCCGGCTTTTTTCGTGCTGTGCTCTCCTTTCCGCACGCTGTGTTACTATGTGCCTTTCTGTCGGCGGCCTGTATTGCGCCCGCCACTCTTTCTGTCGTTACCCTGTTTGAGAACGTGTTATGTCTTCCAGAATCCTGACGTCGAATGTTATCGGCATTGATGAATTTATGCGTGATAACGCCGCGATACTGGCGCGCGCGGAAGGCGGTACCGTCGCCGTATTTGCAAATAACAGCCCTGCGTTTTACGCGCTCACCGCCGAGCGCCTTGAGCAGCTACTGGCGCTGGAAGCGCAGCTTTCGCGCCCGCCGAGCGATGTGTCGCTTGATGCGCAATTCTATGAAGAGCCTGCCGCCGCGCCGGTGAGCGTGCCAATGGGCAAATTCGCTATGTATCCGGGCTGGCAGCCAGACGCCGATTTTCAGCGCCTGGCCGCGCTGTGGGGCATCGCCCTCACCCAGCCAGCCACGCCGGAAGAGCTGGCGTCGTTTGTCGCTTACTGGCAGGCGGAAGGGAAAGTCTTCCACCACGTGCAGTGGCAGCAGAAGCTGGCGCGCAGCCTGCAAATCGGGCGCAGTAGCCAGAGCGGCGCGGCGAAGCGCGATATCAACACGCTCTCTGAACCGGACAACCACATTCCACCTGGCTTTCGAGGTTAGCGATGAAAAACGTTGGCGAATTGATGAAGCGGTTGCAAAAGATGATCCCGGCTCACGTCGAACCGGCGTTCAAAAACAGCGAAGAGTTGATGGCCTGGCAAAAGCAGCAGGGCGAACTGCGCTCAGCGGCGCTGGAGCGTGAAAACCGCGCCATGAAGATGCAGCGCACCTTTAACCGTTCTGGCATCCGCCCTCTGCATCAAAACTGCTCTTTTGACAATTATCGCGTCGAGACGGAAGGCCAGATGCGCGCCCTCAGCCAGGCGCGGCAGTATGTCGAAGAGTTTGATGGCAACATCGCCAGCTTTATCTTCTCCGGCAAACCGGGCACTGGCAAAAACCATCTTGCCGCCGCCATCTGCAACGAACTGCTGCTGCGCGGTAAGTCGGTGCTGATTATCACCGTGGCGGACATCATGTCGGCGATGAAAGAGACCTTCGGCAACCGCGAAAGCAGCGAAGAGCAGTTGCTGAATGATTTGAGTAGTGTCGACCTGCTGGTGATCGACGAAATCGGTATGCAGACCGAGTCGCGCTACGAAAAAGTGATCATCAACCAGATTGTCGATCGCCGCTCCTCTTCAAAGCGCCCGACCGGCATGCTGACTAACAGCAATATGGACGAAATGAATAAGCTGCTCGGCGAACGCGTGATGGATCGCATGCGTCTCGGCAACAGTTTGTGGGTCATCTTCAACTGGGACAGTTACCGCAGCCGCGTCACCGGTAAAGAGTACTAAAATCAGCGCCTTCAACGCCGCGTTATCCCCAATGCGGCGTTTTTACCCCTTTTACGCTGTGCGATAGCGATCACCTTTCCCGCTTTCTAAACCAATTCTGAATAAACCGCCGATAAGATGACACTACAATTGCAGGCAGGTGACATCGTCATTAAATTATATCCCCTGTTACAAATATTCATGACCAGTAATATCTCTGGCGCTTTTGAGGAATAACGGTTGTCCGGATTGCTCTCCCTTGTCCTGTTTATCGCCTCAGTGGCGATTTATGCTACGAAAGCGGGCCGCAATAAGTGGTGGTTTAGCGCCACGCTTCTCGTATTAGGCCTGTTTGTTCTATTAAACATCACCCTTTATGCCAGCAACTACTTTACCGGCGACGGCATTAACGATGCGGTGATCTACACCCTGACTAACAGCCTGACCGGCGCGGGTATCGGCAAATATCTGCTGCCCGGCGCAGGCTTAGTGCTGGCATTGGTCGCTCTGTTTTGCGCCCTCGGCTGGGTGCTGCGCCGTCGCCGCCATATGCCCCACCATTTTGGTTACAGCCTGCTGGCTTTGGCGCTGGCCTTAGGCTCGGTGGATGCCAGCCCGGCGTTCCGCCAGATAACGGAGCTTGTGAAGTCGCAAACCCGCGAAAGCGATCCCGATTTTGCCGCCTGGTACAAAGTGCCCGCAAAGCAGATCCCCAACCCGCAGTTGAACCTGGTCT
This sequence comes from Kosakonia sp. CFBP8986, assembly GCF_034044935.1. NCBI lineage: Bacteria > Pseudomonadati > Pseudomonadota > Gammaproteobacteria > Enterobacterales > Enterobacteriaceae > Kosakonia > Kosakonia sp. CFBP8986. The sequence continues at coordinate 402,755 of NZ_JAXCXB010000003.1, read as the reverse complement.
ATATCTACGGCGAAAGCCTCGAGCGCACCTACTTTAATGAGGATGCTTTTCCCGGACTGACGCCGGAGCTTGGCGCGCTGAAAGCTGAAAGCCTCGATTTTAGCCATACCGAACAGCTGCCCGGTACCGATTACACCATTGCCGGCATGGTCTCCTCGCAGTGTGGCATTCCGCTCTTCGCGCCGTTCGAAGGCAATGCCTCCGCGTCGGTCTCCAGCTTCTTCCCGCAAAACCTCTGCCTCGGCGATATTCTGAAAAACTCCGGGTATGAGAACCACTTTGTGCAGGGGGCGAACCTGCGTTTTGCCGGTAAAGATGTGTTCCTCAAATCTCACGGTTTTGACCATCTGATTGGCGCCGAGGAGCTGAAAAACCAGGTCGCGGATCCCAGTTATCGCAATGACTGGGGCTTTTACGACGATACGGTGCTGGATACCGTCTGGCAGCAGTATGAATCCCTCTCCCGCGCCGGTAAGCGCTTCTCTCTGTTTGCGCTGACGGTGGACACCCACCACCCGGACGGCTTTATCTCCCGCGGCTGCGAGCGCAAAAGCTACCGTTATGACGATAAAGTGAACCAGTCATTCAGCGCGGTGACCTGCAGCCAGCAGAATATCGCCAGATTGATTAACCGCATCAAAGCGTCGCCGTGGTTTAAAGATACGGTCATTGTGGTCTCGTCCGATCATCTGGCGATGAACAACAGTGCCTGGAAATACCTGAACAAACAGGATCGCAGCAATCTCTTCTTCGTCCTGCGCGGCGACCAGCCGCAGCAGGATCTCTCCGGCATTAAGCGCAGCACGCTGGATAATGGCGCGACCGTGCTCGATATTCTCGGCGGCGACAACTTCCTCGGCCTCGGTCGCAGCAGCCTCTCCGGGCAGTCGCTCTCCGGCGTCTTCCTCAACATGAAGCAGAAGGTGCTGGCGTGGAAGCCGGATATCATCCGCCTGTGGAACTTCCCCAAAGAGATGAAGGATTTCACCATCGATGGGGAAAAACAGACCATCACCTTCTCCGGCAGCCAGTTCCGCCTGCCGCTGCTGGTGCGCGTGTCGGAGAAAATCGAGCCGTTGCCGGAGAGTGAATACTCCGCGCCGCTGCGTTTCCAGCTGGCGGATTTCGCGCCGCGCGACAACTTTGTCTGGGTCGATCGCTGCTACAAAATGGCGCGGCTCTGGGCACCTGAACTCGCACTTTCAACCGACTGGTGCGTCTCGCAGGGTCAACTTGGCGGTGAACAGCAGGTGCAGCGCGTGGATAAAACGCAGTGGCACGGGAAAACGGCTTTTAAACAGTCAGTTATCGATACTGCCCGCTACCAGAAGAGCGTCGATACGCTGAAGATCCTCGATGATGACATTCGCTATAAAGCCGACAGTTTTATTTTTAATGTCGCGGGCGCGCCGGAAGAGGTGAAACAGTTTAACGGCATCTCACGCCCGGAAAGCTGGGGGCGCTGGTCAAATGCCCAGCTTGGTAAAGAGGTGGCCATTGAGTACCAGCAGCCGCTGCCGGCGCAGTTCGATCTGGTGATCACCGCGAAAGCGTTTGGTGATAACGCCAATCGCCCGATCCCGGTGCGTGTCGGCAATGAAGAACAGATGTTGACGCTGAGTCATGAGGTGAGCACCACCACGCTCCATTTCACCAATCGCGCGGGCAGTAACAAGCTGGTAATTGTGCCGCCGGATCCGCAGTCGACCAACGAAGGGAATATCCTCGGTCATGCGCCGCGTCAGCTGGGGATTGGTCTGGTAGAGATAAAAGTGGTGAAACGCGAAGGGTAAAAGCGCGCCCTGCAGAGCAGGGCGCAGCGGGAAATCAGAAGGTTTCCCAGTTTTCGCCAGAGGTAGTCGCGACCACTTTACGCGGCAGCACCGCCGGCGCGGCTTTGTTACCACCGGCTGTTTTCGCAGCAGCACGCTGCTCGTTCATCAGGCGGAACACGGCAACCGCTTCAGTCAGACGGCTGGCCTGCTCTTCCAGCGCGGCGGCCGCCGCGGCAGACTCTTCCACCAGCGAGGCGTTCTGCTGTGTCACGCGATCCATCTCGGCAACGGCAAGGCCAACCTGGTCGATACCGCGGCTCTGCTCATCAGAGGCAGAGGCGATTTCGCCCATGATATCGGTCACGCGTGTAACGGCGTTAACGATCTCATCCATCGTTTCACCGGCGCTCTCAACCAGCGTGGAACCCACTTCAACGCGACCAACAGAGTCCTCAATCAGGCTCTTAATCTCACGCGCCGCCTGGGCACTGCGCTGGGCAAGGTTACGCACTTCACCAGCAACCACGGCAAAACCACGGCCCTGTTCACCGGCACGCGCCGCTTCCACCGCGGCGTTAAGCGCCAGGATGTTGGTCTGGAAGGCAATCCCATCAATCACGCTGATGATGTCAGCGATTTTCTGCGAACTGGCGGTGATATCACGCATGGTCTGCACCACGTTATCCACCACTTTGCCGCCTTTCTGCGCCGTTTCCGACGCGCTCAGCGCGAGGTTGCTCGCCTGACGGGCGTTTTCGGCGTTCTGTTTCACCGTCGCAGTCAGCTCTTCCATGCTGGCAGCGGTCTCTTCCAGAGAAGCGGCCTGCTGTTCAGTACGTGAAGAGAGATCGTTGTTACCCACGGAGATTTCGCTGGCACCGCTGTAAATCGCGTTAGCGCCATTACGCACATCGCTGACGGTGCGCACCAGTTCACCCTGCATGTGACGCAGGCTGTCAGCCAACACGCCCATTTCGTTGGAGCCCTGCACTTCAATGCGCTGGCCCAGATCGCCACCGGCGATATGGCGAATGTTGTCGATCAGGTGGTTCAGCGGTGCGATCAGCGCACGTTTGATCCCCACCCATACGGCGATGATCACCAACAGCACCACCAGCAGCACGCTGATAATGATCCAGATAGCAGAACCGTAGGAGCTCTCACTGTCAGCCACGGCGGCGTCATACAGACGATCGTTCTGCTGTAAGTAGGAGACATACTGCTTCTCGAAGCCATCCTGGTAGCTTTGCGTCGGCTGATCGAAGAACTCGTTGATCTTGCCTGCACCAAGTAACTGGATCAGATCCGCCAGCGCGTTGTGGTAGATATCGTAATTACGCTTGATCTCCGCCGCTGCCTCTTCGCTCTGACGCGGATCGCGCGGCAATGCCTGGTAGGCATTCCAGTTCACTTCCGCCTGTTTCAACGAGGTGCTGGCAATCTGCATCAGTTCCGGAACGGTCGCGCCGCTGCCGATATTGTTCTGATCCATCATGTAGCGGATACCCGCGCGGTTCAGGGTGTTACGGGTTTGCAGCAGCGCAACCCAGCTGCCGTTAAGCGTGGATTGTTGCTGACGAATGGTTTGAAGGACGGTGAAGTTTTCTTTGTCTTGCTTTAGCGAATTAAAGAACAATCCGCCGGAGGTGAGTTGTAAAAGGCCAAATAATCCGAGAACCAGTAACAAGCTGGTCACGATTTTGATGCGCGTTAACATATCATTCTCTTTCCTTATAGATAGTAAGTAGATTTTCGGCCTGGCGGGGAAAAACTTTATGGCTAAATGCACTATTTTGTAGGGAGATTAATAGCGCCATCAGCCTGTTACGTTGGCTAAATTGTGGCGATCTTACGTGATCTTGCTCACATAATTTTTCGGAATAGTTGTAGTGTAAAACCTCTTAGACCCACTTCGATACCGCTCACCGCGCTTATATAACCGCTCGGCAAAATCGCCCCCTTTCGCGCGCGTGATTTGCCATCATGGCGGGCAGCATTTGTCCTGTTTAACACCACACACATCTCTTCCCTATTTCTGATAAAAACCAGGTCTGCTATGGATACAAAAAAACTCTTTAAGCACGTTCCGTGGGTCATCCTTGGGGTAATCGGTGCTTTTTGTCTGTCGGTCGTCGCGTTACGCAGGGGTGAGCATGTCAGCGCCCTGTGGATCGTGGTCGCCTCCGTCTCTGTTTATCTTGTTGCTTATCGTTACTACAGCCTCTACATCGCCCAAAAGGTGATGAAACTTGATCCAACCCGCGCCACACCTGCGGTGATCAATAACGACGGTCTTAACTACGTACCAACCAACCGCTACGTGCTGTTTGGTCACCACTTTGCCGCTATCGCCGGCGCCGGCCCGCTGGTCGGCCCGGTACTCGCCGCGCAGATGGGCTACTTGCCCGGCACCCTCTGGCTGCTGGCGGGCGTCGTTCTGGCGGGAGCGGTGCAGGACTTTATGGTGCTGTTTATCTCCTCACGGCGTAACGGTGCGTCGCTCGGCGAGATGGTTAAAGAGGAGATGGGCCGCGTGCCGGGTACCATTGCCCTCTTCGGCTGCTTCCTGATCATGATTATCATCCTGGCGGTGCTGGCGCTGATTGTGGTGAAAGCGCTGGCAGAGAGCCCGTGGGGCGTCTTTACCGTCTGCTCAACGGTGCCGATTGCGCTGTTTATGGGCATCTATATGCGCTTCCTGCGACCGGGCCGCGTCGGCGAAGTGTCAGTAATCGGCATTGTGCTGCTGGTAGCGTCAATCTGGATGGGCGGCGTGATTTCCCAGGATCCTTACTGGGGCCCGGCGCTGACCTTTAAAGACACCACCATCACCTTTGCGCTGATTGGCTATGCCTTTATCTCAGCCCTGCTGCCGGTGTGGCTGATCCTCGCCCCGCGCGACTACCTGGCAACCTTCCTGAAAATCGGCGTGATTGTTGGCCTGGCGTTGGGGATCGTGATCCTCAACCCGGAACTGAAGATGCCTGCGGTAACGCAGTATATCGACGGCACCGGCCCGCTGTGGAAAGGCGCGCTCTTCCCGTTCCTGTTTATTACCATCGCCTGCGGCGCGGTCTCCGGCTTCCATGCGCTGATCGCCTCCGGTACCACGCCGAAACTGCTGGCCAATGAGACCGACGCGCGCTTTATCGGTTATGGCGCGATGCTGATGGAGTCCTTTGTGGCGGTGATGGCGCTGGTGGCAGCCTCCATTATCGAACCGGGCCTCTATTTCGCCATGAACACGCCGCCTGCGGGCCTTGGCATCACCATGCCAAACCTGCATGAACTCGGCACGGAGCATGCGCCGATGATCATGGCGCAGTTGCAGGATGTCACTGCGCACGCCGCGGCGACGGTCAGCTCCTGGGGCTTTGTGATTTCGCCAGAGCAGATCCTGCAAACCGCGAAAGATATCGGTGAACCCTCCGTGCTCAACCGTGCGGGCGGCGCGCCAACGCTGGCCGTCGGGATCGCCCATGTGTTCCACAAAATCATTCCAATGGCGGATATGGGTTTCTGGTATCACTTCGGCATTCTGTTTGAAGCGCTGTTTATTCTGACCGCGCTGGATGCGGGCACCCGCGCAGGCCGCTTTATGCTGCAGGATCTGCTGGGTAACTTCGTGCCGTTCCTGAAGAAAACCGACTCGCTGGTGGCCGGTGTAGTGGGTACTGCCGGTTGCGTTGGCCTGTGGGGTTACCTGCTCTATCAGGGCGTGGTCGATCCATTAGGCGGCGTGAAGAGCCTGTGGCCGCTGTTCGGTATCTCTAACCAGATGCTGGCCGCCGTGGCACTGCTGCTCGGCACCGTGATCCTGGTGAAGATGCAGCGCACCAAATACATCTGGGTAACGGTCGTTCCGGCCACCTGGCTGCTGATCTGCACCACTTGGGCGCTCGGCCTGAAGCTCTTTAGCAGCAACCCGCAACTGGAAGGCTTCCTCTACATGGCTAACCAGTACAAAGCGAAGATTGCCGCGGGCGGCAGCGAACTGAGCGCAGAGCAGATTGCCAACATGAACCATATCGTGGTGAACAACTACACCAACGCCGGGTTAAGCATTCTGTTCCTTGTAGTGGTTTACAGCATCATCTTCTACGGCATCAAAACGTGGCTCCAGGTACGCAATAACACCACGCGTACCGATAAAGAGACGCCGTATGTGCCGGTGCCGGAAGGCGGCGTCAAAACCTCTTCACACCATTAATCTCAACCCTGTGCCGGAGCGGGCTCGCCCCTCTCCGGCATTACCAATATCTGGATGCGCGAATGTTTGGTAACTTAGGCCAGGCGAAAAAGTACCTTGGGCAGGCGGCAAAAATGCTGATTGGTATTCCGGACTATGACAACTATGTTGATCATATGAAAACCAACCATCCCGATACGCCCTATATGACCTACGAAGAGTTTTTCCGCGAGCGTCAACAGGCGCGTTACGGCGGCGATGGCAAAGGCGGCGTCCGCTGTTGTTAAAGGAGAGTCCATGACACCTGTTGCAGTTACCCTGCTGACCGGCTTTCTCGGTGCCGGCAAAACCACCCTCTTGCGCCACATCCTCAATGCACAACACGGCTATCAGATTGCGGTTATCGAAAATGAGTTCGGCGAGGTCTCCGTTGACGATCAGCTGATTGGCGATCGCGCCACGCAGATCAAAACACTGACCAATGGCTGCATCTGCTGTAGCCGCTCGAATGAGCTGGAAGATGCATTGTTGGATCTGCTTGACGGGCTCGATCGTGGCGAACTCCACTTTGATCGGTTGGTGATCGAGTGCACCGGCATGGCCGATCCCGGCCCGATCATTCAGACCTTCTTCTCCCATGAGATCCTCTGCCAGCGATATCTGCTCGACGGCGTGATTGCGCTGGTCGATGCGGTGCATGCAGATGAGCAGATGAACCAGTTTACGCTGGCGCAATCGCAGGTTGGTTACGCGGATCGTATTCTGCTGACCAAAACCGATGTCGCGCCGGATAACGCGCCGCTGCGCGAACGGCTGGCCCGCATCAACGCCCGCGCGCCCATCTACACCGTGACCCACGGCGATATCGATCTCGCGTTGCTGTTTAATACCAGCGGTTTTATGCTCGAAGAGCATGTGGTCGCCGCCAAACCGCGCTTCCACTTTATGGCCGATAAGCAGAACGATATCAGCTCGATTGTGGTGGAACTGGACTACCCGGTGGATATCAGCGAGGTGTCGCGGGTGATGGAGAACCTGCTGCTGAGCTTTGCGGAGAAGCTGCTGCGCTACAAAGGGATGCTGTGGATCGACGGCGAGCCGAACCGCCTGTTGTTCCAGGGCGTGCAGCGCCTCTACAGCGCGGACTGGGATCGCCCGTGGGGCGACGAAACACCGAACAGTACGCTGGTGTTTATCGGCGTGCAGCTGCCGGAGGAGGAGATCAGAGCGGCGTTTGCCGGGCTGAAAAAGTAACTGCCTGATGGCGCTACGCTTATCAGGCCTACAAAAACACACCAGCACGTATGTAGGCCGGATAAGGCAAAGCCGCCATCCGGCAAAAAACCGAATCGCGACTCACAATGGACATCGGGTCACGCGTAGGCCGGATAAGCGCAAGCGCCATCCGGCAAAACCGAATGGCGACTCACAATGGATATGGGGTCACGCGTAGGCCGGATAAGGCAAAGCCGCCATCCGGCAAAACCGAATGGCGGCCCACAATCGATATGGGGTCACGCGTAGGCCGGATAAGCGCAAGCGCCATCCGGCAAACGACGCCAGCTAAGGCTACTGACGCACCACTACCAGCTTCTGGTTCACAAACTCTTTGATCCCCAGATCCGACAGCTCACGCCCAAAGCCCGAGCGTTTCACCCCACCGAACGGCAATTCTGCCGCGGTATCGGTCAGCCAGTTGATGTAAACCATCCCGGTTTCAATCCGCGAGGCCAGCCCTTTCGCGCGCTCAATATCCCGGCTGAAGATCGCCCCGCCAAGGCCATAATGGGAGTCGTTCGCCAGGCGCACCGCCTCTTCATCGTCTTGCACCACATAAACCTGCGCCACCGGGCCGAAGAACTCTTCGAAGTACGCCGGGTTATCACGGGTAATGTGAGTCAGGATCGTCGGCTCAAAGAAGTTACCTTCGCTGTTCGCCGGTTTACCCCCGAAGTGGAGTTTTGCCCCCTTCTGCACCGCTTCACTCACCTGTTTGCTAAGGGTCTCCAGCGCATCTTTCGATGATAGCGGCCCAAGCGTGGTGCTCTCATCAAGCGGGTCGCCCATCTTCACCTGCTGGAAAGCGTCGGTGAACTGGCGCAGGAACTGATCGGCCACTTTCTGGTGCACGATAAAACGTTTCGCCGCGGTACAGACCTGCCCGGCGTTTGCCAGACGCGCCTGCACGCCTGTTTTCACCGCCTTCTCCAGATCGGCGTCGTCGAGCACGATAAAGACGTCGTTACCGCCCAGTTCGAGGGTCGATTTTTTGATGTGCTTCGCCGCCTGCGACGCTACTGCACTACCCGCTTTTTCCGAACCGGTCAGGGCTGCGCCCTGCACGCGCGGGTCAGCGATAATCGCCGAGACCTGATCGGAAGAGATAAACAGGTTAGTCCATGCCCCTTCCGGTGCACCCGCTTCGCGCACCAGATGGGCGAAGGCTTCGGCGCAGTGCGGCACGATGCTGGCGTGCTTACAAATTACCGGGTTACCGGCGGCCAGGTTCGGGGCCAGCACACGAATGAGCTGGTAGTAAGGGAAGTTCCACGGCTCGACCGCCATGATGATGCCGATCGGATGGTGTTCAACCCAGGCATCGCCCAGCTCGGTGTCATATTTCACCGGGGCAAGGAATTTTTTTGCGTTGTCCGCATAGTAACGAGCGATCTGCGCACAGATCTGCACCTCGCTGCGGCTCTGGGCAATCAGTTTCCCCATCTCCTGGGTGGCGATTTTCGCCAGCTCCTCCTGATGGCTCTCCAGCAGGTCAGCCAGTTTATGCAGTACCGGCAGCCGCTGGTCGATGCTCCCTTTTGCCCACTCGGAGTGGTAAAGGGCGTCAGCCTGGCGCAGCGTCGCCTCAATATCGGCATCGCTGTGGTTCGGATACGCTTTAATCAGCTGATTGTTGAAAGGATTCACTGTCTGGTAAGCCATATGGGTCTCCTTAATTTACCGCTTAGGGTAATAAGGGTAGTAAAGCGTCAGGAGGCGTGAAGTAAAGTTGAGTATATCCGGAGTGTTCTTATGTTTCATTTAGCGTGATATTTTTGCCGCCATGAAATTTAAAACTCAAACAAGAAATTAAAAATCAAAGGCTTATATTATTTTTAAAGTAATAGAACCTTATTTAACCCTGAAATATTTCTGGATAAGTAAATAAACGCTCCTGCCTGTCACTTTTTGTTCAATTAAAGCTTAATTAACGCCGCTTTATTTCCACCCCGCCTGCATCCGCTATGCTTAATACCACACAAATAACAGGAGGAAATATGCAGCAGAGCATTCGCGGGATCGATCATATTGGTATTACCGTGCCGGATATAAAAGCCGCCACCCGTTTTCTTACCGAGGCATTAGGTGCGGAGCTGATTTACCAGTCCGTCGCACCGGAAGATGAGGATATTGATAGCGAAGCACAGCAAAAGACGCTGCGGCTGGTGCCGGGCACGGTGATCAAAGCGGTGAGCATGCTCAAGCTACAACACGGGCCGGGCATTGAGTTGTTTGAAATGCAGGGGCCTTCACAGCGTGAACCGCTGCGGGCGAACGACTTTGGTCTGCAACACTTTGCGGTCTATGTCGACGATATCGACGCCGCGCTGAAACAGTTTGCCGAAGCGGGTGGCGAAGTGTTTACCGCGCCGCAGCCGCTCGGTTTCCCGACCGAGAAGGGCGACGGCAACTGCTTTTGCTATGGCCGCACGCCGTGGGGCAGCATCGTCGAATTTATCGCTTACCCAACGCCGATGCCCTACGAGCGCGACACGCCGCTGCGCCGCTGGAAACCGTGACCATTAGCCCGGAGCAGGCTTTGAACAGCCCCACCCAATGTGGCGGCTTCTGCATAACGCGTTTCGCGATCCCAGGCGCGCTGTGCTATACCGGAAAACCGCTCCAGACCGAGATGATGAATAGCCGTGACTCGCGATATCGCACAAACCTTTTTCCGCTCAGCGGCGCTGCCAGGCGTGGAGCTGCGTAGCACCCGCAACAGCACGCAGGCGTATAAGCGCCACCGCCATGCGGAACTCTCCATTGGCGCGATTATCGACGGCCAGACCCGCTGCGTCTGCCACCAGCAGGAGTACCTGCTGCGGCCAGGCGATCTGATTGTGATTCCAGCCCTGACGCCGCACAGCTGCAACCCGCTCGCCGGGCAAGCGCGCAGCTACCATATGCTCTATCTGGCAGATGAAAACCGTGGCCAACAAGTGATTCGCGACCCGCAGTTGTTCGAACACTTCCTGCATATTGTCGCGCTGATGGAGAACAACCAAACACAGCCATTGCAAGGAGCCATCCAGACTCTGCTCGCCGCCCTGCCGCAGGTACCTGATGATGAACCGCTCCACGCGATCAGCGAGCAGGTGCAGATGGCGTTGCAGGAGAATTTGCAGCAGCCACCGACGCTGGATGCGCTGGCCCACGCCTTTTCACTGCGCAAAGAGACGTTGATCCGCACCTTCAAACGGGACACCGGTTTAACGCCCGGCAGCTTTCTCAACCTCGCGCGCGTTGAGTTCGCTAAAAGCCGCCTGCGCGCCGGGGATAAACTGGCAGATGTCGGCTACCAGAGCGGTTTTGCCGACCAGAGCCACTTTCATAAAACCTTTGTCAGCTACACCGCCGCCACGCCGCGCCAGTATGCGCTCGGATCAATATCAGACAATAAATAGCGCCTCACAGCGGCTATGGTGACCGCAATTTTTATGCGAGGTCACTATGGATATCTTTCCCGCCGCTTTTCCCGCCCTGGCGCTGGCGCATTTTGTCGCGCTGCTCAGCCCCGGCCCGGACTTTTTCCTGCTGATAGGTTACGCCATTCGTTACCGCCTGCGCGGCAGCGTCGGGCTCTGCATCGGCATCGCTTTGGGTAACGCGCTCTATATTCTGCTGGTGATTATCGGGGCCAGCGCGCTGCGCCACTTCAGCGGGCTGTTTACCGCCATCGAACTGCTCGGCGCGCTTTATCTGCTGTGGATTGGCTCACACCTGGTGCGCAGCCGCCCGCAAACGCTGGCGCTGGATGAGACGCGTCAGCGCTGCCCCGGCATCGGTAAACAATTTTTACTTGGCCTCGGCTCGGCGCTGCTTAACCCGAAAAACGCCCTCTTCTACCTGGCGCTGATGACCGCCCTGCTCGGCCCGGATGTGACGCTACTGCAACAATCTGTCAGCGGGATCTGGATGGTAATGGTAGTGCTGCTGTGGGATGTAGCGCTGGTCAGCCTGATTGGCCTGCCTGCGCTGCAACGGCGTCTGAGCCGCAGCATCTGCTGGATAGAGCGCATCGCGGGCGTAGTGCTGATGGTGTTTGGTGGGTGGATCTTATGGAAAACCCTGTAGGGCGTTATTCGAATAGCTCGGCATGGGTGCCCAAATCGGTGAATACCACCAGATGCTTTTCGTCATCAAGGCGATAGACCAGCAGATAGTCGCCGCCGATATGCAGCTCGCGAAACCCCTGCATATTTCCGGTTAAAGCATGATCGTTATAGTGGGCGGGAAGCGGGTTGCCGGAGAGCACCATCGACATGATAGCGGCCGTCTCATGCATGTCCCGGCGTCCCGCTTTGTTGTATCGCTCCCAGGCCTTCACAAAGGTTTTGGTGTAATCGGAGCGGAATGGCAGGCGCGCGCGTTTACTCTTTCCCATTGTTTAAGCTGTCCATTAGCTGTTCAACACTCTCAAAGCGTCCCTGCTTTTGCGCGGCGATCTCTTCGGCCTCAACCATTGCGTTACGTAACCGGGCGGTGGGTTTCGCGGTGATTTCAAAAGGTATCCCTTCGTTTTTAACAATTTGCTCAGCAAACAGGCGTATCGCCGTGCTCCAGTTGAGGCCGCAATTTTCAAGTACCAGCCCGGCGCGTGCTTTAAGTTCGCTGTCGATACGCGATCGGATAACAGAATCCATATAACCTCCTGTGCGTTTGTGGGCACAGTGTAGCTACAAAATTGATTCTTTGCACCTTCGCCTCGTCTCGCTCTATGCTTATCAGATGGAAAAATTAGCTGAACTGAAGCGCGCCAAACGACTGGCGCTGTCGCTGCTGCTGATCGCTGCCGCAGTATTTGTTACTACTCTTTTTCTGCCGCCAAACTTCTGGGTGAGCGGGATCAAAGCCATTGCCGAAGCGGCGATGGTCGGCGCGCTGGCCGACTGGTTTGCGGTGGTGGCGCTGTTTCGCCGCGTGCCGCTGCCGTTTATTTCTCGCCATACGGCGATTATTCCGCGCAATAAAGACCGGATTGGCGACAATCTTGGTCAGTTCGTGCAGGAGAAATTTCTTGATACCCAATCACTGGTGGCGCTGATCCAACGGCATCAGCCCGCGCAGATGATCGGCGTCTGGTTCAGCCAGCCGGAGAACGCGCAGCGCGTCGGCACGCATCTGTTGCAAGTGATGAGCGGCTTTCTCGAGATGACCGATGACAGCCGTATTCAGCGGCTGATCCGCCGGGCGGTGCACAAAGCGATCGATAAAGTCGATTTAACGCAAACCAGCGCCCTGATGCTGGAGAGCCTGACACGTAACAACCGCCACCAGAAGCTGCTGGACACGCTAATTACTCAGTTGATTGCGCTGTTGCAGCGGGAAAATACACGTACCTTTATCGCCCGGCAGGTGGTGCACTGGCTGGAGACCGACCATCCGGTGAAGGCGAAAGTGCTGCCGAAAGAGTGGCTGGGGGAGCAGAGCGCGGCGCTGGTCTCCGATGCTGTTAACTCTCTGCTGGATGATATCAATGCCGATCGCACGCACCAGATCCGCCAGGCCTTCGATCGCGCGACGATGAAACTGATCGCTAACCTGAAAAGCGATCCGGAGATGGCAGAGCGCGCGGAAAACATCAAAGAGTATTTGAAGAACGATGAGGCGTTTAACCGCTACGTTGGCGAGATGTGGGGCGATCTGCGCAACTGGATGAAAGCGGATATGCACTCCGACGATTCAAAAATGCAAAAGCGTATCAGCGAAGCCGGGCTGTGGTTTGGCGAAACGCTGCTGGCGGACGGCGCGCTGCGCGCCTCGCTTAACGAGCACCTCGAACAGGCGGCCCATCGTGTTGCGCCGGAGTTTTCAGCTTTCCTGACGCGTCATATCAGCGACACGGTGAAGAGTTGGGATGCGCGGGATATGTCTTACCAGGTGGAACTCAATATCGGCAAGGATCTGCAATTTATCCGTATCAACGGCACGCTGGTCGGCGGCTGTATCGGCCTGATTTTGTACCTCCTGTCGCAGATCCCGGCGCTCTTCAACCTCTCTGCCCTGTGAGTTGCCGGATAGCGGCTTACGCCTTATCCGGCCTACAAAAGCGAACCGTAGGCCGGATAAGCGCAGCGCCATCCGGCAATTGATGACAATTCTGACCAATAAAACAAAAGTTAACTGCAATTCGCTATCAGTATGCGATCTCATTATTGGCGAGAGGGAAGTTTTCTACGTGCCCTTGTTTAAATTCGACGCCAACAACAACACTTCTGGGCGAATCATGCTGAGTGCGCGATTTGAGAATGTAGTTAACAACAAATTGTCCATTCATTGAAAATGAATAAAACGAGGGGGGAATACACAGCTTTTCATCGCGCACTTTCAGTTGCGGTAAAAACGTATATTTTCTCTCTTGCACGGGTGTCTCACGTGGATTTATCGCAATATAGCTCGGCTGAAAATCTCTTGCATTTGGAACCACAAAGCAGACGTTATCACCCTCTTTCAGTACGGTTGTAGTTTCATCCGCCTTCAGGCGATCGCCCTGTCCAGGACAGCCTGTCAACGCGATTAAGCCTGCAACAACAAGCAGTAAGCGTGTACTTTTATTGATAGTTAGCTCCATGGAAACCCCCGCATCGTTTGCTTATATTTCGCGCCGATTACGGCTTCTGCTATGTCTCCATCCATCTTCACATCTCCTCTTGCAAGCAGTGCAATCCAGGCTCTGTAACCGTAAGTTTTAAGGATGAAATAATCTGCGATAATTTGTGCCTGCTGTTCCATGGGATAACAGCGTAAAAGACGACCATCTAATCTGTAGCGGTAGCTAACGAACCTGCTTGCTAAGCCCCTAAGAAGGATATTCATACCCCGGTTTCTTTGCCAGACGTGGCTCATCTCATGGATAAAAAGATTCTGCAGAGATAGCCCTTCACAGGAGAAATCATCCCTGTACCAGTAACGAAAATAGAGTTCGCCATTTGGACTCATCGCCGTCTCATCATCCTGTAACTCAAAGGGAAAAAAGCTACCGTGATGGATCCAAACCTTATGGTATTCAATCGTATCGCCGAAAACGCGCTTAGCTAGTGTAACTTCCCCATGCTTAAGTATTCGAAGACTTCCCTCATTTTGATTACTCATATCCAACTCCTTGTAGCAAACAATCCTTATCGACGCGCTGAACGCATGTTTATTCGACGCTGATTTTGTATAACCCAGGCGTAAAAAACTGTGCTCTAAAATCCACTTCTTCTCACTCCTCAATCACAAACCGTGTCGCTTCAAAGCGGTTCAAAATCAGGTGCACGAGATAGACCATCGTCAGCGTCGCCACCAGCGAAACGGTGACGGAGACAATGCGGTACAGGTCGCTGAACACCAGGTCGGTATCCGGGTGCAGGTTCTGGCCAAACATAATGCCGATGGTGGTGACGCTGGCGAAACCGACGCCCGCGCCCACCTTCTCCATCACATGCAGCCGCGCGCTAAACGCCAGCCCAAGGCCGATCAGCGGCATCATCAATAGCATATGGCTGCTGTGGTTATAGAGAATCAGCTGCACCAGCAGGATGTAGAGACACGCCAGCACCACGCCCGCCACGCGCCACAGCGAACTCAGCACCGAGCCGCGATAGTGCATCGGAAAGAGGATCAAAATTCCCGCCATCAATGCCGAAAGCGAATCGCTCAGGTCGCTCATCTGGAAGACAACAAAAATCATCGTCGCCACCGTGCCGGAGAGCAGCGATTCGTGGCGTACCCGGGCAGCGTTTTTCTCAATCAGCGGCGGACGGGTGCGCGGCTCGACGTCCGGCAGCAGAAAGTGCATCAGCGCGCTAAGGGCGACGGCCATAATACTGGCCTCAATATTGGAAAAGAGCAGCGTATGCCAGTCGCTCGACGGGTAGCTCATAAAGTTGAGCATCGTGCTCTGGCACACCACGCCAGTAGAACCAAAGAGAAACAGCGGGCCTTTACTCATAAAGCGGAAACGCATTACGTAGAGCCCAAACACCACCAGCGTCATGATCACCGGCCACTGCATCAGATAGCCGATGATGAACACCATTTCGACGCAGTTAATCACTGCGCTGAACACGAACTGTTTGGCGACGTGGCGGTTAAACACCGGCACCAGCGACAGCAGCATCACCGGGTAGATGACATAGAAGACGCCATACTGCGTGTTGTAAAAGCTCGACACGCTCAGGGCAATCATTCCGGCAAACACGATGCGCAGCGTCTGGCGGAAATCATTCGCCGTGTAGACGATATTGCCATGCGGCGTAAAGACGCGGGCCAGCGTGTTAATAGACATAGTGCAGCAGGCTTACCAGGCGGATTTGCAGCCCGGAGAAGAAGCGGGCGAAGATCCCTTCGCTGTTATAGAGCTGCACCGTGGCGCGCGCGCCGGTCGGCAGTTCTTTTGGCAACGGCTCATCCAGCGCCACATGAATGCGCATGCGCTGCGCATCGCGCACCCAGCGGTTGGAAGTTTCCGGCTCCGAAAGCTGACCGTTTACCGCTTCCTGCCCGGCGAGTGTGCCCGCATCGCTGCTGGTGACATGCGCGTGGAACACCTGGCCCGGCAGCGCATCAAACACTACCGCCGCATCGGTGCCAACATGGGTATGGCGCAGGCTCTTTTCACGAAAATCGGCGACGATATCGCTCTTCTCATGCACCAGCGCCAGCGACGCGCCGCCCGCCTGGGCATAAAAACCGGGGCTGAGCTGCAGGTTGCTGACCGTGCCGTCTGCTTCGGCGCGCACCTGCGTCCAGCCAAGGTTCAGCTGCGCCTGTTGCAGGGCGTTGCGGTATTTTTGCAGCGTGACGTTATGCGCTTCATCACGTTCACCGCGCTGAATACGCAGTGCTTCAATGCTGGCGTTAAGGTTCGTCACCGACTGCTCACTCCCCTGCCAGGTGGTGCGCACGTTATCGAGGTCGGACTGCGAGACACTCTGCATTTTGCCGAGGCGCTGGTAACGCTCAAAGGTGACGCGATTATTCTGCGCTGTCAGCTGCGCCGTTTTCAGGTTTGCCTGCGCGGCGGCAATCTGCGCGTCGAGCTGTTGATTGGTCAGACGCGCTTGCGCCAGCGCAATCTCCGCAGCTTCGACCTGGTTTTCAAAAGGTGTGGCGTCGAGTCGGTAGAGCAGATCGCCGCGCTTTACCCGGCTGTTGTTCTGCACGTAAACCTCAGAAACATAGCCAGAGACGCGGGCAGAAACCGGCGTCACCACGCGCATCACGGTGGAGTCCGGCGTCAGCGGGATCCAGATATCGGCGACAATAAAATAGACAAACATCAGCAGGAAAGAGGCAATACTGACCCTTACCCAGCGGGCAAATTTTTGTTCAGGCGTCATCATTTTCTTATTCGGTTTTATTATCTTCTTCGCGCATCACGCGCAGATTACAGGCGAGTTGGCTCAGCGTAGCGCTGAACTTTTGCAGATCTTCCGCCGGGATACTCTCTGTTGCCCGCAGCTGACAGGCTTCAATCACTTGTGTGATTTTCTCCAGCAGAGCGCACCCTTTGGCGGTCAATTTCAGCAGGCGGATGCGCTTGTCGTACGGCGATGTCGTACGCGCAATCAGCCCCTGCGTCTCCAGCTGGGCGAGCGTGCGCATCAGTGGCGGCAGTTCAATGCCCTGCACTTCCGCCAGCTCGCTGACCGAAACATTGTCCCCCAGTTGCTGCAACTGCATCAGCACCGTCCAGCTCGACTGGGTAATGCCAGTGTCGCGCAGGGCATGATCAATGGTTGCTCGCCACTGGCGCACCACCATTGCCATGCGCATTCCCAGCGGCCGGCGAGCAAACAGTTCATCTTCGGTCATTACGTCCCCTCACATTAGCGGAGGGGCACGATAAAGGTTATCAGGGTAACTATCAAGAAACGGCGGGGCAAAGAGCATGGATTGTGAAAGGCGCGGAGGTCAATCAAAAAACACCATTCCCTTATAGGGCTTCGCGCGACAAGCCGCCAGACGCTGCGCCAGATCGCCGACGTGTGCTTCCAGCTTATGACCGTCCGGGTCAAGGAAGTAGTACGAGGCCCCTTCGCTTTTGTTCACCTTCCAGCTCACCACGCCCGCCTGTTCCAGCCGCGTGATAAACGCCGCCAGTTCGTGCTCGCCAATGCTAAACGCGTAGTGGGTGTAATCGCTTTGATCGGCAGGAATAACCCGGCGTGCCTCATCGACGGAGAGGCAAATCCAGATATCGCCGCAGGTGAGATACGCGCCGTTATCCCAGCGTGCATGCAGCTTCAGGCCGAGCAACTGATGGTAGAAATCGACGCTGCGCGCCAGGTCGCTGACCGCAAGCGTAAGGTGGTTAAGGGTAGTTAGCACGGTCTCGCTCTCCATTAAAAGTTAAACGCCGAAGCCATTCTTTCCTGCTCGCTGCGCGCGATGCCCAGCGTTTCAGCATGGCTGCGCCACTGGCTTACGCTGCTTAATACCTCTTGTTTAATCGCGTGCGCTCGTGAACTACTCAACTGGAAAAAATCGATAACTGACATTGCCAGTTCAAACTCGAGGCTGTTATCGCTATCGCTGATATTAAGATGCAACCCTTGTGCATCCGGCACCGGATTAATGTCATAAGCGGGCGACAAACGCCAGCCACCCTGCTGATAAATAAAACCGTGGTTACGCAGGTGATCGTCGTTATTAGAAACGGCGATATTGAAAACGATGCGTCGCCATAGCTGGGCTAAATCGTCGCGGCTGCGGGCACCCTTTTCCGTCAGGAACTGCGCCAGTTCAAGGTAAGACGCCTCGTAATCACCATCGTAATAACCAAGCTGTGTCATCGCAGAGGTAAAGTGCAGACGGGAATCGGACGTTCTGTCAAAACGCCTGGTCAGAAAGGTATGGTACTCGCGGTCGAAACGCTCAATACGGCATTCAGCCATATCGATTCCCGCATTACGCGCCAGTTGCCAGGTCAGAAACTCCCACGCCGCAATGTCGTAATCATCGTAGCGGCTGGGGAATTTGGCGATCCATAAATGATCATCTTCATCACGCACGCTGGCTTTAGGCCGCGCGCCGCCCAGCGAGGAGCCCGGCGACATCAGCATTTCCAGCCATTTCAGGTACTCAGCATCGTCACGCTCGTCATGCCGTTCGACCTGCTCTGCCGCATGCGCCAGCTCTCTTAACGAGGTCAGTGGTGGTGCCGCTAGCCGGTGGTTATCGTCAAGAAAAGTGCCGTCTGGATCGCGTTTGAAGCGCAGCGCGCCCTGGCGGTGAAAATCATGCACCCCCAGCAGAAAATCGATTTCGCCCAGTTGCCGTGGACGACGCGCTTCATGCCGGGCAAGGATAGCCTCCCGCCGTTTCATCAGTAGCCGCCCCCAGCGATCCGGACAGGAGTCGAGAAAAACGCGAAAATTTCGTGATGCCTGGCTGTGCTGCTCGCCTGAGTAGAGTTCCAGGTCGGGATCGACTTTCTGCGCGAAGGGCGATATCAGCCACTCATCGTTATAGCGAAAACTAAAATGCTCGCCATTGCGTATCCTGTCTGCGCGCAGCAGGCCAACCCGCGCAGGCTCGGCAAAATCTTGCCAGTCGGCATACACCCAAACATCCGTGGTCATTAACGCGGCTCTCCTCTCTTCCTTAAAAGCTCTATATCTTGCAACTTGCGCCCCAGTTCATCATCCCTGGCAAGCAGAAGAAAATCATCGACCAGCCCGAGTACGCCAAGCACAGCCACATAGTGCCCAAGCGAAACCCCCGGGTCGCCCTGCTCGATTTTTCGCAAGGTGAGACGGCTTAACCCCGTTCGTTCCGAGAGCATAGTCTGAGTGAGTTTTCGGCGTTTGCGGGCGAGTTTGATGTTCTCACCAAACTGCGTAAGCACTTGTTGATGGCGGGGGAAGATAACCGCGCTGCGTTTATCTCTTGCTGTCATGGTCACTATACTTACCATTAATATTGAATTTGGTAAGTATAGTGACCATGAAATCGAAGGTAAAGTATATAAAATGAACACCACCGCATTCTTTTATCAGGTCGCGGCGGTGCTCAGAGGGTTATTTCGCGGCTTTCACCTCGGCGACAAACTCGGGTAGCTCCCAGGCACCGCCCGCGCGGATGCCGCGGCACAGGCCGGTGGTGCCTTCGCTGCTGTGACGAAACGCTTCGCCGTCCCACACCCACTCGGCGGATGCCCAGCAGTCGCCAATTCCGCGCCCGCGCTGCGCGAGGGTGATGGCACCATTGCTGTAGTCGGTTCCCGAGCTGGTGACGAATTGCGGTTTATCTTGCAGGGCGTTGTCGACCACCCAGTAGCCATACCCTTCGTTATAGGCGGCACGCCAGCAGAGTGCGGAAACCAGGCCATGTTTGGCGTCCAGCGGCGTCAGGGTGAGGTCATTATCGCCCTTAACCGTCTCCTCTTCCGGGTTGGCGAGCCGGTCGCAGTCATCATCTTTACCGAGTGTCGCGAGCAACTGTGGCGTCAGTTTTTTTGCTTCGGCTGCGCTAAGGGTACGCGCCTCGCCTTTGCTTACGGTTGCGGCCTGGATCACCGGGGCGCTAATCGCGGCAGTAACGGAGGTTTCAGGCTTATTGCCTTTTTTACTCAGTGCGCCCGGCGTGCCGATGCGCCCCTGCACATCGTCAACCTTCAGCAGCGCGGCGGAAGCGCCGTCGCCAGAGAGCACAAACGGTTTCGCGCCGCCTCTGAACTCAACTTTGCCACTGCCCTTCACCGCAGCAATCATCTGCGTTGCCTGCTCGTCCGTCAGACGCCAGGTGTCGTTATCGCCGGGGGTTAACGCGCCGAGCGATTTGCCGTTGATCCACAGCGCCAGTTTCGTCGGCGACGATGGCGGTTCACTCTCGTCCATATCTGCCAGCACCACCTGCACGGTGACGGGGGTTTGCGGCCCCGCTTTACGGGTGATCAGCACCGAACCGGTTGGGTCGTCCTCCACACTGTAGCCCGCTGCGCGGCAGGTCAGGGTGTTATCGCACACCACTTGCCAGTCTTTATGTTCGAACGAGACGCTGGCAGGTGCCGCCAGCGCAGGAAAGCTCAGGGTCGCTGCGGTTATCAGCGCTGTGGTGATACTGCTTTTCATGCCATCACTCCATAATGAGAAAGGCGTCAGGGGTGCGAAAGAGAATCAGGAAAATGATGAGGCGAGAGAGTTCTCGCCTCAGAAAAGCACAGGAATTAATCGAGGTTGAGATCGGCGTAGGAGTTGACCACGCGGGAGACAATGCCGTAATCCATCGCCTCTTTGGTGTTCATCCAGAAGTTGCGATCGGTGTCCTGCTTCACCTTCTCCACCGGCTGGCCGGTTGCGTCAGCAATCATGCGGTTGACGCGCTCAAGGGTACGGATGATCTCTTTGGCTTCGATTTCGATGTCGCTCGCCTGACCACGCACGCCGCCCAGCGGCTGGTGGATCATAAAGCGGGTGTTCGGCAGCGAGTAGCGGTGCTCTTTTTTCGCCGCGAGGAAGATGGTGATCCCGGCGCTGGCGACCCAGCCGGTGCCGATGATGTGCACTTCCGGGGTGATAAATTTGATCATGTCGTGGATGGTATCTGCCGCTTCGACATGGCCGCCCTGGCTGTTGAGATAGATTTTGATCGGCGCATCGCTGATGCCCTGCAGCAGCAGAAGCTGGGTCACCACTTTCTCAGTCAGCGCCTGGTTGATCTCACCGGAGATGATGATCGAACGCGCATCCAGCAGTTTCTGCTGCATCAGCTGGCTGGCATTGCCTGCTTCTTTCTCTTTTTTGTCGTCATCATCGTGGTTAGTAATAAAATGCATGTGCTCTCTCCCTTCAGGTTATGGAGCTAAGCATAGCCCAACGCAGGGTGGGCGGGAACCACCAGATATTTCCTGCGCCCTTTTCGCCTTCAGCTTATATCGCTGCGTCGTAGTCCCATATCCCTTAACTGCTCGTCACTCAGCCTGCGCAGTTCGCGTCGGGTTTTCGCCAACAGGTGCCAGCGCCGCAGCTGGCGCCAGAGTAAAACAAAGCCGGAAAACGGGCGCCGTGGTCGATTTTCGAAAAATTCCATGTTGCTCTCCTCGCCTGAAAAGAGCTCTATCTTCGCTGCGATCGCCCTGCACAATACAGACTCAGAAAATACTTTTCTTTAACATACAGATGCCGTAAAAGGGGATCTGAACGCCACTTTCCCGCCCGATCTGTACTGTTTTTTGTAACTGTATGGTGACTTTTTAGGATACAGCATGACCCGCTACCAACATCTGGCCACGTTACTGGCAGAGCGCATTGAGCACGGCTTATATCGCCACGGTGAAAAATTGCCTTCGGTGCGCAGCCTGAGCCAGGAGCATGGCGTCAGTATCAGCACCGTACAGCAGGCCTATCAGGTACTGGAAACGTTGCAGTTAATCACCCCGCAGCCGCGCTCCGGTTACTTTGTCGCGCCGCGCAAAGCCAAACCGCCGGTGCCGGCGATGTCGCGCCCGGTACAGCGCCCGGTTGATGTCACGCAGTGGGATGAAGTGTTAACCCTGCTTGATGCGCGCACGGATAAAGAGATTATTGCCTTCGGCGGCGGCGCACCGGACCTCAACCAGCCGACCCTCAAACCGCTGTGGAAAGAGATGAGCCGCATCGCGCAGCACCAGGTGATGGACGCCCTCAGCTATGATCCCCTGCCCGGTCAGCAGGAGCTGCGCGAGCAGGTCGCCCGCCTGATGCTTGATGGCGGCACCTCGTTAAACGCCGAAGAGATTGTTATCACCGCTGGCTGCCACCCGGCGCTGTCGCTGGCGCTGATGGCGGTCTGCGATCCGGGCGATATTGTCGCCGTCGAATCGCCCTGCTTCTACGGCACCATGCAGCTGCTGCGCGGGCTGGATATCAAAGCGATCGAAATCCCGACCGATCCGGAAACGGGGATCAGTATTGAAGCGCTGGAACTGGCGCTTGAGCAATGGCCGATTAAAGGGGTGATCCTGGTGCCCAACTGCCAGAACCCGCTCGGGTTTATCATGCCGGAAGCGCGCAAAAAGGCGGCGCTGTCGCTGGCACAGCGCCACGATATGGTCATTTTCGAAGATGATATTTATGGCGAGCTGGCCACCGACTATCCACGGCCGAGTACCATCAAATCCTACGATATTGATGGCCGCGTACTGCTCTGTAGTTCACTGACCAAAACCGTGGCGCCGGGACTGCGCATTGGCTGGATCGCGCCGGGGCGCTATCTGGATCGGGTGATCCATAAAAAATATGCCGCCATCGGCACTAACGTCCCTTCCACCCAGCTGGCGGTGGCGGCGTTTATCCGCGACGGGCACTATCATCGCCACGTACGCCGGATGCGCCAGGTCTACCAGCAGCGGCTGGCGGTCTACACCTGTTGGGTACGGCAATATTTTCCATGCAATATCTGCGTGACGCGCCCGCAGGGCGGCTTTCTGCTGTGGGTCGAACTGCCGGAAAGCGTCGATATGGTCTGCGTTTCCCGCGCGCTCTGCCGGTTAAAGATCCAGATCGCGCCCGGTTCGCTCTTTTCAGCCTCCGGCAAGTATCGCAACTGCCTGCGCCTCAACTGCGCCCTGCCGCCGGATGAAGAGAGACGGGAAGCGATCAAACAGCTGGGGGCGACGATCCACAACGCGCTGGAGGAGTAGCCTCAGAGAATCGCCTCGTTGGTCAGAATACGCCGCGCGCCGAGGTAATGATCCTGCCAGTAATCATTGGTCAGGTTACTGATACGGATCTTCAGCCCGCTGCGCGGTGCTTCGATAAAGCTATTGTTGCCAAGGTAGACGCCAACGTGGTCTGCCGGGCCGCGCCTTTTACTGTGAAAGAAGATCAGATCGCCGCGGCGCAGCTTATGGCGGGCCACTTTTTTCAGCCCCCTATCCCGGAACATCGCCCGGGTGGTGCGCGGCAGTTTTCGCGCCAGCACCTTGTTATAGGCGTAGACCACCAGCCCGCTACAGTCGAAACCCCGCTGCGGTGAGACGCCGCCACGCACGTAAGGTTTACCGAGCTGCTTCTCCAGACGGTTCATCACCGTCAGCAACGATGCGCGAACGCGCGCTTTTCGCCTCGCCTGATGATGCGCGGCAGTCGTCTGGGCGTTTGTCTCAGACGTGGTTAACAGAGGCGTCGCTCTGCGCGCGGGGGTTTGCACACACCCGGTTGCAAGCGACAGCACAAGAAGCGTAAAAAAAAGCCCCAAAAACCCTCGGAGCAGGCTCCGACTGGGGGCGACGATGGATGACAAAATCACAGCTTTCACGAGAACAACACATTTAAACCAATGAGTTAAACGGAAGCACCGGCTACAGCCAGCACCATAAATAGTGCGTTTATTGACGCGTAAACGCCTGAACCTTCTGGGCAATCCCTTTATTGAGCTGGCAGACGCGCGCTTCCGATACGCCGATCACCTGCGCAATCTCTTTCAGGCTCAGTTCATGCTGGTAATAGAGCGCGAGGATCAGCTGCTCACGCTTGTCGAGGGTGGCTACCGCGCTGCGTAACGTGTAGGCGGGCAGCAGTTCATCCTCGAGCTGGCGGCTACGGAGCGTGCTGGCGTGCAGATCACTCTCCAGCAGGGTATCCAGGCTCTCCAGCGCACTGGCCGAGTGCAGCAGCAGATATTGCTGCCAGGCTTCCGGCGTCACCGACAGCCGCTCACTCAGCTCCTCAAAGCGCGGTTCATACCCCAGCTCACGGGTGATTTCGCGGATCGCATCCGTGAGCTTATGCGTCTGTTGACGCAGCCTGCGCGGCCGCCAGTCCTGCTGGCGTAACTCATCCAGCACCGCGCCGCGAATGCGCTGAATGGCGTAACCGGCAAACTGTGCGTCCGGCGGGCCATAGCGGCGCAAGGAAGCCAGCAGCCCCATCAGGGCAATTTGGCGCATATCCTCTTTGCTCATTACGCTGCTGGTCTGCCAGCTGAACTGTTTGACGACTTTATGTACCAGCGGCAAATAATCACTGATATAACGCGCTTCATCAGCGGGATTTAAGGTTTTTGCGGCAGTTAAATTCATCATTTACATTACGTATGAGGAACAGCGGATAAAACAATTAATAAAAAGTTTCGGCAACACCTAATTAACAAAATGAGAAGAGAAGTAGCTAATAACTTACAAAAGCGCTCCTCAACGGCGTCAAACAATACACCACAAACCCGTTTTTTAATCCTTTGAAAAGCGCCAACTAATGAAATCACATGTAATTTACGCCGCGCTTTCCGTATTATTAACGCCACAAACCGGTGAACTACGAATATTTATTCTGTTATTTATCCGATTCAGCCAACGGCATTATTTCTTGCAATAAGTCTCTGACGGATTGGTATCAATCGTTAACCTTTTATGAATAAACACAATTGCACCGTAAATAACTGGGTCATCGATCCTGCGTCAGGCGCGATCCACCATGTGGTGACCGGCGAGGAGAAACGGCTGGGAACGCACCCGCTCAGACTGCTGGCTGTTTTGCAGCAACACCCCGGCGAGATCCTCTCCCATGAGGCGTTGGCCGCGCAGGTCTGGGAAGATCGCGCGGTCAGCAGCAATAGCCTCGCCAATGCCATTCATGCGCTGCGCACCGCCCTGGCGGATAACGGTAAGCAACAGCGAATTATTCGCACCATCCCCAAAAAGGGATACGTGCTGGAGGCAAAATATTGCCGTCCTCTGGTCAGCGGGCCGCCGCCAGACCCGCGCCCTGTCGCACCTGAAGTCGATATCCCCGTACAGGAGACGGCACCTTCCGCGCCTGAGTTACCCGCGCCACCCCGGCAACCGACGCCCGTTGTTGCGCAACCTCTCCCCTGCATTAACGTTCTGCTTATTATGCTGTTCTTTATATTCACTGTTCTCTGTAGCGGTTATCTGGCGCTCACCTATAACAACAAGATAGTGGCAAAAGAGGTGGCAAAAAATATCTACAGCCATCTGCGTATATTTGCCCTGCTGGCACCGGGCGAGAGAATGAAAGAGCCGACGGCTATTTATGATCGCTTAAAAGAGAGCTATACCCGGCTTAATCGGCAGGCAAAGCAGAAGGCGCTGCGTATTGCTATTTACTATCGCAGTGAAAATCAAACCTTGAATTATACCTTCCGCATACATAATGGCTGCGAGCAGCGGGTACTGGTGATGCAAATTGACCACTGGCGTTCCGATACGGCGTTATTAAATAAGCTGATTGTCAGTGAGACACGGAGAAAAATGGATGAGATGGCACGCTGTAACAGCCAGTAAATGGACACTATTTTTGCTTGCTATCACCCTGGCGGCGTTAGCCTGCGGCATCGTTTTCCAGCGCGGGCAGCGCGCCCTTAACCAGACGGAGGAGATCGTACAGCAGGTGGGGTTTTACGATTTGATGCTGCATCAACAGGAGATCTACGATTCGCGCATGAGCACGGCGGGCAATATTATTATCAGCACGCTCAGCAGCCCGCACGATGCGGCCTTTATGCTCAAAAGTAACTTTGTCCACACGCGCCAGCGGTATGGTAAACACTATTTTGCCTACGCACCGGTGCTGTTCAACCCGGCAAAAGATAACCGCATGGTGACAAACAATGTTGATCTACTCACCTACTCGGAGAATGCCATGCAGCAGATTGCGCCCGACGGCGTGCCGCTGGTCTGTCAGCAAAATGGCATGATTTTTCGCTATCAGCTGGAGCCGGATTAAGCAAAAACGCGGGGATTAAGTTTGCGGCGTCGGTGGTCGTTTTAGGTAGCCAGATAGCCGCCAAACGTTAACCGCCCTCTGTGAGACGCACATCATGACAGCGCCCCCCTTTTCTGACGCGACCCTCTTTTTACTTAACCAGGCGCAGGCCGACCTTGATCAATTGCCGGAGATTGACCAGCCTAAGATCGAACGCCTTCGCGCAGCGCTTAACGCTGGCGAACTTGAGCTCGATCCCGATGCGCTGGTGCAGGCCATCTTCACTTTTCACCAGCGCTGACGCGCCGCTTAATGATCACTTATGCGCATCATGAGCAGCGTCACACTCTCGTTTCGCGCCCCGTGTAAGAATAAATTATTCTTAAATAGACAGTTATGAATAATATATTATTCCTTTTTCGGCTGCCGGGGCCGTGAGGCGGCAGGCAGAAAGTCATAACGCAGAGTGAAGTGAGACGTGATGAACATTGATCTATCCACATTGACGACCGAAGGCCGCAACAGCGCCAGCGCCAATATCGACATGCTTGATACCGAGGCGATGTTGCGGGTGATTAACCGTGAGGATCAGAAGGTCGCACTGGCGGTTGAGCAGGTGATCCCGGCGATTACGCAGGCGGTCGATGCAATTGTCAGCGCCTTTAAAAAGGGCGGACGCCTGATTTACTGCGGCGCGGGCACCTCCGGGCGTTTAGGTATTCTGGATGCCAGCGAATGTCCGCCCACTTACGGTACGCCACGTGAGCAGGTTGTCGGCCTCATTGCCGGCGGCCATCGCGCCATTTTGCAGGCGGTGGAGAACGCCGAAGATAGCCTGACGCTCGGCGTCGACGATCTTAAATCCCTTAATTTCAATGCCAACGACGTGCTGGTCGGCATCGCCGCCAGCGGGCGCACACCCTATGTGATTGCCGCCATGGAGTATGCCAAAAGCCTGCATGCCACCACCGTATCGCTGACCTGCAACGCCGGTA
The DNA here is from genome assembly GCF_034044935.1 of Kosakonia sp. CFBP8986. Classification (NCBI taxonomy): domain Bacteria; kingdom Pseudomonadati; phylum Pseudomonadota; class Gammaproteobacteria; order Enterobacterales; family Enterobacteriaceae; genus Kosakonia; species Kosakonia sp. CFBP8986. Next base: position 375,889 of record NZ_JAXCXB010000003.1, on the reverse strand, counting down.
GCCCGATGACGCAGATTGCCGATATCGCCATTACGCCGGTGGTCGGCGCGGAAGTGGTCACCGGCTCTTCACGCATGAAAGCAGGCACGGCGCAAAAACTGGTGCTTAATATGCTCACCACCGGGGCGATGATCCGCAGCGGCAAAGTCTACGGCAACTTGATGGTGGACGTGGAGGCGACGAACCAGAAGCTGGTGCAGCGGCAGGTCAACATTGTTATGGAAGCCACCGGCTGCGACAGCGACGAGGCGAAGCACGCGCTACAGGCCAGCAACGGTCACTGTAAAACCGCCATCCTGATGGTGCTGGCGCAGATTGACGCCGAAGAGGCCGCGAGTTTGCTCGTGGATAACGGCGGGTTTATTCGCCAGGCGCTGGCCCACGCAGGAGTGAAGTGATGGCCAAAATCACGCCGGAAGTGATCGCCTCCATCCTGCAACAGGTCGGTGGCGAAGCAAATATCAAAAGCTGCGGTAACTGCATGACACGCCTGCGCCTGGCGCTGCATAACGACGCGCTTGTCGACAAGGCCGGGTTGCAGGCGCTGCCTGGCGTGCTCGGCGTGGTGAACAGCGACGATCAGTTGCAAATCATCGTGGGCCCCGGCAAAGCGCAAACCGCGGCAGAGATGATGAGTCTCTTAATCAGCCGTGACAACGCGCCCGCGGAATCGGCCTCGCTTAAAGAGGTCGCCCGCGACACCAAACAGCAGATGAAGGCGAAGCAGACCAGCGGCCTGCATCAGTTTCTGGCGAAATTCGCCACCATTTTCACGCCGCTTATCCCCGGCTTTATCGCCGCCGGGATGCTGCTCGGCTTCGCCACGCTGATTGAGCAAAGCCTGCTGGTTGGCGCGCAGGATAAGAGCAGCGCGCTCGCGCACGTCGTCGGTTATATGAAAGTGTTCGGCAAAGGGTTGTTCACCTTCCTGCCAATCCTGATCGGCTACAACGCGCAAAAAGCCTTTGGCGGCAGCGGCGTCAACGGCGCGATTATCGCCGCGCTGTTTGTGCTCGGCTACGACGCGAAAGCAACGGTCGGCTACTTCTCCGGGATCGACAACTTCTTCGGCATGAGCATCGATCCGCGCGGCAATATTATCGGCGTGCTGATCGCCACGATCCTCGGCGCGTGGATCGAGCGGCAGATCCGCCGGTTTGTGCCCGACAATCTCGATATGATCCTCACCTCGCTGCTGACGCTGCTGATCACCGGCGCGCTCACCTTTACATTGATCATGCCGATCGGCGGCGAGCTGTTTAAAGGAATGTCGTGGCTGTTTCTGCACCTGAACGGCAACCCGTTTGGCTGCGCGGTGCTGGCGGGCCTGTTCCTGATTGCGGTGGTGTTTGGCGTGCATCAGGGCTTTATTCCGGTCTACTTCGCCCTGATGGATGCGCAGGGTTTCAACTCGCTCTTTCCGATTCTGGCGATGGCGGGCGGCGGCCAGGTGGGCGCAGCGCTGGCGCTCTACTTCCGCGCGGCGCGTGAATCGACGATCCGCAACCAGATCCGCGGCGCGATCATTCCCGGCCTGCTCGGCGTCGGTGAACCGCTGATCTACGCCGTGACCCTGCCGCGCGTTAAACCTTTTGTTACCGCCTGTATTGGCGGTGCCTGCGGTGGATTTTTTATGGGTGCGGTGGCGTGGCTTGGCTTACCGGTCGGGTTGAATACGGTGTTTGGCCCTTCCGGGCTGGTGGCGCTGCCGCTGATGACCTCCGATCATGGCATCTACGCCGGGATGGCGGTCTATGCGGCGGGCGTGGTGGTGGCCTATCTCGGTGGGTTTATCGTCACCTGGCTCTTCGGCCATAAAGGCGTCGATCTCAGCTAAGAAAAAACCCGGCGCAGCGGCCGGGTTTATTACATCAGAATGCGTAAGAGAGGCTGCCGACGATGCTGCGCTCGGCACCAAAGTAGCAGTAGTTGGCGGAGTTACACGAGGCGACATAGCGTTTATCGGTGAGGTTGTTCACGTTCACCTGGGCGCTCAGCCCTTTCAGCCCGACATTCGACAGATCGTAGCCGACGGCCAGATCCACCAGCGTGTAGGAGGGCAGCGTGTGGGTATTCTCACGATCGGAGGTGATGCCGTTAACATACCGCACGCCGGAACCGAGGGTCAGACCATTCAGCGCACCCGCTTTGACGTCATAGCTCAGCCAGGCGCTGGCCTGGTTACGCGGGGCGTAAACCGCGCGTTTGCCCTGCTCCTCGGGGCTGCTTTTCTTATAACGAATGTCGTTATAGGTGTAAGCCGCTTGTAAGCGCAGGTTATCCGTCAGCTGACCCACCGCTTCCAGTTCAACCCCTTCCGATTCAATCTCACCAATAGCGCGGTAGGGATCGGTCGGCTCCACTTTGGTGGCGATATTGTTCTGGTTGATGCGGTAGACCGAGGCGCTGTACATGGTCTGCGAACCTTCCGGCTGGAACTTCAGCCCCGCTTCCCACTGCTTGCCCTTCATCGGTTGCAGGATTTTGCCGTTCTCATCGGTAAAGCTGGTCGGCGTAAAGGCCGTCGAGTAGCTTACGTAGGGCGCAAATCCGCTGTCGAAGAGGTACATCAGTGCCGCACGGCTGCTGATATGGTCTTTCTCCAGCGTATCGTGAGTGTCACCGATCTTATTGCTGTTAGTGATCTTCACCTGATCGTGACGGCCGCCGAGGGTCAGGCGCCAGCGATCGAGCGACATCTGATCCTGCACATAGATCCCGGTCTGCTCCAGTTTATGCTTTTCACGGCCATACACGGAAATTGAGAGCGGATCGGCACCGTAAACCGGGTTAAAGGCATCGATCGCCGGGAAGCTGCCATAGGACGAGGTGACGTTGTTATTGCGATGCTGATAATCAACGCCCACCAGCAGACGGTGGTTGATGGCACCGGTATCGACGCTGCCATCAAGCTGGTTATCCAGCGTCACAGCCGAGAGGGACTCATCTGAGCCGGAGTAACCGCGGTTCAGCTCGGTCTCATTCAGCCAGCCCGAGGCATAAACCTGATTGAGATCGACTTTGGTACGCAGGTAACGCAGCTTCTGGCGCACCGACCAGCCGCTGTCAAACATGTGCTCAAAGTTATAGCCGACCATGTTTTCACGGCGTTTGTACTTGTCGTACTTATCTTCGCCCTCAAAGAAGGTGTTGGAGATTTTGCCCCCGGCGTGCGGCACTACGGTGCCTTCATAGGGCAGGCCAGAGTGGCTGCCACCTTCCGGATCGCGATGCAGATAGGCCATCACATCGAGGCGCGTGCTGTCGGTAATACGCCAGGTGACGCTCGGCGCGATGGCGTAACGCTGCTCTTTCAGGTGATCAAACTGGGAGTCGGCATAGCGGGTCATACCGGTTAAACGCACCGCCACGCGATCGTTATCATCCACCGGCCCGGTCACATCAAACGCCGCGCCGCGCTGGTTGTTATTGCCCGCGAAGAGTTTCACTTCACCGCCCGGATCGAACGACGGTTTGCGCGAGTTCAGCGCCACAATGCCGCCCGGCGACGATCGGCCATAGAGCACGGATGCCGGGCCGCGCACCACTTCCACGCTGTCTAAAAACCACGGGTCGATCACCAGCGAGCTGTGGGAGTTGGTGTCGCCCATCATCTTCAGGCCGTCGAGATAGACGTTATCGAGGCTGCCGTCGGAAAAGCCGCGCAGCACGATGTAATCAAAGCGGTTAGAGGCGCCGATTTGGTTGCTGTAGACGCCCGGTGTGTAGCTGACGGCCTGGCGCACGCTAGTTGCGCCCTGCTCTTCATACTGCTGGCGCGTGACGATCGAGACCGCCTGCGGCGTTTCGATATCCGGCGTCTCAAGCTTGGTCGCGCCGCTCTGCACCTGCGACGTTACCACCACAGTATCTTTAGCGTTTTCCTGCGCCAGCGCCGAAACGCTCATCCCACCGGTTATGCAGCCAATCATCAATGCCAGTCGCGTTTTTGCGAACATGAAACTCTCCAGAAGCGGTTATTATTGTAAATAAGAATTATTACCCTTTTGGATTCGCCAATAGCTATGCGCAATGACAATTCACATATGCGCGGTGACAAAATGGCGTGCAGGGCGAGAGAAAAGGTCTACGGGGAGGCGATCGGCTGTCGCGCTTCACTCGGCGCGATGCCATACCGGCGACGAAAAGCGGTAGAAAAGTTGGTGGCGTGTTGATAGCCCGACATCCAGGCCGCTTGCTGCACGCTGTAACCCTGGGCGAGGTAGCGCCGCGCCAGCGCCAGGCGGCAGTCGCGCAGATAGTCAAACACCGAGTGGCCATACGCCTGGCGGAACTTCACCCGCAGGCTGCTGGTGCTCATCGCCGCCAGTTGCGCCAGCGCGGTCAGGGTGTACTCTTTTTCCGGCTGCTGCTCGAGCAAGCGGCGCACCGACTCAAGCCGTTGCCCCTCACCGCCGCAGGCGCGCGTACAGCGCTCCACGCCCGCCATCCGCTGTGACAGCGCGTGCCCGACCAGTTGCAGCATCACCCCTTCAAGGATCAGTTCGCGCGAAAGTGCGGGCAGCGTTGAAATCTGGCTCTGTTGTAAACCGGCGAGCAGAAACTCGGGCACCTGCCATAAAAAGGTTGGCGCGCCGTGCGACTCCCACTGCTCCAGCAGCGCGGTAAGCAGCGGCGAGCGCTGGCAGCTGGCCGGATCGACGCCGAGCGACAGCGTGCGCAGGGAGTTATCCGCCAGATGACGAGCGTTCATCACTTGCTGCTCGCTCAGGCGCGAGGTAAAGGCCATGCCGGAGCGGACGATAAACTCCTCGCCGTTGAGGCGCAGCATTACGCTGCCTTCCAGCACCACCAGCATATAGAGCGGGCAGCTGTGCAGGGAGGTGGTTTCATAGGGTTGCAGAACGCGAATGTCGGATCGGGTCAGGTTCAGGCCGCTGGAGAAGCGCATCTCCTGCACATCGCCCTGGATCACGATGCGTCGCTCTTCGCTCAGCGAGCGGCAAGAAGCCAGCGCCGGAAAACTGTAATCAATGCCGTAGCGCTCGCCAAAGCCGATAAAATCTTCAACGGAAAAGTCTCTTTTTTGCATAACCGGCAGCCGTTCGCTCTCGATCAAACCCAGGCCCCACGCCGGGCGAAACGGCCTACACCTTACCATCCGCACCCGGCTGCTTCAATGCTATTGAGAACGATTCTCATAAAACAGATCCGTGGGCGTAGCGGGCATCATGGGCAAGAATTGCTCACCCTGTCGGCCTATAACGGCAAATAAGAGTGCCTCCTTTATATCAGGCAATATCACTCTGCCGGGGGCATGTTTATCTCTTTGCAACCTCTCACATTGCCATCACATTGGCTCCGCACTTTCACGCTAATATATCCCTCAATCTTTCCTGCTTATTTTTTCTTTATTTCTCCACATTATGAAATTTCGTAAAACGGACCTATTTATAAATAAAATATTTACCCAAAAAACATAATTTCAATTAATGTACACCGTAATGAGAATGTTCATTCTCATCCTTATTTAACCGGGGGTCGCGATGTCGCAAAAAGCACTACAGGAGCAACGCCATCAGCAGCGTAAAGACGAGATCATTGCGGCTGCCCGGCGGCGTTTTCGCATCAGTGGCTTTCATGCCGCCAGCATGTCGCAAATCGCCCTCGAAGCGCAGCTGAGCGTCGGTCAGATTTACCGCTACTTCATCAATAAAGACGCCATTATTGAAGAGATGATTTGCCGCATTATCGACTACCGCATCGCCGAAATGGAGAGCAAAGCCGAGACTACGCATCTGCCGGAAATGCTGGCCTGGCGGCACACGCTCAGCCCGGATGACGATGCGTTAATGCTGGAGATGTCCGCTGAAGCGACGCGCAACCCGCAGGTGCAGGCGATGATGATTGAAGCCGATGCCCGCATGTTTACTACCGCCTGCCAGCACTTGCACAACAGCCACCCTCACCTGTCGCAAGAGCGCATACGGTGCTGCGTGGAATTATTGGCAGTGTTAATGGAAGGCAGCACATTTCGCCGCCTGACTCCGCAAAAATGCGACCCGGCACAATTACAGCAGCTTTATCAGGAAATTACCGCGATGTTATTTGCGAAGAAATAAGAAGCCGTAGATGAAAAAGCGGCGGCGCTATTTCTGACGCCGCAGAAATAACCTATTTACTCGCCTGCTCCACACTCCTGTTAATCAAAACGGGCAGGTTCGCTCATGCCAGGAAAACTGAAATGAAGTTAATAAAAACAACCATGTTGGCCGCGATCGCCCTTGTCGGTTGCGATAACGCCACGCCACCTGCACAACGCCCGCCCCAGGAAGTGGGGATTGTCACCTTAAAAAGCCAGCCGCTGGACGTTACCAGTCAGCTTACCGGGCGCATATCCGCCACGCAGTCGGCAGAGGTTCGCCCTCAGGTGGGTGGCATCATTCAAAAACGGCTGTTTACGGAGGGCGATACGGTAAAGGCCGGGCAGGCGCTTTACCAGATCGACCCTTCCAGCTATCGCGCCGCCTTTGATGAAGCCAGTGCGGCACTGAAACAGGCGCAGGCACTGGTCGTTTCCGACTGCCAGAAAGCCACGCGCTATGCGCAACTGGTGAAAGAGGATGGTGTTTCGCGCCAGGATGCGGATGATGCGCAATCCACCTGCGCGCAGGACAAAGCCAGCGTGGCGTCGAAAAAAGCCGCGCTGGAGAGTGCGCACATCAATCTCAACTGGACCACCATTAGCGCACCGATTGGCGGACGCATCGGCATCTCCTCCGTCACGCCCGGCGCGCTGGTGACGGCTGAGCAAACCACTGCGCTCGCCACGATTCGCGGGCTGGAGAGCATGTATGTTGATCTGACGCGATCCAGCGTCGATCTGCTGCGCCTGCGCAAGCAAGCGCTCGCCAGCGACAACAATACGCTGGGGGTGACGTTAACGCTTGAAGATGGCAGCACCTACAGCGAAAAAGGCCGCCTGGCGTTGACGGAGGTATCCGTTGATGAGTCCACCGGATCCGTTACGTTACGCGCGATCTTCCCGAACCCGCAGCACCAGCTGTTACCGGGAATGTTTGTCCGTGCGCGCGTCGATGAAGGGGTAATGTCTGATGCCATTCTCGCACCGCAGCAGGGAATTACGCGCGATGCAAAAGGCAATGCCGTCGCGCTGGTGGTGAATGCGCAGAACAAAGTAGAGCAGCGTACGGTTGAAACCGGCGACACTTACGGCGACAAATGGCTGGTGGTAAAAGGCCTCGCCAGCGGCGATAGGCTCATTGTGGAAGGCAGCGACAAAGTGAGTGCTGGCGCAACGGTGAAAGCGGTGCAGGTGCAAGAGACTGAAGGAGGGAAAGCCTGATGTTCTCGCGCTTTTTTGTCCGCCGCCCGGTCTTTGCCTGGGTTATCGCCATTCTTATCATGATGGCCGGTATTCTGGCGATCCGCTCACTGCCCGTGGCCCAGTACCCGGATGTCGCCCCACCTGCTGTCAAAATCACCGCCACCTATACTGGCGCATCGGCGCAGACGCTGGAAAACAGCGTCACCCAGGTGATTGAACAACAGCTCACCGGGCTGGATAACCTGCTCTACTTCACCTCCACCAGCAGCTCCGACGGCCAGGCGACCATCACAGTCACGTTTGAGCAGGGCACCGACCCGGATACCGCGCAGGTTCAGGTGCAGAATAAAGTCCAGCAGGCGGAGTCGCGCCTGCCAACGGAAGTCACGCAATCGGGCGTCACGGTAGTGAAATCTCAAAGCAACTTCTTGTTGATTATGGGGTTGTACGATAAGACTGACCGCGCCAGCAGTTCTGATATTGCCGACTGGCTGGTGAGCAACATGCAGGATTCGCTGGCGCGCGTGAACGGTGTCGGCAGCCTGCAAGTCTTCGGCGGTGAATACGCGATGCGTATCTGGCTGGATGCAGACAAGCTCAAATCCTTCTCGCTGATGCCGTCTGATGTGCAATCGGCCATCGAAGCGCAGAACATCCAGGTCTCCGCCGGTAAAATCGGCGCCCTGCCCGCGTCCGATAAACAGCAGTTAACCGCCACCGTGCGCGCCCAGTCGCGCCTGCAAACCGTGGCACAGTTTCGCGACATCATCGTCAAAAGTGAAACGGACGGTGCCGTGGTGCGCGTTAAGGATGTGGCGCGCGTCGAGATGGGCAGCGAAGACTACAGCGCCCAGGCAAAGCTGAACGGCCACCCGGCGGCGGGTCTGGCGGTGATGCTGGCACCCGGCGCGAATGCGCTGGACACCGCCACGCTGGTCAAAAACAAGATTAATGAGTACCGCAACAACATGCCGCAGGGCTACGACGTGGCCTACCCGAAAGACAGCACCGATTTTATTAAGATCTCCATTGAAGATGTGGTGAATACGTTAATCGAAGCCATCATTCTGGTGGTCTGCGTCATGTATCTGTTTTTGCAAAATATCCGCGCCACGTTGATCCCGGCACTGGCGGTGCCGGTGGTGCTGCTCGGCACCTTTGGCGTGCTGGCGCTGTTTGGTTACTCGATCAATACCCTAACGCTGTTTGCCATGGTGCTGGCGATAGGGCTTTTGGTGGATGATGCGATTGTGGTGGTGGAAAACGTCGAGCGCATTATGCGCGACGAAGGTTTGCCTGCCCGCGAAGCGACGGAGAAGTCGATGGGCGAAATCTCCGGCGCGCTGGTGGCCATCGCGCTGGTGTTGTCTGCCGTATTTCTGCCAATGTCCTTCTTTGGCGGCTCGACCGGGGTAATTTACCGCCAGTTCTCCGTCACCATTATTTCAGCGATGGTGCTCTCGGTGGTGGTCGCGCTGACGCTCACCCCGGCGCTGTGCGGTGCAGTGTTAAAACAGAGCGCGCCCCATAAAAAGGGCTTCTTCGGCGCCTTTAACCGCTTTTACAACAACACGGAACAGAAATATCAGCACGGCGTATTGCGTGTGCTGCGCCGCGCGCTATCCGTGCTGGGAATCTATGCCGTGCTGTGCGGCGCGATGGCGCTGGTGATGTGGCGCTTGCCGGGCAGCTTCCTGCCGACGGAGGATCAGGGCTCGATTATGGTGCAGTTCACCCTGCCCGCCGGGGCCACGGCAACGCGTACCGATGTGGTGGCGAAAAAGGTCACGGAGTGGTTCCTCAACAATGAAAAAGCCAATACCGATGCCATTTTTACCGTTACCGGTTTTAGCTTTAGCGGCAGCGGGCAGAATGCAGGGATGGCCTTCGTCTCGTTGAAAAACTGGTCTGAACGCGACGGTGCGCAGAACACCGCCCAGGCGATTGCCCAGCGCGCCAGCCAGCAGTTAGCCACGATCCGCGACGCCACCATTTTTGCGATGACGCCACCGTCGGTTGATGGCCTCGGCCAGAGCAACGGTTTTACCTTTGAGCTGCTCGCTAGCGGCAGCACCGATCGCGATCGGCTGCTCACGCTGCGTAACCAGTTGCTGGCCAATGCCAATCAGCGTGCTGAGTTGCAGGCGGTTCGCGCCAACGATCTGCCGCAGATGCCGCAGTTGCAGGTCGATATCGACAGCAACAAAGCTGTGGCGCTGGGGCTCTCCCTGAGCGATGTGAGCGATACGCTCTCCAGCGCCTGGGGCGGCACCTACGTCAATGACTTTACCGATCGCGGCCGGGTGAAAAAGGTCTATATCCAGGGCGATAGCGACTTCCGCGCGTCCCCTTCCGACCTGCAAAAATGGTACGTGCGCGGCAGCGATAACAGCATGACGCCGTTTTCAGCCTTTGCCACCACCCGCTGGGAGTACGGCCCGGAGAGCCTGGTGCGTTACAACGGTTCGGCGGCGTATGAAATTCAGGGCGAGAATGCCAGCGGCTTTAGCTCCGGCGCGGCAATGACCGAAATGGAACACCTCGCCGATAATCTGCCCGCCGGGACCACCTGGGCGTGGAGCGGACTGTCATTGCAGGAGAAACTCGCCAGCGGCCAAGCGATGAGCCTCTACGCCATCTCCATCATGGTGGTGTTTTTGTGCCTTGCCGCGCTGTATGAAAGCTGGTCGGTGCCGATCTCGGTGATTTTAGTTATCCCGCTCGGCCTGCTCGGTGCGGCGCTGGCGGCATGGATGCGCGGGCTAAGCAACGACGTTTACTTCCAGGTCGCGCTGCTCACCACCATCGGTTTGTCGTCGAAAAACGCCATATTGATTGTTGAATTCGCCGAAGCCGCGGTGCAGGAGGGCCAGTCGCTCTCACGCGCGGCCCTGCGCGCTGCACGTACCCGCTTGCGCCCAATCATGATGACCTCGCTGGCGTTTATAGCCGGGGTCGCGCCGCTGGCGATTGCCACCGGGGCGGGGGCCAACAGCCGCATCGCCATCGGTACCGGCATTATCGGCGGCACGCTGACGGCAACACTGCTGGCGATTTTCTTTGTTCCCCTTTTCTTTGTGCTGGTGAAAAAACTCGTCACCGGTAAACGCGCGCGTCAGGAGTAATTATGTTGCGTATAAGTGTTCTGTTTCTTGCCCTGCTGAGCGCTGGCTGTGTCTCCCTCGATCCGACTTATCAGCGCCCGCAGGCTCCGGTTCCGGCTACCTTGCCGGGCAGCAGCGGCCAGGCGCAGGCCGTCGCCACAGAGTGGCAGCAGATTGTGAATGATGGTCGCCTGAAACAGGTGGTCAGCAATGCGCTGACGCAAAACCGCGATGTCCAAAAAGCGATTGCCGATATCGACGCGGCGCGCGCGCTTTATGCTGAAGATCGCGCCGCGCTCTTCCCGACGGTGAACGCCGAACTAAGTAACACCCGTAGCCGCACCGTGGCGGGCGGGCTCACCAGCAGCGCGGAAGCCGACGGCGCGGTCTCCAGCTTTGAACTCGATCTCTTTGGCCGCAATCAGAGCCTCGCCCGCGCCGAGCGTGAAACCTGGCTTGCCAGTGAATATACCGCGCAAAATACCCGGCTGAGCCTGGTGGGGGAAATCACTACCGCCTGGGTGACGCTGGCGGCAGATAACAGCAACCTTGCCCTCGCCAGGCAGACGATGGAGAGCGCGCAAAACTCGCTGAACATTGCCAAACGCAGGCAGGCAATCGGCGTCGCGGCCGCAGGGGATACCGCGCAAGCGATGGCGGTATTTCAGCAGGCGCGCGCCAGCGTTGCCAGCTATCAGACGCAAGTGATGCAGGATAAAAACGCGCTCAACCTGCTGGCGGGCGAGACGGTGCCGGAATCGCTGTTGCCGGGCACGCTGGAGAGCCTGGCAGATAACAGCATTACGCTGACTCCTGCGGGCGTCTCCTCCTCCGTGCTGCTGCGCCGCCCAGATATTCAGGAAGCGGAGCATAATCTGAAAAGCGCGAATGCCAATATCGGCGCCGCGCGGGCAAACTTCTTCCCCACTATTTCACTCACCGCCAGCGCGGGCGTTGGCAGTAGCTCACTTTCGTCCCTCTTCAGCCATGGCATGAAGGTGTGGTCATTTGCGCCGTCCATCACGCTGCCGCTCTTTACCGGTGGGAAAAATATGGCGCAGTTGCGCTACGCCGAGGCGGAGAAAAAGGGGCTTATTGCCACCTATGAGAAGACAATTCAGAGCGCGTTTAAAGATGTTGCCGATGCGCTGGCGCGCCGCGAAACGCTCACCGAGCAACTGGATGCTCAGCGTGAATATGTCGCAGCCGAGCAAAAAGCGCTGGATATCGCCCAGCGCCAGTACAAGGCGGGAACCGGCGATTATCTCTCGGTTCTAACAGCCCAGCGCTCGCTCTGGTCGGCTCAGGAATCATTGATTTCACTGCAACAAACCGACCTGCAAAACCGCATCACGCTCTGGCAATCCCTCGGCGGCGGCGTCAGCTAATCTTGCGGGTTGGCTGACCTCACCCCTTTTTCCCGCCCGGCTTTAAACCCCGGTGAAACTCATTGATGCGTTTCACCGTTTTAATCGCCCGCTGCGAATTGGCTGACGCTACCGACAGCACAATCATCTCCAGGCAGAGCAACACCGTGCCGTGCAGCGGGATTTTGCCTTTCTCGCCGCCGCGCGGGACATGGATCACCACATCCGCTTGCTGGCTGAAGCGCGAGTCGACGGCGTTGGTCAGCAGGATCACCGGAATGCCGAGCCGCCGCGCCTCTTTCAGCGTGGTCAGCCCTTCGCGGTGCGCCGATTTCTGCGCCATCATCACCAGCACATCGCCGCGCTGTAGCCCAATCAGCTGCTCGGAGAGCGCGATGCCGGTGCGGTTAAGTTCAATAGCGGGTAAGCCGATGCGGTTGAAAAGCCGCGCACTGTACTCCGCCAGGATCCCCGATGCGCCAATGCCGAAAATCGCTACCTGGCGGGCGTCGACCAGCAGAGCCACTGCCTGCGCAATGGCGTAACGGTTGGCGGGCGCGGAGAGCACCTCGCAGGTGTGCTGATGCCCTTCGAGGACAAAATCGATACCTGAATTGACGTCGCAGGCGAGCGCATTCACCGTGGTGCTCATCTTCTCAGCCGACGACGCCGCCGGGCCAAACCACTGCTCCAGCGTCTGCTTCAGATCGCGCAACCCGGCAAAGCCCAGCGCCTGAATCGCCCGCACCACGGTGGCATCAGAGGTGTGGGTGGCGGCAGCAATCTCCATCGCCGTCTGCTCCAGCACCGCTTCGCGATGATCGTGGATATAACGCGCCACCGCCTGCAAACGCGGTGACAGTGTCTGCACCCGCGCGCGAAAACGCTCGCCGTAGACATCGACGCGGCTTCTGGCCCGCTTTGCGTTCTGCATGTTCACTTCCCTTGTTGCGGCAGCGGTCGCCCGGCAATCTGCGACTGCACCTGCGCCACCATCAGGCTTAACGAGGCAAAGGAGTTAGAGATCGCCTCTTCCCGTGAAATCAGTACATAGCGCCCGTTGTGACAGGCAGTGAGGAAATCGCACCAGCCGGGCATCACCGCGTCCATGGCAGCCATCTCATCCTGCGGCGTGCCGCCGGTATCGCCGCGCCATGTCGCAAAGACAAAGTCCGCATCCAGCTCCGGTAGCCGCTCGGCGCTGACATCCATCCGCCCGCCTTCAGGAATGCTGTCGATAAGCGGCGGGAAGCGAAAACCGGCATCCCGCAGCACGCGGCCCAGCGAGTGGTAGCTGTGTAAGACGTTGATTTTGCCGTTGTTGGCCTGGATAACCGACACCGTTATCTTGCGGGTATCAATGGTCTTTTTCAGCGCCGCAATCTGCTCCTGATAGCGCCGCATCAGGATCGCCAGCCGCGCCTGCGTGCCGGTCAGCTGCGCCAGCTTGCGGTAGATCTCCGGTGCGCCGCCCTGCAGATGATCGATGCTCACCGTGGGCGCGATCTTCGCCAGTTGCTCCACTGGCGTGTTGCGGCTTGGCTCGGTAATGATCAAATCGGGTTTTGCTGCTGCAACGGCTTCCATATCGATATCGGCGGAGCCAATAAAGCGGATGTCAGAGTTATCAAAGTCGACGCCGGTTAACAGCGCGCCGGAGCGTAAAACGTGGCGACCATCCGCCTGCGTGCGCCCGTGGCTGGCGACCGGCGGCACGCCAAGCTCAATCAGCGGAATGGTGATATCAAGATCGTGCAGCGAGACAATGCGTTTCGGGTGCTGCGGTACCTTGACCACGCGCCCTAAATCGTCGGTGAAAGTCTGCGTTGGCTCTGCGGCCGCGGCGGCGAAACCGGCCAGCAGCAGCAGGGAGAAGAGGATGCGCATAGAACTCCTTAAGGTTACAAGCGATCGCGCCGCTGCCAGAGCAGCAACAGGAAAAAGGGGCCGCCCACCAGCGCAATCACAATCCCGGCGGGAAGTTGCAGTGGCGCAAACGCCAGCCGCCCAATCGTATCGGCAGCCAGCACCAGCAAACCACCGAGCAGTGCGCTGCCCCACAGCAGCGCGCGCTCGCCGCCGCGCAGCAGAAAGCGCGCCATATGTGGGGCGATCAGCCCGACAAAGCCGAGGCTGCCGACGCAGGAGACGCTGGCTGCGGTCAGCAACACCGGCGCGAACACCCGCAGGCCGTTAAGCAGCATCAGCCGCACGCCCAGCCCGGTTGCTGCCTGGTTGCCGAGCTGCGCGACATCCGCCGCGCGGGCGGTGAGCAGCAAAATAAGCGCCGCAGGCAGCGCCCAGCAGAGCGCCACACCCAGCAGCGGCCAGCTGGCAGCCTGTAAACTGCCCGCCAGCCACAGCATCGCGGTCTGTACGTCGCGCACGTCGGCGGTGGTCATAAAGAGGCCGATACCGGCGGCGAAAGTCCAGGAGAGGCCAATACCCAGCAGCACAAAGCGCGGTCGGGAGACATCCCGCGCCAGCGCGATCACCAGCCCGGCGGCAAGCAGGCCGCCCGCCATTCCCGCCAGCGGGCGCCAGACAACGCTCACCGCCGGAAAGCTGAACACCAGCGTTAACACCGCAACGCTGGCCCCCTCTTTCACGCCAATTAAGCCCGGATCCGCCAGCCCATTGCGCGTCATGGATTGCATCGCCGCGCCCGCCATGCCGAGCATCGCTCCGCAGAGCAGCGCCATGCAGAGCCGCGGCAGGCGCAGATCCCACACCACATAGTGCTGCTCGCCGCTGAGCATCTGCGGCATAAACAGCGCCCGGGCAAGGCTTGATGTCGGCACGGGCAGCGATCCGTGCGAAACGCCGAACAGCAGTAGCCCCAGCGCCAGCAGCAGCAGGCCGCTTAGCCACAGCAGCGCGCGCGGGCGCAGCAGGCGGGAGAAGCCGCCGATCCGAAGCGCACGCAGCCCGGCACGATGCAGTTGGTGGCTCATTTGAAGAACCTCGCCGCCAGCAGCATAAACAGCGGCGCGCCGACCAGCGCAGTCATCACCCCGGTTGCCAGCTCCTGCGGCGACAGCAGCGTACGCGCGGCGATATCCGCCAGCAGCAGCAGCGCCGCGCCTCCAAAGGCGGAAAGTGGGATCACCACGCGCAGATCGCTCCCCGCCAGACGGCGCACCATATGCGGCACCACCAGCCCGACAAACCCGACAGGCCCGGCAATGGCCACCGCCGCGCCGCACAGCAGCGCAATGGCGAGTAAGGAGAGCAGGCGAATGCGCGCCAGCGAAACACCAAGGCCGCGCGCCAGCGTATCGCCGAGCGCCAGCATATTCAGTGCTGGTGCCAGCCCAATCGCCAACCCGAAGCCAGCGGTGGCAGCCATCGCCGCAGGGGTGATTTGCGCCCAGCTTAGCCCGGCAAGATCGCCCGCCAGCCAGGTGCGCATGCTCAGCAAGGTCTGCTCATCAAGGATCAGGATCGCGGCGGTGATTGACGAGGCAAAGGCCGACAGCGCCACGCCGCAGAGCGTCACCTTCATCGGCGTGAAGCCAGCGCGCCCGGCCGAACAGAGCAGCATCACCAGGGAAAAAAGTAGGGCTGCGCCGGTGGCGGCAATCAGCGGGCGGCTCACGGCGACATCGCCCACCGTGATGCCAAGCGCGGTAGTTGCCACCACCGCCAGCGCGGCACCGGCATTCAACCCAAGGATGTGCGGCTCGCCTAAGGGGTTGCGAATAACCGACTGCAAGAGTGCCCCGGCCACGCCCAACGCGCCGCCGGTAAAGATCGCGGCGACAAGACGCAGCAAACGCAAGCTGATGATCACCCGGTGATCGAAATTGTGCGGATCAAAGGCGATCAGCGCCTGTACCACCGTCGGCGGTGCGATGTAGCGCGCGCCAAGTCCCAGGTGGGCAATGGCCGCCATCATCACTAATGCCAGCAGGCCAAGCGCGGCGATGCTCACGCGGGCAGAGTGACGAATGATCATGCGCCGCTACCGCCTGGTTTGCGAAAGGGCATAAAGAAGGGCTTGCCGGTCAACGGGTTAACCGACATCTGTACCTCGACATCAAACACGCGTTTGATCAGCTCCGGCGTGCAGGCTTCGCCTTCGTTGATCACCCCCTGCAAACGTCCCTGCTTGAGGAAGATCAGCGTGTCGGCGTAGTTCACCGCGAAGTTAAGATCGTGCAGCACCACAATCACCGTGCGGCCATGATCGCGGGTTAAAGTATGTAGCAGTTCAAGGATCTCCACCTGATAGCGAAGATCGAGGAAGGTGGTTGGTTCATCAAGTAGGATCACCGGCGTTTGCTGCGCCAGCGCCATCGCAATCCAGCAGCGCTGCCGCTGGCCGCCGGAGAGGCTATCCACGGGCTGATGGGCAAACCCGGCGGTGCCGGTCATTTCCAGCGCCTGCTGCACCGCGTTTTCATCCTCTTGCGACCACTGGCGCATAAAGCTCTGCCAGGGAAAACGCCCGCGCGAGACCAGCTCAAACACCGTCAGCCCTTCCGGCACAACCGGCGATTGCGGCAAGATGCCCAACTGGCGGGAGACGGCTTTTGTCGGCTGCTGATGAATCGCTTTGCCATCCAGCAACACGCTGCCGCCCAGCGGTTTCAGCATGCGGGCAATGGTGCTGAGCAGAGTGGATTTCCCGGAGCCGTTTGCGCCCACCAGCACACTCATTTTGCCGAGGGGAATGGTCAGGCTGATCTCATCGACAATTATCTGCTTGTGATAGCCCGCCGACAGGCGGTCGAGCACGATACCTTGCCCGCTTTCAGGTTGTTCCACGTGTTGTGGCATGTTGACTCCTGCGCCGCAACAGCGTGGCTACCCGCGCGTGCGTTAGCATCAAATAAAAATAAATCTCATTCTCTTTTGAAATTTTGCAGTTTGCTACTGTAGTAGTCAAGTATCCTAATCAGCTAGTTCACTTAGCCGCTCTGGCAGATTGCGTCCGCATATTTGAAAAATAGAATGAGCCATTAAGTTATTTATTTTTAATAAGTTAATTAACTAAACCTACTGCACAAACTGCCCTCTTACCGCTGCGCTTCTTCTGTAGTGAATATCTCACTTTTATCATTTACTACTACATAAGCCCATGATTGAATGATTATCAATTACAAATCCGAAGCCGCACACTACGGCTAACGGATACGCTTTATCCACCAGCAATAACCATAAAAAAACGTTCACGCCTGCCGGTAACGCAGGCACGCTTCGGGAAAGAAGAAGACATGGCAGATTTAACGGGTTGTTATTCCGGGCAAAAAGGGCGCGCGCGCCTCTCTGCGCTCATTTTAGGCGCGCTCGTTTCACCACTCACGCACGCCGCAGATAACAAAGAGGGCGACACCGTAACGGTAGTGGCAGATGCCGCCGCCGATAAACCGGCCACCTCCGGGTATCAGCCGCTCAGCTCCTCCACCGCCACCCTGACCTCGATGCCGCTGCTGGATATTCCGCAAGTGGTGAATACCGTCAGCGACCAGGTTCTGGAAGATCAACACGCCACTACGCTTGATGAAGCGCTCTACAACGTCAGCAACGTTGTGCAGACCAACACGCTCGGCGGCACGCAGGATGCGTTTGTGCGCCGCGGTTTTGGTGCCAACCGCGACGGCTCGGTGATGACCAACGGCCTGCGCACCGTGGTGCCGCGCAGTTTTAACGCCGATGTCTCCAGGGTGGAAGTGCTGAAAGGCCCGGCCTCAACGCTGTATGGCATTCTCGATCCCGGCGGGCTTATCAACGTGGTGACCAAACGCCCGGAAACCACCTTTGGTGGCTCCGTTTCCGCCACCTCCAGCAGCTTTGGCGGCGGCACCGGTGAGTTTGACGTTACCGGCCCGATCGAGGGCACGCGGCTGGCCTGGCGCTTGATCGGCGAATACCAGAACGAAGATTACTGGCGTAATTTCGGCAAGCAGAAAAGCACCTTTATCGCCCCTTCGCTGAGCTGGTTTGGCGATAACGCCACGATCAACGTGCTCTACTCCCATCGTGATTATCAGATGCCGTTCGATCGCGGCACGATCTTCGATCTTGCGACCAAACAGCCGGTCAATGTCGACCGTAAAACCCGTTTTGATGAGCCGTTTAATATTACTGACGGTGAATCTGACATCGCGCAGCTCAACGCTGAATACCGCTTTAACAGCCAGTGGACCGGAAAGCTGGAGTACGGTTTCAGCCAGGATAAATACAGCGATAACCAGTCGCGGGTGATGGCCTATAACGCTGCCACCGGCGGGCTGACGCGCCGGGTGGATGCCACGCAGGGATCGACCCAGCGCATGCACACCACGCGCGCCGATCTGCAGGGCAACGTGACGCTCGGTGGCTTTTATAACGAGATCCTCACCGGCGTCGCGTATGAAAATTACGATCTGCTGCGCACCGATATGATCCGCTGTAAGAACGTGAAAGATTTCAACATCTACAACCCGAGCTACGGTCGTGCGAGCAAATGTACAACCGTCTCGGCCTCCGACAGCGATCAGCGCATCCAGCAAGAGAGCTACTCGGCGTATGCCCAGGATGCGCTCTATCTGACGGACAACTGGATCGCCGTCGCCGGGATGCGCTACCAGTATTACACCCAGTATGCGGGCAAAGGGCGGCCGTTTAAGGTCAACACCGACAGCAGCGATGAGCAGTGGACGCCAAAATTTGGCCTCGTCTACAAAGTCACACCGTCGATCTCGCTGTTCGGTAACGTGGCAAAAGCCTTTATGCCGCAGTCGTCAATTGCCAGCTATATCGGCGACCTGCCGCCAGAAACGTCGACTTCCTATGAAGTGGGTGCCAAATTCGACCTCTTCGACGGTGTTACCGCCAATATCACGGCGTTTGATATTCACAAACGCAACGTGCTGTATAACGAAATCGTCGGCGATGAGACGGTAGCGAAAACCGCCGGGCGCGTGCGCTCCCAGGGCGTTGAGATGGATGTGGCAGGTGCGCTGACGCCGAATATGAATGTGATCGCCAGCTACAGCTATACCGCAGCGAAAGTGCTGGAAGATCCGGACTACGCCGGGAAACCGCTGCCGAACGTGCCGCGTCACACCGGTTCGCTGTTCCTGACCTATGACATTCACAATGTTTACGCCGGTAATACGCTGACCCTTGGCGGCGGTGGGCACGGCGTCAGCCGCCGCTCGGCCACCAACGGCGCGGATTATTATCTGCCTGGCTATGTCGTCGCGGACGCCTTTGCCGCTTACAAAATGCAGCTGCGCTACCCGGTGACGCTGCAGCTGAACCTGAAAAACCTGTTTGATAAGACCTATTACACCTCATCGATGGGCACCAATAATTTGGGTAACCAGATTGGCGATCCGCGTGAAGTGCAGTTCACGGTGAAGATGGATTTTTAAGGTTTAACCGGTAACCCTTCTGCATTGCCCGATGGCGCTTACGCTTATCGGGCCTACGCGTTGAACCCTCGCTTTTCGTAGGCCGGGTAAGGCGCAGCCGCCACCCGGCATCTCCTCTGCATTGCCCGATGGCGCTTCGCTTATCGGGCCTACGCGTTGAACCCTCGCTTTTCGTAGGCCGGGTAAGGCGCAGCCGCCACCCGGCACCTCCCCTGCATTGCCCGATGGCGCTTACGCTTATCGGGCCTACGTGTTGATGCCTCGCTTTTCGTAGGCCGGGTAAGGCGCAGCCGCCACCCGGCACCTCCCCCGTACCGCCGGTTCATTAAACAGTCACCTGCACGCCATGCTTTTGCAGCATTGGTTTCACACAATGCCCGCTTTCGAAACCCGTGACGTTTTTTTTCAGGCAACTATGAAAAAGTACTGGCTTCCCTGGCTTATTCTCTCGCCGTCGCTGCTGTTCCTGGCGCTGTTCACCTACTTTCCCCTGCTGCGCTCGGTCTACGACAGCCTGTTTGATACGCGCATGGCGAGCGACAACCCGCCGTTTGTTGGCGCGGCTAACTTTACGCGCCTGCTGGAGGACAGCGTCTTCTGGCAATCGCTGCTCAATAACCTGCTCTATATCCTGCTGACGGTGATCCCGGGCGTCACGCTGGCGCTGCTGCTGGCCGTCGCGCTGTGGGAAAACCACCGCGTCAACCGCTGGCTGCGCACCGCTTTTTTCTTCCCGATGATTATCCCGATGGTCAGCGCGGCTGCGCTGTGGCTGTTTATCTTTATGCCTGGCCTCGGCATGCTCGATCACTACCTGGCCACCCTTTTTGGCCCGATGAATAACAACTGGCTCGGTCGCAGCAACAGCGCGCTGTTTGCGCTGGCGCTGATTGGCGTATGGAAATTCGCTGGCTACTACATGCTCTTCTTTCTCGCCGGCTTGCAGGGTATTCCGGCTTCCACGCGCGAAGCGGCGGTGATGGAGGGCGCAACGCCGACCCAGGTTTTCTTCAAAGTGACGCTGCCGCTGCTGCGTCCGACCCTGAGCTTTGTGCTCACCACGGCGCTGATCTACTCCGTAACGCAGATCGATCACGTTGCGGTGATGACTCACGGCGGGCCGGACAACGCCACCACCGTGCTGCTCTACTACATCCAGAATCTCGCCTGGGAGACGCACGATCTCGGTAAAGCGTCGGCGGCCACCTTTTTAACGCTGGTCGGCCTGTTCATCTTTTCGCTGGTTAACCTGAAATTACTGGAAAGAGGAGCGCACTATGAGCGTTGAGATCTCGCCTGCCCTCAATTCGACGGCTGCCGTTGCCCGCCCGCGCTGGCTGCGCCTGCGCCACTCCCGTTCGTTTACCCTCGCGCTGCTGATGAGCTGCCTGGCGCTGCTGTGGGTCAGCCCGTTTATCTGGATGCTCTCGTCCGCTTTCAGTACCACCACCTTCGGCGAAGAGATGGCCTCAATTCTGCCGCGCTTCCCGCTAACGCTGGATAACTTCCGCGAGGCGTGGAACAGCGCCGACTGGCTGAGCCTCTATGGCAACACGCTGATTTTCGCCTTCGGCACCTTCTTCGTGCAGCTTTTTACTATCACTACCGCCGGGTATGTCTTCGCCTGCCATGAGTTTCGCGGCAAGCAGACGCTGTTCGTCCTCTTTCTGGTGCAGCTGATGATCATGCCGGTGGTGATGATGATCCCCAATATGCTGACGCTGAAAACCTTCGGCCTGCTCAACACCTTAACCGGCGTGATGATGCCCTACTTCACCTCGGCGTTTGGCGTGTTCCTGATGCGCCAGGCCTTTCTCGCCATCCCGAAAGAGATCGAAGAGGCGGCGCTAATGGAGGGCTGCCGCTGGTGGCAGGTGCTGTTCCGCGTGATGTTGCCGATGTCCTGGCCGTCGCTGCTCGCCTTCGCCACCGTCAGCATTACCTATCACTGGAACGAGTATTTATGGCCGCTAATGATGCTCAACGATCCCGATAAACAGGTACTGACGGTCGGGCTGGTCTCCTTCGCCATGGGCGCGGAGTCCGGCGGGCAGTGGGGGGTGATCAGCGCCGGAACGCTGATGGTCTGCCTGCCGCTGATGATTGCCTTTATCGCGTTTCAGAAACAGTTTCTTCGAAGCTTTGGCTTCTCCGGCATTAAATAAGGAGTGCAGTGATGTTTTTAGCGCAAATTTCCGACACCCACTTTCGCAGCCAGCATGAGAAGCTGTACGGGTTTATTGACGTCAATGCCGGTAACGCCGATGTGGTGTGCCAGCTAAACGCCCTGCGCGAACGTCCGGACGCGGTGGTCGTCAGCGGCGATATCGTCAACTGCGGCCAGCCTGCGGAGTACCGCGTGGCGCGCCAGGTGCTCGGCAGCCTCGACTATCCACTGTTTGTCATTCCCGGCAATCACGACGACAAAGCGCACTTTCTTGAGTATATGCACCCGCTCTGCCCGCAGCTGGGCAGCGATCCGCACAATATGCGTTACGCGATTGATGAGTTCCCCACTCGCCTGCTGTTTATTGACTCCAGCCTCGCCGGGGAGTCAAAAGGCTGGCTGACACCGGAGACGCTGAACTGGCTGGAGGCGCAGCTTACACAGAGCAAAGATCGGCCTACCGCGCTCTTTATGCACCACCCGCCGCTGCCGCTCGGCAATGCGCAGATGGATCGTATCGCCTGTGAAAACGGCCATCTGCTGTTAAAGCTGATTGAGCGTTTCCCGGCGCTGACGCGCATCTTCTGCGGCCATAACCACAGCCTGACCATGACCCAGTATCGCCAGGCGACGATTGCCACTATTCCCGC
Source organism: Kosakonia sp. CFBP8986 (assembly GCF_034044935.1). Taxonomy (NCBI): domain Bacteria; kingdom Pseudomonadati; phylum Pseudomonadota; class Gammaproteobacteria; order Enterobacterales; family Enterobacteriaceae; genus Kosakonia; species Kosakonia sp. CFBP8986. The sequence continues at coordinate 353,928 of NZ_JAXCXB010000003.1, read as the reverse complement.
CACCGTCCACCAGGTGCCGTACTGCCACGAAGATACCCGCCCCTATTACGATATGTCACCGCCCGCCTGCCTGATGCACCGCCAGGTCGGCGAGCAGTGGGTCAGCTATCTGCATTCACTTTCTCACTACCCCGGCCCATGGCTCTACAACCCACAGATCAGCTGCCCGGTGGATGAGCGCTAAAACCATGTTAAGACTCAATCAGGTTAGTAAAAGCTTTGAGGGCAACGCGGCGCTGAATGCGGTCTCTCTGGAGATTGCCGACGGCGAATTTGTGGTGCTGGTCGGCCCGTCCGGCTGCGGTAAAAGCACGCTACTGCGGCTGATCGCCGGATTAGAGAGCGTCAGCAGCGGGGAGATCTGGCTCGATAACCAGCAGATCACGACCCTTTCGCCGCGCGATCGCAACTTTGCGATGATCTTTCAGAACTACGCCCTCTTCCCGCATCTTTCCGTGCGCGACAACATCACCTTCGGCATGAAGGTGCGCAATGAGGAGCGAGCAAGCTGGCAACCACGGCTGGAGCGCGTGGCGCAGATGCTGGAACTCGATACGCTGCTGGAGAGAAAACCGGCGAAGCTCTCCGGCGGCCAGCGACAGCGCGTGGCGATGGCGCGCGCCATCGTGCGCAACCCGAAGCTCTTTTTGATGGATGAACCGCTCTCCAACCTCGATGCCCGCCTGCGCAGCGACGTGCGCGACAGCATTATGGCTATGCACCAGCAGTTACAGATAAGCACCATCTACGTCACCCACGATCAGACCGAAGCGATGTCGATGGCCGACCGCATCGTGGTGATGAATGGCGGGCATGTGCAGCAGGTGGGCCGCCCGGAAGAGCTCTATGCGCACCCGGTGAATCTGTTTGTCGCTGGCTTTATCGGCTCACCGGCGATGAACCTGCAACGGTTGCCCTGCGCCGGGGGCGATGTGTTGCTGGGCGAGCAGCGCCTGCTGCTGCCGGCTCACGCCCGTCATCATGTTGAGGTGTGGCTCGGCATTCGCCCGGAACATATCTCTGATGTGCCAGAAGCAGGCAATCTGATGCTGCCTGCCACCGTCACCCAGCGCGAACTGATGGGCGCTGATTACCAGCTGCATGTCACCACGCCCATCGGCAACCTGCGCTATATCCGCCGTCACCGGGGTGATGTTCCCAACAAAGGGGACACGCTCAGCGTCGGTTTTTCACCGTTTGATTGCCACCTTTTTGCTGCCGATACGCAGCGTAATTTACACCAGGAGAGAGACCATGCATAAGTTAATGCGAGCGCTTACTTACGGCATAACCCTTGCGGTAAGCGCCAGTGCGGCGGCGCAGGAGAAGATCGACTTTATGTTTCCGGCACCGGTCGACGGCAAGCTGACGATGGAGATGACGCGCATCATCAAAGCCTTCAACGACTCGCAAAAAGAGGTTGAGGTACGCGGCATTTTTACCGGCAACTACGACACCACCAAAATGAAAGCCGAGTCCGCGCAGAAGGCGGGCCAGCCGCCTGCGCTGGTGATCATGTCCGCCAACTTCACTACCGATCTGGCGTTAAAAGATGAAATCCTGCCGATGGATGAGCTATTCAAATATGGCGATAAAAAAGCGGGCGATTTCCTGCAAAGCGCCTTCTGGCCTGCGATGCAGAAGAATGCGCAGGTGATGGGCGTAACCTATGCCATCCCGTTCCACAACTCGACGCCAATCCTCTACTACAACAAAACGCTGTTTGCGCAGGCGGGCATCACACAACCGCCACAGGACTGGAAAACGCTACTGGAGGATGCGAAAAAGCTGACGGACCAGAGCAAAGGCCAGTGGGGCATTATGCTCCCCTCCACCAACGACGATTACGGCGGCTGGATCTTCTCCTCGCTGGTACGCGCCAACGGCGGCAACTACTTCAATGAGAACTTCCCCGGCGAGGTCTATTACAACGCGCCGACCACCATTGGCGCGCTGCGCTTCTGGCAGGATCTGATCTACAAAGAGAAAGTGATGCCCTCCGGCGTGCTGAACTCAAAACAGATCAGCGCCGCCTTCTTCTCCGGCAAGGTGGGGATGACGATGCTGAGCACCGGCGCGCTTGGCTTTATGCGTGAGAACAGCAAAGGGTTTGAGCTGGGCGTGGCGATGATGCCTGCCCAGCTGCAGCGCGCGGTGCCGATTGGCGGTGCCAGCCTGGTGAGCTTTAAAGGCATCTCAGACGCGCAGAAAAAAGCGGCTTATCAGTTTATGACCTACCTCATCAGCCCGGAGGTGAACGGCGCGTGGAGCCGCTTTACCGGCTACTTCTCGCCGCTGAAAGCAACCTACGACACGCCGGAGATGAAGGCTTATCTCAAGCAGGATCCGCGCGCGGCGATTGCGCTGGAGCAGTTGCAGTATGCGCACCCGTGGTACTCCACTTATGAAACCGTCGCCGTGCGCAAAGCGATGGAGAACCAGCTCGCCGCGGTGGTGAACGATGAGAAAGTGACGCCGGAAGCGGCGGCCGCCGCCGCACAAAAAGAGGCGGATACGCTGATGAAGCCGTATGTCGATAAAACGGCGCTACAGCCGGTGAAATAGGGAATGTGTAGCCCCGCAGGGAGGCGGGGCAGATTTATCCAGTAAGCACTCACTAACGTAGCAGTATCATGCTTACCGTCGCCTGGCGGGTTTGCGCATCGTAATAGAGTGAAAAGGTATCTGCTGCAGGGTCGCCGGGTTTTCGCCACTCTTCTGCACTGGTTATCGGATGCGGATCGCGCTCATAGCCGAGGGTTTGAATGTACTGCCGCAGCGCCTCGACGCTCTCTTTGCTGGCGTTCTCGAAAATAATGCTGTTGATGGAGGGATAACCGTCACCATTATGAAATTCCAGATGATACGTCGTGGTGATACGAGGAGCCTGTGCAATCGCCTTTTCAGTCAATGTGTTGTAATCCCAAAGATTACGCTCGGTGTAGACCGTCGTTTCCCCCAGCCCGGAGAGCATCAGCCAGAGCAGAAAGAAGAGCACCAGCGCGAGTGAAACCACAAACAGGCTGCCCCACTTCACTATGCGGAAGATTAACGCGGTGGCTGCGTGGGGCTTGTGTATCATTATTTTTTATCCTGCACCGTAGTTTGACTCGCCGCTCTTTTCCTACTCTTCGCGCGCCATAATCTTTTCGATAAACGCATCAAGCTGGTGGCGTTGCAGATAGGTTTTCACCTGACGCTCCCAGCCGGAGCCATCACCGAGCACCGCGCGGCTGTGCGTCGGGGCATAGAGATAACGCGTGTCGTAGAGGTTCATCAGTGACTGGTTCATCGCATCGATATTGGCCGGCATTTTCTTGCTCTTCTCCTGCTGGATAGCCAGCGAACGCAGCACTTTTTCACGCGATGCTTCATTGGGCGTCCACGACTGCTCACTCAGTTCGCTCAGCACCAGGAACTGCGGCTGATACTCTTCTGCCAGCGCGGCCTGTAACCGGTCGTGGCCGTCGAGGATGACGAACGACGCCAGCCCGGCGATATACCACACCAGAATTGGCGGCAGCGCGTTTTCGCGGCACTTCTTGCGCCACCACTTCACGCGGCCGGACTCGGCATCCACCGGATAGCGGCTGAGCAGCAGATGACCGCCCCACCACCAGTCAACCCACTTCACCTTCTCCGGATTTTGCAGATCGGGAAAATCTTCGCTGTAGAGCGACCAGTTCACGCCAATATAGGTGCTGTGGTCGGGCGTCTCAAAACGCCACTCTTCGCGCGGCACTTTGCGGTCACAAACATAGGGTGCCTTCGGCTTTGCCGCCAGCATCGGGCGCAGCAGCCAGCGGCGCGGCGGCAACAGTGGAACGGGCGCTTCCATCAATTCACGGGCAAAGTAGCGGCACCAGTGGCTGATCCAGTTCTCTTCGCCCGCCCGTTTAGCGCTTTCTACGTCCGCCGAACTGATGGCAGGCAGCAGCAGATCCTGGCCGGGGTGATCGGCGTTAAACACCAGCCAGACGCCGGAGTGGTCGTTTAGCATCGTCGCCCAGAAAAGGGGTTCGCCATCGACCTGCAGCGCCATGCGGCCGTTGTTGCCGCTCTGCATCTCCATCGCCTGACCGTTGCCTTCGCGCACCACCAGTTCCAGCCCCTGCCAGCGATCCTGACGGTCATGCAGATCTTTCCACCAGTACTCACTCATCCTCTTCTCCTTACGTCGTGACCCGCAGAGTGTAAGGCAAAGTTGCCGAATCGATAACTACCAGAATGGCATGGCTCACGCAGGAGATTAAAGGAAAGGGATCTCCTGCCGTTTATTACATCTCACTACTTTGTGAAAGGAACCACAATGTTACATGCCATTTTGAACAGCAAAGCACGGCGCGTGGATGTGAGCGCTAAGGCCGCGCAAAGCTGGCGGTCGGTATTTCAAAACTATGAAGATCTCTTAACCGCCGCATTCTGGGGGCGAATAAGCTACCTCTCACAAGAAGCCATACAGGCTTTACTCTCCTCCCTGCTCGCTACCGATACAGGCCCGTGGGGAAAGTTTGAATCCCTTACGTTCTGGCCCAAATATCCCTTTCCTGATGTGTTGGATAGCGCTGTCGCGCCGTGGATAAATGAAAAGGATGAGTATGCCGAGCCCGATGTTGTCCTGACCTTCGAACACGCCACGCTGATGGTGGAAGTCAAACCACCCGAGGGTGGTCAGCAGTATCAGCAGCAGTGGTGTAAGGAGATCTACGCGTGGAAAAACAGTGAAGAGGCCCAACAGGCACTGCATTTTTTCGCGGTCGGCAACCTGCCCAGGGAGGCTACCTTACTGTTTGATAACCTGAAGGCCTTGTTCAAAGAGGTCACTTTTTACGGCGCAGAGTGGCGCGAGGTTCGCGCAAAAATGGAACACCCCGCCAGCGGCTGGCCGACTGAGCAGGATCAACGCATTGTCGCCGATTGCCTGCGCGCCCTTGAACTATATGGCATTCGTGCGCCGTTGTTGCCGTGGCAGCCCTTTCTTTCGTCTCTTCATCACGCCGACCTGTCGGCTGGCTTCCCCTCTTTACAAGGAAAATCCTGATGTCCGATCCATTTAGCGTCGTGCGCCAGGCGCACCGGATTTGTGCGGCCTACTATCAGCAGATGCTGCCGCTCATCAATGAAACCGCCTATCGCCTTGGGGCAGAGTTTTTTCGCCGCGATCACTGGAGCTTCAGCCCACCGCCGCAGCGTAACAGCAACCCTTTTACCTGCTGGGAGTGGGATTTTCTGCCGCTACTGGATGCCTCCTTCGTTTTCGCTCACCAGCAGACCGCCAGCAAAATGGGGAGCGAGGATTTCGTTGTTGATTTCCGCCTGGTAACGGACAGCGAACTGGCCTGGGAGCAGCGCAACAAACAGTATGGCGAAGATGAAAAACCGCTCGCCAGCGCATTGAAAACCGCGCCAGAAAATGCAGCAAGCTTGCTTGAAATCTTCCTCTTCGCCGCCTGTAAAAACGGAACCTACGATTCCCCTTACACGCTGTGGAACAGTTATCGCGGTTATCCAAAAACTGACGGTACGGTCACGATTGCACAAGATGAAGCCATCAAAGCGATCGGTTTCAGTGTTCAACTCCATGAGCTGGCCCATGACGGCAGCGTTGACGCGCTTGTTAAACGCATTGAGGCTCATCTGGCAATACTGCGGGCGGATAAAACAGCATAATGCCCGCCAGCAGCGGGATCGCCAGCCGAAACCGCTGCTGACACGCCTGCATTACCGCTGGGATATTTACCGCGTGAAACATCCGAAAAGAAACCATTTCTCTTGAAGCCCCCCCTCCCTTTGCTGATGCTTAAAAATTACCTTCGTACCCCGTTCGTTCCACCACCTTTTTGAGCGACCACCGCTTTCATCTTTCAGGCGCAAGATGATGATTATCAGGGGCTTACCATGTCCGACTACGATATTCTTCCTAAAAATATGCCCGACACCACAAGCGAACTGGCCGATCGTTTTGAGACGGCGCTGCCGGAGGCATCATTCAAAAATGATTATTCACAGCTTGCCGCTGATATTTATGAGCTTTTCCTCGACCCGGAGGATATTACGCATCAGCCACCAAGCGGCCGGGCAAGCAACAGCCCCCCGCCTGATGAAAATAAAAAACAACAGCTGAGGGATTTCATTGAAGAGGCGTTAAATAAAAAACTGCCTCAGCTGATCGAATTTCACGGGAAGGGTTATAACCCCGTCAGCCCGGACAGAAACGCACTGCAGAAGCTTCAGGATATTCTGCACAATGAACGGCTGAATATTCCTGAAGCGCTGCGTCAACCCGCCCGGCGATTTGTTGACACGCTCAGTGCCGTGCTCAGCTCAGAAGCGGCGCTCTCCCCGGATCTGCTCCAGGCATCAGACGACGTTCTTCAGCACCTGCGCGCCGCGCTGGATGACCTCAGCGCCACCCGGAAAATCAGCACGCTGAACTGGGAGGAGGAAGCTGAGCAGACGGCGCGCGAAGCACGCGGGCAGCTGGTTACCCGCGCCGCTGAGCAACTTTTCCCGCAGGAGAGCCAGGCCGCCGCGCGCGAGAAAAGTCGCCAGACTCTCGACAGTTTACTTTTCGCGCAAAGCAACGCGCTCAGCGCAGAGTATAAAAAATTCGACCTGCTGAAAGCCTCACTGGCCGCGGAAAGCCGCCTGACCCGCCAGCGGCTGGCGGCCCATTTGCAGACCCGGGCAGACACCCTTCTTCAGGGCGCGCGGGAAGCACGCCGCACCGCGCTGGATATGCTGCTCGCGGAGTCCGGCAGCGGGCAGATGCACCCGGAGCAGCTTATGCACTGGAGCCAGGGCTACCAGCAGTATGCCCGCTATCTGCGGGCTGTGGATGATGCCCCCACCGGGCATGCCCTTGCCGGGAACCCGCTGATTGCCGCCGTAAACAGGGCGGCGCGAGAGGGCAAATCGGCGCGCGCCAGGCTTGCCGGCAGCATAGTGCCGCTGGCGGATGTGCTGGGCTCGGTGGCCGTGCATCTTTTACAGGAGAAGCAGCGTACGGAACCCGCCCCCGCCGATCCTCAGCCCGGACAGAAGAGAGCGTTAACGGAGAGAATAAAAAACGTGGTCTGGGACAAGGGGAGGAAGAAGGGTCGTGCTGCGCGCGCGGCCTCCGTCTGGCTGGCGAAAACCTCCGCCAGCAAAGCCAGCCGGGCAGCCTCAAAAACCAAACATACCCTGCATCGGGTTCCTGCCGTCAGCGAGGGCACCCGCCAGGCCATCAGCAACACCGCCCTGCTTCTGCTTGATGAGATCCAGCAGGCAGAGCGGCGGCTCAGGCTCCTGCCGGGCTATGCCTGGGTGCGTCAGGAGGCGGTACAGCAGCAACTGCTGCTCAGCCGGGAGATCGCCGATCCCCATGAATCAGCGTTAATGGATGAACTGGTTTCCCGGCGGCTTGCCCTGGAGAAAGACCACTGGCAGCAGATCGCGGACAATGCCGCCCGGCAGATGGAAGCCCTGCTCGCTCCCCTCACCCGGCTTGCGGAAACAACCTGGTTCAACGAGTTTTACTTTGCGCTGAGTGATGAGCTGCGGTCCCGCCCGGCGCCGGGAAGCGCTGAAGCAATTGCGCGTATGGATGAAACGGTGATCCAGGCCGCTGAACAGCTGGCCGGTATTGGCCGTCAGCTGAACGCCGCCGCCGTGCGGCTGAGCGGCCACGGGCATGAGGGCGGAAAAGCGCTGCAGGAGAAAGCCGGTGAGTGGCTGATGACGCTGAAAACCCTGAAAAGCCAGGTCAAAACCCAGGCCATTCAGCTCACCGGCCAGGCGCCGGATAACTTCTCCCGCAGCGGCATGCTGGCGCGCGGCATCGCGGAGTGGGCGCAGACACTCAGGCAGGATTACCTTGCAGGCCTCACGGGTGATGAACGCACCCGCGCAAATGAACTCTTCGATACATTACTCACGGAACTGCTCAGCGGGCAGCGTCAGCACTTTGCCGGGCCTGACGATCCGCAGGCAGAGAGCCTGCTGAAACGCGTCGCCATTGCGTTAAAACATTCCGCGGAAGGGACAACGGTCTACCCGCCGACGGCGGAGGAGATCCTCGCGGGCACCCGCACTGTCCCGGCAGATGTTCAGCACTGGGCGGAGAAGAAGATCCTCACCGGTGCGCTGTCAGCGGCGATATCAGGCGGCATGAAACTGCTGACCGGGCCTGTTTCCCTGCCCGTGCGCATCGCCCTGCGCGGTGCGAAAACCGGCTGGACGCTGAACAAAAACCTCAGGGCGATGAACCGCGTGCGGCTGGGTGAAGGACCGGCAAATGAGCGGGTCAGAAACCGGCTGTTTCATCAGGAGCTGTCGAAGCTGGCCTTCCGGCTGACGCTCTCCTTATCCCCGGCGGGTGGATATGGCGTGGCCGCCACCGTCGTCGGCAGCCAGTTGCTAAAGGATAAAAAAACCTACGCCAGGGCGCTGACCAAAAAAGTGATTGTCGGCCTGCCACAGGAAGCGCTGTGGTTCGGGCTCGCGTATGGCGGTTACGCCGGCGTGAACGCGGTGGTCAGGGCCAGCGCGGAGCGCGCGATGCAGAAAGCCTGGGAGCAGGCGGTGCATGCGCGGCGCGAGAGAATTAACCGCATGCTGCAGCAGTTCAGCATGGCGGATATTGAGGAAGAGGAGAGTGATTCAGAATCAGATGAAACCACAGAGGAGACCGGAACTGAATTAACCGCTGACGACACCATCGCCGGGGATAGAGATATCAGTGAAGACCAGGCGGTTGAAACAACAACGTCACAGCGTGAAACCTCTACAGCAGCAAGCACTGACCAGACCACCACAAATAAAAGAAAAGTGCCGTTATTATCCCGCAGCGGCCGGGTAAAAAGGTTTGCGCCAGGCAGCGGCGCTCCCCGACCTGGCATAGCACTGAATACCACACCGGATAAGGATGATAATAAAGCTATCTCCTCTCAGGTTTCCGGTAGCTTGAAAGGTATCGTCGAAAATCTGACTACCGGGCGTGGATTTTTAAATTCCAGCTTTAAAAACGGACAAGAAGGCGCAGTTTATAATGCGGGCAGCAATTTTTATATTTATATAAATCAAAAATACTGGCCCATTGATTTTAAAAGCAATCAGAAGGGTGTCATCACTCTAAACCCTTATAAAAATGAGAGTGAAATAAAAATAGAGGTTCATCTCAAGAATAATACGTGGATAGCAACTGAAAATGAAAACACAAAAAACAATTACCCTGCCCTCCCTGTTAAGCCTAAAAACCCGGCAGATGAAGGTGATAAAGCCGTTACGAATTCAGACAAACAGGTCGGGGGAAACGCGACTTCGTCAGTAGATTTATCTAACAGCACAGCCACACCTGAGCTTTATAAACAAGTTAAAAGCTGGCCAGCGCACAGCGCCTTTTATTATGACAATATGGCTGGTGGCAAAGAGGCTCAAATTTACACGGATAGTGAAAGCCATAAACACTATATCTATCTTAATGGTTTTTACTGGCCGATAATTTTCACAGGAAATGCGACAGCATCTATCTCGGTGAACACTAATGGTGCTCAGCAGAAAAAAATCTTTAATATAAGAAAAGTAAATCAACAGTGGGGACCGGCACCGACATTTGACACAAGCCCACTACCTGTAAAAAATGTAGGTAATTTTAGCATTGAAGATTATATTAAGGCATTTTTCAGTACTGATAACGCCGCAAAAATCACCTCCGAAAAATTACAAAAATTAAACAATGGATTGTTCGTGGACAAGTCTACGGGTCAGCACTATATACAGGCCAACGGATATTACTGGCATATCACGTCTATTCTCCTTCGTGGCTCTGAAGAGCTGAAAACCTGGAAAATACATGAAGCCGGGACGCGTGAATATCTCAACATACATTATAATGAAGCCCTTGGCGCATGGGTCCCATTGCAAACCAAGGATAATGCGTATGATATTGATAACACTATTGTGCCTGATACATTATCGACAGATTTAATTGGCGAAATGAAAAAATGGGATCTTGATTCGTCTGTGCGCCCTGCTGGTTCAGGACCTGGGATAGAGGGAGTGGTATATCAAGATAAAACGGGGGAATATTATATCTATCTGCAAAACCGCTACTGGCATTTCAGTTGGGTAAAACCAAATGTAGGTGGCGTAACAGTCACCGCAGATGGCATTGAGAAATTTTTCGTTCTCGTTAGGGAGAACAGTCAATGGCACTATTTTGATGAAGAGTTGATATCAGACGCATTCGATCTCGATAGTCTTCTAAAAAGCATCCAGGATGCTACGCTTGATAATGAAACGCAAGAAAAAATAGATGCAATATTATGGAAAGATAATTTCACGTCGCTGGATAATTTATTATATAACTTACAGAAAACACTTGAGCAGGGTTTTTATAGGCTCTATGAAAAGCCGACCAGCGGTGCTCTCATGAGTATAATCTCATTAAGTAATAAGGTTTCAGAACTGCAAAAATCCATTGCTTATTACAACCCTGACAAGGGTAATAAAAATGAAGAGCGTAACTGGAATCAAAACCTACTGAATTTATATCGTGAAGAATTTACAAGCGAGCAAGAAGAGAGTTCATATTTATATGCCGCGCGACAAGCTAAAGTTGCGGCAGATGAGGCCAATAAAAAGATTGCCCAACTCAGCATTGCGGCTATTGATCGACAGATCAAAGAACAATACGCCGCTATCTCTGCCCGTATGAAAGATATATCTTACTGGCTTGATTTCCTTTTAGAGAGGCCGTTATCAGTTGATAAACCAATAGCCCAGGAGAACATAGACGCCCTTAAGTTAACAATTAATACGCATCAAACCAGAATCAAACAACTCAGTACCTTGAGGAAACAAACACTCGATCGGAAAGCTGAATACCAAAAAGTCATAGACGACTATAATAAAAATTATCGTTTGGTAAATATCAGTATTGACTATGTGAAAAAAGCCCTTGCCGTTAAGAAAAAACCAGCAGGATTTAATGATGATGTAAGCATAGCTGAAGAGTTACTAATTGATTTCACCTTACAGAAAATTGCCATAAGAAATTCAGCAACAGAGGCTTATACCCAACTCGAACTCGATAAATTAAAAACATTGAGCATTTCACAAACAATGATTGCGCAACTCATTGAACGCCATACTCTCAGCCAGGAGTTAATAGAAAAAATCCAGCAATCATCTATTCGGTTGCCGACATTGAAAAACAGCTATCAGGATATAGAATGGAGCAATAAAGAAGCAGAGAGAATTTACCAGGAAAGCTATGCAGACGATGAAAATTCCGAAGCGAATCAATTATTACCACCCTTGCTCTACTGGTTATTAAAAAACAACGGTAACTATAACACCCTGAGGACGATAGATATAGATAACGTTATTGATATTTATTATGCTGATGCCTATTTATTGAACCCACTCAAGAAAATCAAGAAAATGCCAGAAGGGTATACACCATTGGCACATATGTTAGGTAGCAATTATTTCAACTCTGATAGCGAGTATTATCAGCAATTTGCCACCTACAAGGAAAAATACAGTGATTACGAGGCCAGTGAAAATACCAAAAACTTCCTTCTTTCATCCGACCTCTCTTTAAATGAGATCACATCCAGGGTCAAAAAGCGTTTCTATTTTAACGTACTACAGTCAACTGACATTAATGATAAACATGATGGCGGAATGTTATTTATTGAACTAGAAGATGGCCGCTGGGTTTTCTTCTCTCTTTTTCCTGACGCTCTTTTTAGCCGGACGTTCTCTCGTAAAGAGATGATGGAAAATATCTGGTTAAAGACAATTGCCACCCTTACTCCTGAAAAAACACATTATCACGGCGTTGAGTCTGTTTTCCTCGAATCTTTCTTTCTTAAAAACTTTGACCCTGACAATAAGAATAAAAAGGCTGGAAAATACAGCACCGTTGAATCCAGAAAGAAAAAGGAGTTCGAAGATTTAATAAAAAACACCTTATACAAGGATAACGATGGCATTACTTACGATACTCCTTTTAAAGATCGCGCATATTATGGATTAACCTATGACTTTTCACTTAATACTGAGCAACCACAAGAGACGCTATTAGAAACCTTGAATAAAGCTTTTCATGATGTTCTGAAGCGCTCCGCTACTAATCGAAAAACGGCGTTATACCAGCCGACACTATTTCAACAAATAGCTGATGCAGTTATTCCTTTTTATGCTGAGATACGTGGTTCAATAAACGACCCAGAGCACAAGGTTGATGCCACATCAATTATGCTTGATGTCGTGAGCATTTGCTTTGTTGCTTCTCAGGCGGGAACTAAAAGTGCAGCATTGCTTAAAAATGCCAAAGGGATGGGCAAAATAATTGGCGAAGGAAGGAAAATTGGATTAGTAGGAAAAGGACTGCAAAAATACGTAATTAAACAAATGGGAAAACAAGGCTTCATCAACGCATCGGGGCTGGCAAAAATCAGCGCCAATGCGCTCATCGATCTTGTTTCACCGGTTAATTTAGCAGATTTATCAAAAATCTCTTTCTCTAAAAGTAAACTTACCTCTGGCTTGAGCAATATCATTAACACTGATGTGCAAGGAGCGTTAAAAGGTAGAAGCATTCCTGCTAAATACATAACCACAAATATTTCATTGGATGATTTATCAAAGGCTCATGTACACGGCGTTGACGTTTATACCTCAACAACAGACAGTAAAATAAATGGCAAGTATTTTATTACATCCGATGGCAATCTCTATCAAATACGCTGGGATGATTATGCGCACACCTGGCGAACTGTTGACCCTAATAACCCGGGACGTTTTAGTTATGGTGAACCGGTTATTTTAGAAGATGGAAACTGGGTAATAAATAAAAATTATGGCGGGTTACGTGGCGGTGAAATAAAGTACCCACTGGTTACTATGGGTGAGCAACCAATGAGGGAAGGTTTAAAAGAGGAGAAAGTCTTTGAAAACATCATCAGCACTCCAGATGTTAATGCAGAGGCATATCTTGAAGAAATAAAAAAAACCGGCGGATTAAGTGGCGCCATATTATCCCCGTCTGAAAAATGTGAACTTGTTATTACAACCATGGCTACTTTTATGAAAAAAAAGGATTTTACAAACATCAGGTGTCGGGGCATGGCTTTTTTTGTTAACGGCATGGATACTTCAGCAACCAATCATTTCGTGCTTATCGGCACAAAAAAGGGTAGAGATTACGCCTTTGACATTACTGCAGGCCAGTTTAATGGACTCTATCCAGAGTTGAGTGGACCAATCATTATGCCCGAGGAGATGTGGGCTCAAAAGTATGCCAATATTACGTCCGAAAGAAAGCTTATAAAGTACGCTGATTATCCCCTGAACGAACTGCGTAAGGTAAAAATAGATTACGGGTCTTATAGCCCTTATCTCGTGCGGGGGCCCAATAGCCAACTGCCTAATGCATTGGTCCTCAAGCGACCTATCTGGTATTTTCCTAAAAAAAGTGTCGATGATGTTGCTGCCATCGCTAGCACCAATAAAAAAATGGCATTCGACACCATTGAGCAGGCCAATCCTGTACGCGAGGCGGCAAGACGTAGCAGGCTAACAAGCCAGGCATCCGACATCAGTTGGGATTATGCGGTTACTCTTCTTGAGAATGCCGAACTTATAAGTAAAGGCCCGGCCATAACGCTACGTACCGGCATACGTCAGGCAACAAAATACCAACGCGCTAGCGCCTCCTCCCCAGGCAACGTTAATGATCTCTTTGCAAGTAGTACCATAATCAACAGCCATGAGAATCTGCTTAGTGTAAAGCAGGGCGAAATATTGATGTTTATGGAGGTTGATCCTAATTTACCGGCCAAAGGACCGCGCCCGATCCATATTATGGTAAGCCTCGGTAATGGCCGCTTCGCTGGGGTAAAAAATAGCGTACTAAACAGCAGCCTCGGTGAGGGCAAACGAATATTAACCGCAGAACAGCTTGGCGAGTTTGTGAACGGGACATTCAGGCGCAGGGGAAATGCGCAGTTACCAGACTTGCAGCTTATCGCGGGCAGACCGAAAGGGCTGCAGCTTGACTCCCCTTCATTAAAATCTCTTGCAGAAGATGCCCCGTTATCGGCAGCGAACAGCAGCGATATCGCCACCACTACCACTGAATTCCTCAGCAAATCAGGGGAACTGGCAGAAGAGCAGGCCAGGGCTTTGAAAGATCTATTAACGCCCCTGTTATCCACTACCACCACTGGCGTTGTTCATCAGCCCATAAACAACTTATTAACGAATGCCGTCCTGATTAAGAAAAAACAGCTGGCAAACGTGCCCAAAGGACAATTGATCATTTTTGATAAAACCTCTGATGCAGCATCGACAAGGCATGCCATGTACAGCCTGGGTAACGGTGAGTTTTTTATGGTAAATCCCGGACACCTTGATGCGGGTCTGCCAATCGATAAAGCTATTGTCAAAGCAGAGCAGTTCTCAGATGAGATTTTTAAAAACCGCAAAGTCTATGCAGGCAATGTCTCACTGACTAATCTTCGCATGAAGTCACTGCTGGGACAGGACGCCAGTTTTGTCGTCAACGGCAATCAATTAATCATTACAGCACATGGTGCTGCATCAAGCGTTAATGCAATGGATGCCTCTGAACTTGCAGAGGTGATTCGTGGCCTGGGGCTGCGTGAAACATCCACAGTGGACTGGTCGAAAATAAAAGAAATCAGGCTTAACTCCTGCTTCGGCGCGTTTGGCTCGTTACCCACCGGTAAGGTTCTGGCGCATATCCTGAACAAAAAAGTAACGGCGTATCCTTTTTACTTCAGCGAGAGAATGCGTGATACCAGGCGCTTCTTTACCCGGGCCAGGACTTACCTCCCTGGTGACCTGCCAACCATCGACGTAGAGAAAATGATAAAACAGCAAAGCCGCAATCACGATTTGTGGGTCAGGCTACTGGGTCTGCAACGGAAAGCCCCGGCGAGGGGAGTGACTGTTGCCAACAGTCGTTTTGACAATGCGCTTGAAGATGTTGCAAAACTGGCGAATGGCGACACAACGGTTGGGCAGTTCATGAAAGATTACCCCGATTACAAAAGCGGGCTGAGTGTGACAGAGAATGAACTCAACACCCTCGTCGGAGAAACTATTCCTGATGATGAAACCTTTGCCATGCGGTGCTGGGATATTCTGATGGCCAGCACCTATACCGCGAATCTGGTGGATAAATATCTTGAAAGCTAGTTAGCGGATTGAGGTATCGCTCACTGAAAGATGCCCTGCGCTATCGGTGGAGAGGGTAAATTGGGCGGTGATCATATGCAATCCTTGCGGGGTATGAATATCCCAGGCCACGGTATATTCGTTGCCATATTTAAAGGTGGCATCAAATAGCGGTAAACAATGACCGTCCGGAACAGAGAGGGGTTTATCGTTAAACTGAATAAAAACAGGTTCATCTTTACTGCTATAGATCTCTACAGCCGTCAACTTTTCACCCGATTTCATGATTGATAATGCGCAAACGCTATTGCCTTTTAAAATGACCTTTGTGGCAGTGCGCGGTGTAAATCTGTCGCCAGGCCCAGGACAACCGGTAAGAAAAAAAGCCATTGATAATAAAAGATACTTATTCATTTATTCCCTCTCACAAATAACAGCGCAGGATTATCAACAAATCTTGTCACCGCTGCGCAGAGGGAATAAGCAGAAAACTAAAATTCAGATTATTTTTTATATTGATGCGTTAGATGAAATTTTAAATTACGGACCTAAATTAATTGCCAGAAAATATTAAAAGCACATAAAAAAGGCCAGCCACATAGCATGGCTGGCCTCAAGTTAACGGCTGCGCCTGATTAGCTGAGCTTAAACACCGCTACCGCCTCTTCCAGCAGCTGAGACTGCTCTTTCAGCGAGTAGGCTGCGGCAGAGGCTTCTTCAACCAGCGCGGCGTTCTGCTGGGTCACGGTATCCATCTGCGCCACCGCGAGGTTGATCTGATCGATCCCACGGCTCTGCTCGCCGGTGGAGAGCGCGATCTCCGACATCAGTTCAGAAACCTGCTTCACCGAGTTGATAATACGCTGCATGCTCTCGCCTGCGCTGGTAACGCGATCGCTGCCCACCAGCACCTGACGACCAGAGAGTTCAATAAGCTCTTTGATCTCTTTCGCCGCCACGGAGGAGCGCTGCGCGAGGTTACGCACCTCGGTTGCCACCACGGCAAAACCACGCCCCTGCTCGCCTGCGCGCGCCGCTTCAACGGCGGCGTTAAGGGCCAGGATGTTGGTCTGGAATGCAATATCTTCAATGATGCCGATAATGGTGCCGATCTTGCCGGAGCTGGTTTCGATCTCCTTCATCGACACCACAGCTTCTTCAACAATCGCATTCCCCTCTTGCGCCGCGCTGCGCATATTCCCCGCCAGGCTGTTGGCCTGCTGGGTGTTTTCAGAGGTGTGTTTCACGGTTGAGGTCAGCTCTTCCATGCTGGCAGCGGTCTGCCCCAGCGAGGCGGCCTGCTCTTCGGTACGCGCCGACAGATCGGTGTTACCCGCGGCGATCTCTTCTGCGGCGTAAGCCACGCTCTGGCTGGAGTTACGCACCTGAGAGATGATCTGCACCAGCGAGAGACGCATCTGCTCCAGCGCGCTCATCATGCCGCCGATCTCATCTTTGGAGCTGGAAACCACCGGCAGATTCAGTTCGCCCGCCGCCATTTTCTGGCAGTGCAGGCGCGCGGCATCCAGCGGCGACAGCACACGACGACGCAGCAGGATAAAGATGCCCACAATGATCAGCGTAAACAGCAGCGCAAAGACGCCGATGGTCACCATGCTGTTAACGAAGCGGCTCTGCGCCTCATTGTTCAGCTGCTGGGCATACTTTTCACGGAACGCCAGCAGGTTATCAAGGGTGATCTCAAACTGACGATCTAACTGAGGAATGGTAGTGCTGACCAGCTGGTTAAAGCGCGCGGTGTCGTTGTTTTTCGCGGCATCCATCAGCGGACGTAAACCGTTATCAACATAGTTCTGCCAGGCCCGGCGATACGGCGTAGCAAGCGCATCTTCACCGGCAACGCGCGGCGCGGCGAGATAGTTATTAAACGCCGACGAGGCTTTTTGCATCACCTCATTGGCGCTCTCAAGGGAGGCCTGGGTTTTCTGGCTATCGCCCAGCGAGGCGTTAATCATCGCCTCCATCAGGCGTACGCGCAGGGTACGGCTATGGTTAATCGGATCGATGACCGACAGCACCACGCGGATCTCTTTGTTTACGTTATCCAGCGAGTCGTTACTGCGGGTAAGCGACCAGAGGTTAGACGCGGAGCTGATAAGGAAGATAGAGAGTAACAGACCAAAAACGAGCAATGAAAAACGCCTGACTGACATAGTGATCCCTTGGGTGATAGAGCGACAAAACGATGTGGCACCGCATAAAATGCGAATTGCCTTAAAAGAGTTATCGACCAAAAGGGGGCGAAATTTAAATTAAATAATCATATTTACACTAAATATGAATCCTCAAAAATCCATTCATAAAACAAATTTGAACCCTTCGCGCAAAGAAGATCTCGCATTCGTAATAGGATTCATTATCATTGCGAAACTATTTCGATGATCCCATAAATCACCATAATGTTAATGAAGGATAGTGTTGAATGAAGAAGGTTCTCTGCGCGCTGGGGCTGGCGCTTGCCTCATTAAGTTCTGCTTATGCCACCACATATCCCCTCACCCTTGAAAACTGCGGCTACAAAGAGACCTTCACCAAAGCCCCTGAGCACGTGGTCGCGTTAGGGCAAAACACCGCCGAGATCCTGCTGCTGCTCGGCTTAGAGGATAAAATCGCCGCCACCGCCTTCTGGCCGACCAAAGTCCTGCCGCAGCTGGCGGAAAAAAATGCGAAGATCAAAACCCTGACGGTAGAGATCCCGACCCTGGAGTCGGTGCTGGCGCAAACCCCGGATTTCGTAGCCGCGCAATCGCCGCTGCTGCTGGGGCCGGAGAGCAAAGTGGCGAAGCGCGAAGATCTCGCCACCGTCGGCGTTAACAGCTATATGTCACCGGGCATGTGCGCCACCAAAAAAGGCACCGGCGATATGTACGGCAGCCGCCAGAAACTGTGGGACATGACCTATCTCTACCAGGAGATCGAAGATTTCGCGAAGATCTTTAACGTTGAAGATCGCGGCCAGGCGCTGGTTGCCGACTTCAAAAAGCGCGAAGCCGATCTGCGTAAAGAGTTTGGTAAAAACAAAAAAGATCTCTCCTTCGTCTTCTGGTTCTCCAGCTCATCCCCTTCCGCTGACGCCTACGTCGGCGGCAAAAACAGTGCCTCCGGTTTTATCGCCAATGTGCTCGGCGGCCATAACGCCATCACTACCGAAACCGAGTGGCCGACCGTTGGCTGGGAGAGCATCATTGCCGCTAACCCGGATGTGATCGTCGTCTCCAGCCTCGACCGCAATCGCTGGGCGCTGGATAACGCGCAGGAGAAGATTAAGTTCCTGAAGAGCGATCCCGCCGTCAGCCAGCTTGAGGCGGTGAAAAAAGGCCACATCGTGGTGATGGATGGCCAGGCGATGAATCCCACCATTCGCACCATTTATGGCGCAGAGCAGGTTGCTGAACAGCTGAGAAAGATGGGGCTTAATTGATGGCAGCGTTGCACCCAACGCGACAAACGTTGTGGTTAAGTAGTGCCGCGCTGCTTGCCGTTGTGCTGCTGGTGGTAGTGATAGCGGTAGGAGCCAGCGTCGGTGAGCTGGCGATTCCGTTACCCAGCGTTTTCTATGCGATTGGCAATAAACTTGGGCTGACCGCCGAGCCGCTCAATCGCATCTATGAAAGCGTGATCTGGGATTTCCGCCTCAGCCGCTCGCTGGTCGCCGCCTGTTGTGGTGCCGGGCTGGCGATTTGCGGTGCGGTGCTGCAAAGCCTGTTGAAAAACGCCCTGGCCGAGCCGTATGTGCTCGGCGTCTCGGCGGGCGCATCGACCGGTGCGGTCTCTGTGGTGGTGCTGGGTCTTGGCGCGGGTGCGGTATCGCTCTCGGCGGGTGCTTTTGCCGGAGCCTTCGCCGCCTTTGCGTTCGTGGCGTTTCTCACCAACGGCGCGCGCGGCGGCAACGAGCGCACCATCTTAGCCGGGGTTGCCGCTTCGCAACTCTTTAACGCCGTCACGGCGTATACCATCAGTACCTCCGCCAGCGCCCAGCAGGCGCGCGACGTAATGTTCTGGCTGCTGGGCAGCTTTAGCGGCGTGCGCTGGCCGGAGTTCCAGCTGGTGCTGATCGTGGTGCTGATTGGTCTGGCGATCTGCCTCTACTACTCGCGGGCGCTGGATGCCTTCACCTTCGGCGACGATGCGGCGGCCTCGTTAGGCATCGCCGTGCCGTGGGTGCGCCTCGCGCTGTTTACCACCACCGCGCTGATCACCGCCACGATTGTCAGCATGGCTGGCTCCATCGGTTTTGTCGGGCTGGTGGTGCCGCATATGATGCGCTTCTTCTTTGGGCCGCTGCACCGCAGGCTGCTGGTAGCCTGTGCGCTGGCGGGCGCGATTTTGATGGTGCTGGCGGATATCGCCTCGCGCATGCTGATCGCCCCGCAGAGCCTGCCGGTCGGCGTCGTCACCGCGCTGGTTGGCGTGCCGTTCTTCGCCTTTATTATTTACCGTTCAAGGAATCGCTAATGAGCATCGCCGCTGAAAACGTCACCTGGAAGGTGGGTAAGAAAGTGATCGTCAACGATGTCTCACTGACGGTTGCGCGTGGCGAAACGGTAGGTCTGCTGGGGCCGAACGGCTCGGGGAAATCCTCCCTGCTGCGCGTGCTGGCGGGGCTGCGCCGCCCGCATAAAGGACGTGTATTGCTCGACGGGCAGAACCTTCACCGGCTGCCCAAAAAGCAGCTTGCCCGCCGGGTGGCGTTCGTTGAGCAGCACGGCATGACCGATGCCAATATGCGCGTACGCGACGTGGTGAAACTGGGGCGTATTCCGCACCACTCCCCTTTCTCCAGCTGGAGCACGGAGGATGATGAGACCATCTCCGCCGCGCTGGCACGCGTCGACATGCTGGAGAAAAGCCAGCAGGGGTGGCTGACACTCTCGGGCGGCGAGCGGCAGCGCGTCCACATTGCCCGCGCGCTGGCGCAGATGCCGTCAGAGATCCTGCTTGATGAGCCGACCAACCATCTCGACATTCACCACCAGCTCCAGCTGATGAAGCTTATCAGCGAGCTACCGGTGACCAGCATCGTCGCCATTCACGATCTCAACCATGCGCTGATGTTTTGCGACAGCCTGATTGTGATGCAACACGGTACTGTGGTGGCGAGCGGTACGCCGCAGGCGATCCTCACCGAAGATCTGCTGTGGGAGGTGTTTCGCGTGAAGGCGAAAATCACGCCATCGCCCTGCCATGACAAAAACCATATCCACTTCATCGCCTGACATCAGGATTTTCGCATGTCTTTTCCCCACCTGCGGCCAGCGAAACAGCTCTGGCCGCCTGTTTTACTTGGTAGCCAGTTTGTTTTTAATATCGGCTTCTACGCCGTGGTGCCCTTCCTGGCGATCTTTCTGCGCGATGACTTACTGCTCTCCGGCGGGCTGATCGGCCTGGTGCTTGGGCTGCGCACCTTCTCGCAGCAAGGGATGTTCTTTATTGGCGGCGCGTTATCGGACCGCTTCGGCGCGCGCGTGATTATTCTCTGCGGCTGCATTATCCGCGTCGCGGGCTATCTGATGCTGGCGTTCGGCCACTCGCTGGGGCCAATTATTGTCGGCGCCTGCCTGACAGGCATTGGCGGTGCGCTCTTCTCCCCCTCGATTGAAGCGTTACTGGCGCGCGCCGGAGCCCAGAGCGAGAGCCGCGGCAAGCGCAGCCGCGCCGAGTGGTTTGCGCTTTTTGCCGTCTGCGGCGAGCTCGGCGCGGTGCTTGGCCCGGTGGCGGGCGCGCTGATGACCGGGCTCGGTTTTCGCCAGGTGGCGTTAGCAGGTGCTGGGGTGTTTGTTGTGGCGCTGATTGTGCTCTTCTTCTGCCTGCCGCCCGCGCCGCCAAAACGCCAGACGCTGGCGGTCACGCCATGGTGGACCACCTTTCGCCAGCCGCGCTTTGTCGCCTTTATCCTCGCCTACAGTTCGTGGTTATTAAGCTACAACCAGCTTTACCTGGCGCTGCCGGTTGAGATCCAGCGCGCGGGCGGCAGCGAAAAAGATCTCGGGCCGCTGTTTATGCTGGCCTCGGTGCTGATTATCACCCTGCAACTTCCCCTCGCCCGCTTAACGCGCCGCATTGGTGCCGCGCGCATGCTGCCGGTGGGCTTTTTGCTCATCTCCGCAAGCTTTGCCAGCGTCGCGCTCTGCGCCGCTAGCACGCCGCCTGCGGGCTGGATGCGGCTGCTGCCCGCCATCAGCTTCGTCTCGTTATTAACCCTCGGGCAGATGCTGCTGGTGCCTGCGGCGAAAGATATGGTGCCGTGGTTCGCCGACGACGCGACGCTCGGCGCGCACTATGGCGCGCTGGCGACAGCGGGCGGTTTTGCCGTGCTGGCGGGCAACCTGCTGTTTGGCAGCCAACTCGACCGGGCGTTAACCCCCTCGGTTGCGGCGATCTACCCCTGGTTGCAGCTGGCTATCTTCCCGCTCTGTAGCGCGGTGGCGTTAATCTTTATCTGCCGCCCGATGCGCAGGAGCTAAGCGGGCGCTCAGTTGCAGCACCAGGCTGAACGCGGCGGGTAACACCGTCAGCGTTACCAGCGTTGCCACCAGCAGCCCGCCGATAATGGCGTAGGCCATCGGCCCCCAGAACACCTGATGGGAGATGGGGATCATGCCGAGGATCGCGGCGCAGGCGGTCAGCATAATCGGTCGCGCGCGGTGCTCCGACGCGGCGATAATCGCCTCATCAGGCTGCATCCCAAGGTGCAGATTGCTGTCCACTTCGCTAATCAGGATCACCGCGTTGCGGATGATCATCCCCGCCAGTGCAATTACCCCCAGCAGCGCGACAAACCCCATTGGCGTGCCGGTCGGCAGCATCGCCAGCACAATTCCCGGCAGGCCAAACGGTGCCATGGTGACGGCCAGCAGCATGCGCGAGAAGCGCTGAAGCTGAACCATTAATAGCAGCAGCATAATAATCAGCGTCACCGGCAGCACGGCATACACCGAACCGTTGCCTTTGTCCGACTCGGCAACGGTGCCGCCCTCCTCAATGCGATACCCGGCAGGCAACTGGGCGCGTAGCTTATCCACCGTCGGGCGCAGACCGGATGATACCGCTTCCGCGCGCAGGCCCGGCGCGAGATCCGTCTGCACGGTGATAAAGGGCAGCCGCTGATGACGCCAGATCACCGGGTCGTCCAGCCCCCACTCCGGCGTCGCCACTTCGCTCAGCGGAATTTTTGTGCCGTTAGACGTCGGCAACATCAATGTGCCGAGCGTACCGATATCGAGCCGCTCGCGATCGTTGCCGCGCAGCACCACATCCACCAGCCGATCGTTATCCCGCACCGTGGTCAGCGTCGCGCCGGACCAGACGGTATCAAGCATCCGGGCAATGCTTTCCGAGGAGACGCCCGCCGCGCGCGCGGCGGTCTGATTGACCTGTAAGCGGATCATCCGCTCCGGCTCCCCGGCGGTCAGGTTCACTTCCCGGGTCAGCGGCGAGCCGCCAATCTGCGCCGCCAGTTGATGAGCCAGCGTCTGCACTTTTGCATAATCCGGCCCGCTCACGCGGTAGCGTACCGGCCAGCCCACCGGCGGCCCCAGCTCCAGCGGCGACACGCGAGAGGTAATCGCGCTGAACTGGCTTGCCAGCAGCGTCTCCAGCCGTTGGCGCAGCCGGTCACGGGCGGCGAGATCTTTTGCCACCACCACCAGTTGCGCGGTGTTCTCGTTGTCCTGCAAAACCTCCATCGGCAGATAAAAACGCACCGCGCCGGAGCCGACGTAGCTGCTGTAGCGATCGAGATCCTCATTACCGGCCAGCGCCCGCTCCAGGCGCTCCACCTGCTTTTGCGTCTCGGTCTGCGAGGCGTTAGCGGGCAGCGAGAGCGTCACCAGCAGCTCCGGGCGATCGGAGGCGGGGAAAAACTCCCCCTGCAAATAGGTGGTGCCGACCAGCGACAACCCCAGCGCCAGCAGCGCGAGTGCCAGCGTGGTCAGCCGCCAGCGCAGCGCGAGGCGCAGCAGCGCCTGATAACCGCGTTTCAGCCTGCCGACGCGATCGCCGTGCTTATCGATGCGCGCGGGCAGCAGCCAGGTGCCGGTAAGCGGGGAGAAGAGGATCGCCACCACCCACGAGCAGAGCAGCGCGATCAGCACCACGGCAAACAGCGAGTAGCAGTACTCCCCGGCGCTGGAGGCGGCGAAGCCGACGGGAATAAACCCGGCGATCATCACCAGCGTGCCGGTGAGCATGGGAAAGGCGGTGGTTTTAAAAGCATAGGTAGCGGCTTGCCTGCGCGACTCCCCCGCTTCGAGGCGTGCGACCATCGTCTCCACGGTGATCATTGCGTCATCCACCAGCAGACCGAGCGCGATAATCAGCGCGCCGAGGGAGATGCGTTGCAGGCCGATCCCGGCGAGCATCATCCCGGCGAAGGTCATCGCCAGCACCAGCGGAATGGCGGCAGCCACCACCAGGCCCGCGCGCAGGCCCAGCGAGACAAAGGAGACGGCGAGCACAATCACCACCGCTTCTACCAGCACGCGGACAAAACCGCTCACCGCCCCGCTCACCACCTGCGACTGATCGGCCACTTTCACCATCTCAATGCCGTGCGGCAACTGGGCCTGGATCTGCGCCATGCGCTCATCCAGCGCCTTGCCAAAGCGCAGCATATTCCCGGTCGAAGCCATTGAGATCGCCAGCCCGAGCGCCGGTTGCCCGTTGACGCGAAACTGCGGCGCGGGCGGCTCAGCGGCCTGGCGGGTGACGGTGGCGATATCGGTGAGCGGAATATAGCGATCGTTGATATGCAGCGTCACCGCCCGCAGGCTCGCTTCGCTGCTTAACGCGCCGCTGACGCGCAGCGCCACGTTATCCTCGCCGGTGCGGATGGTACCGGCGGGCGCGATGGCGTTTTGCGCCTTCAGCGCCGTGCTGATCTGCTCAATATCCAGCCCCATTCCCGCCAGCTGACGCGGGGAGAAGGCGATAACAATCTGCTCCTGCTGTTCGCCGATCAGGCTTATTTTGCCGATATCGTGCAGCGACATCAGGCTGCGGCGGATGGTCTCCAGCCGATCGCGCAGTTCACGCGGCGAGTAACCGTCGGCGGTAAAGCCATAGATGGTGCCGAAGGTGTCATCAAACTCATCGTTGACCTGCGGCCCTTGCGCGCCCTGCGGCAGATCGGCGGCGCTGTCCTGCATCTTTTTCCGCACCTGGTACCAGATGCCGGGCACCGCTTTTGGCGGCGTGTCATCACGCAGGTTGACGTTGATAATCGTGCTGCCAGCGCGGGTTTCGCTCTCAATAAAATCGAGATGCGGGATCTCCTGTAACTTCTTCTCCAGCACATCGGTGACCAGCTGCGTTGTCTCTTCGACGCTGGCACCCGGCCACTGAGCGGTGACGACCGCCGTTTTGATGGTGAACGCCGGATCTTCATTACGCGGCAGCTGCTGATAGCAGAGCACGCCCATCACTATCACCAGCAGCATAAAAAAGGTGACCAGCTGCTGATGTTCCAGCGCCCAGGCCGAGAGGTTAAAGCGCGAGCGTTTCATGGCTGCAACTCCCCGGCGATCACCTGCTCACCGGCGCGCAATTTACTGACGCCCGCAGTAATTACCCTGTCGCCGGGGCGCAGACCGGAACGGATAAACACCGATGAGGCGCTGTAGCCGCCCAGCGTCACCGCGCGCGGCTGCGCCCGGTTTTTGTCATCAATCACAAACAGCGCCGGTTGTTGACCAAGGCGGCTTAATGCAAAGGCGGGCACCGCAAAGCCTGCGGATGCTGATTCCGGCAGCGCAATGGTGGCGCTGGCGCCGAGCGCCATCGCCGCAGGCGGGTTTGCCAGTGCCAGCCGCACCTGCCAGGTGCGCGTCTGCGGATCGGCCTGCGGGCTGATGTCGCGCAGGCTGCCGCTCGCCTTCACTGACGGATCCGCCAGCAGCGCAACGGTGAAAGTTGCGTTTGATGCCAGCTGGCGCGGGTCGGCAACGGCAAACACCACATCGCGCGCCTCGCTGGTAGCGAGGGTAAAGACCGCCTGCCCGGCGCTGACCACCTGCCCGGCAGAGGCGTTAACGCGCGTAATGATGCCGTCTGCCGGGGCGACCAGCTGCGTCCAGCTCAGATTCTGCTCGGCGTTGCGTAATGCCGCAGTGCTGCTTTTCAGTTTTGATGCTGCCGACTGCCAGTCGGCGCGGGCGCTGTCGAGCTGCGTGCGGGCAATCGCGCCGGAGGGCATTAATGCCTGCATCCTTTTCAGATTCAGCGCTGCTACCTGCTCAGCCGCGCGGGCGCTCTCCACATCGGCGCGCGCGCTAGCGAGCTGGTTTTTACCGGTTTCGCTCTCAAGGGAGGCCAGCACCTGCCCGGCATGCACCCGGGCGCCAATATCCACCTCACGGGAAATCATGCGGCCATCCAGGCGGAAGGCCAGCGTTGTCTCATCATGAGCACGGATCTCGCCGGTGCGCACCGTTTGCGGGTTTGCCGCACTGTTAGCAACGACCAGGTAACGCACCGGACGCGGCGGTGCCGGTTTGTCGGTTTTCTTCTCGCCACAGCCGGTCGCGGCCAGCGCCAGCAATAGCAGCAG
The DNA here is from genome assembly GCF_034044935.1 of Kosakonia sp. CFBP8986. Classification (NCBI taxonomy): domain Bacteria; kingdom Pseudomonadati; phylum Pseudomonadota; class Gammaproteobacteria; order Enterobacterales; family Enterobacteriaceae; genus Kosakonia; species Kosakonia sp. CFBP8986. Next base: position 328,166 of record NZ_JAXCXB010000003.1, on the reverse strand, counting down.
AGGAAGCCCGCGCACAGCGTGCAAAAGCCTGTGCGCGAGCGGGCGTGCGTAAGGGATAAACTGTTCTGACATAGCGCCACTCCGGATCGGTAATGGCGCTATTACAGGCGTGACGCGTCGAGATTCAGCCCACGTTTCGTCAAGGTTTTATCAAGGCTGCAACTTTTCTTGCGCCGCAACCACGTGGGGAAGGTGAAGGGTGATCGCCAGCCCGCCCGCTTCCGGCAGCACGGCGCTGATGCTGCCGCCGTGGGCATGGACAATCGCCTGGGCGATGGATAACCCAAGGCCGCTGCCGCCGGAATGGCGCGCGCGCGAAGTCTCGGCCCGCGTGAAGCGATCAAACATCAGCGGCAGAAAATCAGCCTCCACGCCGGGGCCGTCATCGGTGAAATCAATCAGGTAGCCGCTCGCCTGCGAGGTGAGGGTGATAAACAGATGGCCGCCCTGCCGCCCGTAACGCACCGCATTCTCCATCAGCACGGTAAAGACCTGCCCTAAGCGGAAAGCGTCGCCCTCCAGCGGCGCGGGCGTTGGCGCGGTCAGGGTAAAGGTGAACCCGGCGGCGTCGGCCTGCGGTTTCATCCACGCCGCGCGTTCGCGCAGCAGATCGTCTAAGAGCAGCGGCTGGCAGTTGAGCATCAGCTGCCCGGCGTCAGCCAGCGAGAGCAGGTGCAGCTCATCCGTTAAGCGGCGCAGCAGTTGTAATTGCTTCATCACCATCGACATCTGCGCAGGGCTTGGCTCAAACACGCCATCCAGCATCCCCTGCAGGCGACCAATCGCGGCGGTGAGCGGTGAGCGCAGCTCGTGGGCCATCGCCACGTGGGAGGCGCGCAGTTCGCGCTCATAGCGCGCCAGCTGGCGGGTCATGCCGTTAAAGTCGCTGGCAAAGCGTACCATTTCAGCGGGGGCTTCTTTTACCAGCTCGGCCTGTGCGCCAAATGTTCCCTGCGTCACCTCTTCGGCGGCGTCGCGCAGGCGGCTAAATTGCAGGGTCAGCGGGCGGGCATAGCGCAGCCCCATAAAGACGATAAAGGGGATCATCACCAGCACCAGCACGCTGACCAGGATCCAGTCCGTCGAGGCGATAGAGGGGGTGGAGTAGCTCAGCCCCCACCAGGTGTCGACAATTTCGTGAAAGCGCGTCGGGTTGATCTCCGGGTTCTCTTTCAACAGCAGAAACTCGGCGCGCACCGGCGCAGGCATGGCATGCAGGATCCAGACAGTCTGCACGGCGTAGCGCAGCCACATACAGAGCGCGATGATGATCACTGTACCGATCGCCAGCGCAAGGATGCGCACGCAGATCCAGCGCCAGAGCGACTGTTGAGCTAAATTTTTCATGGTTGAGAGAACCTGTAACCGACGCCGCGCACATTGCTTAACACGCCGCTGACGCCCGCGTTTTCCAGCTTTTTACGCAGGTTGTAGACGTGCGTATCGACCACCCGCTCCAGCGCTTCGCTTTCGGGCAGGCAGTGCTCCAGCAGATGCTGGCGGGAGAAGGCTCGCGTGGGATGGCGCATCAGTGTCGTAAGCAGGGAGAATTCCGTCGGCGTCAGCTCCAGCGCGCGCGTCTGGTTATCTTCTTGCGTGACGGTCACGCTAATGGCGACGGTGTCGACCGCGAGGTTGTGCCAGCGCAGCACCTCTTCCTGGGTTTCCGCGCGCTGCGTGCGCCGCAGTACCGCCTGCACGCGCGCCACCACTTCGCCGGGGTGATAGGGTTTCACCACATAATCATCCGCGCCGTAACGCAGCGCGCCGATGCGATCCGGCGCATCGCCGAGCGCCGTCACCATGATCACCGGCACATCGCTTTTGCGCCGCAGCGCCGCCAGCACTTCGCTGCCGTTCATGCCGGGCAGCATCACATCGAGCAGGATCAGATCGGGCTTGCAGCGCTGCGCCAGCTCCAGCCCGGCCAGGCCGTCGCTCGCCAGCGTCACCTCATAATTTTCACGGCGCAGATAGGCCTCCAGCACGCCCGCCGCATCCGCGTCATCCTCAATCACCAGCACTCTTTTCGCCACCATTTCCCCACCTTGACCGTTTCTTAACACTTTGCTGACGGTTTATTGATACGACCTGTCTATGTTCCCTTTCAGCGCTTGCGCACACCCTTTCCCACCGACGAGATGTGACGATGATAACCAGAAAACGTACGTTGTATAGCCTCTGCGCCCTGCTGGCGACCACCGCCTCTGCGGCGCACGCCGATGATGATCCATCGGCACAAAATGGCGTTACTGTAGGCATCGGCGCACAGTCTGCGCCGCGCTACAGCGGTTCAGACAAGCAGCGCCTGCAATTCGTTCCGCTGATTCAGGCACGCGATAACGCCCTCTTCATTGATTCGCAAAAGGGCATCGGTTACGACCTGCAAAGCGAGAACGGCCTCTATCTCGAACATACGCTCGGCTATGGCCTCGGCCGCGATGACAGTAACTCCTCCTGGCGCGACGGCGCCAATAACCTGAAAGGGATGGGGAAAATCGATGCCACGATGAATACGGCGCTTGCCGTCGGCTGGTCGATCACACCGTGGCTCTCTGTTGAAGGTAAAGCGACGCTGCCGCTGACCGACAGCCAGGGCGTGCAGTATCAAACCTCGGTGACGCTGCTGCCGGTGCAGAGCGCCAGCGATACCGTTGCACTCCAGTCTGCTGCCCTGTTTGGCGACAGCCGCTATATCAACACCTTTTATGGCGTCAGCGCGCGGCAGAGCCAGCGCAGCGGTTTTCGCCCCTATGATCGCGCGGGCGGTTTCTACGGCGTCAACAGCTCGCTCACCTGGAGCCATCAGTTCGACGAACACTGGGGAACGCTGCTGAGCGCGGGCTACACCTGGCTTGGCGATCGCGCGGGCGACAGCCCGATTGTCTCGCAACGCAATGAGGGCACCGGCACGGTAGCCGTAACCTGGACCTTCTGAACAGGGGGAGATGGTGAAAAAAGAGGATTATCAGCTGGTGGGGAAGATCTGGTTTGGCTGCTTACTGGTTTACCTCGCCGCGTATCTGACATATATCTCTTTGTAATGATTGCCAACAAAACAGCGATGAGATGAATAAAGACGCCCATACCCAAACAGCCCTTTGCCTCGACACGCCACGGCTGGTCTGCACGCAAATCGAGGCGCAGGATCGCGATTTTTTTAGCCGCCTGATGGCGAGCAATGAGGTGCAGCATTACATCTCGGATGAGCGCGCGCCAGAGGAGATCGAGGAGGCTTTCACCACCCGCTTGCCGCCCTGGCAGCCGGGGAGCGCGCACTGGCTCTGCCTGGTGGTGCGCGACAGAGCGAGCGGTGAAAGGCTCGGCGTCACCGGCTATATCCATCGCGAAGCCGACTGCGCGGAAGTGGGCTTTCTCTTTGCTCCCCAGGCGCAGGGAAAAGGCTATGCGCGCGAGTCGTTACAGGCGGTGTGCGATTTCGCCTTCCATAAAGGCGGCATCCGGCGGCTGACGGCGATGGTCACCGCCGGCAATCACCCCTCTCGCCGGCTGCTGGAAAAAGTGGGGTTTGTGCTGGAGGGCGAGCTGCGCGAGAGCTACTGGCTGCATAACCGCTGGCACAATGACTGGCTGTTTGGCCTGCTGCGCCAGGATTATCTCCATCAATAACGAGGGTGTTATGACGCTGAACATCACCACCATTACCCCGGTAGTCGACGGTTTTCAGCCGCTAAAACAGGCGAGCGTGGCGGAAGGATTTAATATGCTGCGCAGGCTTGAGGAGAACTGGCTCAATCAGCACAACCGCTTTGATAAGCCAGGCGAAATGCTGCTGGGCGCGTGGATTGACGGCAAACTGGTCGGCGTTTGCGGGCTGAATATCGACCCGTTTGTGCAGGGAGATCGCGCAGGCCGGGTGCGCCACCTCTACGTTGCCGCAGCCTATCGCAGCCTGGCGGTGGGCAGCGCGCTTTTGAGGGAGATTATCGCCCAGGCCGCGCAGAGTTTTGACAATCTCTACACGCATGCACCGCAGGCGGCGTTCCGCTTTTACCAACGCGCAGGCTTTGTGCCAACGGAAGGGATTGAGCGGGTGACGCACTGCCTGCGGTTGGGGCAAAACTAGCCGGTAAGAGTGCCCTACCGGCTGCTGGCGTTACGCGCGCATCGGCTCGCCGCGCACCGGGCGGTCGCCCGCCACGAAGTAGTCGGCGTTGCTGCGCGGCAGCGGTGTGCGACCACGGATATTATCGGCAATCTTCTCGCCAATCATAATGGTGGTGGCGTTGAGATTACCGGTGATGATCAGCGGCATAATCGAGGCATCGACCACGCGCAGCCCTTGCAGGCCGTGCACGCGCCCTTCCCCGTCCACTACCGCCATCTCGTCGCTGCCCATTTTGCAGGTGCCGCACGGATGGTAGGCGGTTTCGCCGTGGTTACGCACAAACTCATCCAGCTGTTCGTCGGTCTGGCACTCGATACCGGGGCTGATCTCACGCCCGCGATATTTGTCCAGCGCCGGCTGGTTGATGATCTGGCGCGTAATGCGGATCGCATCGCGAAACTCCTGCCAGTCCTGCTCGTGAGCCATGTAGTTAAACTGGATGGCCGGGTGCATACGCGGATCGCGCGATTTCAGGCGCACAAAGCCGCGGCTCGGCGAGCGCATGGAGCCAACGTGGCACTGGAAGCCGTGGGCTTCAACCGCATTGCTGCCGTTGTAGTTAATCGCCACCGGCAGGAAGTGGTACTGAATGTTCGGCCAGGCGAACTCTTCCCGGCTGCGGATAAAGCCGCCGCCTTCAAACTGGTTGCTGGCACCAATGCCGGTGCCGTTAAACAGCCACTCCGCGCCGATTTTCGGCTGGTTCCACCACTTCAGCGCCGGGTAGAGCGACACCGGCTCTTTGCACTCGTACTGCAGGTACATTTCGAGGTGATCCTGCAGGTTTTCACCGACGCCCGGCAGATCGTGCACCACGGGAATATCGAACTTTTTCAGTAGATCTGCCGCGCCGACGCCGGAGCGTTGCAGGATCTGCGGCGAAGCGATGGCACCCGCGCAGAGCAGCACTTCGCGGCGCGCATGCACCTGCTGCGGCGTATTGCTGGCACCGTGCAGATACTCAACGCCCACCGCCCGCTTGCCGTCGAACAGAATGCGATCGGTGGTGGCATGGGTGATGATGGTCAGGTTGGAGCGCTTTTTCGCGGTATCGAGATAGCCGCGCGCGGTGCTCGAGCGACGTCCTTTCGGCGTCACAAAGCGATCCATCGGGCCAAAGCCCTCTTGCTGATAACCGTTGAGATCCTCAGTGCGCGGATAGCCCGCCTGCACGCCCGCTTCGATCATCGCCGCAAACAGCGGGTTGTTGCCCGGTTTGCAGGTGGTGATGCTGACCGGGCCTTCGCCGCCGTGGTAGTCGTTTGCACCGATATCGCGCGTTTCCGACTTGCGGTAGTAAGGCAGGCAGTCGAGGTAGGTCCAGCGCTCAAGCCCCGGTTCCTGTGCCCAGTTATCGAGATCCATTGCGTTGCCGCGCACGTAGCACATGCCGTTGATCAACGACGATCCGCCCAGCCCTTTACCGCGCCCGCACTCCATGCGGCGGTTGTTCATGTGCGGTTCGGGCTCGGTTTCATACGCCCAGTTGTAGCGTTTTCCCTGCAACGGGTAAGCCAGCGCCGCAGGCATCTGCGTGCGGAAATCAAAACGGTAATCGGGACCGCCCGCTTCAAGCAGCAGCACGTTGACGTCGCTATCTTCGGTCAGTCTTGTTGCCAATACGTTCCCTGCGGATCCGGCTCCGATGATGATGTAATCAAATTCCATTAGTCGCTCCTCAGGTTAAAATTCACTCAAAATACAGACTGAAAACGGGTCATTTCGAGCTGCACAGACTTCACCTGGGTGTAGTTTTGCAGCGTCATCAGGCCGTTTTCACGCCCGACGCCGGAGTGCTTGTAGCCACCCACCGGCATTTCGGCGGCGGATTCGCCCCAGGTGTTGATCCAGCAGATCCCCGCTTCAATCTGATGAATGACGCGGTGCGCGCGGTTGAGATCCTGCGTCACTACGCCAGCGGCCAGACCGAAGTCGGTGGCGTTGGCGCGGCGCACCACTTCCTCTTCGCTTTCATAGGTGAGGATCGCCATCACCGGCCCGAAGATCTCTTCGCGCACGATGGTCATCTCATCGCGGCAATCGGTAAAGACCGTTGGCGCAACCCAGGCACCCTTATCGAACTCGCCGCCAGTCAGACGTTTGCCGCCGCAGAGCAGGCGGGCGCCTTCACTGATGCCGGATTCGATATAGCGCATCACGTTGTCGCGGTGCGGGAAGCTCACCAGCGGCCCGAAGTTGATGGCCGGATCGTTTGGATCGCCCGCTTTAATCCGCGCCACGCGATCGGCGATCTTCACTTCAAACTCAGCCTGCCATTTCGCCGGAACAAACACGCGCGTGCCGTTGGTGCAGACCTGGCCGGAGCTGTAGAAGTTGGCCATCATTGCGATATCGGCAGCGAGATCGAGATCCGCATCGTCAAAGATGATCAGCGGCGATTTACCGCCCAACTCCATGGTGACCTCTTTCAGGGTCGAACCGGCGGCGTTTGCCATCACTTTTTTACCGCTGGCCACACCACCTGTGAAGGAGACTTTGTCGATGCCCGGATGCTCGGTCAGCAGCTGGCCAGTGACCGCGCCGCTGCCCGGCAGAACGTTAAAGACGCCGTCCGGCAGGCCCGCTTCGGTGTAGATTTCCGCCAGTTTCAGCGCGGTAAGCGGTGTGACTTCGCTCGGTTTGAAGATCATCGCGTTGCCCGCAGCCAGCGCAGGTGCGGATTTCCACAGCGCGATCTGGATCGGGTAGTTCCATGCGCCAATACCAGCGACCACGCCAAGCGGCTCACGGCGGGTGTAGACAAAGGAGGTGTCGCGCAGCGGGATCTGCTGCCCTTCCAGCGACGGGATCAGCCCGGCGTAGTACTCCAGCACATCGGCACCGGTGACGATATCAACCGCCTGGGTTTCGCTCAGCGGCTTACCGGTGTCGAGGGTTTCCAGCGCGGCCAGCTCGTCATTGCGCTCGCGCAGAATATCGACCGCGCGACGCAGGATGCGTGAACGCTCCATCGCCGTCATCGCGGCCCAGATTTTCTGGCCTTTACGCGCGCTTTCTACCGCGCGATCGACATCGGCCTGCGCCGCTTCGTGCACTTCGGCTAATACTTCGCCATTGGCCGGGTTGATGGTCTGGAATGTTTTTCCAGCCGCGGCCGGAACGTATTGACCATCAATATAGAGCTGCTGTTCTGCGAATCGGGACATGATTCCTCCTTCCTCAGGGATTCTTTGCGCCAGCCAACTGCTGGCGGATGAATTGGGTGGTGAGCGTTCGGGCAACGTCCGGGTTGAACGGTTTGCCGCTCAGGGCTGCGCGCAGCCACAGGCCATCAATTAATGACGCCAGGCCGTGCGCTGCCAGCCGGGCCTGCTCGCGCGGCAATTCGCGGCGAAACTCCGCCGTCAGGCTGGAGAAGAGGCGTCGGCTGCTGACGCGCTCAAGGCGGCCCAGCTGCGGTTGATGCATGCTGCTGGCCCAGAAGTCGAGCCAGGCTTTCATCGCCGCGCTATGCACCTGGGTCTCATCGAAGTTACCGTCGACAATCGCCAGTAAACGCGCTTCGGTCGTGGCCTGGGCTAACGGTTTCAGGCGTACCGCCACCGCATCGCGCAACTGGCGCGTGATGTCGCGCATGGTGGCTTCCAGCAGGCCGTTTTTGTCCTTGAAGTAGTGGCTGATGATGCCGGTCGATACCCCGGCCCGGCGCGCAATCTGCGCAATGGTGGCGTCGTTAATCCCGACGTCGTTGATCGTATCCAGGGTCGCATCAATCAGCTGCCGACGGCGTATCGGCTGCATTCCCACCTTTGGCATGACTCCCTCTTCCACCGCAAAGTAAGGGCTCTATTTAATCTTTTTTTGATTGCACGTTCAATATAAAAAAAGAATTTGTTAAGGTAATGTACCTGCACTGTTACAAAAACGAAGCGGCAGTGTGTAAGCTGTAGCAGGCTCAATCCGTAACAAAAATGAGGGAAAAACAACAAGAAAAGAGGCAGCACGTTGCAAGTAATCTTTTGATTTATTTACAGGAAATTAACCAGAGGTAACCGATGATTAATCCACCTGCCAGTGAAAAAGACAGAATCAATCCTGTGGTGTTCTACACCTCCGCCGGACTGATTCTGACATTTTCACTTGTCACCATTCTCTATAGCGATCTCGCCGCGGCGTGGATCCAGACCACCGTGAACTGGGTGTCGTCCACCTTTGGCTGGTACTACATGCTGGCCGCCACGCTCTATATCGTCTTTGTCATCTATATGGCCTGTTCGCGCTACGGGGCGATCAAGCTCGGGCCAGAGCAGTCAAAACCGGAGTTCAGCCTGTTAAGCTGGTCGGCAATGCTGTTTGCCGCCGGGATCGGCATCGATTTGATGTTCTTCTCTGTCGCTGAACCGGTGACGCAGTATATGCAGCCGCCGGAAGGCGCCGGGCAGACAATGGAAGCCGCGCGCCAGGCGATGGTCTGGACGCTGTTCCACTATGGCTTAACCGGCTGGTCGATGTACGCCCTGATGGGGATTGCGCTCGGCTACTTCAGCTACCGCTACAACCTGCCGCTGACCATCCGCTCGGCGCTCTACCCGATTTTTGGTAAACGCATTAATGGCCCGATTGGCCACACGGTGGATATCGCAGCGGTGATCGGCACCATTTTCGGTATCGCCACCACCCTCGGTATTGGCGTCGTGCAGCTTAACTACGGCCTGAAAGTGCTGTTTGATGTGCCGGAAGGGTTAACCGCGCAGATGGCGCTGATTGTGCTGTCGGTGGTTATCGCCACCATTTCGGTCACCTCCGGCGTCGATAAAGGCATTCGCATCCTTTCTGAACTGAATGTCGCGCTGGCGCTCGGGCTGATCCTGTTTGTGCTGTTTATGGGCAAAACGGATTTCCTGCTCAACGCGCTGGTGCTGAATGTGGGTGATTACATCAACCGCTTTATGGGCATGACGTTGAACACCTTTGCCTTTGACCGCCCGACGCAGTGGATGAACAGCTGGACGCTCTTCTTCTGGGCCTGGTGGGTGGCGTGGTCGCCGTTTGTCGGCCTGTTCCTTGCGCGTATCTCCCGCGGTCGTACCATCCGCGAGTTCGTGCTCGGTACGCTGATTATTCCGTTTACCTTTACCCTGCTGTGGCTGTCGGTGTTTGGTAACGCCGCGCTGTATGAAATCATTCACGGCGATGCCGGTTTTGCCCAGGAAGTGATGGCGCACGCCGAACGCGGCTTCTACAGCCTGCTGGCGCAGTACCCGGCGTTTAAACTGAGCGCCTCGGTTGCCACCATTACCGGCCTGCTCTTTTATGTCACTTCTGCGGACTCCGGCTCGCTGGTGTTGGGTAACTTCACCTCGAAGCTGAAAGATATCAACAGCGATGCGCCGAACTGGCTGCGTATCTTCTGGTCGGTGGCGATTGGCGTGCTGACGATGGGGATGCTGATGACCAATGGCATTTCCGCCCTGCAAAACACCACGGTGATCATGGGTCTGCCATTCAGCTTTGTGATCTTCTTTGTGATGGCGGGGCTTTATAAGTCGCTGAAAGTGGAAGATCACCGCCGCGCCAGCGCCAGCCGCGAAACCGCGCCCTATATTCCCGCGAGCAACGATCGCCTGAGCTGGAAAAAGCGTCTCTCGCGCCTGATGAACTACCCGGGCACGCGTTACACCCAGCAGATGATGGAGACGGTGATCTACCCGGCGATGCAGGATGTGGCAAAAGAGCTGGAGCTGCGCGGCGCTCGCGTCACGCTGGAGAGTGTCCCTGCGGAAGAGGATAAACCGCTCGGCCACCTCGATTTGCGTGTGCATCTCGGCGAGGAGCAGAACTTTGTTTACCAGGTCTGGCCGCAGCAGTACTCCGTTCCCGGCTTTACCTACCGCGCGCGCAGCGGTAAGTCGCACTACTTCCGTCTGGAGACCTTCCTGTTAGAGGGCAGCCAGGGGAATGACCTGATGGATTACAACAAAGAGCAGGTGATTATCGATATTCTCGATCAATATGAACGTCACCTGAACTTTATCCATCTGCACCGCGAAGCGCCCGGCGCAAATATTGTTTATCCGCAAACGTAATGTCATAAGGCCACGCAAGTGGCCTTATTTTTTCAAGCAGATGAATTTGCGCTAAATGACGATGTTTTTAGGAAAAATCTGCAAATACGACTCAGCTTTTCAATTTCATGCGTTGCGCTCTGTATCTGAAGATGTCGATCTGTAAAATGTCGTCTTTCATGGAATGGTTGCGGATTGACGTTAAACGTTTATTCCCGCCAACCGTGAGCACAGCAAAAAACCAAAAAAAGAAACACCTCGCAAACCTTTGAACGCGCGGGGCAATAGCTCCGGGAGAGTTGCTATGTTTGACCGTATCACCGTCACCCCGCCAGCCGGCGCCGAGTCGCTGATGTTCTGGAAACTTAACGGCACAGAAGTGATGTCGCGATCCTTTGCCCTGAACGTCACGATGTTAAGTGAAGATGGCAATATCGACCGTAGAGCGCTATTAGGGAAACCCTTGACTATTAAGGTGCCAACCCAGAGCCTGCAACCGCGTTATTTCAACGGCAAAATCACCGAAGTGAACCTGCAAAGCACCGAGCTTGATGGTGTGCGCTACGCAGTATATCTCCTGAAAATTGAATCCGATTTATGGCCGCTGCTGCGCGACCGTAACCAGCGTATTTTCCAGAACCAGCGCGTGCCGGACATTATTAAAACCGTGCTGTCGGAATATGGCGTTAAAACGGAAGATAAGCTGACCGGCGACTACCGTAACTGGGAGTATTGCGTTCAGTATCAGGAGAGCAGCTACAACTTTATTAGCCGCCTGATGGAACTGGAAGGGATCTACTTCTACTTCCGCCATGAGGCGGATTCCCACACCATGGTGCTGATGGATGCGGCAGAGCATCATGAACCTTTCAGCGGATATGAAGTTATCCCCTATCACGCCACCCTTTCCGGCGGGTCGACGGATAAAGAGGGTATTGGTCAGTGGGCGATCAGCGAACGCGTTACGCCCGGCCTTTACAGCATCGATGATTACGACTTCCGCAAGCCGAATGCGTGGATGTTCCAGGCGCGGCAGAACCCTGCTTCGCCCTCACCTGGCCAGATTGACTATTACGAGTGGCCGGGTCGCTTCGTCGAGCACTCACACGGTGAGTTTTACGCCCGCATCCGCCAGGAGGAGTGGCAGGCCGAGCAGCAGCGCATTGACGCCAACGGCACGGCGCTCGGTATCACGCCGGGTTATACCTTTACCCTCGGCAACCCGCCTTTTGCCGGCAGCAGCAACGATTATCTCGTCGTCAGCGCCGCCTACACGCTGGAAGAGAACAGCTACGCCAGCGGCAGCGCTTCCGACACTATTCATCAGATCCAGTTTGTGGTGATACCCGCGACAACCACCTTCCGTTCGGCACAACGCACAGAGTGGCCGCGTACACACGGCCCGCAGACCGCTCGTGTGGTTGGCCCGCAGGGTGAATCAATCTGGACCGACCGCTATGGCCGCGTGAAGGTGAAGTTCCACTGGGATCGCCATGCAAAAGGCGATGACACCAGCTCCTGCTGGGTGCGTGTATCCAGCGCATGGGCTGGCCAGGGCTTTGGTGGGGTGCAGATCCCACGCGTCGGCGATGAGGTGGTTATCGACTTTATCAACGGCGACCCGGATCGCCCGATTGTCACCGGTCGCGTCTATAACGAAGCGAGCATGCCGCCGTGGGAGCTGCCGGGCGACTCAACCCGTATGGGCTTTATGACCCGCAGTAAAGACGGCAACAAAGATAACGCCAGCTATCTCTTCTTCGAAGATAAGCTCGGCAACGAGTCGGTTGACCTCCACTCCGAGCGGGATATGAACGTCTCCGTTGAAGGTATCCACAAGGAGACCGTGCATAAAGAGACGATCTATAACCATAAACTCACCCGCGCCATAACGGTGGAAGATCACGACACGCAGACCTTTAATAAAGGACAGACCATCTGCGTGAGCGCCGAAGGCCGTAAAGAGACGATTGTCGATAACGAGACCAAATCAGTCACCGGTTACTCCGACAACAGCTATACCAAGAATCTGGTGATCAAAACCGACGCCTCGGTCAGTACCCTGGCGGCAGATAAGATCATGTATGAAGTGCCGGAAGTGGTGTTTGGCCAGGTGGTGAATGCCCAGGGTCAGGCGTCGGCGGTAACACCGGTGCCTTTTGATATCAGCAAACCGGTGGGCCCCGTCATGTCGGCGCCAGGATCGATGCCTTCCCCGGCTGACTATATGTCCTCAGCTTCATCAAGTGCCATTGGCGCCGCCACGAAAGTGACCTACAAGAAAGGCGTAGTGACACACGTCGAAGGGGTCGATAAGTTAACGGTCGATCAGAACCACATTGTCGACATCCATGGTAATGCATCAAGGAATATTCAGGGCGTGCTCACCGAGACAGTGCTTGGGGAGATGAACCTTTATTCTCCAAGCAGGATAACCATCAAAAGTGATACGGAAGTAAATATCGATACGCCATGGGCTATTGAAAAGAAATGGAACTCTGTAGGTATCAGCGCAGTTAATCTGGCTGCGGTAGGTTTTTCCGGAGGAGTAACAACAACCAAGATGGAAAGTAATTCTGTTAATATTGTTTGGAATAAAGGAATTAAATGTAAAGTAGGGGATGTAGAGTACACCAACTTAGGGTTAGCTTTGAAAAAAGCTGCATTGACATCATTCGTATGAGGCTTGTTATGGATATACTTCTAAAGGCGTTTTATTATATTTTTGTTGGCGTTGCAGCGACAGCAATTTGTTATTTAGCGGTCAAAACTCTGCTTGACAAAAAAATAGCCACAGACATCTTAAAAGATCCCTATTATGTGGATGCAACGATAACTGAAATCATGCCTGGCACACCAAGTAGTTATGGTATTGTAAATATTACGGTTGATTACTCGTTTAAGGCTGTAAATGGTCAGACATTCACGAAAAAAAACGTTTTGACAGCGATCAAAACAATGGATTTGCAAAAATTCAATGTGGGTTCAACAATACCTGTTGTTTATCTTAAAAATAACCCATCAAAAAACATGTTGAATATGAAAAATGCAGCGGAGTAATAAAAGTTACTCTACTGAAATCATGACTTTTATTTTTAGAAAATAAACACCCCAAAGCATGAATAAAAACATAAGGATTGTAAAATTATGGTTATGGACTTCCTTTCTTATATCATGCCGAAACTTGCATGGATCATTCCGTTAGGAATGTTGATTTTCGTTGCCTATGTTGTTATCCAAAATAGAGTGTCAGATAAACTTGATGATTATATAAAAGAGAATGGCGTCGATGTTGAGGCGATCATGACAATGATCAAGCCCGATGCTGCTCAAAGAGTAAAAAATAAAATAGTTGCTGTCATTACAGTGCAGTATGAGTTTGAAGGGAAAAGCATAAGATCTAATCGTGGTCTTAGCTTTTATATAACAGATAAAGATAAGTTTGAGGTTGGAAATAAAATCAGGATAAGAATAAACCCTGGCAATCCGACGCAGTTCTATTATCCTGATTACAGGACGTACTAAATAGTTACATCAAAAAACATGACAACCACTGCTTTTTATAGCAAGTAGTCTGTGACTTTGATGTAATGCCTTCTAACTCATCTAATTTTAAGAATTGATATGATTGAAATATTTTTGAAAGCGTTAGTTTACATATTCGTTGGCGCTTTTGTGTTAGCCATTTGTATTACAACTGTCCAAAATTTTATTGAGAAAAAAACAGCTAAAAAGATTATGACAGATCCCTGCTATGTTGACGCAACGATTACCGAGATAATGCCGGGCACGCCAACCAGTTATGGGATCGTCAATATCACAGTCGATTACTCTTTTACAGCCATAAACGGCGAAACTTACATGAAAAAAAACGTCCTGACCGGGATTAAGACGATGGACTTACAAAAATTCAATGTGGGTTTCACCATCCCCGTCGTTTACCTTAGAAACGATCCGTCAAAAAACATGCTTAATATGAGAAATGCGATAGAGGATTACCTGCGGTTTAGATGGAAAAAGAAATCCTGATGTTACTGCATAAGTAGCTTTCAACTAAAACAATAAGGATTGAAATATAAAATGATGGAATTACTCTCTTATATAATGCCTAAACTTGCATGGATTATACCGCTGGTAATGCTGTGCTTCGTTATTTATGTTGCCAGCAACATTAGAGAGCGTCGTATATATGACGAATATATTAAAGAGAATGGTGTTGACGTTGAAGCTATAATGACTGAAGTCACTTACGACCAATACCAACGAATCAATAATCACCTGGTGGCAATACTCACGCTGGAATATAGTTATGAGGGTAAAAAGATCACCCCAAAACGAGGGGTTGTTTTTTGGGTTACTGACCGAGAGAAATTCGTTCCTGGTACGCCGATTAAGATAAGAATCAACCCTGAAAAACCCACTGATTTTTATTATTTGGAATATGAAACCCGTTGATCATTAATAAACATATGCAAACAAAAGTATTTTCCTGAAAGAAATGAACGACATACTGTACGTGGAACCTTTTTCCATAAACTAAACTTTAAAAGATTATATGGACAATTACCTAAAAGCGATCCCCATAATCCTTGTAACGGCAGTGGTTATTGCAATCGTTTACTCGATTATAAGAAGCATATTTGATGGGTTTACCAAAAAGAAAATAATTAGCAACCCTTGTTATGTCGATGCAACCATTACGCAGATTATACCGCGCACACCATCGAACCTCGGCATAGTTAGCATTTATGTTGATTACCAATTTACCGCAGAAAACGGGGAGACATATGAGAGTAAGAATGTACTCATAAATATCAAAACCATGGATCTTTATAATTACAAACAGGGTTCAACCATTCCTGTGGTCTATCTTAAAACTGATCCAGCCAAGAACATACTCAATATGCGCGATGCAATGCTGGATTATAAAAGACGATAGCCACTACTGGAGGAACAGAACTATCATGATGGAATTTTTATCAACCGTTTCACCAAAGTTAGGCTGGATTATCACTGGCGGCATGCTGCTTGTTTTCGTTTATATCGGCATCACTAACTGGCGAAGCCAGTCCAAAGATACAAAAACCAAACAAAACGGCACTGACCTTAAGGCAAATATCGTTGATTTAAAACTCGATGAGCGCCAGGGCGTTAATAATCATCTTACGGCAGCCGTGACGGTGAAATATATATTCAAAGGAGAGGAAGTTATCGCCAAACGTGGTATTGCTTTCCCTTTTATTGAAAAGGATCAGTTTTTTCCTGGTGCCTGTCTCAATATCCGTGTCGACAATGAGACAGGCCAGCACTTCTATTTCAGCGATTACAAAACCTATTAACTCTGTGGTGTTGCGGGGCAACTGCCCTCCTGTTTGCTACGCACTTTCACCAGCACCTGATGCAACTGCCCGATGGAGAGATCGCGCACCATGGGCTCTGGTTCGCCACGCAACCAGCGAAAAAAATAGCAGATGCCGAGTAGATCGAGACCTTCGCTTGTAAAGAGGTACTCGTTCTCCTTTAGCGAGAAAAGCGAGCGAAAATCCTCTTCATCTGTTTCAAAACGGACAGCAAAAAACTTCTCTGCTGCTTCAAGAAGCTCAACGCCGTCATCACCGCAAATACCCAGATCCTCTTCCAGCAGCGTGCTTTCATCGATCGCTTTGCGCGTACATCCCGAAAACTCACGCACAAAAGCAATCACCTCTTCTACGCTCGGACTCACTGTTGCACTCCTCTCGCCCGGCTTTATGGCGCCGGGCTTAATGACTACTGACCTTCAAAGCCGTAATACTGCACCGGATAGCGCTGACCGTTGATCTCCAGATCGCGCCAGGGTTTGCTGACGGTTTTCGGCATACTTTCGCGCAGCGCTTTTTCGGCGTTCTGCGACAGCGTGACGCTGCCCGCCTGACGCCACTCATTGCCCTGATGGGTATAGACCGAGATCCCGGCGTCGTTGCGGTTATAGAGCAGCACTTCCGGCGTGCCGTCGTTGTTGAGATCCTGCATCCAGATCAGGCAGGCGCTGCTATCCACCATGCAGGTGCTCAGCGTGTGATCAACGTACTGCGTTTGTGCCTGCCACCAGCTCTCCGGCGGCGCTTCGCTGCCCGCGCGCAGCGGGATGCTTTTCTGCAACGCGTTAATGTCTTTCTTCGTGCCTTCGTGATAGCCGCCGAGGATTTGCATCAGCATCGCTTGCTGCTGCACCGGATCTTTAAGCCACTGCGGATGCGCCTTCAGCATATGTAACGCCGCTTTGCCACGACGCCCTGCGTTGCTTAACGTATAGAGATCGCCTTCATCCGCTTTTGCTTTGCCCTCGGCGTATCGCGCCAGCTGATTGTTAACGGTGATGCGCAGCGGATCGACAACCGGCGTATGCAACAAAAACCAGCCGCAGGCTGTTAGCGCCAGCATCAGGACGGTGAAACGGTTCATGTTAGCCGCGCCCTGCGTCCAGGCCCGGCGCTGATAGTGGACCAGCAGCAGAGACCCGATCAACGCAAGAAGCGTAAGAGCCACGCCGTAAACGCGATCCACCGTCCAGCCATATTCGGCGATGCGCAGCCACAGCGCCCAACCCGCCAGCGCGGCGAGCAGCGGTGTGATCCACTGCGCCACCAGCACCAGACGCGCAACCATCCTTGACCAGCGCGAAGCAGTTGGCGCTTTTTCGCCAACCATCGCGCTGAACGCCAGCATCAGCAGCGTCATGGTCAGCAGCAGCGTCGCGGCGGAGACAGAGGCCGGGATAATCGCCAGCCCGGTAAAGGGCAAGCAGGCCAGAAACAGCAGAGAGATAACCGCGTGCAGCGGCAGCAGGACGCTGACCGCGAGCGTCAGCAGGTTACGGAACAGCCCGGCAGCGCCCGGCAGGCGTCGGCAAAAAACGATGCCTGCGGCGATGGCAGCACCCGTCGCCATCGGCGGGAACAAAGGGTTATCAAAAAAGAGGTGCTCGAACAGCGTAATGCCAATCATGCTGAAGAGTTTGCTCCACAGCAGCAGCACCAGCCAGAACAGCCCGGTCATCACCGCGGTCACGCCCAGGGTGAAGGTGTTGTTCCACAGCGCGCCGGTGATAAAAGCATGTTTATCCGCTTTCTGCCCGGACGGCGTGCAGAACGCCGCCAGAAACGGCATCACCAAAGTAAGCAGAAATGTCGATGCACCGAAGTTTGTGCCATGAAAATCATCGTTCGGCAGCCCGGGAAAGTTCCAGCGCAGCCAGCCGGTCATCAGCGCGATAAACGGCAGCGTCAGCAGCGCGCAGAGCCACGACTTAACGTCTTTGACGCGATAAAGCGTGAAGGCGAGTACGCTGGCAAATGCAATGGCAAGCGGCGACAGATAAATTGAGTAGTTATCATGCAGCTTAAGCGCGTCCGGCAACGCCCATAGCAGCCCGGCGAGCGTGCCAATGGCGATAATCACCCACCTGGTTTTTGCCGGGAAATCCTCTTTTTGCAACATCGCGGTTCCTTTGCTGTTTAGCTGTGTGAAACGTAGTTATACGCTTCTTTTTTCGTCAAAAACCACTACGGGTTTTTGCTGGCTCTTTTCTTGCTCTGCTTTGTACGGCGCACGCTCAGGCATTGTCCATGCTGAGATGGGGAGCGCAATCACTTGTTTGGGTGGGGATTAAAACCTGGATCAACTCTTTGTCTTTTTCAGACTTATTTAATGCGTGTCGTTTGATACAGAGACAGGTCTAACATTTTTCTTAACCGCATTGATTTTCTTCTATTAATACAATCGGGGGAGCTGGCACTCTATGCCCCGACTGCAAATGGAGTGCGAAGGAAGTGATATGAATAAACTAAAAAGAGCGTCACTGCTTATTCTGCTGGTCATCATTGGCTTCGTGCTGATTGATTGCAGCATGCAGAAAGTTGCTGAGCGCCACGAAGGTTATAGCGAGGCAAACCTGTGGGCCTATTATCTTTACACCGATAGCGACATTCGCCATGCGCCGAGAGCCTCTGAGAAATATCACTTCACCTTTACCGCCGAGGATGGCACTCAGCCAAGGGACAGCAGCATTGTTTACGGTCCGGGCACTGACATAACCGTCATCAGAAATTATTTAACCTCACTGGGTTATGTCAGCGTAAAGCGCGAAGGCTTACTTGAAAGATGGCAGCGCGAGGGGGAAACCCCGCCCTACTTTGTTATTACCCGGGATCCGCAAACACGGACGCTGACGCTGACTCGCTCCAGTTTTTAAATAGGCTTTTCTCTTACCGCGCCATTTACTCCGAGCACCTACCGGTAAGTTAAGGTAAAGGTCGCTGTTGCACTGGCGACACCTGCGCTGACGCGAGGAGCAGTCTGGTAATAGCGAGCCTTAAACTGGACGGTCTCGGTGCCGCCGCCGGGCGAGATGTAGTAAATCCTGCGCTGCCCAAAACGCACAGCCCGATCGTCGGGCGCGAAATAGAGCTGCACACCGATTCCCGTTGCCGCGATATCGCCAGGCGCGCTATCCAGCTTCATCACGCCCGGCACGTTTGAGGGATCCTGTTCCGCATCGACCTGCACGTAGATACGGGCGTCTTTATCGCACTCCAGCTCAATCCAGAAATCTTTCCATTCGGTATAGGCGCCGGGGCCATAAAAGAGCGATTTTTCATGATCGCCCAGCAGCACATAGAGCTCCGGTGTCAGGATCGTGCAGGCCGTGGTGGTAACCGTGTTGGTGCCGCCCAGCGTAACATTGGCAAAATAGAAGCGGCTGGCGATTGAGGCGCGAGCCAGCACGCCCGGGGTCAATGTTCCTGGCGTTATCGCGCCGGTTTTGATTAATTCCGCTTTCATACCGGCACCGATATAAACACTGGTATTCGGCGGTACGCGCTGATCGTAAGGCAGCTGTTTTCGGGATCCGATATTGGTTAAGCGAATCCCCACACCGGGCAAATTCGTTGCATAAATTCGGTTTCCGATGGCGCTCTGAGTGCGCCACTGGCTCATCTCCCAGCGGTAAATCCAGCTCTCAGTACATCCGGCGATGTTGTTCCCGCCGTTATAGGCACTCGTAACTGCCGTCGCAATCACGATACCGACAGGCGTATCACGTTGTACCGAGACGTTGCCGAAGCTGATGGCATTGCCGATCTCACCCGCCAGATTACTGGCAAAACCGCAGGCGGCCTTCGCGCCGCCGGAGAGGCACCAGAGCGCCAGCAGGCCGGAGAGTGATTTTACGAACCGCGTCATGCCAGACACTCCTGTTCTGTTTCAATTACCGGGCTGTTGCCGACGTTGTCCGGCAGGCGAAAATGGACTTCACACTGCTGATCCGCGTTCCATTTCACCTTAAGTTTCCCTTCCTCCGGCACGCCCGCGAGATAGACCACCCCGTCGTCGCCGACGATGCCGCTGCTCCCCTCTTTAAGCGTTGCCTGTGCGCCGAAGGGTACTGGCCGGCCCTGATAAGAGAGCTTCATCAGCACGCGCCACCCGACACGGGTGTTGAAGTTCGCCATCACCACAGCGCCGTTTGTCGGGGTAACGGTTTGCACTGCGCTATCGATATCCACCTCGTCGCCAAGGGTAGTGGTATCCAACACCACGCGGTTTTTCCGGTACGGCGTGACATAGGGCACCACCGCATAGCCACGCCGGTCGGTGTAGAGACCGGTGTTGTTCTGCACTTTCGCATCACGAGCGCCAGGCGCTTGCAGCACGGCCAGCGCCTGGCCCAGCGGCTGAGAGAGAGTTACGCCGTGCGGATGGGCAACCATGCCGCCTTTCAGGCCGTAGTTAATCTGTTGATAGTGCGCGTCATAGTTGTAGCCGCCGGTTATCTCCCCCTGCCCGCCTTTGTAACCGGCGCTGAGACTCCCCGCGCTGCCCGCGCCGTGATGCGTGTGGCTCTGCTGGATACTGTAGCTCAGGTTGTTGTCGGCAAGCGTCGTGCCGCTGAGCCCCACCTGCTGGCGGGTGTCGCCGTGCCGTGCGCTGTTCAGGCTGTAGCTCGCCCACGCGTTGGGCAGAAAACGGCTAAGCGGCACTTGGACGCTGAAGGCCAGCTGTTGCTCTGCGGGCTGGGCGCGAGCTGGATAGATGTTATAGCTGTAGGCGAGGTTGTAACTGATGCCACTGAAATTGCCGCTCCAGCCGGTGCTAAGCGTGCGTTCGTAGCCCTCCTCCTGCCAGAAACTCTGCTGATAACCGGAGAGATAAAGCGAGCCGTAATCACCCACGCTCTGGCTGAGATCGAGCTGAAGCTTTTGCCGCTTATTACTGCCCTCCGCGCGCCGATCGTTCGCCTCCTGAAAGGTGTAAAACCCGGCGGTGGAGTAGCGGTACGCCGCAAGGGTAAAGCGGGTATCGGTGGCCTGAAAATCCTTTGCATATTGCAGCCGGTAGGAGTGGCCGTGGTGAGCGTCGTTGCCGTTCAGCGTGCTCTGGGCAACCGACATATCGGCAGACAACGAGCCGAGATCGCCAAGCCCAAAACCGAGCCCTGCCGCCCCGGCGTGGTAATTTTGCGCTGCGATCGCGCCGCCAAAAAGGGTAACGGCGCGCGGCAAGCCGTAGATGGCTGTCGCCTGACCGAAGGCTGGCTCATCGCTGCTTCGGTTACCGCTGCGATACTTCCCGGCGGTGAGGGCATACTTCAGGCGGCCTTCGCGCTGCATAATCGGCACTGCCGAGAAGGGCTGGACAAAGGTGTGCTCGCTGCCGTCCGCCTCTTTGATGGTGACAGTGAGATCGCCGCTGCCGGAGGTGGGATAGAGATCGCGGATAACAAACGCCCCGGGCGCGACGTAGCTCTGGTAAATGATGTAATCATTCTGCCTGATGGTCACCTGCGCACTGGAGTGGGCGATGCCGCGGATCACCGGGGCAAAGCCGCGCAGGCTGTCTGGCAGCATGTTGTCGTCAGAGGCGAGCTGCGCACCGCGAAACTGCACGCTGTCAAAAATCTCCGACGATGTGTAGCTGTCGCCGAGGGTCAGTTGCCCCTTCAGCCCTTTGATGTTGCGTTGCAGATAGGTGTTAATCGACGCCCAGCGGCTGCCGTGGTCGCTGGCGTAATGCCCGGTCGAGTCGTTACGCAGCCGCCACGCCCCGAGATTGACCCCGCTTTGCAGGCTGGCGTAGTAGCTGTCGCGTGAGCCTTTGCCCACGTCCAGCCAGCGATGGCTGC
Organism: Kosakonia sp. CFBP8986; assembly: GCF_034044935.1. Taxonomy (NCBI): domain Bacteria; kingdom Pseudomonadati; phylum Pseudomonadota; class Gammaproteobacteria; order Enterobacterales; family Enterobacteriaceae; genus Kosakonia; species Kosakonia sp. CFBP8986. Next base: position 306,847 of record NZ_JAXCXB010000003.1, on the reverse strand, counting down.
CGCTGAGGCTATAGTTCAGCAGCGCAGCAGTCACACCCTCGTCCCACTCGGTGGGATCGACATCTCCTCTGGCGCGCGCATCCATCGCCGCCTGCGGCAGGCTAACGTTGAGCCTTAACTGGCTGAACCGCAGTTCGGCGGCGGCCATCGGGATGTAATGGCTGATATCCTCAAGCAGTTCCTCCGGCGACAGCGCCGCCATCCCGGGAAAGGCGTCGATTTTCACTCCCCAGCTTCGCAACATCGCGGGCGTGATCTGCGCATGCAGACGCTTGTCCGCGCCCGCGATAAACGCAATATCCTGCGCCTCCCCCTGCTTTTCACCGTTCACATAGACGGTCACGCGGTAGGTGCCCGGCAGCTGACCGTCCGGTTCAGCAAAGAAGGCGAGATCGGCCACCGGCTGGCCCGGGTTATCAAGCTCCAGCGCATGAAGATTAAACATCTCGCGCGCGTCCGCATGGCGAAGGTAGCCGGGCAGCAGCAATACTATCGGCACCAGCGTCGGTAACAACGCCCGCTGCCGCGAAGTCGGGATTTTCATCACCTTCCCCTCAGAGCGGCCGATGTTCAACCCGGCTGACGCCGCCGTAATCGCTAATCGCCTGCCAGCTGACGCGCGATACCGCAGCCGAGGGCAGCGTAAAGCTGGCGTTGCCCAGGGGCGGCACCATATCAACGTCCTTAACCTCGGTTCCGTCCACTTTCAGGGTGAAGAGCGTGACGTAATAGGGCGTGGGATTTGTGACGGTCAGGCGATTGCCGCGGTGAGTGAACCGCAGATTTTGATAAGCGCTTCCCGGCTCGCCCGGCAGCCCGCCGGGGCGGTAGAAAAGCTTGATGCGCGATTTGATCACCACCTGCAGCATGTTGCTGCGCGCAACGCTGTCATCCATGGCGGGAATCGATTTAACGTTCAGCCAGAACACCGATTCGCGATCCTGCGCCAGCGCGCCGCCGGTGCGGATGATGCGCAGCAGGTTCTCTTCATCCGCGTTGATGCGAAACAGCGGCGGCGTGACGATAAAGGGCGCTTTGCGACCCTGCTCACCGCTATCGACCCAGCTCTGCACCAGATAGACATTCGATTTATTCGGGTTGCGGATGGAGAGCGAAGCCTCTTTTTTATCACCGTTATAAATAACACGCGTCCCACCAATCACGATCCCGGCCTCTGCGGGCCCGCAAATCAGAGCCAGCAATAACGCCAGCACAACATGCAGATGCCTGTTCATCTTCTTCTCTCCGGAGACAACATCCTTGTTATGCGGAGATACACCGTTAATGTGTATCTCCGCGTCAGTCGGGCATTAGCGGTAGTTCAGGGTGAACTGCGAGGTGGCGTTAGCCGTACCGGTGGTGACCGTCGTGCCGGTCGAGACATAGCGAGCGGTGAAGTCCAGCGTGTTGCTGCCTTCATCGAGGGTGTAATCGCCCGAGGCTGAGTAGAGCGGAATGGCGGAGCCATTTTTATCCGCGATTTCGATCCCGACGCCGCTCGCAACGTTACTTCCGCTGTCCAGCGACAGCAGGCGCTGATTAACGGCATGCGCGGTACCGTCGAATTTCACCTTCAGCGCGGTGACGGTGTCGGGGCAATCATTGAGCGTAATGCTGAAGTGTGTCGGAGCAGCTTTCAACCCGGCAGCGCCGTTGAGCGTCGTCACGGAGACTTTGCCTAAATCAACGTTCATGCTTTGCGAGCCGCTGTCGACCGCGCAGGTCTGGTCGGTAATGCTGCCAGTGAAGTAGATGGTGCCGTCTGCGGCCTGCGCCGTGCCGGCAAGCCCCATCCAGACGATAAAAGCCGTGTTTGCTAACCGCATTTTCATTTTCTTCTCCTTGATAAAAATGACGCAGAGCCATGCCCTGCTCTACAACGGCGGCGAAAAAATCTGCTTCAGACTTTCCCGTTAGTGCCAGAGTGGTGAGTTCAGGGGAAGATTTTTAAAAACTGAGAAAGGCAGCATAAAACGTCAGGGAACGCGCTTTTTGGCAAGATAAGAGAGATAAAATAACGGGACGTTGAGAAGATAACACTGGCAACGTGAACAGCTGGATCACGTTGCCAGTAAAGGTTAATGCGTTATTACGACGTGCTTGCAAAAAATAACGATTTAAAAACAGCAAGATAACGTCTTGCCTGAAGAGGCATCAGAAAAATTTTGACTCTACCCTAAATTTTTCTGATACTACTTTGCGTTTTGGCACTAAATGGTTGATTTTGCGAAACATCTCCCCAGACGTTGAGAAACCGCTGCGTGTTGGTGGCCGTGTAGATCACCGTATGCCGGATGTTACGGTGCCCGAGATAATCCTGTATCAGACGCGTATCACGCCCCAAATCTGCCAGTGCGTAACCGCACCCGTGCCGCAACATGTGCGGATGAGCGGAAATGCTGATTCCCCCCAGTTCGCCATAGCGTTTAAGCAGCAACCGCACCTGATGACGCGAGAGCGGCCCGCCTTTTTGCGAGAGGAAGAGCCAGTCGCTGTCCGCATCCCGCCAGCGGCGACGCTCGTTCAGCCAGCGCGTCAGCGCAGGCAGTTCGGTGTCGAACAGCGGATGCTGCGTGGAGAGGCTATTTTTGAGCCGCCGGACGTAGACTGACCGCCCTACCAGATCGATATCCGACAAGCGCATATCGCACAGTTCGCTGACGCGCAGCCCGTGTAAAAAACACATCTGGATGAGGCTGTAATCCCGCGCAAAATGCAGCCCCCGGTCTGTTGCCAGCAATATTTGCCTCACCTCGTGGCGAGTCAGGTGTTTTCTCTTAACTGACATTGTCTTACTCCTTACTTAAAAAAGGGGAATAAAATCAGGCCAGTACCGTGAATGTAGCCCGGCCTGAATCCAGCGACAGGATAGCATTTTGAAAAGGGGGAGTTGGGGAGGAATTTTTTTAGAGGTGGTTATTTGGCTGGGGGAAGGAGTGCGAGTATGGATTGGCGCTGCGCGGCATCAACTTTGTTCCATGCATCGATCAGTGCTGCAAGATCGTTATCTTCGGCATAGAAATAAGCGAGCGGAACCTCAAGTACGCGTGCCAGTTGCTGGACGATTTCGATATTCGCCTGATGGATGCCCTTCTCATAGCGATTGATTCGCGGGCTGGCAACGAACTCATCAATGCCTGCCAGAATGCCGAGCTGCTTTTGCGACAAGCCTTTAGCGAGGCGCGCTGCCTTGAGCCGCCTGCTAAATACTTCATTGTGCGAGGGAGAATTTTTCATGGCTACGATAATCGTAGTAATGCTTATCGCCTGATACTACGAAATACGTAGCTCTGTTAGCTGCTTTGGTCTTTGCACTGAAGTTACAGCAAATCTGGATCCTCCCTGCAAAACTACGAAATACGTAATTTACCCTCTGTTCGCAGAACTACGAATAACGTAGTATTTTGTTGTTAGCTCACCAAAACGGAGGATCAAAGGAATGAAAGCAAACTGGCATAAAGCTGACGTGATAGCTGCGGTGCATAAGAAAGGAACCTCTTTAGCTGCACTTTCCAGAGCGGCTGGCTTAAGCTCTTCGACCTTAGCCAATGCACTGGAAAGGCCATGGCCCAAAGGCGAAGCTATTATCGCAAATGCGATTGGTGTTCTGCCGCAGGAGATTTGGCCGGAAAGGTATTACAGAGAGGGGGAATTGGTGGAAAGGAGGCTTCTAATTCGCAATCCTTTATCAATAAAGGATTTACGTTAAAAAAGACGTAAAGTTGCGATTGATCATGTATTCATTGTTTCAAAAATGCTTTTTTGACTGGCTCATATGTTAATCTAGAAGGTTTTTACGTAAAATATGACGTAAAAACCTCCTCGAACACACGGAACTGCCATGGCAAACTTCGATGCTGATTACTGCTACTCTTTCCCCGCTGTGCGAGGTATGCAAGCTGGAAGGCCATTCTACATTGCGACTTGCCCGATGCGCATCATACCTAAAATTTTCAGCTTTGACGAAACGGATGTCCCGCCAGAGCTGCGAGCGCAGCGCATTTTGAATAAATCTCGCATACCTGAAATGGTGCGTTATCTGCTTGAGAATCCGAAGGATTATGTCTTTTCGGCTCTCACTGCATCGATTGCTGTGGATGTGCAGTTCGATGAGTTTTCCGGTTCAAATAACCTTGGAACATTGCGTGTGCCAATGGATGCGCAAATTCTTATCAATGACGGTCAGCACCGTCGTAAAGCGATCGAGGATGCATTGTCGGAGCGACCTGAACTGGGGCAAGACAACATTCCGGTCCTGTTTTTTGTTGATGAAGGGTTGAAGCGCAGCCAGCAAATGTTTGCTGACTTAAACAAATATGCCATTCGCCCAAGTCCTTCTTTATCGGCTCTGTACGATCATCGCGATGTAAGCTCAAACCTTGCGCGTTACCTGGCGATGTCTATTGAACCTTTTGTCGGTCTTACGGAGCTCGAAAAATCCAGTATTAGTACACTTTCAAATAAGCTCTTCACGCTTAGCAGTATCAAGCAAGCGACCCGTGCGCTTTTGGGTAAAGACCCAAAAGTTGGCAGTATCGAAGACAATACCAATATAGCCGCGATTTACTGGCAGGCAGTTTTCCAGGTCATGCCTGACTGGCAGCTTGCCGCAAGAAAAGAAGTCTCTCCGGCGCAGTTACGTCAGGACTATGTGCATGCCCACGGTATTGGACTGCAAGCTTTAGGTCTACTTGGTCGTGCATTACTGACTGAAGAACCTGAGCAATGGCAGGAAAAAATTAAAGAATTGAAAAATTTCGACTGGCGCAAAAGCAACCCTGAAATGGTTAAGCGAGCAATGCAGCATGGCAAGTTGAGCAAGACTGGCACTTCAATTCAGCTAACCTGTAATGCGTTAAAGCAAGCGCTCTCTCTCCCACTTACCCCCGAAGAACAAGAGCTTGAAGCTCAAATGGTTGCCTTATGAGTAAATTAGTTCAGGCCTTTGATCTGGCCGAATATGAAGACTTTATCAATCAGGAGCAGTTCTCAGGACGCCCCCTGGCTGAATATGTTGCTGAAGTGCAAAGAATTTATTGTGCGGATAAACGCCCTTGGGTAATTGGCTACAGCGGTGGGAAAGATTCTTCCGCCGTGATTACCCTGGTATATCTGGCGTTGCTCGGACTCCCTCCGGAAATGCGCAGTAAAGATGTGTTTTTGGTCTCATCCGATACGCTGGTAGAAACGCCAGTTGTTGTTGATCTGATTAAAAAGACTATGTTGCAGATAGAGGCTGGTGCTAAACGCAATGGTCTCCCGATCACTCAACATGCAGTAATGCCAAAAACCAATGAAACCTTCTGGGTTAATTTGCTGGGGAAAGGATACCCAGCCCCAACCCGGAGTTTCCGCTGGTGTACAGAGCGCATGAAAATCAATCCGGTTAGTGACTTTATAAAAGATAAAGTCAGCCAGTTTGATGAAGTTATTGTTGTTCTGGGTTCGCGTAGCAGCGAGAGTTCATCGCGTGCGCAGGTCATCGCAAAACATAAAATCGATGGTACACGCCTTGCACGCCACACCACGTTACCCAATGCATTCATCTATACACCGATCGATACATGGGATGTGGAAGATGTCTGGAAATTATTGAGAGGAGCATTTCGCTACTCTCCTGATGATATTGAAGAGTGGGAAAGCCCGTGGGGGGGTAATAACCGTCCGCTATGGACGTTATATATGGATTCTTCTGCACAAGGTGAGTGCCCGCTGGTCATTGATGACAGCACTCCCTCTTGTGGCAACTCCCGATTTGGTTGCTGGACATGTACTGTCGTCACGAAAGATAAAGCGATGGAAAGCCTGATACAAAACGGTGAGGAGTGGATGTCTCCTCTGCTCAAATATCGTGATCTCCTTGCGTTCACAACCGATCCTGTTAACAAGGATACTTTCCGTAACTACAAACGTCGTACCGGGAAAGTGAGCTATCAATACGCTAAAGATGGCGAAGATATCACTGCAGAACGCAAACACGTGCCGGGCCCGTACTGGCTCAAGTATCGCCAGCAGTGGCTAAAAGACTTGTTAGAAATCGAACGCGATTTGAATGCGCAAGGTCATACCATCACGCTGATCACACAGCCGGAGCTACATGCTATTCGGCAAGAGTGGCTGAAGGACCCCAACGAACCAGATTGGTACGATACCCTGCCCGGCATTTATCGGGAGGTTTACCAACGCGATCTGGACTGGGTTGTTGACGATCAATCCAGGTTTGATGCCAGCGATGCCGATTTGCTGATGCAAATTGCACAAGGTTTTGACGTTGAACCTGAAATGGTAATGAAGCTGATCGAGCTTGAAACCTCAATGGAAGGTTTGAGCCGTCGCCAGGGAATCTTCGACAAACTGGGTACCATCTTGAAACAAGATTGGGGCACTCTGGAAGAGATTCAGCAGCAACATGCAAAATTACAAACGCGCAATGACCGTGATATTCATCAGGAAGAAGTAGCAAAACTGGAAGCTGAACTTCAGGTATTACAACGCAGAATCGTTGATGCCAGTGAATCATCTCTCTTTGCCGGCGAGGAAAACGAACGTGTTAATTAAGCAACTGGTTTTGCGCAACTTCCGGGTATTTAACGGTACGCATACCATTGATCTGGCTCCCAGAAAGCGACCAAATGATACAAACCAGCGTCCTATCGTCCTCTTTGGTGGGTTAAATGGCGCAGGCAAAACTTCAATTTTATCTGCCATAAGATTGGCGTTGTATGGACGTCTGGCATTCGGTCAGGCCACTCAACAGCAAGATTATGTTGAACAGCTCAGCTCCCTGGTTCATAAGGGCGCTTATGTCACAGACAATCCTGATGAAGCTGCCGTAGAGCTGAGCTTCACTTACAACAAAGATGGGCGTGAAGCCGAATTCACTGTCACGAGAAGCTGGAAAAAAGGCAGGAAAGATAATTTATCGCTGCAGCAAGATGGGATCCCTCTTAAAGAGATGAATTACGATCAATGCCAGGGATTCCTTAATGAATTAATCCCACACGGTATTGCTGACCTGTTCTTTTTTGATGGTGAAAAAATTGCTGAACTCGCAGAAGACGAGTCCGGTAAGATCCTGCGCACTGCGGTACGCCGCCTTTTGGGGCTGGACCTCATCGCAAAATTGCATAACGATCTGACGATTTTTATCAAACGTCAGCAGACCAACCAGCTTGAAGGTTCGCAGCAGCAAAAGCTGGCAGAACTCGAGGCGGAAGGCCAAAAGTTAGCATTTCAGGCAGAAGAACTACTCGAAAAAGCTGACTTTGCAAAAATACGTATTGATCTTTTATCCAAAGAAATCATTCGCTACGAAGGGCAATTGAACGCTCAGGGCGGCGCATTTGCGCAAACCAAAACCCAGGAAAAGATTAAAGTTGAGACGCTCCTGAAAGAAAAAGAGCGGCTCGAAAAAGCATTGCGTCAGGAGTGCGATGGATCATTACCCTATGCCCTGGCTCCCAATATTTTAGGGCAACTACTTAAAAGAATTGCTGAAGAAGCAGAGATCAAACAAGCCAAAAGTTTTGAGAAGGAGCTGGAGAAGTTCCTGGCACAACTCAAAAATGATATTGCGTTCCGCACCAGTAGCGGGAGTAGTACACAAATTATCGCGACCGAAGCGATCGCTGATAATTTGAAAGATTACATGGCGGCAAAGCCGAAGGGTGATTTGCTCTTTGATGTTTCTGAAAGAGAAGCAGGCATGCTGCAGCAATCAATTGAGCAAGATAGCCAAAAAGCGTGGCAGCGTTTCGACTCATACCGTCTTCAGTTGACTGATATCGAGCAACAACTTGAGCAAGCTGCCGCAAATATTGCGCGAGCGCCAGAAGACGATCAGTTAATGGATATCTTTGACAAGCTGCGCGAGCTTGATAAAGAGCGTGAGAAAAAACGCCAGGAATATATATCCCTGCTTGATGAAGCCAGAAAAATAAAGCAACAACAGCTAGATTGCGTACGTAAAATACAGAAAAACCATGATATTGCGCGTAATCAGCATGGCTCTAACAGTGCATTGAGAAACGCACAAGAAGCTATTAACTTGCTTAGCCGATACAGTGATGTCTTAACACAAGCTCGAGTAAAAACACTGGCAACGAACTTTGAAAATGCCTATAGAAAATTAGCGCGGAAGGAAGATCTGCAATTAAATGCCCATATCAACCCAGATACATTTGATGTCGAATTGGTTGATGAAAATGGCTCAGTCATTAATCGCAAATTACTTTCTGCGGGCGAAAAGCAAATTTATGCCATTGCCATTCTTGAGGCGTTAGCAAAAACATCTGGGCGTGACTTGCCTGTGATTATTGATACGCCATTAGGCCGTCTTGACTCACAGCATAGGGATAAATTGATCAATCATTATTTCCCTGAAGCCAGCCATCAGGTCGTATTGTTATCAACAGATACCGAAGTGGATGAGCGCTATTTCGTTGACAGGCTGCGGGATGACATTTCGCATGCTTATGAAATTGTATTTAACGCACGAACCAAGTCCTCTTCGCTAAAACCGGGTTATTTCTGGGAATTAACTAAGGAGGCAATCTGATGCTCCCTAATCGCATGCAATTAAGCCGACAGACAGAAGAGCAGCTCAAAAAATTGAAAGGTTACACTGGCGTCACCCCAAATGTGGCCGCACGTTTAGCTTTTTTTCGCTCAGTTGAGAGCGAGTTTCGTTATTCACCAGAAAGAGATACTAAGAAACTAGATGGTTCTTTAGTGCTGGATAAAATAACGTGGTTGGGTGATACAGTCATGGCGACTGAGATGGTACTTAAATTATTATACCCCACTCTTGATAATAGAGAATACATGCAAGCCTGGGCATACCATGTACAAGATGGAATTGCATCTATCAGAAATTACAGAAAGTTATTAGATTTAGCTGTAAACATTTAAAAAAAATGCGCTTTTATTAGCGCATTTTAATTTTTCAAACTAATTAAATGAAAACACTTTAACAGCTAACTCAACATACCTATCTGCCAAATCCCTTATCGAACCTTCATCCCAACAGTTTCGACTATGTATGAAAGAGTGCATTCCAATACCTGTATTCTCAAAATTATTCCTTTTATCTGAAAACATTTTATTTTCATTTTTGTTATTTCTGCCTGGATCTAAAAGGACGATATTGCCTATAGAATTTTTTATTTTTTCCATATCAATATTTTTATCTTGAGGGGCAGCAGAATAGGGGTAAATATGTTCAAGCGTCATACTATTGAAATCGTATACTAAATTATGATCTTCTTTTTTTAATCTATTTAAACTACTGCCTTGGCAGGGTAATGACAACCACTCCCAATTTTCTTGTATTGTTAATAAAAAGCATTTCAATGCTTTATTATCACCTTTTTTTTGATAAGTTAATCCTCTGATACCAGTCATGAATTTGATATCATCAGGATCTTTATCAGAAATAACTTTACTGAATTCGTTAAGCAAAGTAAGAAGCTCAAATCGATCCCGTTCTAAGTGTATTTTATTAGCCAATGTCGAATATAGCTTAGCAAATATAGTTGCATGTAAGTCAGTTATCATTTTACATCTAATGAAAAACTTACAAACCTCACTTATTATATCCTTAAAGTTTTTTTCTGATGAAAAGCTCGCGGCAAGTAATAAAGGCATAGCATACAAATGCTTTAACCTATTAATAATCAAATCAAGTTTACTTTTATGCCAATTATTATTTTCTTCATTATCAAACGGCCATTCTCCATTTGATATGAACTCTAACCGTTCGACACACTCTCTTATAAAAGCAACGCTTTCACATACTTCTTCTTTATTACGGGTCTCATTGAAAAAATTATTCTTATACACCCCCAAAACGGATGATGCTGTATAATTATTACCAGTAAGCATTATGAGAATCCATCTTAAATAATCAGTAACTTTCTTAGATGGATGCTGCAGGATGTAATCCCAGTTATCGGAAATACTTCTTTCTAAAGCAGGTTCATTATGACATATACCTATTGTATGTGCTTTTAGAAGCTCCCCTTCTGTTAAATTTATTCCTCTATCATTTAGAACAGTAAATAACTTATAAGCATCTTCAATGCTATTGGTCACAATATGAATAACCAAGAAAGACTCTTCGAAAAGCTTAACAATATCATCGATTATCTCTAAACATTCTGATAATTTTTTATTTTTGAAAAGTTCTTCTCTTAAAAAAGAAAGAAAACTTTTCCGTGCGTCGAGCATCAACTTATGTGAATGCCTGACTGCCTTGAGTGGTTTTGCATCAATCAAAGACTGATAAAAATCATTATCAGCACTTCCTATTATTATTCGCACATGTTTTTTTATTTGCCGATTTTCCCTTTCCTCAAAGGTGAAATATTTTTCAATATCCTTCAATATCATTCCAATATATTCAGAGTCCTTATCTTCATCACATTTCAGATTCGTTATGATATCTCTGATGACCGAAAAAAACAGAACTATCGTAGATAATCTTTGCTGGCCATCTACCAAAAGATTTTCTATTTTCGTGTGTGCTGCAAATGTTTTCTCTTGTGCACAGACAACACCGCCAAAAAAATGCTCGCAGTTTCTTCCTGCTCTTTTTTTATCTAATGCATCTTGTATATCATTGCAAAACTGCTCAATTTGCTCATCCTCCCATGAGTAATCACGTTGATATTTTGGTGTATAAAAGACATTATTGTTTTTGAACAACTCACCAAAAGACATATAATCCGGTTTAACATTCATTATAGCCACCTTATTAACTTATTTGTATAATTCCCAAAAGGCTTTATCGCGCATTTTTAAGACCTTTTTATTGCCATTAATATAAAGGCTATAATGCTTATCAAGCTGTCTAATCTGCCCCATCAGCGATTCCTGCTCTCCCTTATCATCAATATTAAACACGGCTTTAATATCTGCATTCTTGATTTCAGAAACACGATGAATCACCCACGTTAATATATAAGAGGAATAATTATTTTCACTAGTCTTAAAGTGAGTAATCTCTTGCGTTGACAAAATTGCACCTACTCCGTATTCACGCCCTTCCTTAAGGATTTTGCGCAGGCTAGCAAAATTCTGACGCATAAAGTTATCTGCCTCATCCACTAAGATCATTTTAGTAAGCTGTCGATATTCCCCCTGTACCATTGGTTTACCACGCTTCTGCATCTGCGCATAAAACAGATCTAATGTGAGCGCGACCACCAAGTTTTGTACTTCTGGCGGGTAGCCTGCCAGTTCAATAACGGTCACGCCGTCAATTAAATCGTACAAACTGGTCATATTCTCGGGGATAGTTTCGAATATCTTGTAACGAGCCAACTTAGAGAGTGCAGCGTAAAGCGAATCCTCTTCGACTTTTTCCTGATCAAGAAAACGCAGCCATACATCTTCAATGGTCGGAGCCGTTTTTGACCATGTGCTTGGATCTTCTGGTGAAATGCCTGCCGAGTCGTAACATTCCAGAATCAGGTTTTCTAACTTAAGCTGTTGCTTATGTCCTAAACCATACGCTTTCGCCATCGTTTCAGACAATCCACCGGCAGTGTGGATCGGCAGCATTGGCGTATCACCAAAAAGAGATAATGGGTTATAGGGCAGTTTGAATAACTTGTATTTTTTAGCACCAGTAGCGTTCAGAAAATCATCATCTACATAGTCAGATTTATAGTCAAAGATAAGCAGGCCAATAGGTTTGCTATCAACATTGCGCGATTGTTTGCGGATCAACTGCGTAACAAGAGCTTTTGTAAATTGGGTTTTGCCGGTCCCCATAGTGCCGATGATGCCAGTGTTGGTGTTCATAAATTTTGCTGTATTGGTCGGCTCCCAATACAGAGCATCATTTTTTACAGCATCATGCCCAAAGAGCACTGTTAATGAAGTATCAGAAGTTGCACCGCTCTTTTCTGCTATTGATAACTCAAGGGGCTGGATGTCAGGGTCAAGAACAGACGCCTGCAGCTCGATTTCTATTGGAGTGTCGGTGACTTCCGCGTTCTGAGGTTTGAGAAGATATTTTTCTGGCACTTTATAACGATCGGCGAGGGGCTCGCCTTCTTTGTCAGAAGCAATAAGCGAAGACAACAAGGAATACGGGATCTCAATTTGTAAAATATTATCCACTGTCATTTTATAAGTAAGATCGAAGCACGTTGCGCTATCAACGTGTGCCACGACAATACCGTCAGGATAATCGTTGAGTTCAGCTATCTCATAATCTCCCGATAGCCACCATTCACGGCGCTTTAATAAAGGAGAGAGTAAAGTATTATCGAGCACACCATAGAGCCGCAGTTTTTCGACTTGCATTAAAACCTGGCGGATGAAAAGTGCACGATAGAATTGTGATGCCAGCGTTTTTGGCTCAAGAATGTCTTGCTGTAAATAACGTTTTAGCTCGCGGGCTTGCTTACCTGCATAGCTGTAGTCAGGTCTGGCACCCGTTTTAACTTCTAATGGTAATAAATAGAGGGACTCATCTTTGAACCCGACGAAAAGTACATCATCAGAGATGGCCCCTTGACGATATCCTTGAAGGTTCCTGGACAAATCGCTCTCTTTCATTTTCAAGCCAACGTTGCCGGAAACACGGATCATTTCAGCGACAGAAAGAGGGATCCAGCAGATATCAGATTGACGCAACATGGATTGCACGAACTTATAGGCACCGATAATGCCATGCTTCTCTTTGCGCTCCTTCTCGTTGGAACGCAACATTTTCAACAGCCACTCACCATTAAAGGCATTAAATTCTGAGAGAAGATGCTGACTATCTACAGCGGTTTGCCCTGTCTGTTTTTCGGTTTGAAGTAAACGCAGGAACAAATCAACTTGTTTCGTGACCGTGACAGCATCGTAGCCTGCACAGCTGGTGTACTGGTCGGAGTAATGAATAAGAACAACGTCTTTTTGATTGGTAAAGAAATCGAGTGTCACTTTCGGATCGATGATCGTAGTCCAAAGTGCACTGTTATATGAACGTGTAAGTAACTCTTTGAAATTACCGCTCACCGCGAGGCCAATTCCCTGACCGTGATACTGGCTGTTACTCTGTCTTGCTGGTTGCCATAAACTACCTACTAATTTTGCAATACGCAGAGCAACGTATGGTTCAGTATCAACACCACGCAAACCAAAAGCAGTAAAGAAAGCATCTTCTTGTGTTTCAGTACCTTCTCCAGCAATCAAGCCATGGCACAGCACACCACTTGAGGCATCCTCGATACGGATTTGGCGGCAATCGACAGGAGCGGTGTTAGTAAAGAACGCCAGGTGCGCGTAAGCAAGCTCTTTACTGCCAGCTGGTAAGTTAAACTTACTAAAGGTTAGACGGCTGCGCAGTAAGTCAATCAGCATGTCTGCTTCTGCACGCCATGCTCCGCTGTTCAGATCAAGATCAATTTTGAGCTGTTCATAGCTTCCGCTTTCAGCAAAACGATCAAACATATTTGGTAACAGATGTTCATCATAGCAGTTGACGTGAATGTAAACAGCCCGCTCTTTTTCCTGCTTGAAATATTCAACCAGCCCAAGGAACAGCTCTTTTGCATGACCTTGATTAATAGCATTGATGATCAGTGAATTACTTTCTGCACTTTGGAACAAACGAGCATAAGCATCTGTAAACTCGTAAAGCTTATCTTTCACAAGCCGCTTAACGTATTCATGGCTCACATTTTTCTGCGGAACAACATCGATCCAGAAACGGTTTTCCTCAACCGGCTGTAACTGCGCATACTCATGCTCATTGTGATAAACAAAGGGCATCAATCCGGAAACAACTAAGCGATCGCGAGTAATTGGGGGTAATGCGGCAAATGAAGACGAATCATATTTTTCAGACTCAGAGATGATGGATTCCACTAATTGTAAGTGGTAGGCAAGTACCAATGGATGCATTGAGGACAGCCGTTCAATACTTCCGCTACGATACACCCCTATTTGTAAAAGACACTTTTCATCTGAAGTTAACGTCTTGCTCAATCCAATCCGCTGAAGCACTTCTTCAAATGTGATAAGTAAATGATCAACTAAAGCACGGTAATCTTTTGACCATGCGACGAGGCTGGGCAATGTATTACGCTGAAGATAATATTCAAACAGTTGGTTATAAGCGCTATGAAGCTCTGGATAGCATACAAGCAGTTCATCTAAAGCTAATTCAGAATCATCACCTCTTGTACCGAGTAAACGCTTGTCAACCAGCGATGCCTCCAGCATAAGCAACTGCTGTCGGACCCCAACAACCTTGTGCTCAATATTATCCAGAATGACACGCCCTTTAAGGCGATTCCAGGTAGCGTTACCTTCTTCTTTGAAGAGCTTAGTGAAACGATTCTGATCAAAAAGAAGTGGCAGGGTTAAACCCTCTTCCGCTCCAGGCCCTTCGATATTAAAAGATAAACGAGACTCACCCGAAACAAGGGCGAATTGAATTAAATCACTGCGATTGGCCAGCGTTTCAAAATTAACGCAAGAAAACTCTTTACAGTCGATATCTTCACTGCCTTCATCAAGCATCTTTGTCTGGCCGCCAGACTCTGCAATACGTAGATTATTATCTTCTAATTGCAGCGTGAGTTGCCCTTTACCAGGTTCAATTCGGTAGCAATTTTTAATATCCTCTAACCAGAACTGACCTTTCTCAATAAGCAACACACGGAACTTATATTCCTCAGCCGAATTATTACGATTTGTGATCTCAAGGCTAAAATAGCAAGGCTGACCGTAGAAAGGTATCAACATACTAATACGGGAGTTTTTCCCACCCGCTCTACTTATCTTCCAGGACAGCTCTTTCTTTAACTTAGTATTATGAGCGATTTTAATGTTACTATCCTGAAGATCGTTGCCCTGGAAGACAAAATTCAGTTCGATCTGCTTATCACCGGGATTAGATTGCACCATGACACTGATATCACGTATCCCCGCTTTACTGGTGCTCTTTACACGCTGCCAAACTTCACCATTAACGACGCTAACGGTATCCAGTAATAATTTCTGTTCGCTGTTTTTCTCTTTTTCCTTTTGATATTCAGAAAAATCAAGAGAACGCCAGTCATCTTTATCGGTGAAATGGTCCTGAATAAACTTCGCACTAAACTCAGGAAGAGCATTTTCTAACTGCCCGCTATAGCGTTCAACGCTATCCTCGATCTGACGGTATAATTTCCGGTTCTCGTTTAGCCGTGTTTGCAGCTGCTTATCACTAAAATTAAGTAGCTCCTCATCTTTAAAGAGATTTAATTCTGAAAAATCGAGATTACCATCTTCCAGTAAGCGGTACAGAGAAGAAAAACCAAATACTGTTGCACCTTCATCCAGAACCGTTGCCAACTGATCCTTGAGTAGACAACGGGATAGCTCCGAGCTATTACTACCCGGAGTGATAAGTGTTTCTAATTTCTGGCTAAATGTTTTTGGATACCAAATAGCGCCCGGGGCTGATACATCTTTAGTACTATTAATTAAAGTATCAAGCATGCTGTTATGAATTATCAACAGTGCTGTATCTGCAAAATTACCACTACGGCCTGCGACCTCATCACGCAAAAGAGAGATGTAATTCTCCGTGAACGCGGGTTCGTTTGCACCATGTAGTACAGGTATAAGCTTAACACCGTTACAGTCGATGAAAGGCAAATTTTGCTCTGGTGCAATGTCGAGCTGATTGCCTCCGGAAATAGAGTCAAACGCCTGCCATAACTTTAAGGCGTTAACCGGATCTGGGGATTTAAATTGATAACGTTCCCCAGGCTGGATAATTCCGCATACCCATTCAATGAAAGTTTCAGCCAAATAAACTTCATATAGTTTTACGGACATATACAGCATCTCCACTATCACTCATTCTTTCAACATTGCCCATGCGCTCATAAAATGCTACTAATGTCTGCGCTGACTGGTTATCAAGGTAAAAACCACGCTGTTCAAATCCAGCTATCAATTCATGTAGACGAAGTTTTGGATTGTTACCTATAGTAAGGTTAGTAAGTAATAGTAAGCGGTCTTGATTTAGCACCAACACTTTACCTGCACGACCTCGTACCTGAATAAAATCAGAGCATATCTGCGCTTCAATCTCATTCATATATTTTCTATTTACAGATGCACGCTCTGATTTTTTACCTTTGAATTGTTCGATTGCAACAGATAACAATTCCTTAAAAGCATCTTCCAGATTTGAAGAGGGTTCTCGTGCCGGGAGGTCGCGTTCTTCCTTACTAATAAACTTTTGAATATAATTATTTATATCATTAAGAACTTCATTTGTGGGGTCTGGATAAGCGCATACATCCTGATACACTTGCCATAAAGGCCGTTTTTTAAATCCCTTCCCCCACTGCAACACTTCTAAAGCAGATAGAATCGGGAACACTTTTTCATTTTGCTCAGCAAGCCACTTGTAACCAAAACGCTTTATTTGATCTCGCTCAGAGCTAGCTTTTTCGCTATCTAAGATGAAAAATAAAGATTTACTTTCTGGCTGCCCATTACGCCAATTATCAAGGTTCAATGCTAACTGAGCACACCAACTGAAGGCATATAATTTGAGAGTATTAGTTAACTCTTGAAGAAGATACTGTGGCCGACTTGCAAGAAATGCCAAATCTGCTTGAAATTTTTCTACCAGATAAGGAAGATAGGGTTGTTCTTCAGAAAATGGTCCCTTTCCGAGTAACATAATCTTTTTATTAAGAACATTCAGCATATTCTCTTCGATAAAATTTAATTTATCTTTAATCGGGTAGGTAAGGCTATACTCCCCCAAGAGATTAGCAAATAGTGTGCCGAGGCGTTTGTCAGCTGCGGAACCCAGATTTATTTTATCACCTGAAAACTGCGCATGGAATAAAAGAAAAAGCGGGGAAACTTTAAAGATGTCATGGTTCGCAAAATACATTCTTTCCAACACCGACCAAAATGCTGGATTATCAAGTAATCCCTGTAATTCATTCTTGCAATCTTCACGAAACTGGTCAGAATCATACGAATCGATTTTGCGCTTCATAGCATAACTAAGCACTAAGCCTGTAACCAACTGCCAATTAATATCATTATTCTTATTCCTTACTGGCAGGTAACTATCGAGCTGATTATTACCAACTTTTAAGGGCTTTGCTATAGGGAACATAAAATTATCCCTCTAAGCCGCTAACAGTAATCATATCTTCATACCCTTTTACTCTATAAACTTTGTACCTACCGTCATAAAATTTTATTTCGCGACTCGTTTTAGCATGCTCAGCGATTAGCTCAATTATCTCATCTAATAATACAATCGCATTTTTATCATATTTATTAGGACGATAACCATTATTTAGTTTTCGTATTAATTCAAAAAGATTCAGACCTATGCGAACTGGTTTAATTTTATGCTCAGCAACTTTTATATAAACGTCAAAGCAAGTTGAATTAACTGTATTTTTATTCAGGATAGCATCCCAATCAGGCATCAATTCAACTGGGACAGTAACTTTTATCCCACCGTATTCGCCTAAGAAAAACTCTTCCTTTTGCATAGTCAACTCAGGGGCTTTGCGATTGGCATATCGTTGTATTCCAGCTATAAGTTCGAAGGAATAAAAACGATTGAGCTTTTTCTTTTGCTCTGAGTCGCCAGTGTAATTTTTGTGCAGATGCCAGACCTCGGAATAATGCTCTAATAATGGCTCTCCAAAAAATACAGCAAATTTTTTATGATAATTATTCCCTATATCCTCATCTTTTAACAACCAAAACAACCGAATCAACGATGCTGCATCACCCCGTTTAATGTCATCACGGCTAAATCTAATGTGTAAAGGAATAAGTGAAATCAAAAATTCATCCAGTTCAGAATCGATTAATCCAAGCTCATAACGCAAGACAAATTGATCAAGTTCATAATTATGTATCCTGACAGGATCAAACTCAGAGAGTTTGTTTATGAGTTCATTTTCAACACCCTTAAATAAGTTGTCGAATAAATACCCCGGGCCTGTCAATAAATGATGAACAAAGTCTAGTAAAGTTCTGGTATTAACGAATTGATCCTTGATTAGCCTGGCCTTAAATAATTGTGTTATTAACACATCCTGAACGCCTGGCATGCATAACAATTTATAATTCGCTACTTCTTTAAGGTCAGGACTCCTTGCTTCATCGCTGCGAAAAATAAACTGGAATAAATTTTTATCATCATCACGCGTTAAGTTTTCAAGCAATGATTTTATGAATGCTGAATACTTTTTCTCTTCTGAAAATTGAAATTTTGGATAACGTTCAAAATCAAAGAATGTGCAGTTTTCGTTCCGGTAAGGTCGTGTTACGCCCTGAGGAGACGATAAAAAAGCATCTATGGCAGACTTGACTTTATCATGGGCGTCATCACCCTCTCTTGAAAAATTAGCCAGCATGCCGGTATTAATACCGATCAAGAGAGGAGGCGCATCATGAGCATGGCTGCTAAACAGATCATTTAGAGCATCAATGGCCGACTGGCGAGGGGAGAAGCTGTGAGTAGCATCCAGATGAAAATGAAAGCGCTCTCGATAATGAGGAATTGCCTTGAGGCGCGTCAATATCTCTGACTTTCCATCACCACTACTACCACATAAAAAAATGATTTCTCCATCATCTGCTCGATCAAGATATCGTTGCAAATCGGATTCAATTTCCTGTTGAACAAAGAGTTGTTCCTTCAGTTTATCGAACTCATCTTTCTTACGCTCGGTGACAGTGGTAACGGAAAAGGAAGATGATTTTGCGAGTACATTCAAGGCGTTACGTAAAGTTATTGCGCCCATAACAACATTGTCCCTGGCAAAAAATGATAACCATTTTATATAAATGTGAGCTTTAACTCCACCCAGCAATGTATATTTGAAGTGACATATCACGCATATTTATATCTTACAGTCAGCTTTGGCTTATCAGTGCCTACTATTTTAAGGGGGGAACGCATCCTTCTTGGATATATACTATTTCGCCAGATGACTATCACACGTTAGATATGTCTTAGAACCCAATATCGATTCGATTTTATTTACGTTGCAGCGCCGTATCTGAACTAAAGCGAAATCATGCTTACAAGTAATAAAATCGGCGGTATGAAGAGCAAGAAGTTTGAAGAAACAGCAAGAAAATGCAGATTTCAGAAACAAAAAAACCGCTTCAAAGCGGCTTTTTTGCATCTTTTGGTGCCGAAGGCCGGACTCGAACCGGCACGTATTTCTACGGTTGATTTTGAATCAACTGCGTCTACCGATTTCGCCACTCCGGCACGGAAGGGGATGCGGAAACGTGTTGGATTATACCTGCCATCGAGGGCTATGCAAGTCACTATCCTGCAGCCCTCTGCTAAGTGATGAAAAAAACAGCGTAATGGCAAACTGCTGCGCCTGCCTCTTTAACCCGGCGGCATATCTTTTGCACGCGAACATCACAAATAATTGGCCTCCTCAGGCTAACCCACCCGCAAAAACAGCGCCCGCTCCGCTTCGCGCCGCCGGGTCAGGCCGGGCAGCACTCTGCCGCCCGCTTTGTTCCAGCGCAGAAACTGGTCGGCGGCTTGGGTATATTCGCCCTGATTTAACAGCTTGAGCAGCGTCGAGCTCTGCAAGTTCCCGGCGCCAAGGTTGAAGGTAAACGACACCAGCGCGTCGAACTGATCCTGGTCGAGATCGACCGTCACCAGCCGGTGCACGCCGCGCTCGCTCGTCTGCAAATCCTTGCGCAGCAGCGCATCCGCCTCCGCTTCGGTAATCGGGCGGGGAAAGTTCTCGTTCGGCAGGATCAGGTGCCCGTAGCCGATGGTCCACTTGCCAACGGCATCGCGATACTTCTCGAGCCGTAGTCCTTCAAAGGATTTGATTAATGCGACGCCAGCATCGCCGGTGTGTTGCGGTTGATTCGCCATCATCGTTGCTCCTGTAGAGAGAGAATGGCGCTGAGCGTTGACTGCGCGTTGCGCCCTTATTTGAGGATGGTTCGGACACATCGTGTTGCAAAGTCGCCACGGCTTAATAGACGGATGGAAAATCCTAAAAAACGCGGCTTTCAGAGCAATCGCTTAACGAAACGGGCGGTATGCACAGCCGCAGGCTGCCAGAGCGGCGGCAGATGCCCTACACTTCAAGCGTCTCCCTCAACATAAAGGAATCCGTGATGAGCATCATCAAAAACTACGCCGCGCCACAGGCTGGCGCCGAGCTTGAGCTTCAGGAATACGATGCAGGCCCGCTGGCGGCTGAAGATGTTGAAGTCGCCGTGGATTATTGCGGGATCTGCCACTCTGACCTGTCGATGATCGACAACGAATGGGGCTTCTCCCAGTATCCGCTGGTTGCCGGGCATGAAGTGATTGGCCACGTGGTGGCACTGGGTGACGCCGCGCAGAACAAAGGGCTGAAAGTGGGCCAGCGCGTTGGTATCGGCTGGACAGCGCACAGCTGCGGCCACTGCGACGCCTGTATCGACGGCAACCAGATCAACTGCCTGGAAGGCGCAGTGCCGACCATTCTGAACCGCGGCGGCTTCGCCGATAAAATCCGCGCCGGCTGGCAGTGGGTGATTCCCCTGCCGGACAGCATTGATATTGAAACCGCCGGTCCGCTGCTATGCGGCGGCATTACCGTCTTTAAACCGCTGCTGATGCACAATATCACCGCGACCAGCCGCGTTGGTGTGATCGGTATTGGCGGTCTGGGCCATATCGCCATCAAACTGCTGCGCGCGATGGGCTGCGAAGTGACGGCCTTCAGCTCGAACCCGGCAAAAGAGGCGGAAGTGCGTCTGATGGGCGCAGATTATGTAGTGAACAGCCGCGATCCGGAAGCGCTGAAAGCGCGCGCCGGTCAGTATGATCTGATCATCAACACCGTTAACGTCGATCTTGACTGGCTGCCCTTCTTCGAAGCGCTGGCGCACGGCGGCCATTTCCACACCGTTGGTGCCGTGATGAAGCCGCTGGAAGTGCCGGCCTTTACGCTGATTGGCGGCGATCGCAGCGTCTCCGGTTCCGCAACCGGTACGCCGTACGAGTTGCGTAAGCTGATGAAGTTTGCCGGTCGTGCGAAGGTTGCGCCAACCATCGAGATGTTCCCGATGTCGCAGATCAACGAAGCGTTGCAGCATGTGCGCGACGGTAAAGCGCGTTACCGCGTAGTGTTGAAAGCGGATTTTTAAGCCGTTCAGCCCGGTGAGCGTTAATGCCGCCGGGCAGGTTTAAGGCCGGACGGCGCGTTGTTGAGCGTGCGAGTTAAATGCCGGATGGCGGCTTCGCCTTATCCGGCCTACGCGGTTTCAGCGACATATGCTCTACGGCAACTGTGCCCGGTTAACCACCGGGCACCTCTTCCTATTTCCCTATCGCGGCAAACACTTCGGCAATCGCTACTGCGCCGGGATCGGTCACGCCCTCGAGGTTCTCACTGTTGACGTAAGATGAACGCCCCGCGCCCGCTTTCTGCATGGTGGCGGTGCTCTCTGCCCCTTTCTGCGCGGCATCGATGGCAGCGCCTAATCCGCGATCGCGCAAGGCTTCCAGCGCCGGTTGTAGCGCATCGATCAGCGTGCGGTCGCCGAGATCCGCCCCGCCATAGTGTTTCATCTGCTTTAACCCCAGCAGCAGCGCGTCGGGCAACGGCGTGGCGTTGTGCACCGCCTGGCCTGCGGCGGTAAAGAAGATCGACATCAGCACGCCGCTGGAGCCGCCCATCACCGTGGCCAGCCGCTCGCCAATCAGTTGCAGCAACTGCGCGGTGTTGTTCAGCGGCAGCGCGTTCTGCTCCAGCAGGCGCTTAATTTCGCGTGCGCCTTCGGCAAAGGTCGAGCCGGTATCGCCATCGCCCACTTTCGCATCCAGCGCGTTGAGGCGGTTCTCCAGGTCGATCAGCGTCTGCGCCGCGGTGCCGACCAGCGCTTTTACCTGCGGGTTATCGGAAGGCTCAATCTCCAGCCCGGTGTAAACGGCTTTGTGTGGCTGGGTTTTCATCGGCGCGAAGGCGACCGGTTTCTGCCAGCCGACGGTCTGCACTTCGGCGCAGAGCGCCTGCTCAAACTCATCCGTTAAACGCAGCAGCGAAAGGGAGAAGCCTTTCATATCGAGCGAACTGACCAGCGGCGCGGGGCCAATCAGGTAGGCCAGTTGATCTTTCAGCGCCGAATGGGCCAGCTCTTTGGTCAGCAGCGCCATCTCCAGCGCCGAAACGCCGCCGAGGTTGTTGATCAGCACCGCCACGCGATCGTTGCCCACCGCCGCGCGCAGCGGTTCGACCAGCGTATCGATCAGTGATTTACTGTTGTGGGTCTCAAGGGTACTCGCACCCGGCTCGCCGTGAATGCCGAGGCCAAGCTCAACGTGGCCCTGCTGAATGCGCCCCTCTTCGCTGTCACTGCCCGGCAGATTGCAGCTCTCCATCGCCAGCCCGAGACTGTAGACGTTGTCGCAGGCCTGCTGGGCGAGGTCGCGCACTTCGCTCAGGGATTTGCCCTGCTCTGCGGCGTAACCGGCAATTTTATGCACCAGCGCCGTGCCGGCGATGCCGCGCGGCTGTTTGTTATCGGGCAGCGCGATGTCATCGGCGACAATCACCATCTCCACTTTCAGGCCGTAGCGCTTGGCCTTCTCGGCGGCGAGGCCGAAGTTGAGCCGGTCGCCGGTGTAGTTTTTGACAATCAGCAGGCAGCCGCGATCGCCGGTCACCGCCACAATGGCGTTCAGCACCGCGTCTACGCTCGGTGAAGCAAAGAGATCGCCGCAGACGGCGGCGGTGAGCATGCCTTTACCGACAAACCCGGCGTGGGCCGGCTCATGGCCGGAGCCGCCGCCGGAGATAACCGCTACGCGGCTTTTATCCCAGTCGGCGCGGGCGACGATGCGGATCGCCGGATCGCTCTCAAGGCGTACAAGGTTGCCATGCGGGGCGGAGATCACCAGCCCTTCGATGGCGTCGTTGACCAGCTGTTTGCGGTCGTTGAAAAAGAATCTGGACATAATCTTCCGGGAGTGTAGTGAAACATCCCTCAAGCATAGCCCGCACCGGGCGCAGCGGGGCAAAGACCAGATTTTACTGAAAGGTATCAGGGCGTGGTGCGGCCAAAACCGGCGTGGTAACCGTGGGTATTACGAAGTTTGTCGAGGCGGTTGCCCTGCCAGAAGGTCATAGCAATCGCCAGCAGCAGCAGGCCGCCATGCAGGTACATCGCAAGGTGCGTATCGAGGAGGAAAAACCCGGCAATCACTGGCAGCAGCGCGCTCATCCAGAGCTGATCGAGCAGGGTCTCCGCCGCGTTAAAGCGTGCCAGCACGCGATCCGCCTGCGCCTCTTCGGGCGAGCCGCGGCGCACCGTACCAACGGCTTGCGCCAGCGCAGCGGCACGGCGGATAAGCCACTGTACCAGCAGCAGCGCCAGCACGACCACGGCGGCTTCAAAGGCCAGCAGCGCGCTGTCGCCCACAGAAGAGGTCAGCCACTGCCCGCTCAATACGGCCATGGTGAAAAGGGCGTTGAGGATGCCGAACAGCAGTGCGGTAGAGAAACGGAGGGCAAAGCGCCTGGCGAGGGACAACATCGTGTGCTCCTTGCAAAAAAGAAGAGAGGCCGCAGCCTCTCTCTTGGGATTTACTGGCTCTTGCGTGACATTAGCCACAGGCTCAGCAGGAAGAAGGATGCGCTTGGCAGCAGCGCCCCGACCACTGGCGGAATGCCGTAGACCAGCGTCAGCGGGCCGAAAATCTGATCCAGCACGTAGAAGACAAAGCCGAAGCTGATGCCGGTGATGACGCGCACGCCCATTGCCACGCTACGCAGCGGGCCGAAGATAAACGACAGCGCCATCAGCATCATCACCGCCACGGAGAGCGGCTGGAAGATCTTGCTCCACATATTGAGCTGGTAACGCCCGGCGTCCTGGCCACTCGATTTCAGGTACTTCACGTAGTTGTGCAGGCCGCTGATGGAGAGCGCATCGGGATCGAGCGCCACCACGCCGAGCTTGTCCGGCGTCAGGTTGGTTTTCCAGGTCCCGGTAACGGTCTGCGAGCCGGTCACCTGTTTCGGATCGGTCAGGTTAGACTCGTCGACCTGCGACAGATTCCAGATTTTGTGCTCGGCGTCGAACTTCGCCGACGCGGCATAGCGCACCGACTGCAAACGGCGCTCTTTATTGAACGCATAGATACTGACGCCACCCAGCTCGGTGTCGCTCTTCACGCGTTCAATGTAAACAAAGTTACTGCCATCTTTCGCCCACAGGCCAGACTGGGTCGAGAGCAGCGAGCCGCCGTACATCGACTGTGCACGCTGGTTACGTGCCATCTGCTCGCCCTGCGGCGCAACCCACTCGCCAATCGCCATGGTCAGCAGCACCAGCGGGATCGCGGTTTTCATCACCGCCAGCGCAACCTGCATACGGGTGAAGCCAGAGGCCTGCATTACCACCAGCTCGCTGCGCTGTGCCAGCATGCCGAGGCCGAGTAGTGCGCCAAGCAGCGCCGCCATCGGGAAGAAGATCTGGATATCTTTCGGCATGCTGAGCAGAGTATAGAGACCTGCGCCGAGGGCATCGTAGCTCCCCTGCCCGGCCTTTTTCAGCTGGTCGACAAACTTGATGATGCCCGAGAGCGACACCAGCATGAACAGAGTCATCATGATGGTGGTAAAAATGGTTTTACCGATATAGCGGTCGAGAACGCCAAAAGCCTGCATTATACCGCTCCTCTACGGGTAAAACGGGCACGAACCCGGCGCATCGGCACCGTATCCCACAGGTTCAGCACCACGGCCAGCGCCAGATAGAGCAGGTTAACCGCCCACATCCAGATCATCGGGTCGAGCTTCCCTTTCGCGCCATTGGAGCGCAGGGTGGTCTGCAACAGGAAGAAGATGAGATAGAGCAGCATTGCCGGCAGCATCGAGAGCACGCGGCCCTGACGCGGGTTGACCACGCTCAGCGGAACCACCATCAGCGCCATCATCACCACGGCGAAAATCAGCGTTAAACGCCAGTGCAGCTCGGCGCTGGCGCGCGGGTTGTCAGTATTGAACAGCGTACGCATGTTCATCTGCTCGGTATCCGTCGGATCAAGCGCCACGGCCTGATGACCAATAACGGCCTGGTAGTTCTGGAAATCGGTAATGCGGAAGTCGCGCAGCATCGCAGTGCCTTCAAAGCGCGTACCGCTGTTGAGGGTCACTACCTGCGAACCATCTTTATGCTGGGAGAGCTGCCCGGAGTCCGCCAGCACCACAGAAGGACGGGCGTTGCCTTTTGGACGCAGCTGGGCAAGGAAGACATTGGTGAAGTTCTTACCGTCCACGCCTTCGATAAAGAGCACCGAGTTGCCATCCGTCGCCTGCTGGAACTGGCCCTGCGCCAGCGCAGCCATGCCGGGGTTGGCTTTGGCATCAGCCAAAACCTGATCCTGATGGCGCGAAGACCACGGCCCGGCCCACATCACGTTGACCGCCGCCACGACACCGGTAAACAGCGCCAGCACCAGTGCCGCTTTCACCAGCACCGCCCGGCTCAGGCCGCAGGCGTGCATCACCGTAATTTCACTTTCTGTATAAAGTTTACCCAGCGTCATCAACAGACCCAGGAAGAGGCTCAGCGGCAGGATAAGCTGCGCCATCTCTGGCACGCCAAGCCCGAGCAGAGAGAGAACGAGGTTCGTGGGGATTTCGCCGTCAGCGGCTGCGCCTAAAATCCTGACCAATTTCTGACAAAAGAAAATCAGAAGCAGGATGAATAGGATTGCAAGCTGGCTTTTCAGCGTCTCCCGCACCAGATATCTTGTGATTATCACTTTAATTACGCCCGTAAAAACCAGTCTTTTTCCTGGAAAATCGCTTGTTTCATGG
The DNA here is from genome assembly GCF_034044935.1 of Kosakonia sp. CFBP8986. Lineage (NCBI taxonomy): Bacteria > Pseudomonadati > Pseudomonadota > Gammaproteobacteria > Enterobacterales > Enterobacteriaceae > Kosakonia > Kosakonia sp. CFBP8986. The sequence continues at coordinate 280,997 of NZ_JAXCXB010000003.1, read as the reverse complement.
CTTAAACGTCATTTATTCTCTTGAGTCGTCGAAATGATCGCTAAGATTAATATACTCAGCGGATACGTGCGTGAGACCCGATTCTGACGTGCCGAAACCGCAGTAACGTTAAGATTAACACGAAGTCACCGCAACAGCGGACCTGAGTTACGAAAGCTTGCAATTCTATCCGTAGCCGCCGCCGTTGTCTTTAAGATTCAGGAGCGTAGTGCATGGAGTTCAGTGTAAAAAGCGGTAGCCCGGAGAAACAGCGGAGCGCCTGCATCGTTGTTGGCGTCTTTGAACCGCGCCGGCTCTCTCCGATTGCCGAGCAGCTGGATAAAATCAGCGACGGTTATATCAGTGCGCTGCTGCGTCGCGGCGAACTGGAAGGCAAGCCGGGTCAAACCCTGCTGCTGCACCATGTGCCAAATGTGCTTTCCGAACGTATTTTGCTTATTGGTTGCGGAAAAGAGCGTGAATTGGATGAGCGTCAGTACAAGCAGGTCATTCAGAAAACGATAAATACGCTGAATGATACCGGCTCGATGGAAGCGGTCTGCTTCCTGACCGAACTGCACGTTAAAGGGCGTAACACCTACTGGAAAGTGCGCCAGGCCGTTGAGACGGCGAAAGAGACGCTCTATAGCTTCGATCAGCTGAAGACCACCAAAAGCGAGCCGCGTCGCCCGCTGCGTAAAATGGTCTTCAACGTGCCGACCCGTCGCGAGCTGACCAGCGGCGAACGCGCCATTCAGCATGGTCTGGCGATCTCCGCCGGTATCAAAGCGGCGAAAGATCTCGGCAATATGCCGCCAAATATCTGTAACCCGGCCTATCTCGCCTCTCACGCGCGCCAGCTGGCGGACTCCTACAGCAAAAACGTCACCACCCGCGTGATTGGCGAACAGCAGATGCGCGAGCTGGGCATGTGCTCCTACCTCGCCGTCGGTCAGGGTTCGCAGAACGAATCCCTGATGTCGGTGATTGAGTACAAAGGCAACCCGTCTGAAGATGCGCGCCCGATTGTGCTGGTCGGCAAAGGGCTGACCTTTGACTCCGGCGGTATCTCGCTCAAGCCTGGCGAAGGCATGGATGAGATGAAGTACGACATGTGCGGCGCGGCGGCAGTGTATGGCGTGATGCGCATGGTTGCTGAACTGCAACTGCCGATCAACGTCACCGGCGTGCTGGCGGGCTGTGAAAACATGCCTGGCGGACGCGCGTACCGTCCGGGCGACGTGCTCACCACCATGTCCGGTCAGACGGTCGAAGTGTTGAACACCGACGCCGAAGGCCGCCTGGTGCTGTGCGATGTGCTGACCTACGTTGAGCGTTTCGAGCCGGAAGCAGTGATCGACGTGGCAACGCTAACCGGTGCCTGCGTGATTGCGCTGGGCCACCACATTACCGGTCTGCTGTCGAACCACAATCCGCTGGCCCATGAGCTGATTGGCGCGTCTGAGCAGGCGGGCGATCGCGCATGGCGTCTGCCGATGAGCGATGAGTATCAGGAGCAGTTAGAGTCCAATTTTGCGGATATGGCGAATATCGGCGGCCGTCCTGGTGGTGCCATCACCGCAGGCTGCTTCCTCGCGCGCTTTACCCGCAAGTACAATTGGGCGCACCTGGATATCGCCGGTACCGCGTGGCGTTCCGGTAAAGCGAAAGGCGCCACCGGGCGTCCGGTCGCCATGCTGTCGCAGTTCCTGCTCAATCGCGCCGGATTTAACGGCGAAGAGTAACATGTGACTTTGTGCGCCGGATGGCGGCTGCGCCTTATCCGGCCTACAAAACAGCGTAGGCCCGGTAAGCGTAGCGCCACCGGGCTTTGCATTTAAAACCTCAACCAAAAGCCCCATATATGAAAAATGCGACGTTCTATCTTCTCGACAATGACAACACTGCGGATGGCTTAAGCGCCGTCGAGCAGCTGGTGTGTGAGATTGCCGCAGAACGTTGGCGTCATGGCAAACGCGTGCTGATCGCCTGCGTCGATGAGCAGCAGGCCATTCGTCTTGATGAAGCGCTGTGGGCGCGACCGGCGGAGAGTTTTGTGCCGCACAACCTGGCCGGTGAAGGCCCGCGCGGCGGTGCGCCGGTCGAGATTGCCTGGCCGGCGAAACGTAACAGCAGCCCGCGCGACATCTTGATCAGCCTGCGCGCGGAATTTGCAGATTTTGCCACCGCTTTCACAGAAGTGATAGACTTCGTCCCTCACGAAGACTCTCTGAAACAACTGGCTCGCGAACGCTATAAAGCCTACCGCGTGGCCGGTTTTAACCTGAACACGGCAACCTGGAAATAATGGAAAAGACATACAACCCCAAAGATATCGAACAGCCGCTGTACGAGCAGTGGGAAAAGCAGGGCTATTTCAAACCGAACGGTGATGAAAGCCAGGAAAGCTTCTGCATCATGATCCCGCCGCCGAACGTCACCGGCAGTTTGCATATGGGCCACGCCTTCCAGCAGACCATCATGGACACCATGATCCGCTACCAGCGCATGCAGGGGAAAAACACCCTCTGGCAGGCCGGTACTGACCACGCGGGTATCGCCACCCAGATGGTGGTGGAGCGTAAGATTGCCGCTGAAGAGGGTAAAACCCGCCACGATTACGGCCGCGACGCCTTTATCGACAAAATCTGGCAGTGGAAAGCGGAATCCGGCGGTACCATTACCCGCCAGATGCGCCGTCTCGGCAACTCCGTGGACTGGGAGCGCGAGCGCTTCACCATGGATGAAGGCCTCTCCAATGCCGTGAAAGAGGTGTTCGTCCGTCTCTACAAAGAGGATCTGATTTACCGTGGCAAACGCCTGGTGAACTGGGACCCGAAACTGCGCACCGCCATCTCCGATCTGGAAGTGGAAAACCGCGAGTCTAAAGGCTCGATGTGGCACATCCGCTACCCGCTGGCTGACGGCGCAAAAACCGCCGACGGTAAAGATTACCTGGTGGTTGCTACTACCCGTCCGGAAACCCTGCTCGGCGATACCGGCGTAGCGGTAAACCCGGAAGATCCGCGCTACAAAGATCTGATTGGCAAATTCGTGCTGCTGCCGCTGGTTAACCGCCGCATTCCGATTGTTGGCGACGAACACGCCGATATGGAAAAAGGCACCGGCTGCGTGAAGATCACCCCAGCGCACGACTTTAACGACTACGAAGTGGGCCGTCGTCACGCCCTGCCAATGATCAACATTCTGACCTTCGACGGTGATATTCGTGAAAGCGCAGAAGTGTATGACACCAAAGGCAATGAATCCGACGTCTACGCCAGCGATATCCCGGCTGAGTTCCAGAAGCTGGAGCGCTTTGCCGCGCGTAAAGCGATCGTTGCTGCCGTTGACGCCCTTGGCCTGCTGGAAGAGATCAAACCGCACGACCTGACCGTTCCGTATGGCGATCGCGGCGGCGTGGTAATCGAACCGATGCTCACCGATCAGTGGTACGTGCGCGCCGATGTGCTGGCGAAACCGGCCGTTGAAGCGGTCGAGAACGGCGATATCCAGTTCGTGCCGAAGCAGTATGAAAACATGTACTTCTCCTGGATGCGCGACATTCAGGACTGGTGTATCTCCCGCCAGCTGTGGTGGGGCCACCGCATTCCGGCGTGGTACGACAACGACGGCAACGTCTACGTTGGCCGCAGCGAAGAGGAAGTGCGCCAGGAGAACAGCCTCTCTGCGGATGTCGCGCTGCGCCAGGACGACGACGTGCTCGACACGTGGTTCTCTTCCGCGCTGTGGACCTTCTCTACCCTCGGCTGGCCGGAAAACACCGACGCGCTGCGTCAGTTCCACCCGACCAGCGTGATGGTGAGCGGCTTCGACATCATCTTCTTCTGGATCGCGCGCATGATCATGATGACCATGCACTTCATCAAAGATGAGAACGGCAAACCGCAGGTGCCGTTCAAGACCGTCTATATGACGGGTCTTATCCGCGATGACGAAGGGCAGAAGATGTCGAAATCGAAAGGCAACGTTATCGATCCGCTGGATATGGTTGACGGTATTTCGCTGCCGGATCTGCTGGAAAAACGCACCGGTAACATGATGCAGCCGCAGCTGGCGGAAAAAATCCGCAAGCGCACCGAGAAGCAGTTCCCGGACGGCATCGAGCCGCATGGCACCGACGCCCTGCGTTTCACCCTCGCAGCACTGGCCTCTACCGGCCGTGATATCAACTGGGATATGAAGCGCCTCGAAGGTTACCGTAACTTCTGTAACAAGCTGTGGAACGCCAGCCGCTTTGTGCTGATGAACACCGAAGAGCAGGATTGCGGCTTCAACGGCGGCGAAATGGTGCTGTCGCTGGCGGATCGCTGGATCCTCGCCGAGTTCAACCAGACCATCAAAGCCTACCGCGATGCGCTGGACAGCTACCGCTTCGATATTGCAGCCGGCATTCTCTATGAGTTCACCTGGAACCAGTTCTGCGACTGGTATCTGGAGCTGACCAAGCCGGTGATGAACGGCGGTTCCGAAGCCGAGCTGCGCGGCACGCGCAACACGCTGGTAACGGTGCTGGAAGGTCTGCTGCGCCTGGCGCACCCGATCATTCCGTTTATCACTGAAACCATCTGGCAGCGCGTGAAAGTGCTGAAAGGTATTGATGCCGATACCATCATGCTGCAACCGTTCCCGAGCTTTGACGCCGCCCAGGTGGATGAGCAGGCCGTGGCCGATACCGAGTGGCTGAAGCAGGCGATCGTTGCGGTGCGTAATATCCGCGCCGAGATGAACATCGCGCCGGGTAAACCGCTTGAGCTGCTGCTGCGCAGCGCCAGCCCTGAAGCGCAGCGTCGCGTAAACGACAACCTGAGCTTCCTGAAGACTCTGGCGCGTCTGGAGAGCATCACACTGCTCTCTGCCGACGAGAAAGGGCCGGTTTCCGTCACCAAGATCGTTGATGGCGCTGAGCTGCTGATCCCGATGGCCGGTCTTATCGACAAAGAGGCCGAGCTGGCGCGTCTGGCGAAAGAGGTGGCGAAGGTTGAGCAGGAGATTGGCCGCATCGAGAGCAAGCTGGGTAACGAAGGCTTTGTTGCCCGCGCGCCGGAAGCAGTGATTGCCAAAGAGCGTGAGAAGCTCGACGGCTATGCGCAGACCAAAGCGAAGCTGATTGAGCAGCAGGCGGTTATCGCCGCGCTGTAATGTTCAGCACGAAAAAAAGCCGGGCATCGCGCCCGGCTTTTTTATTGGCTGCGGGATAACTCCCGCTGCTTTTGTAGGCCGGATAAGGCGTAGCCGCCATCCGGCACTTTCTACCGAACTTAAATCGCCGCCGGATAGAACGACAAACCACGCGCCAGCAGGTTAGCCGGATCTTTCGCCGGCTGAACGCCGTGATCTTCCAGCGTCAGCGCTTCCAGGTTGCCATGCACATGGGTATTTTCCAGCAGGTAGCGGGTCATACGCACTTTCGCCCACGGCCACGCCAGGAACAGCGTCACCAGGCACACCGCCATATTACTGATGGCGATCCACAGCATGCGCCCAACGGTCACCGTGGAAGAGAAGCGAATATCCCCTTCCAGCGCCAGCTGGCTGTAGAGGTAAGCGCGCAGCTTCACGAAAGCAAAGGTAAAGCAGATAATCGCGCCGAGAATATAGATCAGGTAGGTCAGCATGATTTTGCCGTACATCGGCCCCATCATCATCGCCATCTGCTCCGGATCGCCCTGCAGTAAATAGGCAGACTGCATCAGTTCAATCATCGCCGGCACAATCAATACCATCACCAGCGCGATAAACGGAATAAACAGCAGCATCGACAGCAGCACAATACCGATGCATTTTTTCATTGAGAAACTGCCGGAGAATTTTAATTTGCCGTACTGCAAATTATTCGCCAGCATGCCATACCACTGCGCGGCAAATACGCCCTGCATCACGCCAATACCCAGCAATACGGCCAGCGATCCCACGATGCTCACCGTAACAATGGCGCTAATTGAGCCGCTGCTTGCCGCCATGGTCGCGAAGATAGAGAAAATAATCCCCACGCCAACCATAATCAGCAGCGGGCAGCCCATCATCACCCACCACGCGCGCAGCGGGCTGGCGTAAAAGTTAAAGCGCACGCCGTTAATCTCGGTCATCAGCATCTGATAACGCAGACCCTGCGTAATTAACCATGGGAAGAAGAGAATAAATAAACCCATCATGCAGAGTTGCAGAATAACGTTCCCATGTACCACGTTAATTAAAAAAATCACATACAGCGCCAGCAGGCAGAGCCAGCCAACAAAAATGGAGCTGCCGGTCGCGTGGTAAGAGAAACGAGCCCCCTCCAGATCGGTGTTTTCGTAGAAATAACGACGCGCGCGAATTAACGCCCACGGTAAATAAATCCCCAGCGTTATTAAGGTCAGCAGAATATTAACCAGCCAAACAACGAAATAGCCTTTCCCGCTACCCTGAAAGCGGAAATGGCGCACGGGAGCCGCCACAGAAGCATGAATGTCGGAAGTCATAACAATCCTTATTGTAAAAAAGAGGTGCTAACGGAGTTAACCACAGCAATATTGCTTAAGAATTATCTCCACTGTGCAGTGTAAATACCTTACGGTCAAAAAAATAGCGCCCAATATTCCTGGTCTTGCCAGATGGGCCCTGTAGTGGTATTAACCAGGATCCCCGAAAAAGCAACAGACAGAGTGCGAAAATGAATGTAACCGCGCCGGTAGAGGTCAAAATGCGCCGCATTGCCGCGACAGATAATGCGGCTATCGCCTCGGTGATCCGTCAGGTGTCAGCCGAATATGGCCTGACGGCTGATAAAGGCTACACCGTTGCCGATCCTGAACTGGACGAGCTTTATCAGTTATATAGCCGCGAAGGCTGCGCTTACTGGGTCGTTGAATTGAACGGCGAGGTGGTGGGCGGCGGCGGCGTGGCGCCATTGAAGTGCAGCGAGCCGGATATCTGCGAACTGCAAAAGATGTATTTTCTGCCCTGCGCGCGCGGCAAGGGGCTGGCGAAAAAGCTGGCGCTGATGGCGCTCGATCACGCGAAAAAAAGCGGCTTCACGCGCTGCTATTTAGAGACCACCGCCTTTTTAACCGACGCCATCGGTCTGTATGAGCACCTGGGGTTTGCGCATATCGACGGCCCGCTGGGCTGCACCGGGCACGTCGATTGCGAAGTGCGGATGTTAAAAACGCTCTAATCAAGTGCGGGCGCATCGGCCCGCGCCATCACTGCTCTTCCGACGCCAGCACCAGCCGTACAATCGCGGCGGCTTTCTGCGGCGGTAGCGCCAGTACATCACCCCAAAGCTGTTGCAGCATATCGCAGACCAGCTTCTCTTTGCCGATGGCATTTTGCGGCGCATCCAGCAGTTGCAGATCCTGACCATACTTCTGCGCCATCGGCTGCACCACCATGGCGACATCCCGCTGCGCATTGGCCCGCTCTTCGGCTGTCACGGTGTGTTTATTGGGCCCGTAAGAGGCGTTGAGCATGGCGGCTTCGGTATCGAGGCGGCGTTTTAACATCTCCGGGGAGATAAAGCGCACCGGGTTGATGCCCCCTTTTACCGCCGGGTATTGAAAGCGGAAGCAGGCATCATCGCTCTTGGCCTGAATTTCGGCGGCCTGCTCCATCATCACGCGCATTTCGGCGACCACCAGATCGTCCGGCGCAAACTGCAAACGCTGCATCTGCACCGCGAGGATCTGCGGCTGAATGGCGTCGATCACCTTCTGCTCATTCGCTCCCTCTTTCATCATCACCATCACCTGGGCGCGCAGTTTCGCCATCAGGGCGGGATCGTGTTCGGCGATAAATTTCCACGCCGGGACCTGCTGCACCGTCGCGTCAAACTTCTCATCCGCGGTCTGGGCTAAATTCTCTCCCTGCAAATATTTAATGTCGATCACGTTCCACAGGGCGATAAACACCACCACCAGCACGATCGCGCTTCCTTTGCTCAGCCACCCTTTTTTACGCAGCAGGCTGGCGACCACGGCGATCGCCATCCCGGCGTAGCCCGCCATCAGGATATGTGTCCAGTTCATTATTTTCCTTTGATCTCAAATCAGGCCGGTACGCCGCTGTGAAAACGGAACTCCGTATCCGGTGAGCTAATCAGCGCCGCTTCCACTTCGCCGAAATGGCGCACACGCGGCGCAATATCGGTGGCCGAAATCTGCTGCGCCAGCGCGAGGTAATCCTGGTAGTGGCGCGCTTCGGAACGCAGGAGCGACAGGTAAAATTTTTGCAAATCCGCGTCAAGACACGGCGCAAGCGCGGCGAAGCGTTCGCAGGAGCGCGCTTCGATATAGGCACCGCAAATTAATTTATCGACCAGAGTCAGCGGTTCATGAGTGCGAACTTCTTTCAGCATCCCTTTGGCATAACGGCTGGCGGTAATTTTGACATAGGGAATATTGCGGGCGAGCATCGCTTCGCGCACCTGCCAGAAGTGGTGCAGCTCCTCTTTGATCAGCAGCACCATGCTGTCGATCAGCGCCTGGCCCCAGGCATCATCGGTCTGTGGCATCACGCTTTTGCCGATCTGCTTATGCAGGGCGACAAAGTCCGGCTCAGGGCCTTCGCGGAAGGTAAATGCTTCATAGGGCTTCAGCCAGGCCAGCAGCGCTTCTGAGCCGGTTTTATCGGCAACATAGCGGCGCACCAGCAGCATGGCGGTTTGGGCAGCCTTCAGTTCGCAGACCAGATGATCGGTGAGCAGCAGCGGCAGCATCTCGGGCTGACGGGCTTTTTCTATCCAGGCGGTGGGAGTGGGGCAGTGCAGAAAAGCGCGAACCGGGGCGAGTAGTTGCGGGTAATCCATGGCATTTCCTTGCTTTGCGGCAGCATGGCGCTGCCGCAACGTTCACTTAGTGACGGACACCGTCATCTTCTTCGTCAACGTAATCTTCGTCGTCTTCGTCGTCGCCCTCTTCGCCGTTCGGGTCTTCGTAGTACGTGCCCCAACCGTCGTACTCAACGTCGAATTTCTCTGCCAGATTGATCAGCTGCTCAACCTGCGCGTCGATCAGATCGGCATTCAGCGCGCTTTCGCTCAGCACGTCGCAGCAGATGACCACTTCGCCCTCTTCCAGCTCCAGCTCTTCCGGCTCGGTCACTTCGTAGCCGAGTTTGAAGGCTTCAACGGCCGCTTTTTCCAGCGTTTCGAAATCATCTGCCGACAGGTGATGCTCAATGGTGTAGAGCGCATCAGGATCGCTGCCATCTTCCAGCAACTCTTCAATAATCAAACGCGTCTCTTCGCGCTGCTCTTCCAGGTGTTCCGGGTTTGCCATGGGTCGTTCCTCATCAAAGTGGCAGATACTCTTATTGTCACACACCGCCGCCGTTGCCTCCACTCTTCGCCGAAAAGATTTATCCATCAGGGTTGCAAATGAATATTCATCCATATAGATTGAATTTTAATTCAATAAGTGGCGTTCGCCATGCGAGGAAAAAATGTCACCTTTTTACCAGAAACATTTTCTGAAACTGCTCGATTTTACCCCTGCTGAAATCCACGCTCTGCTGCAACTTGCCGCGCAACTCAAATCAGATAAGAAAAAAGGCCAGGAAGTCCAGAAGCTTACCGGCAAAAACATCGCGCTCATCTTCGAAAAAGACTCTACCCGCACACGATGCTCTTTCGAAGTTGCCGCTTACGATCAGGGCGCTCGCGTCACCTACCTCGGCCCAAGCGGTAGTCAAATCGGGCATAAAGAGTCAATTAAAGATACCGCGCGGGTACTGGGCCGGATGTATGACGGCATTCAGTATCGCGGCTATGGCCAGGAGATTGTTGAAACCCTGGCGCGCTTCGCGGGCGTGCCGGTGTGGAACGGCTTAACCGATGAGTTTCACCCCACGCAGCTGCTGGCGGATCTGCTCACCATGCGCGAGCACCTGCCGGGCAAAGCCTTTAACCAGATGACGCTGGTTTATGCAGGCGATGCGCGTAACAACATGGGCAACTCGATGCTGGAAGCCGCCGCGCTAGTGGGCCTCGATTTACGCCTTGTAGCACCGAAAGCCTGCTGGCCGGAGGCGAGCCTGGTGGCGGAGTGCCAGGCGCAGGCGGTGAAAAACGGCGGCAATATTCTGCTGACCGAAGATGTCGCCGTCGGCGTGAAAGATGCGGACTTTATCTACACCGATGTCTGGGTATCGATGGGTGAAGCGAAAGAGAAGTGGGCAGAGCGCATCGCCCTGCTGCGTCCTTACCAGGTCAACAGCAAAATGCTGTCGCTGACCGGCAACCCGCAGGTGAAGTTTCTCCACTGTCTGCCGGCATTTCATGACGATCAGACCGCGCTTGGCAAGCAGATGGCGCAGGAGTTCGGCCTGCACGGCGGGATGGAAGTGACGGATGAAGTGTTTGAATCACGGGCAAGCGTGGTGTTTGATCAGGCGGAAAACCGCATGCACACCATCAAAGCGGTGATGGTCGCCACGCTCAGCGAGTAAGGCGTTTCCCCTCTCCTCGCAGAGAGGGGGAGCAATCAGGCCACCAGCAGCTTAACCACCACTTTGCGCACCTGCGCCGGTGCGTTGACCGCGCAGAGCGGTTTATGCACTTCGCCAGGATAGAAGACGACAAAATCTCCTGCGCTCAGCACCACGGTTTTCTCCTGCTCGCCCTGCGGCAAAAAGGCGATATCTTTATCCGCCAGCCAGTCGGTATCCGGCGCGCCCGCAGGCTGCGTGCTGAAGGTCATCCCCTCTTCGCCTTTTAAAACGATCTGGATATCCAGATAGCGCGCGTGATACTCGGCGCGGCGCTCGGCAAAGGGCTGCGTCATATCTTCCGATACGAGGTAAAAGAGGCGGTTGCCATCGACATCGTGTTTGCCAACCGGCGTCGCTGCGGTCACATGCTGCTTGATATGCTCGATCGCCTGGCGCAGCTCTTCCGGCAGCCAGGGTTGTAGGTTGTGAATATTGCCAACGATCATTGCTAAACCCTCAATTAAAACAGCGTTTCATTTCCACCATTTATACGAGGATTCCCCCGCGCCTGCTACCCCTATCTGCCTGAGTTTTGCGTTAACGCATGTTTCAACGCTGGCGCGTAAGCGGCGTTTAAAACGCATTACTATTCATAGAGAACCGTTTGCACTGCGTAAAGTGTGCATCAAACGCTTGATCCGTGAAAACAGCTGCGTATAATCCGGGACAATTTGCCGGGAGGAAGCATGGTCCAGTGTGTTCGAGAGTCTCTCTTACCGCGTCTGAATACAGGCGCCGGCCTGCCGTTTTTCGCTCCCGTGGCTTACCCCATATCCAGCCCCTCTTTTGAGGGGCTTTTTTTTGCGCCGTCGTCAGGAGATAACCATGGCTAATCCGCTATATCAGAAACATATCATTTCCATAAACGATCTCAGCCGCGAAGAACTTGAACTGGTCCTCCACACGGCGGCGAGCCTGAAAGCCAACCCGCAGCCGGAGCTGCTGAAGCATAAAGTGATCGCCAGCTGCTTCTTTGAAGCCTCCACCCGCACGCGTCTATCTTTTGAAACCGCCATGCACCGCTTAGGCGCAAGCGTGGTCGGCTTCTCCGACAGCAGCAACACCTCGCTCGGCAAGAAGGGCGAAACGCTGGCGGACACCATTTCGGTGATTAGCACCTATGTCGATGCGATTGTGATGCGCCATCCGCAGGAGGGCGCGGCGCGCCTGGCGACGGAGTTCTCCGGCGGCATTCCAATCCTCAACGCCGGTGACGGTGCGAATCAGCATCCGACGCAGACGCTGCTGGATCTCTTCACCATTCAGGAGACCCAGGGCCGTCTGGAGAACCTTAATATCGCGATGGTGGGCGACCTGAAATATGGCCGTACCGTGCACTCGCTGGCGCAGGCGCTGGCGAAATTCAACGGCAACCGCTTCTACTTTATCGCCCCGGACGCGCTGGCAATGCCGCAGTACATCCTCGATATGCTGGATGAAAAAGGGATCGCCTGGAGCCTGCATGCCAGCATCGACGAGGTGATGGCCGAGGTCGATATTCTCTATATGACGCGCGTGCAGAAAGAGCGCCTCGATCCGTCAGAGTATGCCAACGTCAAAGCGCAGTTTGTGCTGCGCGCCGCCGACCTTGAGGGCGCGCGCAGCAATATGAAAGTGCTGCACCCGCTGCCGCGCGTCGATGAGATCACCACCGATGTCGATAAAACCCCGCACGCCTGGTACTTCCAGCAGGCCGGGAACGGTATTTACGCCCGCCAGGCGCTGCTGGCGCTGGTTCTGAATCGCGATTTGGCTCTGTAAGAGGGAAACGACAATGACGCATGACAACAAACTTCAGGTCGAAGCCATCAAACGTGGCACCGTGATTGACCATATTCCGGCGCGTATCGGCTTTAAGCTGCTGACGCTGTTCAAGCTGACGGAAACGGATCAGCGCATCACCATCGGCCTGAACCTGCCTTCCGGTGAAATGGGCCGTAAAGATCTGATTAAAATCGAGAATACCTTTCTGACCGACGAGCAGGTGAACCAGCTGGCGCTCTATGCGCCGCAGGCGACGGTGAACCGCATTGATGAGTATGAAGTGGTGGGCAAATCGCGCCCGAGCCTGCCTGAGCGCATCAGCGGCGTGCTGACCTGCCCGAACAGCAACTGTATCAGCCACGCCGAGCCGGTATCGTCGAGTTTTGCGGTGAAAAAGCGCGAAAACGACATCGCGCTGAAGTGCAAATATTGTGAAAAAGAGTTCTCGCACCACGTGGTGCTGGCTAACTAATTGCGGCTGGTAAAGCCGGGTGCCCTCCCTATAATGGATCGGCATCCCTTTTACCGCAGATTACAGGAGTGATTTATGACTAAAGTTATCGCTACGGAAAACGCGCCAGCCGCGATTGGTCCTTATGTGCAGGCCGTCGATCTTGGCAATATGATCCTGACTTCCGGTCAGATCCCGGTCGATCCGAAAACCGGCAGCGTGCCGGATGCGATCGATGCCCAGGCGCGCCAGTCGCTGGAGAACGTGAAAGCGATCGTTGAAGCGGCAGGTTTGACCGTGGGCGACATTGTGAAAACCACCGTTTTCGTCAAAGATCTCAACGATTTCGCCACCGTTAACGCCACCTACGAAGCCTTTTTCACCGAGCATAACGCCTCCTTCCCGGCGCGCTCCTGTGTCGAAGTGGCCCGTCTGCCGAAAGATGTGAAAATCGAAATCGAAGCCATCGCCGTTCGTCGTTAATGCCTTCAGCCGCCATCAGCGCTCCTGCCTGATGGCGGCTTCGCCTTATCAGGCCTACAAAACCAGACCACAAACCGCATTCCCGTAGGCCGGATAAGCAAAGCGCCATCCGGCAAACAGCCCGCACATCACCCTCCGACGCAATGCCTGATGGCGGCTTCGCCTTATCAGGCCTACGAAACTGCGCCTTTCAGGCTTGGAAAAACCCATGTCACTGAAACGGCGTAGGCCGGATAAGCGTAGCGCCATCCGGCACTTATCCGCGCTACTGCCAGCCATAGCGGCGGTAAAAGATCCCCTTCACGCACTGGGTCAGGATCATATACCCCGCGAGAATCGCCACCAGCCACGGGAAATACCCGAGCGGCAACGCCTGCAATTGCAGGTAACCCGCCAGCGGTGAGAAGGGCAGCGCAATGCCAACGCAAATGCCCATCAGCGTCATCGCCACCAGCGGCCAGGCGGGGCGGCTCTGAATAAACGGCACGCGGCGGGTGCGGATCATATGCACAATCAGCGTTTGCGACAGCACGCCCACCACAAACCAGCCGGACTGGAACAGGGTTTGCGCCTCCACCGTATTGGCCTTAAACACCCACCACATTACGGCGAAGGTAATAATGTCAAAAATGGAGCTGATCGGCCCGAAAAAGACCATAAAACGCCCGAGATCGGCCGGGTTCCAGCGCTGCGGCTTCGCGATCTGCTCCTCGTCGACGTTATCGAACGGGATCGCCACCTGCGACACATCATAAATCAGGTTCTGAATCAGCAAGTGCAGCGGCAGCATCGGCAAAAAGGGCAGAAATGCACTGGCCACCAGCACGCTAAAGACGTTCCCGAAGTTCGAGCTGGCGGTAATTTTGATGTACTTGAGCATATTGGCAAAGGTGCGACGCCCTTCGATTACCCCCTGCTCCAGCACCATCAGGCTCTTCTCCAGCAGGATGATATCCGCCGCTTCACGGGCGATATCGACCGCGCCATCCACCGAGATACCAATATCCGCCGCCCGCAGCGCAGGCGCATCATTAATGCCGTCGCCCATAAAGCCCACTACGTGCCCTTCGCGCTTCAGCAGGCGCACAATGCGCTCTTTGTGCATCGGCGTCAGGCGGGCAAACAGCGTCACATGCTGCGCCACGTGCGCCAGCTCGTTGTCGCTCATGCGTTCGATTTCACTGCCAATCAGCACATCCCCCACCGCTAAGCCCACTTCGTGACACACTTTGCCGGCGACCAGTTCGCTGTCGCCGGTAAGGATTTTGACGGTGATGCCACTGGCTTTCAGCGCCTTTAACGCCGGGGCGGTGCTCTCTTTCGGCGGATCGAGAAATGCGATATAGCCTTCGAGGATCAGATCCGACTCATCAATCCGCTGATAGTCACCGCTACGCGCGGGCAGATACTTGGTCGCCACCGCCACGACGCGCAATCCCTGGCGGTTAAGGGTGCTGGTGACGCGCTCAATGCGCCGTAGCATGCTGTTATCCAGCGGCACAATCTCACCGTTGTAGCGCACATGGCCGCAGACGCTGAGCATCTCGCTGAGCGCGCCTTTGCAAATCAGCTGATGGGCATCCGCATCCTGCGCTACCACCACCGACATGCGGCGGCGCTCGAAGTCAAAGGGGATCTCATCCACTTTGCGCCACTGTGTGGCAAGCGTCTGCGCCATCTCCGCCTCGACGCTCTCCAGCACCGCAGTATCGAGCAGGTTTTTCAGCCCGGTCTGGTAGTGGCTGTTGAGCCACGCGCAGTGCAGCACGCGCTCGCTCACTCTGCCGCTGATATCGGTGTGGTTCTCCAGCACGATTTTGTCCTGCGTCAGCGTGCCGGTTTTATCGGTGCAGAGAATATCCATCGCGCCAAAGTTCTGAATGGCGTCGAGGTGTTTCACAATCACTTTCTGTTTTGAGAGCTTCACCGCGCCGCGCGCCAGCGTCGAGGTGACAATCATCGGCAGCATCTCCGGCGTCAGCCCAACGGCGACAGAGAGGGCAAACAGCGCCGCTTCCCACCAGTCGCCTTTGGTAAAACCGTTAATCAGCAAGACGATGGGCGTCATCACCAGCATAAAGCGGATCAGCAGCAGGCTGACGCGACCGATCCCCTTCTGGAAGGCGTTGGGTTCGCTCTCCTGCTCGCCGACCCGGCTGGCGAGTTGCCCAAACCAGGTCTGGCCGCCGGTGGCAATCACCAACGCCTGCGCGGTGCCGCTCACCACATTGGTGCCCATAAAGCAGAGGGTGTCGCACTCCAGCGGGTTACTCTGCGCTACCTGACGGGTGATGGCGCTCTTCTCAACCGGCAGCGATTCGCCGGTCAGCGACGCCTGGGCGACAAAGAGATCCCGCGCCTGCACGATGCGCAGATCCGCCGGGATCATATCCCCGGCGGAGAGCTTGACGATATCGCCCGGCACCAGCTGATCGATCGGCAGCTCGCACCAGTCGCTCTCGCCACTATCACTCATCACGCGCCGCACCGTCGCGGTGTTGGTGACCATCGCTTTTAACGCATCTGCCGCTTTGGTCGAGCGCGCTTCCTGCAACCAGTTCAGCAAGGTGGAGATCGCCACCATCAGCGCGATCACCCCTGCGCCAAAGAGATCTTCCGAAGCATAAGAGATGATGCCGAGCACGGTGAGCAGCAGGTTGAACGGGTTGCGGTAGCAGAGCCAGAGATGCACCCACCACGGCGACGGTTTCTGCGCCGGAATCAGGTTCTCGCCGTGGATCTCCCGCGCCAGCCGCACCTCCTGCGCGTTTAACCCCTCCGGGTGGCTGTTAAAGGTTTCCCACAGCTGCGGCTGCTCCATCAGCGCTGTTTGCAGGCAGCGTTCACTCATTGAGGGCGGGATCTCGCCTTGGGTGGCGCTACGCACGCCGGGAAGCGGATCGCGCGTGACCAGGCGGCGCGGTAAGTGGCGGTTCAAGCGAGCAAAAAGCTGCCGGGTAAATGTTTTCAGCATAGCGATGTCCTTGCCCCCGCCTCACGCGGGTGCGTTAACTACGGGCGCGACAATGCCGCACCAGAAGGTGTTAATAACTCGGGCAGGGACGAGATGACGTCGCTGCCTTACGCATCCGGTAAGGCAGCAAATGCGGGCTTACCGGAAGGGTCTTCTCCATCGGGGATGAGGGGTGGGATCGGGATCCATAGCGCCTCCGGTAAGGGTTAAAAGGGAATGATTACGCAGCGGTATCATATACCCCGAAATGTAAACCGAACGTATACGACCGCCACTCGCGCCGCGCAGGGATAAACCAGACTTTACTCATTGTTGTTATTTGCTCTGAAGTGCAACACTTTCTGACTCTGCCAACCCCCATCGCCAGTATCAGGAGTGCTGCATGCCAAACCGGCTGACCATTAATGACATCGCGCGTTTAAGCGGAGTGGGAAAATCGACCGTCTCGCGCGTGCTGAACAATGAAAATGGCGTCAGCCAGCAGACGCGCGAACGGGTGGCGGCGGTGGTCAATCAGCATGGCTTCTCCCCTTCCCGCTCCGCACGCGCCATGCGCGGGCAGAGTGACAAAGTGGTGGCGATTATCGTGACGCGGCTCGACTCCCGCGCCGAAAACCTGGCAGTACAAACCATGCTCCCGGCCTTTTATGAGCAGGGCTACGACCCGATCATGATGGAGAGCCGCTTTCAACCGGAGCTGGTGGCGGAACATTTGCAGATGTTGAGCCAGCGTAATATCGACGGTGTGGTGCTGTTCGGTTTTACCGGCATTACGCCCTGCCTGCTTGCCGCCTGGCGCGACTCGCTGGTAGTGATGGCGCGCGACGTCAGCGGCTTTTCCTCCGTCAGCTATGACGATGAGGGCGCCATTGAACTGCTGATGGCGAAGCTCTACGCAGAGGGACACCGGCAGATCGCTTTTATTGGCGTCCCGCACAGCGATATCACCACCGGCAAGCGTCGCCACCAGGCTTATGAGACCTTTTGCCGCCAGCACGATTTGACGCCGCGCGCGGTGCTGCCCGGTCTGGGTATGCAGCCGGGTTACGATCATGTGGCGCAGGTGCTGACGCCCGAGACCACTGCGCTGCTCTGCGCCAGCGACAGCCTGGCCCTCGGTGCCAGCAAATATCTGCAGGAGCGGCGCATCGCGCTTCAGCTTGCCAGCGTCGGCAACACGTCTCTTATCAATTTTCTCCACCCGGAGATCCTCACCGTCGATCCGGGCTACGCCGAAGCCGGTCGTCAGGCGGCGGCGCAGCTAATCGCTCAGGTGACCGACGTTGACGCCCCCCGCCAGCACGTCATCCCTGCCCGTCTGGTTTAACTTTTGCGCGCTTTTTTGATGCATTTTTAATCATCATAAAAGCGTGAAATTTTATATCTCCCCTGAATGCCCCGCCCGCTGTAGCGTCAGATTTTTACTTTGTCCTGAGTCAAAAAAGACGTAAACATCTTTGATGCAAATCACTATATATAGAAATTAGAATGCCACCCGGCCCTACATGTTGTAGTTCTTGACTATTATACGAACAAACCTACAGCCCGGAATGCAGGTCATTCTGTGGATAATCGGGGCCAGAACGGGACGAACTTATTGGTTTTAATAATGAATAACCAACCGATGGGACGTCTTTATCGTGTGGATAACCTGTTTTGCAGAAGGGAGTGATCATGACACCGCATGTGATGAAACGAGATGGCTGTAAAGTGCCTTTCAGCTCGGCGCGGATCCAGGAGGCAATCTGGCGCGCCGCAACCGCAGCGGGAGTCGATGACGCAGACTATTGCGCCACCGTCGCAGCAGTTATCAGTAGCCAGATGCAGGATCGCGCGCAGGTCGATATCAGTGAAATCCAGACCGCCGTTGAAAATCAGCTGATGTCTGGCCCTTATAAGCAGCTGGCGCGCGCCTATATTGAGTACCGTCACGATCGCGATATCGCCCGCGAAAAGCGTGGCCGCCTGAACCAGGAGATCCGCGGCCTGGTGGAGCAGACCAACTCGGCGCTGCTTAACGAGAACGCCAACAAAGACAGTAAAGTGATCCCGACCCAGCGCGACCTGCTGGCGGGGATTGTCGCTAAGCACTACGCCCGCCAGCACCTGCTGCCGCGCGATGTGGTGCAGGCTCATGAGCGCGGCGAGATTCACTACCACGATCTTGACTACTCGCCCTTCTTCCCGATGTTCAACTGCATGTTGATCGACCTGAAAGGGATGCTGACTCACGGCTTTAAGATGGGCAATGCGGAGATTGAGCCGCCGAAATCGATCTCCACCGCCACGGCGGTGACCGCGCAGATTATCGCCCAGGTCGCCAGCCATATTTATGGCGGCACTACCATCAACCGCATTGATGAAGTGCTGGCACCCTTTGTTACTGAAAGCTTTGAAAAGCATCGTAAAGTGGCAAACGAGTGGCAGATTGCCGACGCCGACGCCTACGCCCGCTCGCGCACCGAGAAGGAGTGCTACGACGCGTTTCAGTCGCTGGAGTATGAAGTCAACACGCTGCATACCGCCAACGGCCAGACGCCGTTTGTCACCTTCGGCTTTGGCCTCGGCACCAGTTGGGAATCGCGGCTGATCCAGCAATCGATTCTGCGTAACCGCATCGCAGGCTTGGGTAAAAACCGCAAAACCGCAGTGTTCCCGAAACTGGTGTTTGCCATTCGCGACGGGCTGAACCACAAGTTCAGCGACCCGAATTACGACATCAAACAGCTGGCGCTGGAGTGCGCGAGCAAGCGCATGTACCCGGACATTCTCAACTATGACCAGGTTGTGAAAGTGACCGGTTCGTTTAAAACCCCGATGGGCTGCCGCAGCTTCCTCGGCGTGTATGAAGAGAACGGTGAGCAGATCCACGATGGGCGCAACAACCTTGGCGTTATCAGCCTCAACCTGCCGCGTATCGCGCTGGAAGCGAAAGGGGATGAAGCCGCTTTCTGGAAGCTGCTGGATAGCCGCTTAGCGCTGGCGCGCAAAGCGCTGATGACCCGCATCGCCCGCCTCGAAGGGGTGAAAGCGCGTGTAGCACCGATCCTCTATATGGAGGGCGCGTGTGGCGTGCGTCTGCAAGCGGATGACGATATTGCGCCGATTTTCAAAAATGGCCGCGCGTCGATCTCACTGGGCTATATCGGCATTCATGAGACCATCAATGCCCTTTCCGGCAATAAACATATTTACGACAGCGAAACCCTGCGCGCGAAAGGGGTGGCGATTGTTGAACGCCTGCGCCAGGCGGTGGATCAGTGGAAAGAGGAGACCGGCTACGGCTTCAGCCTCTACAGCACGCCGAGCGAAAACCTCTGCGACCGCTTCTGCCGCATCGATACCGCCGATTTTGGCGTGGTCGATGGCGTGACCGATAAAGGGTATTACACCAACAGCTTCCACCTCGACGTGGAGAAGAAGGTGAACCCGTACGACAAAATCGACTTCGAAGCGCCCTATCCGCCGTTAGCCAGCGGCGGGTTTATCTGTTACGGCGAGTACCCGAACATTCAGCACAACCTGCGCGCGCTGGAGGATGTGTGGGATTACAGCTATCAGCATGTGCCCTATTACGGCACCAATACGCCGATTGATGAGTGTTATGAATGTGGTTTTACCGGCGAGTTTGCCTGCACCAGCAAAGGCTTTACCTGCCCGAAATGCGGCAACCATGACGCCTCCCGCGTATCGGTCACCCGCCGCGTGTGCGGTTATCTTGGCAGCCCGGACGCGCGCCCGTTCAACGCTGGCAAGCAGGAAGAGGTGAAACGCCGCGTGAAACACCTTGGTAATGGGCAGATGGGTTAAGCCCGGCGATGTGCCCGATGGCGCGACGCTTATCGGGCCTACGGTTGCCATACCGGTTTTTTGCAAAGCGACTCTGAAGCAATTTCGCAACACAGTTATGGCGGCAAGTGGGAAGCGATTTCGCAAAGCAATTGGCGTCATAACAAGGCGGCAAACGAAGGAATCCCGGGGAGCTTACATAAGTAAGTGACCTGGGTGAGTGAGAACAGCCAACACAGTTATGGCGGCAAGTGGGAAGCGAAAATGAAATATCATCAATACTACCCTGTCGACATCGTCAACGGCCCCGGAACCCGCTGCACCCTGTTCGTCTCCGGCTGCGTGCATGAGTGCCCAGGCTGCTACAACAAAAGCACCTGGCGGCTGAACTCCGGCCTGCCGTTCACGCAGGAGATGGAGGATCGGATCATCGCCGATCTCAACGACACGCGCATTAAGCGCCAGGGGATCTCGCTTTCCGGCGGCGATCCGCTGCATCCGCAAAACGTGCCCGATATTTTAAAGCTGGTGAAGCGCATCCGCACCGAGTGCCCCGGCAAAGATATCTGGGTGTGGACCGGCTACAAAATCGATGAGCTGAACGCCGCACAGCAGGAGGTTGTTGAGCTGATCAATGTGCTGATCGACGGCAAGTTTATGCAGGATCTGAAAGACCCGATGCTGATCTGGCGCGGCAGCAGCAATCAGGTAGTGCACCATTTGCGGTGATGGGGCTACAGGCGGTGATTAGCGCTGTGGTAAGCCGCCTCTTTTTCGCGTTTACCAATCGCCACGACAAACACCGTCACCACGTTGTCTCTAACCTGGTAAATCAACCGATAGCCCGAGGCGCGAAGCTTTATCTTGTAGCAATCCGGCAAGCCATGCAGCCGGGCTTTTTCTACTCTCGGCTGAACCAGCACTTCTGCGAGCTTCTTTTTAAACTGCGCCTGAACCGTCACGCCCAGTTTTTTCCACTCTTTCAATGCGCGCGGATCAAACGCCAGCTCATACATCATCCAGCCTGACCTTGATCCCTTTTTGCGGGTTCGCCAGGCGCTCTCTGACCACCTCCAGCAGTGCCGCTTCGTCTTCGCTCACCGTTACGGTTTTAACCGGCATGCGGCCATTCTCGGCAACATATTGAAACAGCAGGCGCACCGCTTCGGTGGGCGTGATGTCGAGTTTCTCCAGCACTTTCCAGGCCTCCTCTTTGAGCTTGTCATCCAGTCGAACATTGAGCGTTGCCATTATGCCTCCGGGCAGGTGGGAATGTGTAATGCAATATAGCATTACATTGGCATTACATCTGTTTTTGGATAACCGCTCTCAAAACCGGCTTACGCAGGCCATCGCCACGCGTTGAAAGGTGTCGAAATCGGCGCAGGCGCAGAGCCTGGCGGTGGCGCGTTCGCGCAGAAAGGTGACGAAGATATCGTAGATCGCCATCGCCTCTTCATACTCGCTTTTGCTGATCGCCAGTAAAAAGATGACGTGCGCCGTCTCCTCGCCCCATGCGATGCCCTGCGGGGCCAGCACGGTGTAAACCACGGTTTTCTTTGCCAGCAGGCCAAGGGCGTGCGGCAGCGCGATGCCTTCGCCGAGCAGGGTGCTGACAATTGCTTCGCGCTCCACCACCGAATCGAGGAACTCGCCATCGACAAAGCCCTCCTGCTGTAGCTCGGCGCAGAGGGTGCGGAACAGGGTTTGCTGATCCATCGCCTCATCGATAATGCGAAAGTGGGCGGCGTCGAAATACTTCTTCAGCATCCACGGGCGGGTGCGATCCACCAGCACCAGTTTGCCAATCTGCTCCAGCTGGTAATCGCTGGGGAACGGCGCGATGGTCACCACTGGTTTATCTTTTTCGCTGATGCGCGCGGTAGAGATAACAAAATCTTCCGCCAGCTTGTCGCACTGCTCGTAATCGCGCAGCGTCACGGTGCGGGTAATGACGATTTGCGGATATTTGCGTGCCAGCACCGCTTCAATCATCCGCACCATCGCATTCCCGGCATCGCACACCAGCAGCACGCGCGGCTGGCGCTGGTAGCCAACGTTGTAGTGCCGCTCCAGCCCGACGCCGATATGCAGCACCAGAAAACCGATCTCATTTTCGCTGATGGTATAGGGCGTATATTTCCCCCAGCTCGACACCGCTGCCAGCGTCATATCCCACGCCATCGGGTAGTGCTGTTTTATGTTATCCAGCAAGGGGTTAGGGATCATGATCTGGTAGCGAACGCGGGTGATCATGGTTTTGATATGGGTCAGCAGGTCGGCATGCAGCTGCGCATCGCCCTGCAGGTTGTAGTTATAGTGGGTATTGATATAGCCGAGGATGTAGTTCACCAGCGTTTCGTCATCATCAGCACTGATGGCGCTGGGCGCCGGATCCTGCACCCGCCGGGCGGCAATATGCACCCGCAGCCAGTGCTCCTCCGCCTCCGCCAGCGGTTTGCCAGCCAGCTGCTGCAACGCACTGGCAATATCCCGCGCGGCGTGGTGCACCTGCTCATCGCCATCGTCGGCGGTGAACTCCGAGAGTGGAAACCCTTCGCTAATACGCCGCACGGCGACGGCGCAGTAGAGCTGGATAAAGCGATCGCCCTCATCGGTGAGGCGAATATGGTAGCGGCTAAAGCAGTCGTGCAGAAACGGCGCCAGCGCCTCGGGCACGCCCGCGTTAAGCGCATCTTCGGTAATCAGCGGGTTATGGGCGTTGTGCTGCGCCAGCTCCCACAGCAGGTCGGTGAGGCAGGCGCGCAGCGCCATCTCGCTGCCGAAGAGCTTCATGCCGTGGCGCGGCCGGGTCTCCAGCGTCAGGCGATAGCGGGAGAACCACTCGCGCACCTCGGTCATATCGTTTTGCAGCGTGGCGCGGCTGACAAACCACTCGTCAGCCAGATCCTCCAGCTTGAGGGAGAAGGCCGAGGTGAGAAAGCGCACCACCAGATAGTGCACCCGCTCCGGCCCGGTGCGCGGAATGCGCAGCGCGCGCGGGCGGGTGGCCTGGAGGGCGTGATAAAGCGCGGCATCGAGCACCTTCAACTGATAACCGCTGCCGCGGCTCAAAATAAACTGCGCGCCGTGGTTCTCCAGCAACGCATTGAGCGCAGTGATATCAGCGCGGACGGTACGCGTGGAGACCGACAGCCGCTGCGCCAGCTCATCCTGCGGCAGCGTCTCGTTCTGCAGCAGGCTGAAGAGTCGCGCTAAACGTTGGTTCGGAAATCGCACGTCGTTACCTCATGGTTAAAAGTGGCGTAAAGCGTTGAAGCCTATGCAGATAATCAAAGCGCAGCCGCCATCCGGCGATAGCCTTACACCAGCGCTTTGGTCATCATAAGTAACTGGCGGACATCCGCCGGGCGGGTCTCGCCACTCACCTTATCAATAATTGAACTATAAATGTGCGGAATGATTTTGCTGACGCCCGCCGCCAGCGCGATCTCGACGATCTCGCTGAAATTCTCCAGATCGATGCCGCCGGTCGGTTCCAGCCAGAAGTCGTGTCGCGCGCAGGCTTCGGCTACGGCTTTGTACTCCTCGCGGCATTGCAGCCCGCCCATCGGGAAATATTTGATTGAGCTGCCGCCCATATCTTTCAGCAGGGCAATCGCCGTTTCCACCGGCACAATCGCATCGGCGGCCTGGCTGCTAAGCGGCCCGGTGGAGATTTTCACCTGCCCCGGCGTGCCGGTGGGCGAGACCAGACCGTTAACCACCGTCTCGTTCTGCCCGAGCAGCGCGCGGCTGGTGCCCACGCCGGTAAAGACCTGGTTCACATGCTGCGGCTGCACTTCGCGGGAGATGGCGCTGACCATCGCCGACTGGTTCGGATCGCCAGCACCAAGGCCGACGGAGAGCGCGTTATCGATTCTCAGCGCATACTGGCGCATATCGGCCACCGCTGAGTCGATATCCGGGTAGTTTTTTGACAGCACGCCGACCAGCACATGCCCTTCCGCCGCTTCATAGATGGCGCTGGCGTTATCAATACTGCCTGCCAGCACGTTCAGACATACGCGGTCGTGGTAAAAATTGGGGGTCAGTTTCATGGGCGTGGCTCCTTATTCAGTTCCTCGGCGATGCGTTGCGCGATGATGGTCAGTTGCTCGGCGCTGACGCTGCGCACATCGGCTTCGATAATCCCTTCATTGGCTTTGTAGCCGCGAAAATAGATGGCGTAATCCCCCTGTTTGAGGGCCTCGACCAGTTCGCCGGTGGCAATGCCGGTGGCGGCTTCGTCAAATTTGATTTCACTGCGGGCAATGTCGCGCCCGGCGCTGTCCCATACCACGCGGGCGCTGACGCCATTGAGGCTATTGAGCTGCTCAATAAAGGGGGTCATTTTGGCGACCATCTCCGCCCCGCTCTCCTTTTTCGCGCTGAGGTAGTGCTCGATGGCACAGGTGAGGCCAAGAATGCCCTCTTTGCCCACCTTCATCGCGCGGCCAATACCCGCCGTCTGGCGCTTCACCCACTCGACATACTGCGTTTTGCCAATCACCAGCCCGCTGGTTGGCCCTTCAATCGCTTTCGCACCGCTGTAGATCACCAGATCGGCTCCGGCGCGGTAGTAGCACTGCAAATCCTCTTCGGCGGCGGCATCGACAATCAGCGGCAGGTTATGTTTACGCGCTACCACGGCGGCCTGCTCGACGCTGAGCATGCTCTTCTGCACACAGTGATGGGACTTGATAAAGAGGATCGCCGCAGTACGTGGGGAGATCGCCGCCGCCAGCTGATCGGCGGAGCATTCGTTGGCGTAACCGGCTTCAACCACTTTGCCGCCGCCAAGCGCCACCATCGTGCCAACCGGTGCGCCGTAGTTCACGTTGTGCCCGCGCGGCAACACGATCTCACTGTTTTCGATCTTTGTGCTGTGCAGGTTCTCCAGCAGCCAGTCGCTCTCTTTCACCAGCACGGCGGCCACGGCTTGCGCCAGCCCGGCCGAGGCGCAAGAGACGACGGTCGCGCCTTCCACATCCAGCAGCTTCGCAATGTAGTCGCCAGTTTTATTCACCAGGTCTTTCATTTCAAAGTAGTGGTTCATGCCCTGCAACGCCGCCTCAACCACTTCCGGGCGCGGGGTCGAGACGCCGAGCGCCGTCATGCGCCCGGAGGCGTTAATCACCTGTTTTAACTGGTACTTCTCATAAATCGAAGACATGCTCTGCCCTCCCTTGTTCGGTCAGATAGCCCCGGCCCGCGCGAATGGCGGCCAGCGGCGTAAGTAACTGGTCAGCCTGCAAGGCGCTGTTCTCTGCATCGGTGAACAGCACCGGCTGGCGGCGAAGATCGAAAATTGTCAGATCGGCATCAAAGCCCACGGCCAGACGCCCCTTCTTCGCCAGGCGCAGGCCGTCGGCGGCGTGGTCGGTCACGCAGGCGATCACCTGCGGCAGCGAGAGGCCGATGGCGAGAAATTTGGACATCACGTTCGCCAGCGATCGCACCGGGCCATCGATGCGGTTGCGGCAGTAGATATCGGAACTGATGGTGTGCGGCAAAATGCCGAGGCCGATGGCCTGCTTCGCCACCGCAAAGCTGAAGCTGGCGCTGCCGTGGCCGACATCGAGGCGCACGCCGCGCGTAATGGCGTGGGTCACCGCAGCGCGCAGTTCGCCGCCCGGCGTCAGAATGCGGTTCGGCTTGCCGTTATAGCAGTGGGTGATGATGTCCCCGGCGCTCAGCAGGTCGGCAATCTCATCGAGGTTTGGCGGGTTATTGCCGATATGCACCATCAGCGGCAGATCGCCATTCTCCTGCTGCATCGCCTTCGCGCGTTCCAGCGGCGTGATGCCGTTGTCGCCAACCACGCTGCTGCTCATGCGTGCTTTCAGGCCAACAACAAAATCGGGGTGGCGCTGCACGGCGTCGCGCACGGCACGGGCGTCGATATTGTCGAGGTTCGCCAGCTCGTTCTGCGCAATCAGCCCGACGCGGGAGATATTGAGCAGGGCGTAAACGTCGGTCGTTGCCTGGCGGGTGATGGCGTAGAAGTCATCAATATCATCCGCGCCGGTGCTGCCGGCATCAATAACCGTGGTGACGCCGGTTTCAATCCCGACGCTGTCCGGCTGGTCGTGGTAAATCGGCGAGTTGGGGTAGCAGTGGACGTGGGAGTCGATCCAGCCGGCGCTGACATAGTGTTTGCCCGCCAGATCGACGGTTTTCACCGCCGGGCCGCTAATCTCGCCAAGTGCGGCGATTTTCCCGTCGCTGAGGGCAATATCCGTTACCGTATCGTCCACCAGACGCGCCCGGCGCAGGAGTAAATCAAACATATCTCTCTCCAGAAGTGACGGGTGCCGCAGCCCCCGTATCGATCAGAGTGCGACCGGGAAGATCGCGCCCAGCAACATTGCGCCGAGGATAGCGCCGCCGGTAATCGGCTTTTGCCAGAGGTAAAAAAGCAGCGCGCCCACCAGCGAGCCAATGCCAATCGGAATCGAGGCGGTCATGGCGCTTAAGATAATCAGCGGGCCAAGAAAACGGCCGGAGGCGTTACCCGCGCCCATCATTACGTCTGCGCCGTAGGTGGAATCGCTCTGATTAATGGTGAATTTACGCGCCAGAATGATCAGGTAACCAATCGCCAGGCCAATCACCAGCCCGGTGGCCAGCGAGGCAACAAAGTTGGCGACCGGGAAGACAAAGCCCGCGCCTAGCAGCAAGGCGGGCACACCAAGGCCAACGCCGGTCTGGATCGCGCCGCCGATATCGAGAATGCCGACCAGCGACCCTTCGATAATGCGCGCAAACAGGAAGCTGGCACCGAAGGCGGCGACCGCGCCATAAACGCCGGTGTCCATCCCCGCGCGCAGCATCGAGACAAACGCCACTTCGTTAAACGCGCCGATGCCGTAGAGGTAGTACATGTGCGTTCCGGCAAAAACGCCGGAGGAGAGCAGGCCAACGAAGATCGGGAATGACCAGTCGGCGTACCAGAAGCCTTTATTCTCTTCCATTGCAGATCCTTATTTGCCGCTCAGCGAGTTGTGGATGAGCTCCAGCCAGTTCGGCGCGCTCAGGTGGAACGACTCAATCATTTTCAGATCGAAGCCGCGGAAGAAGGCGCTCAGCACAAACAGGGCGACAATGGCGCTCATCATCACTTTGGTGACGCGGTTCCAGCCGCTCTCTTCCACCCCTTTACCAATCAGGATGCCGAGTACCAGGCCCGGTACGGCGTTGCCCATAATCAGCTGCGCTGCGCCGCCGAATACCGTCGCCCAGAAGCCCGATTTTTTGCCCGCGTCGATTGCCGCCAGCCAGAAGATCACCGGCATGATGGTGTTGACCAGCAGGTTAGCGGCAGGTACCAGCACTTTCACGGCGGTGACTTGCAGCGCTGCCGGCACGGACGAAGCCGTAAGGTTAAGGAAGGTGACGACCACCATGCCGATCACGCCACAGGCAATGGCCATCTTTTTCGGATTGTGCAGGGTTTCGCCGACGTTGCGGTTTTTGACCATCAGCGCCGCCGCGCCCCAGTTCGGGATGATGCGGTGGTCAACGTCCTGGGTAAACGAACCCGCCGCTACTGACGAAGCCCAGGCGTTAAAGAAGAAGCCTAAACCAAAGGAGAAGTGCGAAGCCGGATCTCCTTCGCAGGAGTTCAGCTCGCCCAGTGTACGAAATGCGCCCATTCCCTGAGTGGTTGGCGCGTGAAACATGCGTGCAGCCCCGGCGCCCACACCGACGCCGACCAGGCCGCCGATAATGAGCGATTTTATTAGTATGAGTAAGAACATCAGTCTGCCCTCTTCTACCCTGCCAGCAACGCCTGCGGGGTATGCGGTAAGTTAGTGCGTGACGAACTCCACCTTATCGAGATTGATGGCGGTCACGTTGACGGTCACGTCCAGCTCCACACTGTACGAGCGTCTTTCGCGACGCAGAAAGAGGAACAGAAAGGCCTCTTTGCGCGTCGTTTCCTGCGCCTGAACGACCTGCACATCCTGTGGCTCAATACGCAGTAAAATGTGCGGCGACGCCTTCATCACCGCGGCCTGAACATGGTTCAGCGCGTCAGCAAAGGCGCGCGTTTTGGCGTCGCCCTTGCCCTTCACCCTGACCGTGGTGGTGAACTGTTCTTTCATGGTTATGCGCCGTGTTTTTTCTGCCACGCCTGCACCAGGCGCTCGCCTAACTCTTCTTTATCCATAAAGCCGAAACCGAGTACTTTGCACCCTTCGTTAATCGCGGTGACGCCCTCGTCGATGGAGCGCATGCCGTGTTTCGCTTTATAGCCATATTTGTTCTGCGCGGTGATGGCACCTGCGCCGCCGCTGCCGCAGAAGGAGATGCCGAAGGTGGCGTTTTCCGCGTTCATCACATCGCCGAGCTTCATATCCGCCGCCACGCCCGGTACCACTACCGCGCGGCCGCCCGCTTTCTCGACGCCTGCCGCAACTTTCTGCCCTTTGCCCAGGCGGTCGCCAATCACTACGGTAATCTGTTCCATGGTTTGCTCCTTAAAGGTTCTCTTTTGCCACTTCGAAGTGCACTGACAGCAGCCAGGCCTCTTCTTCCGGGAGATTGCCAAACGCCGCCACCACGTCGTGGGCGAGGCGCATCGATTCAGGCGAGATCTCATCAAACAGGCTGGCATCCACTTCCGGCAGCGGCTCGCCGGTCACCGACCGGTGCGCCATCGCGCGAAGATGGGAGGTCAGCATCTGCTGCTGCACCGCATTCGGCGTGATGTTCTGCGCATGAAGCAAGGTGTAGACCTGCGACAGCATGCGCTCCGCCAGGGTTGCCGTTTGCGCCGCCTGCATGGTCGCATCGTTCATTACCGCTCCGTTATTCACTCGTCGTACCCCGTTGATGGCTCAGGAGTAAAGCTAACGGCGCGAAGGCAGAGTTTGTAGCGAGGAGTTTTCCACTTCGAAGTGGAAACCGGGAGGGCGTTAGTGATCTGCGCCACAAAAAAAGCCCACAGAGGGATTTTTCACTGAACGGCGGTCACAACGTTGGATAATGCACGAGGGATTTGGCGCGCAATGACGCAGAAAAAAAGGGGCAGCCAAGAGGAGAAAGTGTGAGGGGGATAAGGTTTGCTTATTGGGGGGCTGCTGGGGTTACGGAACCGCTGAAACCGCGTAGGCCGGATAAGGCGCAGCCGCCATCCGGCAATGGGGTTTGCATGTGGCTTTGGTGGAATGGTTCCGTTCACCAGGCGCTGGAGAGTTTCATTAATCTCTTATGCGGTGAACGGGATAAGGGGAGCGGCCGCGCTCCCCTTATCAATCCCCGCGGCCCCGCGAGGAAATCGGTACTGCGCACTGCGCTCACCTCCCACGTGCCTGACTGCGGCCGGCTCGACTCGACATCCTGTCTCGGTTCGCCTCTGTCCGCCATCCATGGCGTCCAGACCTTGTCATTCACGCTCCGGTTCGCCGATTTCAGCGGGGACACAACCCCTCGCTGTGAGATCTTGGGTAAAAGCAATATCGGTGTGGCTGTAGGTACGGTTTGGTAGGCCGGATAAGCGTGTAACGCGCCATCCGGCAATTGTGCCGCGGAGATCATGCCGGATGGCGGCTACGCCTTATCCGGCCTACAACGGCACGTCACGTATGCCGGAAAGCGGCATAAAAAAAGAGCCGCGACGGTGAGGTGGCGGCCCTTTCCTGATGGAATTCGGTTAGCGGAATTTCTGATGATAGGTATTGCGGGTACCGGCAATATCCTTCGCTGCGGCCTTCGCTTCTTTCACTTTACCTTCGTTCGCCAGCTTCATCGCGCCGTCGATCTGGGCAATCAAAATATCAAAACCGTGGCGGAAATCTTTCATCTCCGGGCTGTCCGGCGCTTTGCCTTCCAGCTTCGGCGGGGTCTCTTTCTGGGCGTCCTGCGCGGCGGTGCGCATTTTCCCTAACGCCTCTTTCAACTCAGAAGCATCGTCGGTTTTCTGCACCACTTTGTAGTTGTCATTCAGCGTTTCCATATCATCTTCAAGGTCAGCGGCAAACACCGCTGAACCCACAAACAACGACGACACCGCGAGGATCGCTAACAGGTTTTTACGCATTGCTCATTTCCTTTTTTATTATCACGCTTAAAGGCGCAGAACGCCGCGCCACGAATTATTGTCCGGCGATCTTCATCTCCGGCAGCAACACTGAACCACACTGGATGTTACTGCGCTGTTCAATATCGTCACCGACAGTAACAATATTGCGCCACATATCCTTCAGGTTGCCGGCAATGGTAATTTCGCTCACTGGATACTGAATTTCACCGTTTTCAACCCAGAAACCAGACGCGCCTCGCGAATAATCCCCGGTGATGCCGCTCACGCCCTGGCCCATCAGCTCGGTGACCACCAGACCGGTGCCCATCTCTTTCAGCATCTGCTCAAAGCTCAGGCCGCGCCCGGCAATGCGCCAGTTGTGAATGCCGCCCGCGTGACCGGTGCTCTTCAGCCCCAGTTTGCGCGCCGCGTAGCTGGTCAGCAGCCACTGCATCAGCACGCCCTCTTTGACGATATCGCGGCGCTCGGTGCGCACGCCTTCGCTGTCGAACGGCGTTGAGGCCAGCCCTTTACGCAGGTGCGGGTGCTCTTCAATGGTTAACCACTCCGGCAGGATCTGCTTGCCGAGGTAATCGAGTAAAAAGGTCGATTTACGGTAGACCGCGCCGCCAGCAATGGCGCCGACCAGGTGACCAAACAGCCCGGTCGCCACTTCATTAGCGAAAATCACCGGCGCTTTCATGGTCGACAATTTACGCGGAGAGAGGCGCGACAGCGTGCGGCGGGCGCACTCTTCACCCACCCACTCCGGTGTTTTTAACTCGTTGATATCACGGCTAATGGTGTAGGCGTAATCGCGCTCCATATCGCCATTCGCTTCGGCAATCACGCTGCTCGACAGCGAGTGGCGGCTGGAGCAGTAGCTCTGCAACATGCCGTGGCTGTTGCCGAAGACTTTAATGCCGTAGTGGCTGTTGAAGCTGCCGCCTTCGGTGTTGCTGATGCGTTTGTCCGCTTTCAGCGCCGCCTGCTCGGCGCGCGCCGCCCACTCAATTGCTTCATCGGGGGTCACTTCCGCCGGGTGGAAAAGATCGAGGTCCGACGCGTCAAAGGCCAGCAGCTCTTTTTCTGCCACGCCAGCGAACGGGTCTGGCGAGGTGTAGCGGGCAATATCAAGCGCCGCCTGCACCGTGCGGGCAATCGCCTCCGGGCTCAGATCCGTCGACGAGGCGCTGCCTTTGCGGTTCTGGTGATAAACGGTGATGCCTAAAGCACCATCGCTGTTAAATTCGACATTCTCCACTTCACCATAGCGGGTGCTGACGCCGATACCGGTGGTTTTGCTGACCGCCACTTCCGCGCCATCCGAACGGCCTGAGGCCAGATCAAGCGCGGTTGCGACCGCTTCTTCCAGAACTTTGCGCTGTTGTGCCACTTGTGTGATTACTTTCATCGCCAATGCCATAATTAAGGGAGAGAATCTTTGAAGTCTAACAGAGAACCGTTTTTCAGTGCGCGCCTTAACTGGTAACATTAGCCTCTTTTTTAAGGAGCCTGAGATGACAAAGCAGCCCGACGACTGGCTCGACGACGTGCCCGGTAACGAGAGCGAAGACGAAGATGATGAGATCATCTGGGTCAGTAAGAGTGAAATTAAGCGCGATGCTGAAGAGTTAAAGCAGCTTGGCGCTGAAATGGTAGAGTTGGGAAAAAACGCGCTGGATAAGATCCCGCTCGACCAGGATCTGCGCGACGCCATTGAGCTGGCGCAGCGCATCAAGAAAGAGGGTCGCCGCCGTCAGTTGCAGTTGATCGGTAAAATGCTGCGTCAACGCGATGTCGAGCCGATTCGCCAGGCGCTGGATAAGCTGAAAAACCGCCATAACCAGCAGGTTGCCTTCTTCCATAAGCTTGAACACCTGCGCGATCGCCTGATTGAAGAGGGTGATGACGCGGTGCCGGACGTGCTGAATCTGTGGCCGAATGCTGATCGCCAGCAACTGCGCTCGCTGATCCGCAACGCCAAGAAAGAGAAAGAGAGCAACAAACCGCCAAAAACCGCGCGTTTAATCTTCCAGTATCTGCGTGAGCTCGCAGAGAGCAGCGAAGAGAGCTAAACCGCACAGAACCCTCTTTACCCGAAGAGGGTTTTTTATTCCCTTTTAGCTGAAACGTTAAAGCTAAAGGCACGACACTTCACATATTCACGCCCTCCATTAGTTTCATTTCATCAATAAACGAGATCAATATCTCCCTTTCCACCTCTGCCCGACGCTCATTTTCAGCAGATGAAACGGATCACATTTTCCTGGCGACGCAAAACGTAGATTCCTGCTGTAACGCAGGTAATCGATTCAGCTAAAAAGGAAAATAAGATGAAAAAGACCGTGATGCTCTCCGCTATTGCGCTGCTGGTGTCCGCGCCGGTGATGGCAAAAACCTGGGTGCTGACAAGTGCTGAAGGCAATATCGAGCAGGGAAACTGGCGTATCACCAGCGATCAGCTGAACATTAAAGATCAGCAGTTCAGCATTGAGCAGGTGGTGCTGCACGGCGGCAAGCAGGAGGGGAGCAAAGTCATCAAGCTGACCAGCAAAAACGGCCTAACCATTGCCCTTAGCCCAACGCGCGGCATGAATTTGCTCTACGCAGATGGTTTTGGTGTGCATATGGGCTGGAGTTCGCCGGTGAAAGAGGTGGTGAACCCGGCGTTTATGAACCTGGAGAGCCGCAACGGTCTCGGCTGGCTGGAAGGCTTCAACGAAATGGTGGTGCGCTGCGGCTATGAGTGGACGGGTCACCCGGTCACCGCTGACGGGCAGCTTTACACCCTGCATGGCAAAGCGGGCAACACCCCTGCCTCGCAGGTTTCCGTCGATGTCAGTGAAAAAGCGCCGTATGAGATCCGCATTCGCGGGCTGGTGAAAGAGAGCACCTTTAAGAAAGCCGATCTGCAAACCGAGATGGAGCTGCGCTACATTCCGGGCAGCAACAGCTTCAGCCTGCATGATGTGCTGACCAACCACGCCGACTACCCGCATGATTACCAGATCATCTATCACAGCAACTTCAGCAAACCAATCCTCGAAGAGGGCGCGCGCTTTATCACGCCGCTGGAGAGCGTCAGCCCGTTCAATGACTACGCCAAAGGCGGCATGAAAACGTGGCAAACCTATGCCGGGCCGACCAAAGGCTTCGACGAAATGGTCTTTAATATCAAACCGCTGGCCGATGCGAACAAGCAGACCGTCGCCGCGCTGCTGAATAAAGCGGGCGATAAAGGCGTGGCGATTGACTACAACACCGATCAGCTGCCGGTGCTGACGCTGTGGAAAAATACCGATACCGAAAAACAGGGGTACGTTACCGGCATCGAGCCGGGCACCAGCTACGCCTACCCGGTCACCATCGAGCGCGAGCAGAAACGCGTTAAGCAACTTCAGGCAGGCCAGAGCACCCGCTTCGACCTCACCTATACTCTGCTGCACAACCGCGATCAGGTGGCGAAAGTTGAAGAGCGCGTGAAAACCATTCAGGGCGACAAAGCGCCGCAATCCATTGATACGCCGATGGCGAAAGAGTAACGCCAGGCATAAAAAAAACCGCGCCGGTCGCCCGTGCGCGGTTTTTTTACGCCTCAGCTATCAGGCTTTTTCAGCCGCGAGCTGCGCTTTCTTCTCCAGCTTATCGAGCAGCTTCTGATGAATGCCGCCGAAGCCGCCGTTGCTCATCACCAGAATGTGATCGCCCGGCTGGGCGCTTTTCACAATCTGATCCGCCAGCGTATCGACATCCGCACTCCAGTGCGCAGGCTGGATACAAGCCTCCGCCACTTCCGCGACCTGCCACGGAATATGCTGCGGTTGCAGGAGGAAGACTTCATCGGCGCGGCCCAGCGACGGCGCGAGATCATCTTTGCACAGCCCCATTTTCATGGTGTTGGAGCGCGGCTCCAGCACGGCGATGATCTTCGCCGTGCCGCCCACTTTACCGCGCAGCGCGGCGAGCGTGGCGAGGATTGCCGTCGGGTGGTGCGCGAAATCGTCATACACGCAGACGCCGTGCGCTTCACCGCGCAGCTCAAGGCGGCGGCGGGCGTTGATAAACGAACCGAGCGCATTGGCGGCATCCGCAGGCGTAACGCCAACATGACGCGCAGCGGCGATCGCCATCAGACCGTTATGCATGTTGTGCTCGCCCACCAGGCCCCAGTTGACCTGGCCGACGCATTCACCATCCAGCCACACTTCCCAGCTTGAAGCGTCGGTGGTCAACTTCTTCGCCTGCCATTGGCCCTGATCGCCCACCAGCTCCTGCTCGCTCCAGCAGCCCATCGCCATCGTCTGTTTCAGGTTGATGTCGTTTTCCGGCCAGATGATTTTCCCCTGCCCCGGCACGATGCGAACCAGGTGGTGGAACTGCTTCTGGATCGCTTTCAGATCGTCAAAAATGTCCGCGTGATCGAACTCAAGGTTGTTGAGGATCAGCGTGCGCGGGCAGTAGTGGACGAATTTGGAGCGCTTATCGAAGAAGGCACAGTCGTATTCGTCAGCTTCGATAACGAAAAAATCGCTCTCGCCGAGGCGCGCGGAAACATCGAAATTGCCCGGCACGCCGCCGATGACAAAACCGGGTTTATAGCCACAGGCTTCGAGGATCCAGGTCGCCATCCCGGCGGTGGTGGTCTTGCCGTGCGTACCGGCAACCGCCACAACCCAGCGGTCGCGCAGCACAAAATCATGCAGCCACTGCGGGCCGGACATAAACGGAATGTTCTTCTCCAGCACCGCTTCGACACACGGGTTTCCGCGGGTCATCGCATTGCCGATAATCACCAAATCTGGCGCGGGATCGAGCTGGCTTGCATCATATCCCTGAATTAAATCAATGCCTTGCTTCTCAAGCAGCGTGCTCATCGGCGGATAGACATTGGCATCCGAACCCGTTACCTGGTGGCCCAGCGAGCGCGCCAGCATTGCCAGCCCGCCCATGAAAGTGCCACAAATCCCCAAAATATGAATGCGCATACGTCATTATCCTTGCTTAACCTGGCGCACATTTTACGCATATGTTTAACGTCTGAGAAATGCATTTCAGGATAATCCGTACCCCGCTGGCGCGATTCACCTGTGCGCGAAGTTTTGAATGTTTGTTAGTATTGTTGCATGTCCGCTGCGTTTTCGTTTGCGAAAGCTCGGGTTGTTACCGTTTCGTTGGTTAACGGCCCTGAACTTCTCCGCCAAACACGCTGAAAACCGCAGGCTACAATCGCTTTACTCCATATTCAAAAATGCAGGGAAAGTGTTATGAAAACGTTAGGTGAATTTATTGTCGAAAAGCAGCATGAGTTCTCGCATGCCACGGGTGAACTGACTGCTTTACTGTCGGCGATAAAACTTGGCGCCAAGATCATTCATCGCGATATCAATAAGGCCGGTCTGGTCGATATCCTGGGTGCCAGCGGTGCTGAGAACGTACAGGGCGAAGTGCAGCAAAAACTCGACCTGTTTGCGAACGAGAAACTGAAATCCGCGCTGCGCGCCCGCGATATCGTCGCCGGTATCGCCTCTGAAGAAGAAGATGAGATCGTCGTTTTCGAGGGGTGCGAACACGCTAAATACGTGGTGCTGATGGATCCGCTGGATGGCTCCTCCAACATCGACGTTAACGTCTCTGTTGGCACCATCTTCTCTATCTACCGCCGCGTTACGCCTGTTGGCACGCCGGTCACCGAAGAGGATTTCCTGCAACCGGGCAACAAACAGGTTGCTGCCGGTTATGTGGTTTACGGCTCGTCGACAATGCTGGTCTACACCACCGGCTGCGGCGTTCACGCCTTCACCTACGATCCGTCACTCGGCGTCTTCTGTCTCTCCCAGGAGCGCATGCGCTTCCCGGAACGCGGCAACACCTACTCGATTAACGAAGGGAACTACATCAAATTCCCGCAGGGCGTGAAGAAGTATCTCAAGTTCTGCCAGGAAGAGGATAAAGCAACCCACCGCCCTTACACCTCGCGCTACATCGGTTCACTGGTAGCGGATTTCCACCGTAACCTGCTGAAAGGCGGCATCTACCTCTACCCGAGCACCGCCAGCCACCCGCAAGGGAAACTGCGCCTGCTGTATGAGTGCAACCCGATGGCGTTCCTCGCGGAACAGGCCGGCGGCAAAGCGAGCGACGGTAAAGAGCGTATTCTTGATATCCAGCCAGAGAGCCTGCACCAGCGCCGTCCGTTCTTCGTCGGCAATGAGCATATGGTGGATGATGTTGAGCGTTATATGCGTGAGTACCCGGACGCATAACAAGTTGTGATGGCCGGAGGGCGCGATAGCCCTCCGGCAAATCTTTACTTCACAAAGGTACGCTTCACGCGTTCGGACACGATGAAGTAAGGGATCCAGATACAGGCGCTCAGCACATTGCGCAGCAGCGGTTTCACCGTCTCAAAGACATAAGGCACATTCAGATAGTGGTGCCCCAACAGCAGATCGACGGCGACAAAGGCCGTACCCACCCCCACCAGTACAATGTAATGCCGCGGCAGCTGACGCTTTTTACGGAAAAAGAGGCTGCTGACAAACAGCGCATAGGCAAACATGCCGACAAACGACGCCAGCTCGAAAAAGAGGATCCCTTTCTGCCCCGAGCCAATCAGCGCGAAGTTCTCCATTAAAAAGCGCAGCGTAAAGTTAATGGATATCAGGTTGACGATGATCGACGCAACCAACCCCAGCGCCGGAAGATAGAGCCAGCCGCGGATCTTTTTAAACTCGCGCTCCTCGCAGATGGCACAATAGTCGCTGCCCTTCAGCGCCTCGCTATCACATTGAATACATACAGCCATAACACCTTACCTTTGATTATGCTTGCGTCTGCAAACGGAACGACGCCATCGCTTCAAGCAGCTCTCGTGATTGCTGCTCCAGCGAGCGCGTCGCCGCAGACGATTGTTGTACCAGCGCCGCATTCTGCTGCGCCGTTTCATCCATCTGACTTACTGCAATATTAACCTGCTCAATACCGCGACTCTGCTCTTGCGAGGCGTTAGCAATTTCGCGCATCAATTTAGTCATGCGCAACACCTCTTCGGCGATCTCATCCATCGTTTCACCGGCCTGCATCGCTAGATCGCTGCCTTCGGAGACCTGCGCCTGCGAGCTGCTGATAAGCTGGCGGATCTCTTTCGCGGAGTCGGCGCTGCGGCTGGCGAGGCTGCGTACTTCGCCCGCCACTACCGCAAAGCCTCTGCCCTGCTCACCCGCGCGCGCCGCTTCGACGGCGGCGTTGAGCGCCAGAATATTGGTCTGGAAAGCAATGGCGTCGATCACGCTGAGGATATCGGCGATGCGATCGGAGCTGCCAGCGATATCGCGCATTTTCTCAATCACATAGCAGACCATTTCGCTACCGCGATCGGCGGTCTCGGAGACGGTTTTCGCCAGCTTATGCGCCTGCTCGGCGTTGTCGGCGTTGAGTTTCACCGTGGCGGTGATCTGCTCCATGCTGGCGGCGGTCTGCTCAAGCGAAGTGGCGGTAGATTCGGTGCGCTGCGAGAGATCGAGGTTGCCTGCCGCCAGCTCCCGGCTACCGGTATCAATCTGCGAACTGGCATCGCGCACGCGCATCACGGAGCCGATCAGCGCATGGCGCATCTCCTCAATCGCCGCGTTCAGGCGGTTAAACTCTTTTCCCGTCACTTCGGTTTTCGCGGCAATCAGGTTGCCCGCCGCCACCTGTTCCAGTTGTTGAATTGAGGTATCGAGGGGTTTAAGCAGCATATGGCGCAGCGCCAGCCAGGCCAGCACGATAATCCCGGCCACCAGCAGGGCGACCACAAAAATCAGCGACATAACGAAACGCTTACTGCTCTGCACGGCTGCCACTTCGGTTTTACCGCGCGCTTCGCCCCACGCCTGGAAGGCCTGCATATCGTTATCGAACTGGCGGGAGACAGGGATCAGTTTGCTTTCGAGGAGTTCGTAATAGGCATCGGCGCTCTGTTGGTTGAGCGCGTCCTGCATCGGCTTAATGCCCTGGCTGACGTAATCGCCATAGCTTTTCGCCACCTTTGCCAGCAGCACCGCGCCCTGCTCATCATCAACGCCCGCGCTGATAACGCCAGTGAGGGACTGCTCGCCGAGCGCGATTTCGTTATTAATCAGTTTTACGGAGTTGGCTGCATCATCAAGCAGCCCCACCTCCATCATGCGCACCGCCTGGCCGGCTTCGTTGCGCGCGCGCAGAATCATGGTGTAGCCGCTGTTCAGGCGCGCCATCTTTTCGCCCTGTAGCTGGTTGATTCGCGCCAGCGAGGCGGAGCTCTTATTGAGCGCATAAATACCGATGCCGCTGACCAGCAGCAGCAGAAGAGTCATAACAGCCAGCAGAGAAAGTAAGCCCGTACGGATCGAAAGCGTTTTAAGCATGATGTGGATTCCGGTAGCGAAGAACTTTTTGGCGTAAATTAAGCCCATTCGACAGTTATCGACCGCTACCGGAATTCCTTTAGAAGAAAAATAGCAATTTCAATATCTTGTTACTTTGTTGCCGTTGGGCTTACCCGCGTCACCGGCGAGTTCTGCCGGCTCTCCCACAGCACCGTCAGGCCGCGTTGCAGGGCGATAAAGATAAACAGCAGGATGCCGATGGCGATCTTCGTCCACCATGAACTGAGCGTGCCATCGAAGTTGATATAGGTCTGAATCAGCCCCTGGATACCCACGCCGAACAGCGTGCCAAGCACCGTGCCAACGCCGCCGCTCAGCAGCGTGCCGCCGATCACCACCGAGGCAATCGCATCCAGCTCGACGCCCACGCCCGCCAGCGCATAGCCCGCCTGGGTGTAGATGGAGAAGACAATCCCGGCAAGCGTTGCCAGCCCCGTTGAGAGCATATAGATGCGAATGGTGGTGCTGCGCGTCGAGATGCCCATCAGGTTCGCCGAGGTAGCGTTACCGCCAATGGCGTACACTTCGTTGCCAAAACGGGTGCGGTGAGCAAGGAAAATACCGACCACCACCACCATCAGCATCAGCAGCCCCATCGCGCTCAACCTCCCGCCGCCGGGGATGGTCCAGGCGAGGCTGGAGAGGGTGTCATACATCGGGTGGTTAATGGGAATCGACTCTTCCGACAGCAGATAGCTAACCCCGCGCAGGAAGAACATCCCGGCGAGGGTGATGATAAAGGCCGGGATTTTCAGCGCGTCGATCAAAAGCCCCATGAAGGCACCGAAAGCGCAGCCCATCAGCAAAATCAGCGGAAAGGCGAGCAGCGGCGAGATGCCCCAGGCACCAATCGCTTTTGCCAGGAAGACGCCGGTGAAGGCAATCACCGAGCCGACGGAAAGATCGATACCGCCGGAGAGGATCACAAAGGTCATGCCGACGGCGATAATGCCGAGAAAGGCGTTATCCGTCAGAATATTACAGATGACGCGGGTCGAGGCGAAGCCGGGAAACTGCGTCAGGCAGTAGAGATAGCCGAGCACGAAAACGCCCAGCGTGATCATCAACGGCAGGTTACGTTTTATCATGACCGCGCACTCCTTTAAGCAACGCAATAAAGCGCGGCGACTGGACAATCAGCACACACATCACCACCACCGCTTTCACTACCTGGTTAAGCTCCGGCTGAAAACCGGAGAGCAGGATGCCGGTGTTCATGCCCTGAATAATCAGCGCCCCCACCACCGACAGCACAATGTTGAAACGCCCGCCCATCAGCGAGCCGCCGCCAATCACCACCGCCAGAATGGCGTCCAGCTCCAGCCACAGCCCGGCGTTGTTGGCATCCGCACCGCGAATATCCGCGGTGACAATCACCCCGGCGATGGCCGCGCAAACGCCGCTCAGCACGTAGGTCAGCATCACCACCAGCCGCGTATTCACCCCGGCGTTTTTTGCCGCGCGGATATTAATCCCCACCGCTTCGATAAACATGCCCAGCGCCGTTTTGCGGGTAAACAGCCAGAAGATGAGTAACGTCACCAGCGCAATGATCACCGGCGTCGGGAAGAGCAGCAGCGAGCCGCTGCCGAGCCACGCCAGCGACGGCGCATTAAAGGTGACGATCTGCCCGGAGGTGATCAACTGCGCCACCCCGCGCCCGGCGACCATCAGGATCAGCGTGGCGACAAAGGGCTGAATCTTGAGGATCGCCACCAGAATGCCGTTCCACAGCCCGGCCAGCACGCCGGTGGCCAGCGCCGCCAGCAGCACTACCGTCAGGCTATGGCCGGAGACGGTTAATGATGCCGCCGTCGCGCCGGCAATCGCCATCACCGCACCGACGGAGAGATCGATGCCGCCGGTGGCAATCACCAGCGTCATGCCGATGGCCAGCAGCGCGACCGGCGCTGCGCGGTTAAGAATATCGATCGGGCTGCCAAACAGGCGGCCATCCTGCAGCACCACCTGGTAAAAATGGGGCGCGACCAGGCTGTCCACCAGTAAAACCAGCAGCAGGGCTAAGATCTGCGGCGTGCCGGTCGGCCAGCTAAAACGGCGCTTCGGCTGCGCCTGTTGGCCCAGTGATTGAGGCATCACACTCTACTCCTTACGCCGCAATGGCATTCATGATCGCCGGAACGGAAAGCTCGGCGAGCGGGATCTCGGCGACCTGCTTGCGATCGCGCATGATGATCACCCGATCCGCATAGCCCACCAGCTCCTCCAGCTCAGAAGAGATCACCAGCAGCGCCAGCCCGTCGGCGCAGAGGGTCTCGATCAGGCGGATGATTTCAGCATGCGCGCCAACATCAATCCCGCGCGTGGGTTCATCGAGGATCAGGAACTGCGGGCGCGTCAGCAACCAGCGCGAGAGCAGCACTTTTTGCTGATTGCCGCCGGAGAGAAACTCAATCGGCTGCTCGGCGCTCGGCGTGCGAATACCCAGCTGGCGGATAAAGCGCTCGGCAATCGCGTTCTGCTCTTTACGCGGGATTGGACGCAGCCAGCCGCGCTGGGCCTGTAGCGCCAGCACGATATTCTCGCGTACCGAAGCGGCGGCAATAATGCCGTCTGTTTTGCGATCTTCCGGGCAGAAACCGATCCCAAGACAGGAGGCGCGATGGGGCGAGCGCAGGGTTTGCGGCTGACCTTTGATCATCGCGCTGCCGCTGTCGGCGGGCTTAATGCCGAAGATCACCTCTGCCGTTTCGGTACGCCCGGAGCCTAGCAGCCCGGCAAGACCGACGATCTCACCGGGGCGAACCTCAAGGTCGAACGGGGCGATAACCCCTTTCTTGCCGTAGTTGTTAAAGGCGGCCACCGGCTTGTTGCTGAGCAGCGTGCGCCCGGCGCGTTGCAGGGCGTTACTCTCCAGCTCGCGGCCCAGCATCATCTTCACCAGCTCAATTTGCGGCAGCTCGCGCGTTTCGCGACAGCCGACAAAGCTGCCGTTGCGCAGCACGGTGATGCGGTCGCAAACGGTGTAAACCTGGTCGAGAAAGTGGGTCACGAAGATGAGGCTGACGCCCTGATCGCGCAACTGGCGCATCAGGGTGAAGAGCATCTCCACTTCCTGGGTATCAAGACTGGCGGTTGGCTCATCGAGGATCAGCACTTTTGCCGAGAGATCGATAGCGCGGCAGATGGCAACAATCTGCTGCATCGCCACGGAGAAGCGGTTAAGCGGCTCGCGCACGTCGAGCGAGAAGCCGTAAGATTGCATCAGCTCGCTGGCGCGCTGCTCCATCTCTTTGCGGCGCAACAGGCCGAAGCGGCGCGGCTCGCGGCCAATAAAGAGGTTATCCGCCACCGACATATTCGGTAGCAGGTTCACTTCCTGATAAACGGTGCCAATCCCCAGTTGTTGGGCATGGGCGGTATTTTTGGGATTGATGGCCTGGCCTTCAAGCCAGATGGTGCCCTTATCCGCGTGGTAAACCCCGGTCAGCGCTTTGATAAGCGTCGATTTTCCCGCGCCGTTCTCACCGAGCAGGGCCATGATTTCACCGCGTCGCAGCGAGAAATCCACGTTATCGAGCGCTTTTACGCCGGGAAAGAATTTACTTAAGCCTTCGGTACGCAGGATTTCCTGGTGTGCTTCCGCGTTCATTGTTGACCCCTTACACAGATGCCCTCTCCCCGGCGGGGAGAGGGACGACAGGACTCAGTAACCCATGTTTTTCTTCTTCTCCAGCTCCTCTTTCGCCGTATCCGGCAGATAGAGGGTGGATTTGGTAATGGTCAACTTCGGCGGCTCGGTGCCATCCTTTTTGAATTTCTCCAGCGCGTCGAATGCCGGGCCTGCCATGTTCGGCGTCAGCTCGACGCTGGCATTGGCTTCGCCATCGATCATCGCTTTATAGATATCCGGTACGCCGTCGATAGAGCCGGTGAGGATATCTTTGCCCGGTTTCAGGCCCGCTTCTTTAATGGCCTGAATGGCACCAATCGCCATGTCGTCGTTATGGGCGTAAACCATGCAGATGTTTTTGCCGTTGTTCTCGGCTTTGATAAAGCTCTCCATCACCTCTTTACCTTTACTGCGGGTAAAGTCGCCGGACTGAGAGCGGATAATTTTGATGTTAGAGGCTTTAGAGATCGCTTCTGCGAACCCTTTCTTACGGTCGATGGCGACGCTTGCGCCAACGGTGCCCTGCAGCTCAACCACGTTACACGGTTTGCCTGCGACGGTTTTCACCAGCCATTCACCAATCAGCTTCCCTTCGAGGACGTTGTCAGCGGTGACGGTAGTCATATAGAGCGATTTGTCTTTCACATCAATGGAGCGGTCGAGCAGGAAGACCGGGATCTTCGCCTCTTTCGCTTCTTTCAGCACCGGCTCCCAGCCTGTGGCAACTACCGGGGCGATAAATATGGCGTCAACGCCCTGCGCGATAAAGGAGCGCACCGCTTTAAGCTGGTTCTCCTGCTTTTGCTGACCGTCAGCAATCTTCAGCGTAATGCCGCGTTTGCTGGCTTCGCTTTTCGCGACGTTGGTTTCAGCGGCACGCCAGCCGGACTCCGAACCGACCTGTGAAAATCCCACGGTTAACGACGCAGCCATCGCCATAGACGACATAGCTGCCGAAACTGCTGTGACAAGAAGTAAACGCTTCCACATAAGAGCATCCTCGTAGGGTTATTGTTGGCTACTACTTCGCCTGCGGGGAAACTATAGACAATCGGAGATGTAACAAAATGAGTTACATCACAAATCGGAAAAGTGAATGAATTGTTAGTTATCAGTT
Organism: Kosakonia sp. CFBP8986; assembly: GCF_034044935.1. Classification (NCBI taxonomy): domain Bacteria; kingdom Pseudomonadati; phylum Pseudomonadota; class Gammaproteobacteria; order Enterobacterales; family Enterobacteriaceae; genus Kosakonia; species Kosakonia sp. CFBP8986. The sequence continues at coordinate 237,874 of NZ_JAXCXB010000003.1, read as the reverse complement.
GCGATCTGGCGCGCGAAAAGGGGAGGCGAAACACAGCAGGAATCTCCCTTGAAATTGCAGAAATTTACTGGCGCAGCAAAAACGCATTTTTACGCTGTAACCGCTTACACAAAATTATTCAGTATGCTGCTATGGATATGGACAAAGTTGTCATTAAATGGCGCCGGTAAAGGCTCTGAAAAGTCGCTGGCGAGTAAAACAGCCCAAGACATTCACCGCCAGTTGGCTATAATACCCGGCACTTGTTTGCCACACATTTTAAAGGAAACAAACATGAGCTTACTCAACGTCCCGGCGGGTAAAGATCTGCCAGAAGATATCTATGTTGTTATCGAAATTCCGGCTAACGCTGACCCGATCAAATACGAAGTCGACAAAGAGAGCGGCGCGCTGTTCGTTGACCGCTTCATGTCCACCGCGATGTTCTATCCGTGCAACTACGGTTACATCAACCACACCCTCTCTCTGGATGGTGACCCGGTAGACGTGCTGGTCCCGACGCCGTACCCGCTGGAGCCAGGCTCTGTGATCCGCTGCCGTCCGGTTGGCGTGCTGAAAATGACCGACGAATCTGGCGAAGATGCCAAGCTGGTTGCGGTTCCGCACACCAAGCTGAGCAAAGAGTACGATCACATTAAAGATGTGAACGACCTGCCGGAACTGCTGAAAGCGCAGATCACTCACTTCTTCGAGCACTACAAAGATCTCGAAAAAGGTAAATGGGTGAAAGTGGACGGTTGGGACAACGCTGAAGCGGCGAAAGCTGAAATCGTTGCCTCCTTCGAGCGCGCTGCCAAGAAGTAAGCCGTTTTCGTAAGAGAAGCCCTGTCGCGCAGTATGCGCACAGGGCTTTTTTTATTTGTGCAGATTGGGGTTGCCGGATGGCGGGTTAGCCCTCCGGCTTTCGGCGCTGGCCTGCTTTGCCGGATGGCGGCGATGCCTTATCCGGCCTACGACGTGCGCACGTCCAGCTTTCGGCGCTGGCCTGCTTTGCCGTGCCTTATCCGGCCTACGACGTGCGCCTTTGGCATGCGAGATAACAGTGGTTGCGGTTAAACGTAGGCCGGATAAGCGCAGCGCCATCCGGCAAAAATGCGCGGCGCAAAAAAAAACCGCGCCATTGGCGCGGTTCTCTGTGACTGATTACTACTTTTGATAATGGTCGCGGTCAAGCCAGTCGCCGCTTTCAATCAAGGTTTTCCCCTCAACAGAACGCTGGTAGACGTACATCCATGCGCCACCATACGGCGTCTGGATCAACTGCCGTTTATACTCGCCGCCTGCGGTACGCAGGGCGTCCAGCTCACCGAGCGTTGAGGCGTCGATGCGATAGACTTCACCCAGCACGCTGCCGTTGCCCGGCACCGCGCCTGGGTAGTGCCCCAGGCTGTACAGCTGATGATTTTCAACGCTGAAGTCGCCCAGCCACTGAGCGTTGGTCATCCAGTGGCTGTTGCCCTGCTTGCGTCGTAAACTGCCGTAGACAAATATTCGCATTGCTAAAACTCAAACTGATAGAGCAAATCAAGTGCCTGATCTACGCCAGACACCGCTTCAAGATACAGCTTAGGCATCAGGCGATAACGTAACGTGAGAGTCGCCAGTGAGTCAAAAATTCCTACACCATATTTTACTTGTAGACCCGGCAGCACATAGCCGCTGACCACCACTTGTGAGGAGTCGCCGACGCCCTGTGTGTCCAGCGCCAGGTTGCTGACGCCAAAGGTCTCGCCGATTTTACCCACAACCTGCCCACTTTGCGCAACCCCAAGACCAATTAACATCGACGTCATTGCCGCACTATCGCTCTGTTCGCTCTCCAGCCCCTGCCCGCGCAGCAGGTAGGACAACGCTTCCTGCTGTGACATCGCCGGGTCGGAGAAGATCTCCGCTTTCGGTTCATCCGCAGAGCCGGTCACGCGCACCCCAGCAATCACATCGTTCTCCGTGGCTTCCGGGTTACGGATCGCTTCGAGGTTAAGCAGCGGCTGATCCGGCGGGCCGGAGAAGAGCAGCTCACCTTTACGCACAATCAGATCCTGCCCGTATGCGCGGAAGCGCCCTTCCGGAATATTGATCTGCCCGTTCAGCCCAAGGCCCTGCTTATCCTGCGCCACTTTCAGATCGCCCGTCAGCCGCGCTTTCAGCCCGAAGGCCGAGAGCCGCACGTTGTTGCCGACATGCACCGTCACATTGCTGTTGATCGGGATCGACGCCCGCTGCTCCTCTTCCGGTTGCAGCTGGTCGTTGAGCATCACTTCATCGCTGGAGACGCCGACGGCGCTCTCCGGCACATCATGCACCACAATGCGCGCCCACGGCACATCAACATCGCCGTCGAGGGTAAACAGGCTCGGCGTCGCTTCAAACACCACATCCGGCGAGACATCGAGGCGCACCATCGGCGGCACGGTGATGCGCACCTTGCTGCCTTTCGCCGCAATACGCGCGCGCCAGTTGTCGATCTGGCTCCAGTCCGCATCGCCGCTGAGGTTAATCTGCCCCTGGCTAGTGCGCACCACGCCTTGCAGCGTGGAAGTGGTTCCGTTGAAGTTCATTGCCAGCTGGCTCGGCTGCATGTCGAACGGCATAAAGTTGCCCTCAACATCCAGCGCATTCAGCCCAAGCTGACCAAACAGCTGCGGGCTTTGAGCGTTGCCGCCAAGGCGCAGGTTGGCATTGAGCGTCCCCGCCGCTTTCTCGCCGCGGCTAAAGATGGCATTCGCCATCGCCAGCGAGAAGTTGCGAATGTTCACCGTCCCGCCGAGATTGCGTCGACCTTGTGGATCGGTGACCTGGATCTGGCCGTCGAACTGGCCATTATTGGTCAGCCGCATCAGCCAGCCGAGATCGGCGCGATCGTTTTGCAGCTTCGCATTCAGGTTCAGCGTGTCGAAGGCGACCGGCAATGGCGCACCGTTGACCTCCTGCGTCACTTTCACCCCACGACCAGCAAGCGTCACCTGCCCCTGTGGCAGACCTGGTTTGGTGCTGTCCCAGCTGACATCCGCTTTGCCGCTAAAGACACCGCTCGCCTGCGTCGCTTCCGGCATAAACGGTTTCAGCATCGCAAGGTCGAAACGATTGAGATTGACCACCGCGCGCCCTGCCGCACCGGCATCAATGGTTTGCGGCACGCACAGCTCGGCATTCGGGTTGAGCCAGCAGTGCGGGCCAATGGCGATCTTCTGCTCCTGGTTGCGGTAATCGAGCGCAATCGGGCGCGTCAGCGACCATGGCCCCACCGGCGTGGCGAAACGCGTGTCGCTGAGCGTCCCTTTCCATCGCTGCTGCTGGCGGTCGAAGCTGCCTGCCAGCGCCAGCTGACCGGAGACCGGTTCGCCCTGCACGCGCAGCTGCAATTTATGCTGCTTCTCATTGCCGTCGGCGGCCAGCGTCACCAGGCTGATGTTGACGCCAGGCTGGGCGATACGCTCAACGCGCACGTTCAGCTTGCCGCCAATCTGATCGCTGGATTTCACATCCCCTTCCACGCGCACGCGGGCGATGGAGAGCTCCTGCCAGCGCAGATTGTTGGCAGTAATGTCCGCCAGCGCCTGCGGCGCATCGACGGTGCCGCGCACTTTCACCACCCCTTTCGCCGTGCCGCCAAGACCCGGCAGCGCGTTATCGAGGCCTGGCGCATCGATAGTGGCGTCAAGGTTGAGATCTTTTACCCCCAGCTCGCCTTTGATATCAGCACTGTTTTTGCCCAGCTCAAGGTGCAGGCCGGGGATCACCCATTGCAAATAGCTGTTGCCTTTAAGCTGCCCGTCGACCTTGACCCGGTTCTGCTTAACGTTGCCGTTAAGCTTCAGCTCCGGTACATCCATCTGCCAGCTGCCGCCGTAAAGGCTGCCGCGGGTTTTCACCAGGCCATTGAGCTTCGCAGGCCACTCGGGGAAGGCTTTTGCCGTATCAATGCCGTTCAGCGTCAGCTCGCCGCGCCAGCTGATCGCCTGCTGCCAGTCGAGCAGCGCTTTCAGTTCGGTGGTGCCCTGCAGCGCAGCAATAGAGAGCTTATCGATGCTGATCTGCTGCTCGTTGCCTTTACCGTCCAGCGTGATGGTAGCTGGCGGAACCTGCTGCCCTTTTACCGCCGTACGGAACGAGAGCGCGTAGTCGGTCATTTTGCCGCTGAGCTTCAGCTTCAGGTTATCGGCCTGGTACTGCTTCTCGCCGGTAAAGGGCCAGTAGAGCTGCTGGCTGGTGATATCAAGATTGAGCGGTAACCCCGCTTCTGCCAGCCGCGTCTGCGCCCGCAGCACCATATCCACCGGGCCAGAGAGGTTTACGCCAAGCTCCAGCTGCTTGCGCATTTCGCCGCCCACTTTCAGCTTCACCTTCTCGCCTTTCAGCGGATCGACATTCAGCGTCGAGTTGAGCGTGATATCGACCGGCCAGCTGTCGCGCAGCTGCGCGGTGCCGGTGGCGTTGACCTGGCCCTGATTCGAGTCGATATCGAAGGCGTCGAGCTTCATCTGCCCGTCAATGCTGCTCACTTTCAGCAGCAGGCTGCGCACGAGGATATCGGTATCGCCGGTCAGGCGCAGCTGCTCACCGCGAAACGCTTCAATATTGAGGTTGAGCGGCAGATGCACATCCTGCATCTCCGGCAGCAGCGGCTTCTCAAACAACGCTTTCAGCGTTTCGCCCAGCGGTTTCTCTTCCGGTTTGGGGTTGTGAACCTTCGGATCGAGAACCTCTTCCTGCGCCACATCGGCCGCTTTCGGCAGCGCAATCAGCAAGCCCTGCAGCGAGGTCGGTTTCAGGGTCAGGTTTTTCTCCTGCCAGTTCAGGCCGGAGCTAAAATCCATCAGCGAGACGGTGGTGTCATCAATTTTGATATTGATGTTTTCCAGCGCCACCCGGCTCAGCGTAATCGGATAAGGCGTGGAGAGGTTCAGCGGCCCGCTATCTTCCTCTTCCACCTTCTGCGCAGGCGGCATCTTTTTGGTGTCGATCGCCACGTTGATATCTTTCAGTGACAGATCGTTAACGCAAACACTGCTGTTGCGCAGGCAGCCGAGGTTAAGCGCAAAGTGGATCTGCCCCGCGTCGACCGCCACGCCCGGCTGGGTATAGCGGATATTTTTCAGCGACAGATCGCGCCAGCCGCCGGTGACCTGACCGATCTCCAGCCCCGGCACCCAGCGGTTCGCCGCCTTAAACAGCAGATGCAGGCCGCTGGTGGTGCCGACCAGAAAGATCGCCGTGCCCAGCAGTAACACAAGAAACGCCACCACGCCGAGGCTGATCTTCTTCCATAAACTCATAATTCTGGCCCCAACCCGATGTAAAACTGCAACCCGTGCTCCTCTTTATCGCCGACCGGTACCGCGAAATCGAGCTTGATCGGCCCGACCGGCGACTGCCAGCGCACGCCGACGCCGGTGCCGGTTTTAAAGTTACTGCGGCGGATATCGCTCACCGCTTCGCCGCTGTCGACAAACACCGCGCCCCACCATTTGCCGGTGACGTTGTACTGATACTCCAGCGAGCCGGTCGCCAGTTTTGAGGCGCCGATCAGTTTGCCGCGTTCGTTCTCCGGGGAGATCGATTTGTATTTATAACCACGAATGCTGCGATCGCCCCCGGCGAAGAAGCGCAGATCCGGCGGCACGCGCTGGAAATCACCGGTTTCGATCCAGCCGAGGTTGCCGCGCGCGATAAAGCGGTGGCGATCGTAGAGCGTACGAATCCAGACGTTTTGCGCCTGCAAGACGAGGAAGTCGACATCCGATCCCCAGGCGGTGTTGGAGTAATCGACCGAGTAGCGCTGGGAGTCGCCCCAGGTTGGCATCAGGCCGCCGCGCGAGCGGGTACGGCTAATCATCACGCCCGGATAGAGCAGCATGGTGGTGTTGGTGACGTTGGCCTGGGTAAAGTGATCGAGGCTCCAGCGCAGGTTGATCGCCCGCTGCCAGCCGCTGGAGAGATCCCAGTAGCGCGACAGCGCGAGCGTCGTTGAGTCCGCTTCCGTATCGTTAAGATCGGTACGCTTGAACCCGCCCTGCACCAGGTAGTACTGCTCCAGCGGATTTTTCAGCAGCGGCATCTTGTAGCTGAAATCGAGCTGCTGCTCCGGCGCCGAGACGCTCATGCTGGTGGTAAAGCTGTGGCCGTAGGAGTTGACCCACGGTTTTTTCCACGTCGCTTTGACGCGCGGCCCGACATCGGTGGAGTAACCGACGCCGGTCTCAATGGTGTTTTCCGTGCGCGGCGAAACCACGCCTCTCAGCGGCAGCACTTTGGTCTTACGCGCTTTATCGAACTCCGGCGCGACAATCACCGAGTTAAACCAGCCGGTGGCGGAGAGGCGGCGGTTAAGCTCCGCCAGATCCTGGGTCTGGTAATAGTCCCCCTCGTGGAAAGGGATGAGGTTTTGCAGATACTCGTCGCGAATTTGCGAGCCCTGGAAGGTGACATCGCCGAAGCGGTAACGCTGACCGCTGTCATAATCGATATCCCAGAACGCCTGGCGGCGATCCAGCGCAATGCCCAGCTGGCTTTTGTTGAACTGGCTGTCGAAGTAGCCTTTGCGCAGCGCGACGCTGGTCAGGGATTTTTTAAAGCTGTCGTAGTCGTGGTGGTTTAACACCGTGCCGATGGCCGGGCGCTTTTTCAGCAGCGAAAGGTAGTCGCTGTCGGTACGCGCGCCGCCGCGCAGGATCACGTTGTTGCCGCCGATGCGCACAGGCTCACCCGCCGTAACGCGGGCGATCAGCACCTGGCGCCCCTTCTCCGGCGGTGGACGCAGTTCGAAAACAATGGTTGGCTCGTAGTAGCCTAACGCTTTTAACCCTTCGCGGATGGCATCATCAACGCGCGCCTGGAAACGGCGGTCGGGCGTCACTTCATCACTCTGGATAGTCGACAGTTGGGCGCGCACATTTTTCTGCAGTTGCCCGGTTAACCCCTCAAGTTGCAATCGCACATTGGCGGCGAATGCCGTTTCGCTCACCAGCAACAAACCGGCAAAACATAAAAGACGGATCTTTGGCACGTTCTCTCCTGAATATCCTCGCTCCCACTCCTGGAAGGAAACGTAAGCGCAGCTCCGCGCTGGGCCTGATTGTGCCACGACAGCAGCAGCCAGGCTGATAAAAACCCGCATTATCGGGTTGAAAAACGGACGACTAGCCCAAAATTTCTTATGTTTAAATCTAGTCTGATTTAGGTCGTACATTGTGTTAAAACACCATCCTTAACACAACCCTAACCGCAATGACACTCGCCGGGAGGTATTACCGTGAGCCTGTTCGATAAAAATAACCTTGTTTCTCAGTCTGATGCTCTGCCCGGACGCCCGACGCCGATGCCTGTCGCCAGTTTACACGCTGTTAACGAGCACTCGATGACACATGTGCCGGAGGGCATGGAGGTGGCGATTTTCGCCATGGGTTGCTTCTGGGGCGTGGAACGCCTCTTCTGGCAGCGCGAAGGAGTCTACAGCACTGCCGCAGGCTACACCGGCGGCTACACGCCAAACCCCACCTACCGCGAAGTGTGCAGCGGCCAGACCGGGCATGCCGAAGCGGTACGCGTGGTTTACGATCCGAACGTGGTGAGTTACGAGCAGCTGTTGCAGATTTTCTGGGAGAACCACGATCCGGCGCAGGGGATGCGTCAGGGCAACGATCGCGGCACGCAATACCGCTCCGCCATCTATCCGCTCACCCCGGAGCAGGACGCCGCCGCCCGCGAAAGCCTGGCGCGCTTCCAGGCCGCAATGCGTGAAGCGGGTGACGCACGCACCGTCACCACTGAGATCGCCAGCGCCAAACCGTTCTATTACGCGGAAGATGAGCACCAGCAATATCTCTATAAAAATCCGCAGGGCTATTGCGGGATCGGTGGTATCGGCGTGTGCTTGCCGCCGCAGCTTAACCCCTAAATAAAGGGGGGAATAGGCGACAAAAAGTGGCGAAATTAGCCGCTGGCAGGCTGTAACACGCTTACGCTATACTAACGGCGCAATTGCCGGTCCACCGCTTCGGGCCGGCATTCATTGTGTTTACCACATGGATATTCCAAAAAAACCTTCCGAGGATCCGGTTAACAGCTGGATAAATTATGTTAAACAGTATCTTAGTCATACTCTGTCTGATCGCGGTGAGCGCGTTTTTCTCGTTATCTGAGATCTCGCTTGCCGCATCGCGAAAAATCAAACTTAAACTGCTTGCCGATGATGGCAACATCAACGCCCAACGCATCCTGAAGATGCAGGAAAATCCCGGCACCTTCTTCACCGTAGTGCAGATCGGCCTGAACGCCGTCGCCATTTTGGGTGGTATCGTCGGTGACGCCGCCTTCTCCCCCGCGTTTTACAATCTGCTGCTCAATGTCGTTTCACCACAGCTTGCCGATCAGCTGAGCTTTATCATCTCGTTCACGCTGGTAACGAGTCTCTTCATCCTGTTTGCTGATTTGACGCCGAAACGCATCGGTATGATTGCGCCTGAAGTTGTGGCTTTGCGCATCATCAACCCGATGCGCTTCTGTCTCTTCGTTTTCCGCCCGCTGGTCTGGTTCTTTAACGGCATGGCGAACGTCATTTTCCGCATCTTCAAACTGCCGATGGTGCGCAAAGATGACATCACCTCTGACGATATCTACGCCGTGGTGGAAGCCGGTGCGTTAGCCGGGGTGCTGCGTAAGCAGGAGCATGAACTGATTGAGAACGTGTTTGAGCTGGAGTCGCGCACCGTTCCCTCGTCGATGACTTCGCGTGAAAACGTGATTTGGTTCGATCTGCATGAAGATGAGCAGAGCCTGAAAAACAAGGTATCTGAGCATCCGCACTCGAAGTTTCTGGTCTGTAACGGTGATATCGACCATATCGTTGGTTATGTCGATTCGAAAGATCTGCTTAACCGCGTACTGGCAAACCAGAGTATGGCCCTGAACAGCGGCGTGCAGATCCGCACGACGCTGATTGTGCCGGACACGTTGACGCTCTCTGAAGCGCTGGAAAGTTTCAAAACTGCGGGTGAAGATTTCGCGGTGATCATGAACGAATATGCGCTGGTGGTGGGGGTGATTACCCTGAACGACGTAATGACCACGCTGATGGGCGATCTGGTCGGCCAGGTGGAAGAGATGATCGTCGCCCGTGATGAAAACTCATGGCTGATTGACGGCGGTACGCCGATTGATGACGTGATGCGCGTGCTGGATATCGATGAGTTCCCGCAGTCCGGCAACTATGAAACCATCGGCGGTTTTATGATGTTTATGCTGCGTAAAATCCCGAAACGCACCGATGCGGTGAAGTTCTCCGGCTACAAGTTTGAAGTGGTGGATATTGATAACTACCGTATCGATCAGCTGCTGGTGACGCGTATTGATGCGCGCACCACGGTGCTGACGCCGAAACTACCGGATATGGAAGATAAAGGCGCGGCGTAATGCCGGAAACGGAAACATCAACGGCCCCATTGGGGCCGTTTTTTATAGGACTTTATTACTGCATAGCACAACAGATTAAGCCATTTCGGTCTGCAGGCGCAGAACCTGGCGGTTAACTTCAGACATAACAGAAAAGTGCTGTTTGTCTTTCACTTTCGGCAGAAGGATTTTGCCCTTATCAAACTCGAAAGCGCCAACGTCCTTGATATACAACCGTCCACGGAACAGGATCTTGACGTACTTAGCCACCTGAAGTGGGTTGTAACGCTGGAAAATTTTCATTCTTCTATCTCTCCTGTAAAACACATTACGCCCTTGCGGTGCCACATTTGGTCCGACGTTGATGAGCGCAAATTTTGATGCCCAGTGACTATAGTCCACAACATGAGCGATACATAGTCTGAATGGGTTTATTTACCTTTTGATGACAATTAATCAGAATTTTCTTTTCAAACCCTGAAACTTCGCAGTATAAGCCTACGTTTTTTAACCGATATGTGCGTTAACCCGCAAACTGGCACCCCAATTGCGGGAAAAGCGTATTGATCGCACATATGATTAAACTGCCGTACCGAGTGGTCGGATCACCTGCATATAAACATGAGAGATGGAGACACCATGACCCTACGTAACATTCTGGCAGCGACATGCTTGTTACTGCCGCTGGTCGCTTCAGCGCATAACTTTGAAACCAACCAGCGCGTGCCGCCTGTGGGCGTTGCCGATCGCGGGGAGTTGCTGCTGAATAACGACAAGTTTAGCTATAAAAACTGGAATAGCGCGCAACTGGCTGGAAAAGTGCGCGTGGTGATGCATATTGCCGGTCGCACCTCGGCAAAAGAGAAGAATGCCGCGCTGATTGAGGCGATCAAAAGCGCCAACCTGCCGCACGACAGATACCAGACCACCACCATTGTGAACACCGACGACGCCATTCCGGGCAGCGCGATGTTTGTGCGCAGCAGCCTTGAGAGCAATAAGAAGCTCTATCCATGGTCACAATTTATTGTCGACAGCGAAGGTTCCGTACGTAAAGCCTGGCAGCTGGAAGAGAAAGGCTCCGCGATTGTGGTGCTCGATAAAGAGGGTCGCGTCGAGTTTGCAAAAGATGGCAGCCTGAGCCAGCAAGAGGTGCAGCAGGTGGTTGCCCTGCTGCATAAACTGCTCAGTAAATAGAGACGCGAAAACCGGGGTTGAGGAACGACTCGCGTGGGGTGTAATCCAGCGTCAGTCCCTTCCAGTCATGAACGTGCGCCCCGGCCGCTACCGCCACCGCGTGGCCGGCCGCCGTATCCCAGACGCTGGTCGGCCCAAAGCGCGGATAGAGCTGCGCTTTCCCTTCCGCCACCAGGCAGAACTTCAGCGATGAACCAATCGCCGTGGTTTGATGCTCGCCCAACTGGTGCAGATACTCCTCCAGCTCCGGATCGTTCGAGTGCGAGCGGCTGATAACCACCAGCGGCGGTCGCGCATCACGCACCTGAATCGGCTGGCGATGACCGCCCTCCTCTTTCCATGCGCTGCCCTCTGCGGCGGCATACATCACATCAAGCACCGGGGCATAGACCACGCCCAGCACCGGTTTGCCCTGCTCAATCAGCGCGATATTGACGGTAAACTCACCGTTACGCTTGATAAACTCTTTGGTGCCGTCGAGCGGGTCCACCAGCCAGAAACGCTGCCAATTCTGGCGCGTCTCCCACGCCGGGGGATCTTCTTCAGACAGGATCGGAATATCCGGCGCTAACGCCTGTAACCCGCGCACAATCACATGGTGCGCGGCGATATCTGCCGCCGTCACCGGCGAGTCATCCACTTTACTGGTCACATCCATCGGCTGATGGCCGTCATACACCTGCATAATGGCATCGCCCGCGTCGCGCGCGAGCTGACAAATTGCATCTAACATATCCACCTCTCTCTGTGCAGTGGTGTGTAACTCATTGTTTTACTTATATCGCATTGCGCCGCGATCTGCCAACTGTGAGAGGGATTGCAGTTTCATTGCTCACTTTTATGGCACTATTCACAATTCTGTAAGCAACACACTGTATATAACAATTTCTTTTGTGGCTTAGATCGAAAAGGACGCCTCTGATGATTAAGTTTAGTGCAACGCTTTTGGCCACGCTGATTGCGGCCAGCGCGCAAGCGGCAACGGTGGATTTACGTATTATGGAAACCACTGATTTGCATAGCAATATGATGGATTTTGACTACTACAAAGATTCGGCAACGGAAAAATTTGGCCTGGTGCGCACCGCCAGCCTGATTAATGCCGCGCGCGGTGAAGCAAAAAACAGTGTGCTGGTCGATAACGGCGACTTAATCCAGGGCAGCCCGCTGGGCGACTATATGGCGGCGAAGGGGCTGAAAAAAGGTGATATTCACCCGGTCTACAAAGCGCTGAACACCCTCGATTACGCGGTCGGCAACCTCGGTAACCACGAATTTAACTACGGGCTGGATTACCTGCATATGGCGCTGGCCGGGGCGAAATTCCCCTATGTGAACGCCAATATCATCGATGCCAAAACTAACAAGCCGCTCTTCACTCCTTATCTGATCAAAGAGACGCCGGTGGTGGATAAAGAGGGTAAAACGCACACCCTGCGTATCGGTTATATCGGCTTCGTGCCGCCACAAATTATGGTGTGGGACAAAGCCAACCTGAGCGGCAAAGTGACGGTGAACGACATCACGGAAACCGCTCGCCACTATGTGCCGGAGATGCGCGTGAAAGGCGCCGATCTGGTGGTCGTCGTTGCTCACTCCGGCCTCTCGGCGGAGCCTTACCAGGCAATGGCGGAGAACTCCGTTTACTACCTCAGCCAGGTGCCGGGCGTCGATGCGATCCTGTTTGGTCACGCGCATGCGGTCTTCCCGAGCAAGGAGTTTGCCGCCATTAAAGGCGCGGATATCAGCAAAGGGACGCTGAACGGTATTCCGGCGGTGATGCCGGGCATGTGGGGCGATCACCTCGGTGTGGTCGATCTGGTGCTGAATAACGATGCCGGTAAGTGGCAAGTGAGCGACGCGAAAGCCGAAGCGCGGCCGATTTATGACGCCGCTGCCAAGAAAGCGCTGGTCGGCGAAGATGCGAAGCTGGTGCAGATCCTCAAGCACGATCACGATGCTACCCGCGAGTTCGTCGGTAAACCGATTGGCAAATCGGCGGACAACATGTACAGCTACCTGTCGCTGGTGCAGGACGACCCGACCGTGCAGGTGCTGAACAACGCGCAGAAAGCCTATGTCGAGCACTTTATTCAGGGCGATCCGGATCTGGCAAAGCTGCCGGTGCTCTCTGCCGCCGCGCCGTTTAAAGCGGGCGGGCGTAAAAACGATCCGGCCAGCTTTGTTGAAGTGGAAAAGGGGCAGCTCACCTTCCGTAACGCCGCCGATCTCTACCTCTACCCCAATACGCTGGTGGTGGTGAAAGCGACCGGCAAAGAGGTGAAAGAGTGGCTGGAGTGCTCCGCCGGGCAGTTCAACCAGATCGATCCCAACAGCGACAAGCCGCAGAACTTAATCAACTGGGACGGGTTCCGCACCTATAACTTCGACGTTATCGACGGCGTGAAGTACCAGATTGATGTCACCCAGCCAGCGCGTTATGACGGCGAGTGCCAGAGCATCAATCCAAAGGCGGAGCGCATTAAGAACCTGACCTTTGACGGCAAGCCTATCGATCCGAATGCAGTCTTCCTCGTTGCCACCAATAACTACCGTGCTTACGGCGGCAAGTTTGCCGGTACCGGCGACAGCCATATCGCCTTTGCCTCGCCGGATGAGAACCGCGCGGTGCTGGCGAAGTGGATCAGCGATGAGACGCAGCGCGCAGGGGAAATCCACCCGGCGGCGGACAACAACTGGCGTCTGGCACCGATCAGCAGCAGCCACAAGCTGGATATTCGCTTTGAAACTGCGCCATCGGAGAAAGCGGCGGCATTTATCAAAGAGAAAGCGCAGTATCCGATGCAGAAAGTCGGCAACGACGAGATCGGTTTCGCGCTCTACAGCATCGATTTACGCAAGTAAGCAATTTACCCGCAGTCGGTAGCGGCTGCGGGTGATTACGCCACATCGCGCTCGCGGTGATGGGCCAGCACTTCGGGCAAGTTCAGCTCAATCCAGTCTGCCAGCGCGGCAACCTTTTCACTCACCTGCTCGCCGAGCGGCGTCAGGCTATATTCAACATGTGGTGGCACCACCGGAAAGGCGACGCGGTTAACAAAACCATCCTGCTCAAGCCACTGCAGGCTCTGCGCCAGCATCTTCTCACTGACGCCGCCCATCTTGCGGCGCAGATCGCTAAAGCGGTGCGTCCCTTCGCGCAGAGCGACCAGAATTAAGACACCCCAGCGGCTGGTGACGTGTTTCAGCACATCCCGGGAGGGGCACTGCTCGGCGAAGAGATTGCCGTCGCGCATCTGTTCGCTCAGGGTTTGTGGGCGAGTTTGCTGTTTCATACTTACCTTTTTGTACGTACTTACTAAAAGTTAGCTAGGGTGCTAGCCTACCACAACACTTACCCCCACGCAGGAGAAACATCATGATTGCACTCACCGGCGCCACCGGCCAACTCGGCCAGTTTGTTGTAGAAGCCCTGTTAAAAACCGTTCCCGCAAAAGAGATTGTCGCCATCGTGCGTAACCCGGCAAAAGCTGAAGCGCTCAGCAAACAAGGCCTTATTGTTCGCCAGGGCGATTACAACGATCAGGCCGCCCTCACCCAGGCGCTGGCGGGCGTCGAAAAACTGCTGCTCATCTCCAGCAGCGAAGTCGGCCAGCGCGCCGCGCAGCACCGCAATGTGATCAACGCTGCGAAAGCCGCAGGGGTGAAATTTATCGCCTACACCAGCCTGCTGCATGCCGATACCTCACCGCTTGGCCTGCACGTTGAGCATGTGGAAACCGAAAAGCTGCTCGCCGAATCCGGCATCCCGTTTGCCCTGCTGCGTAACGGCTGGTACAGCGAGAATTACCTCGCGAGCGCACCGGCGGCGCTGGCGCACGGCGTCTTCATCGGTGCGGCGGGCGAGGGTAAAATTGCCTCGGCAACGCGTGCCGATTATGCCGCTGCTGCCGCGCGTGTAATTAGCGAAGAGGGTCATGCCGGCAAGGTTTACGAACTGGCGGGCGACAAGGCCTGGACGCTGAGCGACCTGGCGGCACTGCTGAGCGAGGCCAGCGGTAAAAAGGTGGTTTACCAGAACCTGAGTGAAGCAGATTTTGCCGCCGCGCTGAAAGGCGCAGGTTTGCCGGATGGGCTGGCAGAGATGCTGGCAGATTCCGATATCGGTGCCTCGAAAGGCGGGCTGTTTGACGACAGCCAGACCCTGAGCAAACTGATCGGTCGCCCGACCACCTCGATCGCCGACAGCGTTAACGATCTGCTGTAACGTTAATAATTGGTTAAATTTTATAGCCTCTCACCGGGTCATCCCTAATAATAGAGGGCATGTTGCGGGGGGAGGTGAAGTGTGGAAGGCGTACCTGAGCAGTTTATAGATGAGCGCGACAGCGCGCGGTTTCGCCACCTGGCGCAGTTGCCGGGGGTAGAGCTGTACCATGCGCATATCTCCCGCTACGCCTTTGAGCCACATACCCATGAAGCGTTTGGCATTGGCGCGATTGAATCCGGTGCCGAGCGCTTTCGCTATCGCGGGACGCAGCATGTCGCCCCGACCAACGCGATCGTCACCATGAACCCCGATGAGATCCACACCGGCGAAGCGGTAGGTGAAGAGGGGTGGCGCTACCGCATGGTCTATCTCGACCCCGATCTGCTTGAGCAGGTGACCGGCGTGCGTCACTGGTGGTTTCGCGACGTTACGCGGCTCGATGCGCTGCGTGCCCGCCAGATCTGCGGCCATATTTATGCCCTCTGGCACACCGACGATCCGCTGGCGCAACAGGGCGTGCTGCTCGATCTGATTGATACCTTTCGCCCGCTGGCGCAGCACGCGCCGCAGCGCCCGGAAGGGGCGCACCGTTTTGAGCGGGTGCGCGAATACCTGCATGACAACTATATGCGCAGCCTGACGCTCGACGATCTGGCAAGCGTCGCGTCGCTCAGCCCCTACCATTTCCAGCGCCAGTTCAAAGCCCATTTTCACGTCACGCCGCACCAGATGCTGATGGCAATCCGCCTGTGGCGCGCCAAACATTTCCTTACCCAGGGGATGCCTGCGGCAGATGTCGCTGCCCTCACTGGCCTGACGGATCAATCCCACCTCACCCGCGCCTTCACCCTGCGCTACGGCATTACCCCGGTGCGCTACCAAAAGCAGGTTGCGCGCCGATAATGCGCAATCTCCTACAATACGCCCCCGCCCTGCTCCCCTACACTGGCGTCAACCAGATAAAAGAGGTGAAGAGATGGTAAGTGGTGTGTTGTATGCCTTGCTCGCCGGGCTGTTTTGGGGGCTGATTTTTGTCGGGCCGCTGATCGTGCCGGATTACCCGGCCGCCCTGCAATCGACGGGGCGTTACCTGGCGCTGGGGCTGATCGCGCTGCCGCTGGCGTGGCTTGGGCGCGCGCGTCTGCGCCAGCTAACGCGAAGCGACTGGTGGACGGCGCTGTGGCTCACGTTAATGGGCAATCTGATCTACTACGTCTGCCTTGCCAGCGCTATCCAGCGCACCGGTGGCCCGGTGTCGACGATGATTATCGCCACGCTGCCGGTGGTGATCCCGGTGTGTGCAAACCTGCTCTACAGCCAGCGTGACGGCAAGCTCGCATGGGGCCGTTTGCTACCAGCGCTGATTGCCATCGCTATCGGGCTGGGGTGCGTGAATGTTGCCGAACTGCGCCAGGGCATTGCGGACTTTAGCTGGAGCCGGTATGGCTCAGGCATTGCGCTGGCCTTTGTTGCGGTGGCCTGCTGGGCGTGGTATGCGCTGCGTAACGCGCGCTGGCTGCGGGAAAACCCGGATAAGAACCCGATGATGTGGGCAACGGCGCAGGCGCTGGTGACGCTGCCGTTGTCCCTGGTAGGCTATCTTGCGGCGTGTCTGTGGCTTGACGTTCAGCAGCCCGACTTCGCGCTCCCCTTCGGCCCGCGTCCGCTGTTGTTTATCGGCCTGATGTTCATCATTGCGGTGCTCTGCTCGTGGGTGGGTGCGCTGTGCTGGAACATTGCCTGCCAGCGTCTGCCGACGGTGATTGTCGGCCCGCTGATCGTCTTTGAAACCCTTGCCGGGCTGCTCTATACCTTCCTGCTGCGCCAGAGCCTGCCGCCGCTCTTAACCCTGCTCGGCATTACTCTGCTGATTGGCGGCGTGGTGATGGCAGTTGCGTCGAAACCGCAGAAAGCCCGTATCACATCCCTTGAGCAGCCATAAAAAAACCCGGCTTACGCCGGGTTTTAATCAGAAGGTTTCCCAGTTGGCTTCGTTAACGCTGGCCGCAGCCGGCGTCTTCGCCATGGCAACCGGCGAGCGCAACGCAGGACGCTGAACGTCACGGCTACGGTTAACTTTGAACACCGCAACGGTTTCGGTCAGGCGCGCAGCCTGCTCTTCCAGCGCAGCGGCCGCAGCGGCGGACTCCTGCACCAGCGAGGCGTTCTGCTGGGTCACGCGATCCATCTCGGCAACAGCCTGGCCAACCTGGTCGATACCACGGCTCTGCTCATCGGACGCGGAAGAGATTTCGCCCATGATATCCGTCACACGCGTTACCGCACTGACGATTTCAGCCATGGTTTCACCAGCTTCATGAACCAGCGCTGAACCGGCGCTTACGCGATTACCGGAGTCATCAATCAGCCCTTTAATCTCTTTCGCGGCCTGCGCGCTGCGCTGTGCCAGCGTACGCACTTCACCTGCCACTACGGCAAAACCACGGCCCTGCTCACCGGCACGGGCGGCTTCAACTGCTGCGTTCAGCGCCAGGATGTTGGTCTGGAAGGCGATACCGTCGATCACGTTGGTGATCTGGGCAATTTTGCTGGAGCTGGCGGCGATTTCGTCCATGGTACGCACCACGCCATCTACCACTTCACCGCCTTTCTTCGCGGTACCGGAGGCGTTAAGCGCCAGCTGCGTTGCCTGACGGGCGTTGTCGGCGTTCTGTTTCACCGTCGCGGTCAGCTGCTCCATGCTGGCTGCGGTCTCTTCCAGCGAGGCCGCTTGCTGCTCAGTACGCGAGGAGAGATCGTTGTTACCGATAGAGATTTCACCGGCACCGGTATAGATAGTGTCTGCGCCATCGCGCACCACGCTAACGGTTTTCACCAGCGACTGCTGCATCTCTTGCACGTTCTGCGCCAGACGCGCCATCTCGTTGGAGCCTTCGGCGTGGATCGCGTGAGTCAAATCACCGGTAGCGATATGGCGAATGTGGCCCATAACTTCATGCAGCGGCTTCAGCAGCACGCGCTGCATTGCCACCCAGCTCATGGCGATAACAGCCAGCACGACGACCATTACTGCCGCCAGGATCCAGAGAATGCGGATGTAGTCATGTTCGTTCTGCTGCACGCCGTCGCTGGCAAGCTTAGCCTGCTCGGCGCGCCAGGCACGGTAGCTCTTCTCCATCCCTTCCTGTTTTTTCTGCGCATTCTGACGGAACATATCTTCCAGCTTACCGGCCAGCAGCAGGCGGTTCATCTCGGTCAGCGTTGCGTGGTAGGTGCTGTACTGCTTCTCCAGCTCGTCAGAGAGTGCCTGGTCCATACCCGGCGTCTGCGGCAGCTTGTAGTAAATATCGTAGTGCTGCTGCGCCTGGTTAAGCAGGTTGGTGGCGTCTTGCACCAGCTCACCGAGTTGGCCACCGTTAATCTGGCTGGCGGTGCTGCTCTGTAAGCGCAGCATGCCGCGGTTCAGGGTCACACGCGCCTGGTTGAGGCTGATCCACGCATCGGTAAATTCGGATACGTTCTGGCTCGATACCTGGGAAACATTGAAGTTGTGCTTGTCATTGTTTAGCGCACTAATGAAAACGCCAGCTGAGATCAGCTGAAGTGCGCCAAGCACAACTAAAACCATAATTAATAAAGTTATAACTTTGATACGTTTGAACATCGTCGGCCTTTATTGCGTACAGAATATTGTCAGAAGAAAGAGTATCGGCATCGATGAAAAGTTGTTTAATGTCAATAATTTGCCCTATCCAAAACTTTCCAGAAAAAGTAATTGTATTCAATGTGTTAATTTCGAAAGATTTTTTGTGATGCGTATCACGGTTTTTCACGCAAGAAAGGCATAAGAGCTACAGCGTTCTCCGTAAGGGGTATATCATCGCCATAAAGATGCATTTAAAATACAACTTATAGATTCCACGATGAGGTAACTGCTATGGCTTTCCGCGATCAACCCTTGGGCGAGCTGGCGCTCTCCATTCCCCGCGCCTCTGCTCTGTTTCGTAAATATGATATGGATTACTGCTGCGGCGGTAAGCAGACGCTGGGCCGCTCGGCGGCGCGTAAAGAGCTGGATATCGATGTCATTGAAGCCGAACTGGCGAAACTTGCTGAGCAGCCTCTCGACAAAGAGTGGCGCACGGCGCCGCTGGCAGAGATCATCGACCACATCATTGTGCGTTACCACGATCGCCACCGTGAACAGCTGCCGGAGCTGATTCTGCAAGCCAGCAAAGTGGAGCGCGTCCATGCCGATAAACCGAATGTGCCGCGCGGGTTAACCAAATACCTCACCATGCTGCATGAGGAGCTCTCCAGCCACATGATGAAGGAGGAGCAGATCCTCTTTCCGATGATTAAGCAGGGCATGGGCACGCAGGCGATGGGGCCAATCAGCGTGATGGAGAGCGAGCATGATGAGGCGGGTGAACTGCTGGAGGTGATTAAGCACACTACACAGAATGTGACGCCGCCGCCGGAAGCCTGCACCACCTGGAAGGCGATGTATAACGGTATCAACACACTGATTGATGATTTGATGGAACACATCAGCCTGGAAAATAACAATCTTTTCCCGCGTGCCCTCGCAGGTGAAAAATAAAAAGACGCCCGAGAGCGTCCTTGATATGGAAGTTTAGAGCCGCCTCGCGGCTCTTTTTTTATGGCTTGCGGTTAGCAATGCGCTTCTTACCGGCAAAGAGCCAGCCCGCGCCCAGCACCACGAACCACAGCGGCGTGACGATCAGCGCCTGGCGGGTGTCCGCTTCAAGGGTCAGCAGCACCAGCACAAACAGGAAGAACGCCATGCACACCCAGCACATTACTTTGCCGAGCGGCATCTTGTAGATCGATTTTTCGTGCAGCTGCGGGCGCTGTTTACGGTAGACCAGATACGAGCAGAGAATAATGGTCCAGACGAACATAAACAGGATCGCCGACACGGTGGTGATCATGGTGAACGCCGCAATCGCGCTCGGGTTGACATAGAGCATCACCACACCGCCCAGCAGGCAGATGCAGGAGAAGGTGAGCCCTTTCGCCGGTACCGCGCGTTTAGAGAGCTTGGCGAACGCTTTCGGTGCCACGCCATCCTGCGCCAGGCCAAACAGCATACGGCTGGTGGAGAAGACGCCGCTGTTGGCGGAAGAGGCGGCAGAAGTCAGCACCACAAAGTTGATGATGCTCGCCGCCGCCGGAATGCCGACCAGCACAAACAGCTCAACAAACGGGCTCTTATCAGCAACTACAGAACTCCACGGCGTGACCGACATAATCACGATCAGCGCGAAGACGTAGAACATGATGATACGAATCGGAATCGAGTTGATAGCGCGCGGCAGGGATTTCTCCGGATCTTTCGTCTCGGCGGCGGTCGTACCGACCAGCTCAATACCGACAAAAGCAAACACCGCTATCTGGAAACCTGCGAAGAAGCCGCTGATACCTTTCGGGAAAAAGCCCCCCTCATTCCACAGATGGCTGAAGGACGCTTCAACGCCGGTCGGCGATTTGAAATGCATCAGCACCATACCGACACCGACAATAATCAGCGCCACAATGGCGACGATTTTGATCATCGCGAACCAGAACTCCATCTCGCCGAACATTTTTACCGTCGCGAGGTTGAGGCTCAGCAGCACGACGACCACGGCCAGCGCGGCGATCCAGTCGGCAAGGCCGGGATACCAGAATTGAGCATAGGCGGTAATGGCGACCACATCCGCCATGCCGGTGACGACCCAACAGAACCAGTAGGTCCAGCCGGTAAAATACCCCGCCCACGGCCCGAGCAGGTCGGCGGCGAAGTCGCTAAAAGATTTATATTCGAGGTTGGAAAGCAGTAATTCGCCCATCGCACGCATAACGAAAAACAGCATAAAGCCGATGATCATATAAACGAAGATGATTGACGGGCCAGCGAGGCTAATTGTTTTGCCGGAACCCATAAATAAACCGGTACCAATAGCACCGCCAATAGCAATTAGCTGAATATGCCGGTTTGTAAGATTACGCCGTAGCGACTGTTCAGCCGGGGCCGCATTATCAGCGTCGGCTTTAACTTGATCTACCATGTTGTTTTCCTGTCTGTGTTGTTGGGCTCTGCTGGCCTTTACGTGTCTGCTTCGTCCTTAATGGACGCATCGATATTAGGTAAGAATCGGCGGGATGAATACTCTGAATTAAATCGAATGTTAAATATTTGTTTAAAGTGAGTGTTATATCACCTGGCAAATGCGAAACAGCTCACAAAAATACACCTGATTGTGCGCTTTGCAAGATAATATATTGCTAATAGTTCTGTTTACCAACGATCCGCGAAGTCAGAAACCCTCTCCTCTGTTAAAAGAGAGGGCTTCACGCTGGAGCTTACAGAATTTCCAGCAGTTCCACTTCAAACACCAGCGTGCTGAATGGCGGGATGGATGCGCCAGCGCCGCGCTCGCCGTAAGCGAGGTTGTGCGGAATGGTCAGTTCCCATTTGGAGCCAACCGGCATCAGCGTCAGGGCTTCGATCCAGCCTGCGATTACGCCGTTAACCGGGAATTCAGCCGGTTCGCCGCGCGCGACGGAGCTGTCAAATACGGTGCCGTCAATCAGCTTACCGGTGTAGTGTACGCGTACGCGGTCGGTGCGCGCCGGGATAGCGCCTTCGCCCTGGGTGATCACGCGGAATTGCAGACCGGATTCGGTGCTGTTAACGCCTTCGCGCTCGCGGTTTTCATCAAGGTATTTCACGCCTTCTGCCGCCATCTCTTCGAAACGGGAGCGACGAACCGCGTCAGCACGTTCGTGGATTTCACGCAGCGCGCGATGAACAACGTCTACCGGTACAGCAGGCTGTTTGCCCGCCAGCGCATCGGCAATACCCGCGACCAGCGCTTCCGGTAACAGCCCCTCTAACCCGGATTCGCTCAGCTGCTGTCCTACCTGCAAACCAATGCCGTAGCTGGCTTGCGCTTCGATCGTGTCAAAAGTTGGGGTGGTCATGGGTTTTCCTTCCATCGCTTTTTAAAGTAGCGCGCAGCATAACAGCCGCCCTGGGCCGGGCACAACTTTGTCACGGGAAAGATGACAAAAGGGCGCGAAAGGGAAAGAATGGTTCACGTTAGCAAAACCCTGCATTGTGGTGTCAAAATAGTACTTTATATGGGCTTTCATGCGCTTAAACGCCGCGAACGCCAATGCAGGAAGAGAAAGTGTATATACTCAACGAGACAGGATATTAAATGACGCGGAGCAGGAGGAGAGCCATGCCCGGGCGATTTGAACTGAAACCTACCCTTGCGAAGATCTGGCATGCCCCGGACAATTTTCGCCTGATGGACCCGCTCCCGCCCCTTCACCGTCGCGGCCTGATTCTGGCGGCGCTGCTGGTTATTATCGGCTTTCTGCTGCCGACAACGGATGAGAGCGTGCCGCAGCGCAGCGGTGAGGCGCGCGATGCGCAGCTCGATCTGCAAAACTCGCCGAATGTCGCGCCGCCGCAGGTGGTCAACGACCCGCAGCTCAACGCACCCAGCGCGGAAGCGTCGATGCAGCAGCAGGAGTCGATTGAGCAGCAGCCTTCCACTGAGCAGCAGCCCACCGCAGAGCAAAACAGCCAGCCGCTGGCGACCAATAGCGGCATTGAGCAGCAGTGGCGCACCTACCGGGTGGGCGAAGGGAAAACCCTCGCGCAGCTCTTTCGCGATCATAATCTGCCGCCAACGGATGTCTACGCGATGGCGAAGGTTGAGGGCGACGGCAAGCCGCTCAGCAATCTGCAAAGCGGCCAGATGGTGAAGATCCGCCAGAACGCCAGCGGCGTGGTCACTGGCCTGACGATTGAGACCAGCGGCCAGCAGGTGCTCTTTACCCGCCAGCCGGACGGCAGCTTTATCCGCGCCCGCTAAACCTCGAGCGCCGGGCAGCGATCACCCGGCGCGCTTATTGACCCACGCGATCCCCGTACAGACCAGCACCAGCGCAACAGCGTATTTCCACTCCAGAATATTCTCGCCGAGGAAGATGGCCGACAGCACCGAGCCCGCCACCGGTATCACAAAGTTGAAGGGCGCGATCATGCTGACGCGGTTCACTTTCAGCAGCGCGCTCCACAGGGCAAACGCCACCGAAGAGAGCAGCGTCAGGTAGGCGAGCACCGCGACTGCCGCCGCGCTATCCACCGCCAGCTTTCCTCCCGTAAGATAGCCGCCCGCCAGCAGCGCCAGGCCGCCTATCGCCAGCTGCCAGCCGGTCATCACCGTCGGATCGACCGTTTGCGAAATCCGCTTACCGTACAGCGTGGCGGCAGAGAGGATAAACGCCGCCAGAATGACAAAGCCGTCGCCCTGCCAGACAAAGCGAAAATCCGCCAGCCCGCCGTGGAAGTTCACCAGCATCACGCCAGCAAAGCCCAGTACGCAGCCGAGCGTTTTGTTGTAGCTCAGCTTGTCATTGTGATAGATGAAGTGCGCCAGCAGGACGCTGAAGAAGGTGCCGGTAGCATTCATGATCGATCCGTTCACCCCCGTCGTATAGGCAAGGCCAATATAAAAGAAGGTGTATTGCAGCGAGGTCTGGGTCAGCCCGAGCAGCGTCAGTTGTCCAAACTGCGAAGCGCTTAGCCTGGCGATCGGTTTACGCTGCGCTAGCGCGAACAGCAGCAGTAGCGCTCCGGCAAAGAGAAAACGGTACCCGGCGAACACCACTTTGGAGGGGATGTCGTCGGTAGCGATATGGAACAGTTCATAACCGATTTTGATCGCCGGGTAGGAGCTACCCCATAACAGACAGCAGAGCGTGGCGCAGGCGTAAGCGATATGACGACGGGCAAAAACGGGGGTGGGCAGAGGGGAGTCCATGGCTAATCTCAAAAATAAAATTGCGTTTCAATTTAGTATCTGAGAATGCAGCGCAAATAGCTACCGGGAAAGGCGGGAATTGTGGGCGGGGCAGAAAAGCAAAACGCCGGCACAAGGCCGGCGCTTCGTCTCTTATTGTCGTTCATGTTGCAGAGGCGTAAGCGCCTGCAGACCCGAACAACTCAGAGCGCAGTGAAGAGTAAAAAATTACTCAGCAACTACGTTTACAGTCAGCTTAGCGAATACTTCGCTGTGAACCTGGAAGTCCACTTCGTGCTCACCGGTGGTACGCAGAACGCCGTTCGGCATACGAACTTCGCTCTTCGCCACTTTAACGCCAGCTGCAGTTACAGCGTCAGCGATATCGCGGGTACCGATGGAACCGAACAGTTTACCTTCGTCGCCTGCTTTAGACGCGATGGTAACGGTGCCCAGTGCATTGATTTGCTCAGCACGAGCGTTAGCAGCCGCCAGAACGTCAGCCAGTTTGGCTTCCAGCTCAGCGCGACGTGCTTCGAAATACTCAACGTTTTTCTTGGTAGCCGGAACAGCTTTACCCTGCGGTACCAGGAAGTTACGAGCGTAGCCCGCTTTAACGTTAACCTGATCACCCAGGCTACCCAGGTTTGCTACTTTATCAAGCAGAATAACTTGCATTACCTTATCCTCTCAAAGTCGTATTAATGGACCGTGACCGATTACTGATGACGATCAGTGTACGGCAGCAGGGACAGGTAGCGAGCGCGTTTGATAGCGCGTGCCAGCTGACGCTGATATTTTGCACGGGTACCGGTGATACGGCTCGGGACAATCTTACCGCTTTCGGTGATGTAGTTTTTCAGCGTAGCGATATCTTTGTAATCAATCTCAACAACGCCTTCCGCGGTGAAACGGCAGAACTTGCGACGACGGAAATAACGTGCCATTTGGCTAGTCTCCAGAATCTATCAATTCAATCTGCTCGGCATGCAGAACCATTTTGCTCAGGCCGTTCTTTGCCTTGTGGCAACTGATGAACCCCTGAACGGTTACTGCGCTACCGACCGTTATACTGTGAGTAATGGCCTGGTTCTCCTGCCCGCTGATTATTACAGGCATTTGGCACCACGCCTGCCGGTGAAAACCGGCTTCCTCCTGCACAGAGCGGTGCTCAAGCACGAACTGGCAGTGTGGAATTCCTGACGGGCTGACCTTTCGCAGCGGCGTCCTGCACACGGTGCCGGACAACACCAGACGGTTGGTCATCAGGAATTACTCTTCAGAATCCCCAGCATCTGCATCATCTGCGGTTTCATTTGCGAAATCATCGCGACGCTCACGGCGCTCGTCTTTCGCTTTAACCATCGGAGATGCTTCGGTTACCGCGTTCTTAGTACGCATAACCATGCTACGGATAACGGCGTCGTTGAAGCGGAAGTTTGTTTCCAGCTCATCGATCGCTTCCTGCGGCGCTTCAACGTTCATCAGAACGTAGTGTGCTTTGTGCAGTTTATTGATCGGGTAAGCCAGCTGACGGCGGCCCCAGTCTTCCAGACGGTGGATCGTACCTTCTGCTGCAGTGATTGCACCAGTGTAACGTTCGATCATGCCCGGAACCTGTTCGCTCTGGTCAGGATGGACCATAAAAACGATTTCGTAATGACGCATCGAATTGCTCCTTACGGATTATTCAGCCTCCTGTCTGGGTCAGCCGAGGCCCGGGGAGGCAAGGAACGTGTTAAAGGTCGGCTGAAAAATTGACGCGTCATAATACTGGCGTCACCCCAGGAACTCAAGGTGAATTGCACAATTAATTCGCACTAAGCGCCAAGAGAAGCCGCCACGGCGAATTACACTTAACCAGCGCACCTCATAACCTAAGGAGAAGAGATGTACAGGCGATAGTTCCCGAAGACGTACTGGAGCGTAACATCATGAAATACATCGCACTTTTACTAGCAACCCTGCTGCTTAGCGCCCAGGCTAGCGCAGCGATCGCCCCGCCCCCACCGCAAGCCCGCAATATGGATGACGTGCAGAGCTTAGGTGTTATCTATATTAATCATAACCTTACCGACGAAAGCGACGCCGAACCGGTGTTGATTCAACGTCCGGATGCCGCCCCGCCGCTTAAAGATGACGGCTGAAGAAGCCGACCGTCGCCTCCAGCGCTTGCGGCGTAATACGATGAGCAACCCCCGCTTCCCACAGAGTGGTAAGCCTGGCGTCACGCTGTTCGTCGGCCAGCGCCTGCTGTAATCGGAAGGATTCAGCTGCGGGCACGACATCATCCGCTTCGCCATGCCACAGCAGCAGCGGGCGATCGGCAACTCTCTCCAGCTGGCCCGTCACTTCCCATTTCGCCAGCGGCGCGAGAATAGCGTCGAATATTTCCTGCTGCGCGGCGTTAGTGACTTCAAGTGGCGGGAACAGCGTGCGGGCAAGAGAGGTGAAGTAGCCCGATCCCATCAGGCTGGCGACGCAGCGCACCTCCGGGTGACGGGTCATAATGCCCAGCGCCGTCATGCCGCCCATGGATGCGCCGCCCACCGCCAGCCGGTTATCTTCAATCAGATTGCGCTGGTGCAGCGCATCACGCAGCGCAGCAAACTCTTCAAGATTGCCCTGCAAAATTTGCCAGAACTGACGCAAGCGGCGCTCAGCGTTGCCGCTAAAGCGCGCGCCATGATCGGGCGCGTCGGGCATGATCACGCGAAAACCCGCCTGCGCCAGCGCGACGGCGAAGTAGCTGTAAACCAGCTTTGATGAGGTGAAGCCGTGGTAGAACACGACGCAGGGGAGCGGTTGTTGCCCTTTTCCGGCCGGGAAGGCGTGCAGCGCCTCATTACCTGCAAAGTGGTCTGTCTGAATTTCAATCATTTTTCCCTCCGTGATCTATAGTGCAGATATGCCACCCGCAGCGCGCTGGCGCAAGCCAGATTCCGCATAAGCATTGCGCATGATGAGAGCCAGATTACGCTTTCAAAACACTTTCATTCGAAATCAGTGCTCAAGCTAACACTTCGGGAACATCACCCCCAAAGTGAAACCCATCAGGAACTACACTATGGCTATCAGTAGAGATAAGAAACCGATGCGCGCCCTGCTGCCGCTGTTGTTTGTCCTGCTTGTCAGCGGCTGTGCCGCGCTGGAAGGCAAACCGCAACCTGCGCCTCCGGCCACGGAAACGCCGCAAGAGATCAGTCGAAATCAGACGCAGGGATTGCGGGAGATCGGGGCGGTTAACGTCACAGTAATGGGCTCGCCCATGGATGTCGAAACAGCGCTCAAAGCCAAAGCCTCCGAGGCGAAAGCAGACTATTACGTCATCATAATGATGGATGACAGCGTATTCCCCGGCCGTTGGTATGGTCGCGCCCTGCTTTATCGATCGTAGCGAGGTATTGATTTTAAGGACTTTTACACTGCTTTGCGTCCATTGATGTTCTTCTGTGCACTATTGGGTTCTGACTTCTCTTGTGCGTAAGGAAGCCCCGATCCAACTCGGGGTAGCGAAAAATGGAGCTGACGACAATGAAACAATCTCTCGCCTTAAACTCGCTGTTACTCTCTGCCG
The DNA here is from genome assembly GCF_034044935.1 of Kosakonia sp. CFBP8986. Lineage (NCBI taxonomy): Bacteria > Pseudomonadati > Pseudomonadota > Gammaproteobacteria > Enterobacterales > Enterobacteriaceae > Kosakonia > Kosakonia sp. CFBP8986. The sequence goes on along the minus strand of NZ_JAXCXB010000003.1, from coordinate 210,693 downwards.
GTATGTTGCACACCACCGCGCAGTCCGCCGAGTTCGCCTGCGCCGATCGCGTGACGGGGCTTAACGAAATTGGCCTTATTTCGGTCGATAACGTCGCCGGCAGCCAGCAAGATGTTGAGCGTGTCATTGCCCTGAAAGCGGATGAACAGGGTGCTTCCTGGTATCGCATTATTCGCATGCAGGAGGCGATGCAGGTTGATTCATGGCAGGTGCAGGCGATCCTCTACGCCTGAGTGTTGTCAATAAAAGCCACCAAATCAGGGCGTTTCTTTATGCCCCTACTTTCTTTAAGATTATGTTATTCGGGTGATACATCCGTGTAACATATTGTTACAAATCTACGCTAAATGTTGTCCGCTCCCTGCCGTTAAGGAGGCTCACACATACAAAAACGGACACATTATGAGCGCCCTCTTTCGTCGTGCCAGCCTTGGTGCAAAGCTCTCTTTGCTGACTGGTGCAAGCGTTGCGACGCTATTTCTCTTATTTACCTTTCTGATGAGTAACAACGCCAGCCAACAGCTGGAAACGCTGGCTATGGAAGATCTGCACAGCCAGTCTACCGGCGTGGTCGACATGGTAGAGATGTTCAACAGCAGCCTCACTGAAGAAGTTGAGAGCTACACCCGATTGTTTGGCAGTTTCCTGCCGCAGCCGCTTGCCATTGATCCGCAACAGCGCCGCGAGATTAACGGCATCGACGTTCCGCTGCTGAAAGCCGGTGACGTTGAGCTGCACAACAACAACGCCATTCCCGATGATTTCCTTAACCGCACCGGCGCGATTGCCACCCTCTTCGTGCGCAGCGGCAACGAATTTGTGCGTGTTGCCACGTCTCTGCGTAAAGAGAATGGCGATCGCGCGATCGGCACCAAGCTTGATCCCGCCGGCCCGGCGTTTGCTCCGGTGATGAAAGGTGAGGTCTATCGCGGCCTCGCGCTGCTGTTCGGCAAGCGCTATATCACCCAGTACCAGCCGGTAAAAGATGCCAGCGGCAATACCATCGCTATTCTGTTTGTCGGCGTCGATATCACCCGCTCCTGGCAGGTGATGCGCGGCAAAATTCTTGGACGCAAACTGGGCGAGAGCGGGCACTTCTTCGTGATTGACCGCAATCCGGGGAAAAACCTCGGCAACTACCTGTTCCACGGTGACCAGGAAGGCAAACGTCCGCAGTGGAGCGAAAGCGATCTACAGGCGGTGCTGAACAACGAGAGCGGCACCCTGACACAACAGAGCGCGGATGGCCGCACGCTGTTGCTCTCCTACACCGCACTGCCCGGCTGGAACTGGGCGGTCGTGGGTGAAGTGGATAAAGCCACGCTGCTGCACGATGTAAACGCGATGCGTAACCAGTTCCTGCTGGCGGGCGTGATCGTCTCCCTGCTCTTCGCGACGATGTTTGTGGTGATTATTCGCCGCTGGCTGTCGCGCCCGCTGCGTAGCGTGATCGATCTGGCACAGCAGTATGCCGCAGGCGATCTGCGCGCCACGCTGGCAGTGGATCGTCACGATGAAGTCGGAGAGCTGATCGCCGCGATCAATGGCATCGGCGATGGGCTGCATAAAATTGTGCTGCAGGTGCGTGAATCCGCCGCCGAGATCAACCTCGGCACCAATGCGCTGGCCGCCGACAGCAGTGAGATCAGCGATCAAATCAATAAGCAGGCCAGCAGCGTCGAAGAGACCTCCGCCAGCATGGAGCAGATTGCCGCTACCGTGCAGCAAAATGCCGCCAATATGGAGCAGACTCAGCACCTGGTAAATGAAACCACCGACGCGGTGAAAAAAGGCGGTCAGACCGTCGAACACTCCGTTGAGACAATGGAAGATATTCGCGCCGCTTCACAGCGTATCGCCGATATTACCCATGTGATCGAGTCAATTGCCTTCCAGACCAACATCCTCGCGCTTAACGCGGCGGTGGAAGCGGCGCGCGCAGGCGAACATGGCAAAGGCTTTGCCGTTGTTGCCCAGGAAGTTCGCGCCCTGGCGGCACGCAGTGCTAACGCGGTGAAAGAGATCGACGCGCTGATTGGCGATACGCTGAAAAAAGTGGGCGAAGGTCACTCTCAGTCGGAAGCGACCCGCATCGCGATGCAGGCGATCATCAATCACATGAACAATATCAACCAGTTGGTGCATGAGATTAACCATGCTTCCCATGAGCAGTCTGCCGGGATTAATCAGGTGAACCTGGCGATGACGCACATTGGCGATGCCACGCACATCAACGCCGGACGCGTGACCCAGAGTGAAGAGACCGCGCGCATTCTGCGTGAAAAAGGGGCGCATCTGAGCGAGCTGGTCAGCCTGTTCCGCTTAAAAATGGATTAATGGGCTCCGCCCGTGGCGCGCAGCAGCAGGTCACTTTTGACCTGTTCATCCAGTCGCGACGCGCCGCGGGTATCAAGCATCATCTGGCACCACGCCTGCGCTATTGGCGGCGATGCGTGCCGCAGCATTTGCGCACCGACGCCCAGTAGCCAGAGCTGCTGGGTAATCTCCCGCCCTTGCGCCTCGTCCGGCTTACGCAGCCGCGGCTGGAGCTGCCGCCAGGCGCGTTCGAAATGACGATCCCGCCCTTTTACTGCTGCAAACTCTTCGCTTAATAGCGCCAGCACGCCCGGCTGTTTGGCCAGCACGCGCAGCACATCCAGGCACATCACGTTTCCCGAACCTTCCCAAATACTGTTGACCGGCACTTCGCGGTAGAGCCGCGGTAGTTCGCTCTCTTCGCAGTAACCGATACCGCCCAGCACCTCCATCGCTTCGGCGACGAACGGTATGCCGCTTTTACACACCGCGAACTTCGCCACCGGCGTAAAGAGGCGCGCCCATAACGCTTCCTGAGCATCCGCCCGGTTATCCCATGCGCGGGCGAGGCGAAAGATCATCGCCGTTTGCCCCTCAAGTTGCAGTGCCATGCGGCTGAGCACGTCGCGCATTAGGGGCTGATCGACAAGGTTTTTGCCAAACGCCTGGCGGTGATGGGCATGATAGAGCGCCACGGAGAAGGCGCGGCGCATCAGGCCGTGGCTGCCGAGGGCGCAGTCAAAGCGCGTCAGTCCGCCCATTTTGAGGATCTGGCGTACGCCGTCGCCCTCTTCACCCAGCAGCCAGCCGCAGGCGTCAACAAACTCCGCTTCGCTACTGGCGTTCGAACGGTTGCCAAGCTTCTCTTTGAGCCGCTCGAGGCGCACGCCGTTACGCTCACCGTCCGGCAGAAAGCGCGGCACAAAGAAGCAGGAGAGGCCGCCCGGCGTCTGCGCCAGCACTAAGTGCGCATCGCTTTGCGGCACCGAAAAGAACCACTTATGCCCCACCAGCCGGTAGTGATCGCCGCTCTTCTCCGCCCGCGTGGTGTTACTCAACACATCGGAGCCGCCCTGCTTCTCCGTCATCCCCATGCCGATAAGCAGCCCGCGCTTCTCCCCGCCCGGCAGCAGATGGGGATCGTAACGATCGCTGAGCAGCGGTTGCTGCCAGCCTGCAAAAGCAGCGGGAAGTGCCTGCTGCAATAGTGGCGTGGCGGCAAAGGTCATGGTGATGGGGCACAGCGTGCCGGACTCCACCTGCGCATGGAGCACGAAACGGGCGCTGCGCGCGACAAACGATCCGGCGCGCGCCTGCTCTTCCCACGCCAGGTTATGGACGCGGTTGCTGCACAGTCCCTGCATCAAAAGGTGCCAGGCCGGGTGGAAGCGCACATCATCCAGCCGCTCGCCGGTGCTGCTGTAGCGCAGCAGTTCCGGTGGATAGGCATTTGCCAGCCGACCGAGTTCAAGAGATTCTGCCGTGCCGAGCTGCTGGCCGATGCTGGCGAGCAGTTCTGCATCCCACGCCGCGCCCTCGCGCATCACTGCGTCGTAGAGGGGACGGTCAGACAGAAACAGGTTGCTGTTATGCAGGGGAATGGGTTGGTTAAAAACGGTGTGCGTTTGCCAGCGCATGCTCTCGCCCTCCTTCAATGGCCACGCCGCTAAGTATGGACAGCCCGCGTTGGCGCTGCATGGGAGGGGGGTCACACAGCGGTAATATCATTGCGATCAATCGTGAAACGGCTCACATTATTCAGGAATAATATATTTCCCCGCTGACATTCTAATGAATAATTTATTCTCACCTTCCCAACGAGAATCATTATGCATTCACCTCACCCTGCGCCAGATGCGCATAAGCGTGCGCTTATCGCCGGCTCGATTGGCAACTTTATCGAGTGGTATGAATTTGCGGTGTATGGCTTTCTCGCCACCGTGATTGCGAAAAACTTCTTCCAGCTGGCGGGCGACACGGGGTTGACCAGCTTGATCCTCACTTACGCGTCGTTTGCCATCGCCTTTTTCTTTCGCCCGCTGGGCGCGGTGCTGTTTGGGCGCATTGGCGATCGTCTCGGGCGTAAACCGACGCTGATTATCGTCCTGGTGCTGATGACGCTGGCGACCGCCGCTATCGGCATGGTGCCGGTCTATGCCTCGATTGGCATTGCCGCACCGCTGATCATTACCGGGCTGCGTATTTTGCAGGGGCTGTTTGCCGGCGGTGAGTATGGCGGCGCGGTGTCGCTGATGACCGAGTTCGCTCCGCGCGGTAAACGCGGGCTATATGGCGCCTGGCAATCCTTTACCGTTGCGCTGGGGCTGCTCAGCGGCGCGGGCGTGGTGGCGCTGCTCTCGACGCTCCTTACGCCGGAAGCACTGCACGAGTGGGGCTGGCGTATCCCCTTCTTCCTCGCCCTGCCGATGGGCGTGGTCGCGCTGTGGCTGCGGGTGAGCATGGAGGAGACGCCAAGCTTTGTGCAGCAGCAGGAGAAACCGGTCGCCCAGCGCGCCAACCGTGCCGCGACGCTGAAAGCGATTTTTATGGGTATCGGCCGGGTGATGGTGTGGTCCGCCGCCGGGTACACCTATCTGGTGATTATGCCGACCTACCTGCAATCGGCGCTGCATACCGGCTTTAACCAGGCGCTGCTGATTGCGGTGATCTCCAATGTCGGCTTTGCGCTGACCATCATACCTGCCGGAATAGCGAGCGACCGTTATGGCCGCCGTACGGTCATGGTGACGGCAACAATCTTGTTGCTGATCCTCGCGCTGCCGCTGCTCAAAATCTTGCAGGCAGAGTCGAGCACGCTGGCGGTGAAAGCGGTAGTAGTGCTGATTGCGGGTGGTCTGGTGGGGGTGCTGGCAGGCCCCGGCCCGGCGATGCTGTCAGAGATGTTTCCAACGCGCGTGCGCTACACCGGCCTGGGCGTGGCCTATTCGCTCTCAAACGCGCTCTTTTCGGGCTGTGCGGGGTTGATTATTACCGGGCTGATTAAGCAGACCGGTAACCTGGATATTCCTGCCTATTACGTGATGGCAACAGCGGTGGTGAGTATTGCGGCGCTGATGACGCTCAATAAAGATGATCATCTGCGGTCTTTAGAGGAGTAATAGCGCGATTTTGCGTAGGCCGGATAAGCAAAGCGCCATCCGGCATTGTTCCGTAGACCGGATAAGCGAAGCGCCATCCGGCGTTGTTCAGTAGGCCGGATAAGCGAAGCGCCATCCGGCATTACGTGCACTTAACTGCGCTGGCGCACCGCTTCAAACAGGCAGATACCGGTCGCGACCGAAACGTTCAGCGAGGAGACGCTGCCCGCCATCGGAATGCTGATCAGCTCATCGCAGTGCTCGCGGGTCAGACGGCGCATACCTTCGCCTTCCGCGCCCATCACCAGCGCCATCGGGCCGGTCATTTTGCTCTGGAACAGGGTGTGATCCGCTTCGCCCGCGGTGCCGACGATCCAGATACTCTCTTCCTGCAACAGACGCATGGTGCGCGCCAGGTTGGTCACGCGGATCAGCGGTACATTCTCCGCCGCGCCGCAGGCCACTTTTTTCGCCGTGGCGTTCAGCTGGGCCGATTTATCCTTCGGCACGATCACCGCATGGACACCCGCCGCATCGGCGCTACGTAAACAGGCCCCGAGGTTATGGGGATCCGTGACGCCATCGAGGATCAAAAAGAAGGGTTGATCGAGGCTGGCGATCAGATCCGGCAGATCGTTTTCCTGATACTGACGGCCAGGCTTAACGCGTGCAATGATCCCCTGGTGCACCGCGCCTTCGCTCTTCTCATCCAGATACTGGCGGTTCGCCACCTGGATCACCACGCCCTGCGCTTCCAGCGCGTGGATCAGCGGCAGAAGACGTTTATCTTCGCGGCCTTTCAGAATAAAGACTTCCTGAAAACGCTCCGGGGCGCGCTCCAGCAGGGCCTGCACCGCATGGATGCCGTAAATCATTTCACTCATTGATGGTACTCATTTGGGGCGGTTTGCGCCGGGTTGTTAGGGCCGTGATAGATATCACCGGCGCCCATTATAACCAACCCACGCCTCAGGTCGAACTTAACCCGCCGCACGAGGCGGCAGGTTTATCTAAACCCCGGGCAATGCGCGTTAAAAACTCTCCCAGCTTGTCTCTGCCAGCGCCGGTTTAAGCGCGGCGGGCTTGCTTGCCGCTGGCTTTTTCGCGGCCTGCGCTTTATGGCCGGAGAGGGTAAAGATGGAGATAGTCTGCTCCAGCTCGCGCGCCTGCTCTTCAAGGGAGCTTGCCGCCGCAGAGGACTCCTCCACCAGCGCGGCATTCTGCTGGGTGGTGGTATCCATCTCTGCCATCGCCTGACCGATCTGCGAGATGCCGCGGCTCTGCTCTTCTGACGCGCCGGCAATCTCGTTCATGATATTGCGGACCTGGGCCACAGAGTTGACGATCCCCTCCATCGCTTCACCGGCACCCGCCACCAGCTTAGAACCGTTCTCCACCTGGCTGCCCGCTTCGTGGATCAGGGCTTCAATCTCTTTCGCCGCCGTGGCGCTGCGCTGCGCCAGCGTTCTCACCTCGCCTGCGACCACGGCAAACCCGCGTCCCTGTTCGCCCGCACGCGCCGCTTCTACTGCGGCGTTAAGCGCGAGGATATTGGTCTGGAAAGCGATGCTGTTAATAACGTTGATGATGTCGCCAATTTTGTGCGAGCTGGCGCGGATCCCCTCCATGGTGGTGACCACTTCACCAACAATCTTGCCACCGCGGTCGGCGCTGGAAGAGGCCTCTGCCGCCAGTTTGCTGGCGTGGCTGGCGTTTTCCGCATTCTGTTTCACCGTCGAGGTCAGCTCCTCCATACTGGCGGCAGTTTCCACTACCGCAGCGGACTGCTGCTCGGTACGCGAAGAGAGATCGATATTGCCCGCGGCAATTTCCGCCGAGGCGCGCGACACGCTCTCCACACCGCTACGCACACGGGAGATCACCTCTTTCAGGTTCTCATTCATCACGGAAACCGCTTGCAGCAGCAGCCCCGGCTCATCGCGACGTTGGGTGGTGATAGCCATGGTGAGATCGCCCTGCGAAATGCGCTCGGCGATGTGCAGCGTTTCACGCAGCGGACGGGTAATGTTACGGGTGATGCGCCAGGCAATCAGCAGCGCAATCGCAATGCCTACTGCGGCTGCAAGCAGCATGATAGTCATCGCATGAGACATGGTTTCCTTCACCTGCGCCTGCTGCCAGACGAAGAAATTCTCAACGGATTCGTTTAACTGAGTGGCGGTGCCGGTCAGGGTTTTGGACTGCGTTGCCTGATTGGCAAACGTAGTAACGAACTGGTCAATATTCCCCTGCAGGCTGGCAAGCTCGGTGGTCAAGGCGGCATTTAAAGAGGCGAGTTCTCCGCCCTGCCCGGCGAGCGCTTTACCATATTCCGCGCTTTGCTGAAGTGCGGTGCTGAGACGGGCAGCCGTATCAGCACTGCCGGAGTCAATCAGCTCTTCAATTAACAGCGCCGACTGCTGCAACCGGGCTTCAAGGCGCACGGCCACCACCGCGCTTTCAGGTGGCAAGCTATCGCTGACGCTCAGTGAGGCGGCCTGCTGGGCGATATCTTCAATCTTTGCGCTACGCAATGCGGCGGCCAGCTCATTACGGCGTTGTATTGACGAAACAAAGGTGCTCCTTTGTGCCATATAGGTTTCGGTTTGCTGTTGCAGGCTGTCAATTTTTGTCTGGCCTTCCTGGCTCCAGGAAAAGGTATCCAGCGTTTTCGCCAGCTCAATAATCTGTTGTAAAGCTTTGAGGTTTTTATCAGCGTTTTCTGCCGAGCCGGTATATTGATAAAGGGTGCGGTTAAGACGTGCGGTGCTGAGTGTATTTACCATCTGGACGGTAACCGCTTCTTTATCCGCATTTTCTTCAACTTTTTTAAAGCCAATAAGACCTGTTGCAACGGTAATCATCATAATAATAAGCACGATAATAAAACTGGAGGTCAGTTTTTTGCCGACGCTTAGATTATTCGCGATGTTTCCTACAAAAGCGGTAACGGACATACGGTTCACCATAAAGTTAGATTGGGGGCGCTATTTCCAGTTATCGTCAGCCTTAAAATTTAACTTTATGATTTATTCTTCAGCTTATACGTAAAGTACAGTATTCATGATCTAAATCACGTATTACTGCAACGAACGACGAATCCATTTCGGCATAAAATATTACCGCTTCGCTTAGGATATATCATATTTATTTAGCTTTTTAGAGCTGGCATTTTATTAGGGTGCTATTAATGTCGTTGTAAATAAGTTTGCACCCGGCGGTTGCGCGCTGGAGCAAGAGTGCCTGAGCGAAGCGGCACAGCCCTTCGGCAATGGTCGATAGATGATGCAAACTTGTAAGCAAGCAGGGTTATAAAGTTCATGACACATATAATTATTTCAAAGAATGTAACTGCATATTAAGGTCAAAGAGAAATGATTATTATTAATTGCGATGGTAATACTTTTCATATTTAAAGCGATGGTTAAAAAAAGAACAACCAGGGCAAATATTCACTATTAATTGAGGCGGGGAATTAAACCAACGCTAAACCAGACGGGTAACCAGCATTGACATCATTAAATAATAGCCATAACGGGCATTAAATATCAGCGTTACGCAATTTACATTTTGAGACCAGCGCAATTTTTCAGACAGCCGCTCACTTGATAAGTTCACTGCGAAATTATTGAGGAGTAACAAACGTGAAAAAATTATCCGTACTTTTATCTTTATCTCTGGTGATGGCATCGGGTTCAGCCCTGGCAATGGGTTTTACCGCGGAACAAAGTAAGAACTACACCAATCTCAATGCTGAATTAGGCAAAAGCTCAGACGGCTTATATGCAGAGAGCAACTGGGTAAAAAATACTAAAGATGGCGCGCAGCTGGGCAGCCTGGGTGTAGGTTATAACTTTGGCCTCGGTCCGTTGACCCTCTCAGCCGGCACTAAAGCCGTCTACCTCGGGCCGAAAAAAGGCGATAACGGCGTGGCCTTCCCGATTGGCGGCGGCATCGACTGGGCGCTGACGGACAGCATTCATCTCTATGGCGAAGGCTACTCTGCACCGGAAGGTCTGACCAACAGCGTGAAAAACTACGTCGAAGCGAATGGCGGCATTAAATGGACACCTATCACGCCGCTTACGCTTAAAGCCGGTTACCGCCACGCAAGCGTCGATGGCAAAGATGGTCGTCCGGGCCACACCATTATCGACGGGGCCTATTTAGGCGCTGGCGTCACCTTCTGATATCTCGCACAGCGGGGAGCGCGCGTCTCCCCGATTCCCCCGCCTTAACATTGGCGCGCAGGCAGGATCGATCCTCTACCGCGACTCACCTTCCAGTAACAAAGATAAAACCCTGCGAGCCCAGGGATGACACCCGCCCAGGCATTACCGCATAAAGATTATGTTTTACAGAGTTATATTCGTTCGAATAATAACTTCTCTTGACCATCATATTTGTTACTATTTCGCTGTTCTTTATATCCGTTCAGGGCAACTAACCTATGGAATAAATTAATTATGAGTGAACAAGATCTTTCGACAAAAAAGCCGGGTAACACGATTAATAAGCCGGTGTTTTTTACATCGGCGTTATTAATCGTGCTCCTTGTGGCTTTTGCCTCGCTTTTTCCCGAACTGGCTGACAGCAAATTCAAGCTGCTACAGCAGGAGCTTTTCACCAATGCCAGCTGGTTTTATATCCTTGCCGTCGCGCTGATCCTGCTGAGCGTCACCTTCCTTGGGCTTTCGCGCTACGGCGATATAAAACTTGGCCCCGACCATGCACAGCCCGATTTCAGCTACCACTCCTGGTTCGCCATGCTCTTCTCGGCAGGCATGGGGATCGGCCTGATGTTCTTTGGTGTGGCGGAGCCGGTGATGCACTATTTATCGCCACCGGTGGGGACACCTGAAACCATTGAGGCCGCCAAGCAGGCGATGCGCCTGACCTTTTTCCACTGGGGTCTGCATGCCTGGGCCATCTACGCGATTGTCGCCTTGATCCTCGCCTTCTTCAGCTACCGCCACGGTTTGCCGTTGACGTTGCGCTCCGCGCTCTACCCGATTATTGGCGATCGCATTTATGGGCCTTTGGGTCACGCCGTCGATATTTTCGCGGTGATCGGTACGGTCTTTGGCGTCGCCACCTCGCTGGGCTATGGCGTATTGCAGGTCAATGCTGGTCTGAATCACCTTTTCGGTGTGCCGATTAATGAAACCGTGCAGGTCATTTTGATCGTCGTGATCACCGGTCTTGCCACCATTTCCGTGGTATCGGGGCTGGATAAAGGGATCCGCATTCTTTCTGAACTGAACCTCAGCCTGGCGCTGCTGCTGCTGGCGTTAGTGATGCTGCTTGGCCCGACGGTGCTGCTGCTTAAATCCTTTGTCGAGAACACCGGCGGATATCTCTCCGAGTTGGTGAGTAAAACCTTTAACCTTTACGCCTATGAACCAAAGTCGAGCAACTGGCTGGGTGGCTGGACGCTGCTCTACTGGGGCTGGTGGCTCTCCTGGTCGCCATTTGTCAGTATGTTTATCGCCCGCGTCTCCCGTGGCAGAACGATCCGTGAGTTTGTCACTGGCGTACTGTTTGTCCCGGCAGGTTTCACGCTGCTGTGGATGACGGTGTTTGGTAACAGCGCGATCCATCTCATCATGACCGAAGGCGCACGCGACCTGGCTGACACCGTGCAGCAGGATGTCGCGCTGGCGCTGTTTAACTTCCTTGAGCACTTCCCTTTCTCCAGCATCCTGTCGTTTATCGCCATGGCGATGGTGATCGTCTTCTTTGTCACCTCTGCTGACTCTGGTGCCATGGTGGTGGATACTCTCGCCTCCGGTGGCTCAAGCCATACGCCGGTCTGGCAGCGCATCTTCTGGGCAGGGCTGATGGGCGTGGTGGCGATTGCGCTGCTGCTGGCGGGCGGGTTAAGCGCCCTGCAAACGGTGACCATTGCCAGTGCGCTGCCCTTCTCGGTGATCCTGCTAATCTCGATTTATGGGCTGTTGAAAGCGTTGCGCCGGGATCTCACTAAACGTGAAAGCCAAAGCATGGCGACCATCGCGCCGACTGCGGCGCGCAACCCGATTCCGTGGCAGCGCCGGTTACGTAATATCGCCTATCTGCCCAAACGCTCGCTGGTAAAACGTTTTATGGATGATGTTATCCAGCCGGCCATGACGCTGGTGCAGGAGGAGCTGAATAAGCAGGGAACACGCAGCACCATCAGCGATGCGGCGGACGATCGTATTCGCTTCGAAGTCGACCTGGGCGATGAGCTTAACTTTATCTATGAAGTGAGGCTGCGCGGGTATAACACCCCTACCTTTGCGATTTCGGGTCTGGAGAGCGATGAACAACAGGCGGAGCAGCATAAGTACTATCGCGCGGAAATCTACCTGAAAGAGGGCGGGCAAAACTATGATGTTATGGGCTGGAACCAGGAGCAGTTGATCAACGATATTCTTGATCAATATGAAAAGCATCTACACTTCCTGCATCTGGTGCGTTAACCACGACAACACCGCCTGCGGGCGGTGTTTTTTCATCTGGTTATCAAGCCCTGGCGTGCTAAATTTTGCCGAAACGACAACGCGTTAATGGAGACTCTGGATGGCTAATTTTTTTAAGAAGTGGTTTGGCGGCGGTAATGATAAAGCGAAGGATGAAGTGCTTCGCGAACCCGACCTGACCATTGCCCGCGCCAATAATGAGATGCAGCAGCGTACGCAGGCGGCAACGGAGATGTGGGGGATCGACAGCGCCGAGTGGGGCGTCGATCTCGATGCAGGGACCATTACCTTTACCAATCATGAAAAGGGGTGGGTCATTACCGCACCGGTTCAAGTGGTGGGCACCTATGATACCGAAGAGGGCTCCTGGCTATGGGGCTGGGATCACCCTTCCGTGCGTGAACCGCTGGGCGAATATGCCGCCTGCGTGCGCACGTTCGGCGAGCAGCATGGTCTTGAGGCCTTAACAACACGCCAGATTAACGCCTCGACAGAAGATGCCTGGACCTTTACCGCACTCGCCTGCCATCTTGGCGGCGGTCAGGGTGGATATAGCGGCCTCGCTGGCACCACCCGGGTATTTATGGTCTATGACAATGTGACTATTAATAAACAAGCGTAACGGTATGTTGCAAATCTGGAAAATAACGCCCAGAACGGCCTATTTTCCAGATCTAATGATTAAGCTAAATCTCAATTAACGCCCAACTGTTATCATAAAAATAGCGCAAACTGTTATGCTTTCTAATAACTAATTCAGCTGTTTTCTGATAAACGCCAGCCTGACAAAAAATCACCTATCTCACTGAAAAATAAAACATTTAAAACCATACCTTTTCTGTTTTTTATTACCAACAATAGAATAAAAAGCAGATAGTTCTCAAAAAAAGAAGAGAGCACAAATATCTTTTATAATTAAATAAACAGTGATTAATTCAAAAGTGCGACTTATTATTTAATATACAAAGTGTTTCACCGCTTATAAGAAAACTTTTTTTAGCGACAATTCTTATAAGGCGATTTAAATATGCATCTTTATTCGTTCAGGGCGATTTTTTATTAATTAAAAGACGCAGGTTTGACTCAGCTGGAGATCTTTTCCAGAGAACGCTCACCAACGCAGGGGTGGCAAAAAAAGCAGAGCGCACTGAAAGAGTGAGAGCCTCGCTTCGCAGCCCCTAACAGGAGGAGACCATGAGCACCATTGATACCGAAAAAAAGGCAGGCATGCTTATTGAGAAGGCTGTTAAACAGCTGCTGAACACCGATGAGGCAATCTCTTTTCGCGCCGTGCTGGAAATACTCAATGACAAACGCAAACAGGCAGTAAACCGCGAAGGTATTGCCGCCTGCGACAGCGCTATTGATGAGATTCAGGCGATGATTGCCAAAACGACGAACGAACGTTCGCGTGTGCCGGTGAGCCGTAAGAACTTCCTCGCACAGTGGAAGCCAGGCGCAGACGACAAGATCCATTAATAAAAAACGGCAGCCTCCACTTGCGCAGAGGCTGCCGTGCTAAATCCATTTATTTAGATATCATCCTGGGTGCGATGAACAATCATCTCCAGCGCGTTGCGCAGGATGTCATTCTGGACAACATCGGATTCCGTCTCGAGGCGGCTAATAAGGGCCAGAATCAGATCCTTATTAGTTACCACGGTTTTCACTGATTTCAGTGCAAAGGTCAGCTCGTCAATAATCTGTTTTTCGGCCTCAAAGGCATGAAGCTTGCTGTCTGTAGTCTCAAATGTCTTAAAAGTCGCGTTATTCATCATAAACTCGCTAGAAAAAGTGACGTGGCTATCCTTTGCAGTCAGCCCAGTATGTTGTACAGATTTCCCCACGAAACTTGTACAACACCGACAAGTTAGACGTGAAAACGTTAGCGCGCAATCTTTTTAAAGATATATCCTCTCGTTTTGATAACCTTGCCCCTACCGAACCCTTGTAGAGCGCGCTCTGACGCGGCTTTTCGTGGGGATGCAAACCTGCTCAGGAGAGAAGAAATGGGCTGTGATGACCGCGATTTTTATCAAGATGATGAAGGTATAACGACAGATTTAACCCTGCTCGCTTTTGGCACGCAGGCGGTGCAATGCACTGCCCTTGAGTGCGATGTAGTGGATGAAAATATAAGGGAGACAATCGCCTTTCTTATTCATCAGCAACACGCCATTTTTGATACCGCGATTATCGAAGCGCAGAACTATACGGCGCGGATCTATTCCGCAGCGCTCAGCGATCTGACGCTAATAAAAATCTATCTGCTGTCACAGGAAGAGAGGGAGTTCGGTTTACTCTTTTCGACGGAAATCGATCCAGAGCACGGCATCGGTATGAAATTCAATGGATATGACTTAACGGAAATTGGTAGCGCCGAAACGGCTTTCCTCTGACGCATTATTTCGCGGAGCGTTATTGCCCTGACGCTATAAAGAAAAACCCCCTCTTTGCAGAAGGGGTTTTGATTATCAATCGGCTTTTTTCTTGCGCGACGCGCGTTTTGCTTTGGTCGCGGCGGCTATTTTTTGCGTTTTCTCAGAGGGCTTTTTCGCTTTTTTCGCTTTGCCCTTGGCTTTCTCGCCGCGGAATTCGCTATCCGGTTCGAAATTCACCTTTTTATTGGCCTGGCGGCGCGGCGGTTTTTTGCTCGCGTTGCTGCGCCCTGCGGTGCCTTTCTTGTTACGCTCGCGATCGGTTTTACCCGGGTTACGCGGGGCGCGCTCGCTGGAGATAAGCGAGAAGTCGATCTTACGCTCATCCATATTGACCGCTTCAACCTTCACTTCAACCCGGTCGCCCAGACGATAGGTCTGACCGCCGGATTCGCCAATCAGGCGCTGACCAACCTGGTCAAAGCGGTAGTAGTCGTTATCCAGCGACGATACGTGCACCAGACCATCGATAAACAGGTCAACAAGACGCACGAAGAAGCCAAAGCCGGTGACGCTGGCGATGACGCCGGAGAAGGTGTTACCCACCTGATCCTGCATAAAGTCGCACTTCAGCCAGTCCGCAACATCACGGGTCGCTTCATCGGCGCGGCGCTCGGCCATTGAGCAGTGCTGACCCAGCTGGAGGATCTCTTCCATGCTGTAGTGCCAGCCGCCCGTTGCGGTGCTGTTACCCTTCTCGCCCTGCTCTTTTGCCAGCAGATACTTGATCGCACGGTGCAGCGAGAGATCCGGGTAGCGGCGAATCGGCGAGGTAAAGTGCGCATAGGATTGCAGCGCCAGGCCAAAGTGGCCGCGGTTTTCCGGATCGTAGATCGCCTGTTTCATCGAGCGCAGCAGCATGGTTTGCAGCATCTCGTGATCGGGACGATCGGCGATCGACTCCAGCAGCGCGGCATAATCGCGCGGCTCCGGCTTGTTGCCGCCCGGCAGCTCCAGACCCAGCTCGGCGAGCACGGTACGGAACGAGGTAATAGCGTCGTTGGTCGGTTTATCGTGAATACGGAACAGTGCAGGCTCTTCTGCCTTCTCAACGAAGCGTGCCGCAGAGATGTTGGCGAGGATCATGCACTCTTCAATCAGCTTGTGCGCGTCGTTACGCTGCGTCTGCTCAATACGCTCAATTCGGCGTTCGGCGTTGAAAATAAACTTCGCCTCTTCGCTCTCAAAGGAGATGCCGCCGCGCTCGGCGCGCGCCTGCTCAAGGGTTTTATAGAGGGTATGCAGCTCTTCAATGTGTTTTACCAGCGGCGCGTATTGCTCGCGCAGCTCGCCATCGCCCTGCAACATATGCCACACCTTGGTGTAGGTCAGACGCGCGTGGGAGCTCATCACCGCTTCGTAGAACTTGTAGCCGGTCAGACGCCCTTTGGCGGAGATGGTCATCTCACACACCATACAGAGGCGGTCTACCTGCGGGTTCAGGGAACAGAGGCCGTTGGAGAGCACTTCCGGCAGCATTGGAACAACCTGCGACGGGAAGTAGACGGAGGTGCCGCGATTACGCGCTTCGTTGTCCAGCGGCGTACCGTGGCGCACGTAGTAGCTGACATCGGCGATGGCAACCCATAAGCGCCAGCCGCCGCCGCGTTTCTTCTCACAGTAAACGGCGTCATCAAAGTCGCGGGCATCTTCGCCATCAATAGTGACCAGCGGCAGATTACGCAGATCGACGCGGCCCACTTTGGCCTCTTCCGGCACCTGCTCTTTCAGGTCAGCAATCTGCTTTTCGACTTCCGGCGGCCACTGGTAGGGAATTTCATGGGTGCGCAGCGCCATATCGACGGCCATGCCGGTGCCCATGTTGTCGCCCAGCACTTCAACGATTTTACCCACCGCTTTGGTGCGGCGAGTCGGGCGCTGGGTCAGTTCGACCACTACTACAAAGCCCATGCGCGCGCCCATAATCTCTTCAGGCGGAATAAGGATATCGAAGCTCAGACGGCTATCGTCCGGCACTACAAAGCCGACGCCAGCGTCGGTGAAGTAGCGGCCTACAATCTGCCCGGTTTTCGGCACCAGTACGCGGACAATGCGCGCTTCGCGGCGCCCTTTGCGGTCCGCGCCCAGCGGCTGTGCCAGCACCTGATCGCCGTGGATGCAGGTTTTCATCTGCTCGCTGGAGAGATAGAGATCGTCTTTGCGGCCTTCGACACGCAGAAAACCGTAGCCGTCGCGGTGACCAATAACAATGCCTTTCAGCAGGTCGAGACGTTCGGGTAAGGCGTAGCACTGGCGGCGGGTGAAGACCAGCTGCCCGTCGCGCTCCATGGCGCGCAGACGTCGGCGCAGGGCTTCATGTTGTTCTTCGCCTTCGATATTAAGCTCAACAGCCAGTTCATCGCGGCTGGCAGGCTTTTCGCGTTTGGAGAGATGGTCGAGGATAAATTCGCGGCTGGGAATAGGATTAGAGTATTTTTCAGTTTCGCGTTCGAGGAAAGGATCTTGTGACATAGCGGTTCCTCCGTTGTCAGCTCTGGCGGAGCGTTTCGTCATTCCACCAGCAATAATTTGTAAAGCGGTTGATTCTCTTCAACCAAATCGGCAAGCGTGTAGTTATCAAGTTCCTTCAGGAAACTCTGCACGGCTTTTGAGAGGGCGACTTTCAGTCGGCAAGCGTTGGTGATGTGGCAAAAATCGCTGTGGCAGTTCACCAAAGTCAGCGGTTCAAGAGAGCGCACAACATCACTGATACGAATATCTCGCGCGGGCTTACCCAGGCGGATACCGCCATTTTTTCCACGCACCGCCGCGACATAGCCTTCACGACTTAGCTGATTGATTATCTTAACCATATGATTACGGGAGACACCATACGTTTCTGTCACTGCAGAAATGTTGGTCATCTGCCCTTCCGGCAATGCCGCCATGTAAATCAAAGCGCGTAAACCGTAATCGGTAAAGCTTGTTAACTGCACACCAACCTCAATAACAGGAAAAAAAGCGAGATACCCGTAGGTATTGACTTTATTGATGATAAACCAGCCACCAGTCAGGTCGCTAATTTATTTGAACAGAAAGGTAAAAAAAGCGAGGAGAAAGGGCGCGAATTTCGCGCCCTTAAGCAGGATTATGCGTCGAACGGGTCGCGCAGAATCATGGTCTCAGTGCGATCCGGACCAGTAGAGATGATATCGATCGGTACACCAGTAAGTTCTTCAATACGTTTGATGTAATTGAGCGCTGCCTGCGGCAGACCGCTGCGCTCTTTCACGCCAAAGGTGGTTTCAGACCAGCCCGGCATGGTTTCGTAGATCGGCTCGATACCTTCCCAGTTGTCGGCAGCCAGCGGCGTGGTGTCCACTTCGCGGCCATCCGGCATGCGGTAAGCAACGCAGATTTTCACCTCTTTCAGGCCATCCAGCACGTCCAGCTTGGTCAGGCAGAAACCAGAGAGGGAGTTGATCTGTACGGCACGGCGCACGGCAACGGCGTCCAGCCAGCCGGTACGACGACGACGACCGGTGGTCGCGCCAAATTCGTTACCCTGCTTGCAAAGGAACTCGCCGGTTTCATCAAACAGTTCGGTCGGGAACGGACCTGCACCCACGCGAGTGGAGTAGGCTTTGATGATGCCCAGCACGTAATCAACGTAGCGCGGGCCAAGGCCGGAACCGGTAGCAACACCGCCTGCGGTGGTGTTTGAGGAGGTGACGTACGGATAGGTACCGTGGTCGATATCCAGCAGCGTGCCCTGCGCGCCTTCGAACATCACGAAGTCGCCGCGCTTACGCGCTTGATCCAGCAAGTCGGAAACGTCAACAACCATAGCGGTCAGGATGTCGGCAATTGCCATCACATCGTCCAGCACTTTCTGGTAGTCAACCGCTTCAACTTTGTAGTAGTTCACCAGCTGGAAGTTGTGATATTCCATCACTTCTTTCAGTTTATCGGCGAAGGTCGCTTTATCGAACAGGTCGCCAACGCGCAGACCGCGACGGGCAACTTTATCTTCATACGCCGGGCCGATACCGCGACCGGTAGTGCCGATCGCTTTCGCACCGCGCGCTTTCTCGCGAGCGACGTCCAGCGCAACGTGATAATCAAGGATTAACGGGCAGGCTTCAGAGAGCAGCAGACGTTCGCGAACCGGGATACCACGGTCTTCCAGTTCTTTCATCTCTTTCATCAGTGCAGCAGGCGACAGCACAACACCGTTACCGATGATGCTGGTGACGTTTTCGCGAAGAATGCCTGATGGAATAAGATGGAGGACGGTTTTTTCACCGTTGATTACGAGAGTATGGCCTGCGTTGTGACCGCCCTGGTAGCGTACAACATATTTAGCCCGTTCAGTCAGAAGATCGACAATCTTCCCTTTACCTTCGTCACCCCATTGGGTGCCCAGTACGACGACGTTGTTACCCATTTTTCAAAATCACCGTTTGCTTAAAAATGGATTCTACCACCGCTTTTTTAGAGAATCAGCACTTTTTCCGTGCAAAATTCCCGCGAGTTAGCCGATTATTGCCTCAGCCAATCGTTTTCCTCAACATGTAGTAGACAACGATGCCTGCAACCACAAGTCCACCGCCAAAACGGCGCAAAATATTATCCGGAAGCTGGCTCAATGAGGCGATCATTCGCCGCCAGGCACGCGGATAAAGCATCGGGCCAAGCCCTTCAAGCACCAAAACTAACGCCAGCGCGAGCCAGATTGTTGCGTTCATGGGTCATCCTCACAAAAGAAAAACCACCGCCCGGAGTGAGGCGGTGGTTTTCATTATCAAAACCGTTGACGCGATATTAGCGTGCGGTTGAGGTCGGCGTCTTCATATAACGGAAGAAATCGCTGTCCGGGCTCAGCACCATCACATCCTGGTTGCTGTCGAAGCTGTTTTCGTACGCACGCAGGCTACGGATAAAGGCGTAGAAGTCCGGATCCTGGCTGAAGGCATCAGCAAACAGTTTCGCCGCTTCGGCATCGCCTTCACCACGCATGATGCGACCCTGACGCTCGGCTTCCGCCAGCGTTTTGGTCACTTCATAGTCCGCAGTAGCGCGCAGTTTTTCCGCCTCTTCCTGACCCTGTGAACGGTGGCGACGCGCAACCGCTTCACGCTCGGCGCGCATACGGTTGTAGATCGCATCCGACACTTCCGTCGGCAGGTTGATCTGCTTGATACGCACATCGACCACTTCAATACCGAGCGCGGCCATACTGTTCGGGTTGATGACCGGCACTTTGCCGTTCGTTTCAGCCTGAACGCGTTCCGCGGCTTTTGCGATAGCGTCATCCGCCGCTGGCGTGACCACTTCATCTTCGGTGCCCGCAGAGCCGGAGTTCAGCGCGTCGCGCACTTCCGAGGTCAAACGGCCGCGGGAGTCGGTGACAATATCTTTCACATCCAGGCGACCAATCTCAGAACGCAGACGGTCAGAGAACTTACGTTTCAGCAGCACTTCTGCCTGGGAGACGTCACCGCCGCCGGTAGCCAGGTAGTAACGGCTGAAATCGCTGATGCGCCACTTGATGTAGGAGTCGACGATCAGGTCTTTCTTCTCTTTGGTCACAAAGCGATCCGCCTGGTTATCCATGGTCTGGATACGCGCATCAAGCAGTTTGACCGATTCAATAAAAGGCAGTTTGAAGTGCAGACCCGGCTCGAAGACTAACGGCTTGTTGTCGCCGTCACGCAGCACTTTACCGAAGCGCAGCGAAATTCCGCGCTCGCCCTCTCGCACCACGAAAATCGAGGTGAAAAACACTACCAGCACGATGATGATGATCGCGATTACTGACTTACGCATCGTTATTCCCCCTGACGCTGGTAGTCGTTACGCTGCGCGTTGACGCGGCGTTGATCCATGATATCTCCCGCAGAGGAAGTCGAACTGCTGTTGGCGCTGCTGCCGGAGTTGGAGGCAGGCGGCAGACGCAGCAGATTATTTGCGCCGTTACTGTCGCTCTTCGCCGCCGGCGCGTTACCGCCTTTCAGCATCTGATCCAGCGGAAGCACCATCAGGTTGCCGCCTTTATCATTCACCAGCACTTTACGGGTGTGGCTCAGCACTTTCTCCATCGCTTCGATATAGAGACGCTCACGGGTGATTTCCGGAGCAGCTTTATACTCAGGCAGGATCTTGGCAAAACGCGCCACTTCACCCTGCGCTTCCAGCACGGTCTGCGTTTTGTACGCGCGCGCCTCTTCGAGGATACGCTGCGCCTGACCGTTCGCACGCGGCTGCACTTCGTTGGTGTAGGCTTCCGCTTCACGGATGAACTGCTGCTCGTTCTCACGGGCGGCAATCGCATCATCAAACGCGGCTTTCACCTCTTCCGGCGGACGAGCGGCCTGGAAGTTGACGTCCAGCAGAGTAATACCCATGTTGTAAGGACGAATGGTCTCTTCCAGCTCGCGCTGGGTATCGCTACGAATAACGGTACGCCCTTCGGTCAGAATACGATCCATGGTGTATTTACCGATCACGCCGCGCAGGGCGCTGTCGGTCGCCTGGCGCAGACTGTCATCGGCGCTGGCAACGCTAAACAGATAGCGCTGAGGATCGGTTACGCGGTACTGCACGTTCATCTCAACGCGCACGACGTTTTCATCAGAGGTGAGCATCACGCCGGAGGCAGCCAGTTCACGAACGGATTCGACGTTTACCGCCGTCACGTTGTCGATAAAGGTTGGCTTCCAGTTCAGACCCGGTTCAACCAGGTGACTGAACTTACCAAAGCGTGTCACCACGCCGCGCTCCGCTTCTTTAATGGTGTAGAAGCCGGTTGCAGCCCAGATCACCACGGCAGCAACGGCAGCGATGCCGAACACGCGCCCGCCCAGTGGACTGCGGGGGCCAGAAGCGCCTGGATTACTCCCGCCGGTGCCTTTGCCACCGCCCAGACCGCCGAGCTTTTTGCTCAGCTTGCGGAAGATATCATCCAGATCAGGTGGCCCCTGATCGCGACCGCCTTTGTTTCCATTTCCCTCAGAGTTGCCGCCTGGTTTGCTGCTTCCCCACGGGTCGCGGTCTTGTCCGTTGTTACCGGGCTGATTCCACGCCATGTATGTGCTCCATATTTATTTTGCGGTGTATGCCCGCACAGGCGGGCACCCCCAAAGGGGAAAAATCTTCAGGCTTTGCCGATCAAACGATGTACTCTTCGAGCGCCGGTTCTTGTTTACAGAGTCGACGCCAGTCAACGATGGGCATCCGTATCTGCATACCTACGCTGCCATCCTCTTCCGTCCACTCTTTTTCTATTGCCTGAAGCTGATAAAACCGGCTTCTTAAACGCCCCTCTTCCGCTGGCAGCCGCAGCGTGTGCTGCGCAACTTCGCCGGCAAGACGTTCTGTCAAAGCCTGGAATAACAGTGGTACGCCAGCCCCCGTCTGGGCGGAGAGCCAGACGCGGGTCGGTTTGTTCTCTTCATCTCTGTCGATACGCGGTTCAAAATCCTCCAGCATATCGATCTTGTTCATTACCAGCAGCGTCGGGATCTCATGTGCGTCGATCTCTTCGAGCACGGTGTTCACCGCGTCGATATTTTCCTGTACGCGCACATCAGCGCCGTCAATCACGTGCAGCAGCAGCGTCGCCTGGCGCGTCTCCTGCAGCGTCGCTTTAAACGCGGCAACCAGATCGTGCGGCAGGTGGCGAATAAAGCCGACGGTATCGGCCAGTACGGTTTCACCGACATCGGCAACGTCAATGCGGCGCAGCGTCGGATCCAGCGTGGCGAACAGCTGGTCAGCTGCGTAGACCTGCGCTTCGGTTATCTGGTTAAACAGCGTCGATTTACCGGCGTTGGTATAACCCACCAGTGAAACCGTAGGAATATCCGCCTTAGTACGGGAACGACGCCCCTGTTCACGCTGCTTCTCAACCTTTTCCAGGCGCGAGAGGATTTGGGTAATGCGATTACGTAACAAACGACGGTCGGTTTCGAGCTGGGTTTCACCCGGACCACGCAAACCAATCCCGCCCTTCTGTCTTTCAAGGTGGGTCCAGCCACGCACAAGGCGCGTCGCCAGATGGCGCAACTGCGCCAGTTCTACCTGCAATTTCCCCTCGTGCGTTCGTGCACGCTGGGCAAAAATATCCAAAATCAGGCCGGTGCGATCGATAACGCGACATTCGCACAGTCGCTCCAGGTTACGTTCCTGGGCAGGGGATAGCGCATGATCAAAGAGTACGACGGACGCACCCGTTGCTTTTACGGCTTCTGCAATCTCGACTGCTTTACCTTCACCAACGAAATATTTGGGGTGCGGTGCTTTACGGCTACCGGTAATCACCTGCATTGCTTCGACACCGGCGGAAGAGACCAGAGCTTCAAACTCCTGGAGATCTTCCATATCTTTGTCTTGCGAAAAATAGATGTGTACCAGCACCGCCTGCTCACCGGCGTCATAACGGTCAAACAAGCGTAAACCCTCATTAAATACCAGCGGGGAACACAGCTAAACTGGCTCCCCGATCTGGAAATCAGCCTTCAACCTTACTCGGTTTCTTCGCTGTCCTGCTGTGCAGAGCCTTGCGCGTTGCTACCATGGTGGTAGTTGTTGTTGGAGCCGCCACCCGCATTGTTGCTGTGATGTGAAACCGGGCGGGACGGAACAACGGTCGAAATCGCGTGCTTATAAACCATTTGGCTGACTGTGTTTTTCAGCAAAATAACGAACTGATCGAAAGACTCAATCTGTCCTTGCAGTTTGATACCATTCACCAAATAAATTGAAACTGGAACACGTTCCCGACGCAGTGCGTTCAGGAACGGATCTTGTAAAGATTGCCCCTTAGCCATTCTATCTTTTCCTTATATGCTTGTTTTGTACTTAGAACCCGGAAGCTCTGAAAACTGCGTAAAAATTTGCGCACGATACGCGGTAATTGTACACATTCACCCTGCGATAGCACTAACTACCTGTAACACGTCATGGTAAGACTTTTCTGGCTTTTCACTCTCTAACCAGTGAACCTCACTCCATCCGCGTAGCCAGGTCATCTGTCGCTTGGCTAACTGCCTCGTCGCGCAAATACCTCGATAAACCATTTCATCGTATGAAATCTCGCCTTCGAGATAGGACCACATCTGGCGGTATCCCACACAACGAACGGAAGGCATATCCGTATGCAAATCTCCGCGAGCAAAAAGCGCCCGCACTTCTGCTTCAAAACCTGAAGCTAACATCTGGTGAAAACGCTGCTCGATTCGCTGATGGAGCAGTTCACGGCTCGCCGGGGCGATGGCGAACTGATGCACCTGGTAAGGCAGAGCGTCTCCTGACGTTTGCGTCAGATCTGTTAAAGTTTTACCCGAAATGAAAAAAACTTCCAGTGCCCGGGAAAGCCTTTGCGGATCATTCGGATGGATTCGTGCTGCAGCGACAGGATCGATTATCTGTAACTGCGCATGTAACGCATCCCATCCACGCTCTGCAGCCTGCTGTTCAATCTCGGCTCGTACCTTCGGATCGGCTGATGGCAAGGGGGATAATCCTTCCAGCAGCGCCTTAAAGTAGAGCATCGTGCCGCCCACCAGCAGAGGAATACGGCCCGCATCGGTGATCGCTTTCATTTCTGCCAGCGCATCGCGGCGGAAATCAGCTGCCGAGTAGGCCTGCGCCGGATCCCGGATATCAAGCAACCGGTGCGGCGCAGCGCGAAGCTCTTCCGCGTTCGGTTTAGCTGTACCGATATCCATGCCTTGATAAATAAGGGCTGAATCAACGCTTATCAACTCAACTGGCAAAACTTTACGTAACGCGATTGCGAGCGCGGTTTTACCGGAGGCCGTTGGGCCCATCAAAAAAATTGCCTTCGGCAGGCTTGCCTTACTCACTTCACTCATCGTTCAGGGCGTTCATCGCCTTTTGTAAATCAACAGGTTGTAATAAACCATCCGGCGGGGTCTTTACCAGATGCGGACAAAGCCGTTCAACGTCGGCCAATAAGGTGATCGCCTGAGCGATACTCCACTGCGCATGTTCAGTCGCCAGACGGCGCGCCAGCCAGTGGGAAATATTCACCGCGTCAATGCTTGTCTGCTGCGCCAGGTAGCCTAACAGTTCAGGAATCAAGTTTTGTAAATTTTGTTGGCGCAAGGGTAAAGGCACCGCGCGAATGGTCACGTGATGGCCATCCGGCACAAATTCAATGCCCATTTGCGTCAGCACGGGCTGCGCGCGCTTAAGCGCCGCGCTCTCCTCGGAAGAGATTTTCAGGCGTACCGGAATCAACAACGGCTGCCCGCAGCCCGGCGCATTATCCGGCGAGAGTTGCGCATGACGCAGCCAGCGCTCGGCCACCGGCAGTGCCAGCAGCGCCAGCTTGCCGTCGCGCTCAAGCAGGGCATAGTGCGGCGCAATCAGCGTCAGCACGCGGCCAAAACTCTGGCTGTGTCCGTCGAGCGCAGGCGTTGCAGCGGGTGCTCGCTTCTCCGCTTTCGGCTCAGCCACCGGCGTTTCCAGCAGCTTCTGATAAAGCGCGCCCTGCTGTTTCTGATAACCCGGCTGCGCGTTTGGCCAGCTGCGATCGCCGCTTGCAGGCGAACGGGAAGAGGCACCGGAGGAGGATCCGCCGCCAGAAGAGGGCGAATAAGATCCTGCCTCGGGTTCGCGCGCGGCGCGCGGTTCAGCGAACTGATTGCGCCCGGCGGCCACGCGGTTTTCCGGCAGCGCGCGCGGCGCGGGTTCGTCCGAGAGCGGCAGCGTCGCGTCAAGCTGCTGCTGCAACACGCTCAACACACCCTGGTAAATAAAGTCATGCACCAGCCGCGACTGGTGAAAGCGCACTTCATGCTTGGCCGGATGGACGTTAACATCCACCTGATGCGGGTCGATCTCAAGATAGAGCACAAAAGCGGGTTGCTGATCGGCGCCGAGCTTATCTTCGCAGGCCTGGCGAATGGCATGGTTAATCAAGCGGTCGCGCATCATGCGGCCATTCACATAGCAATATTGAATATCGGTAAACGCAGCGGTGTTGCTCTTCGGATCGGCGACCCAGCCACGCAGGGCTAAATCGCCGTG
Organism: Kosakonia sp. CFBP8986; assembly: GCF_034044935.1. Taxonomy (NCBI): domain Bacteria; kingdom Pseudomonadati; phylum Pseudomonadota; class Gammaproteobacteria; order Enterobacterales; family Enterobacteriaceae; genus Kosakonia; species Kosakonia sp. CFBP8986. The sequence continues at coordinate 185,379 of NZ_JAXCXB010000003.1, read as the reverse complement.
TTGCCACTCAATCGCCAGTGCCTTTTCAAGAAAAGGCATCCCGCAAATGGCACCCAGCCGACGCTCTTTCTGCCCGCCCTGCGCGACGGCGCGGTACTGGCGCACCATCTTGCCGTTATGGTTGAGGTTAATAGTGACGTCGAAGCGCGCCAGCGCGATGCGGCGGATCACCTCATCGATATGGTTGAACTCGGTCTTTTCCGTACGCATAAACTTGCGCCGCGCCGGGGTGTTATAGAAGAGATCCAGCACTTCAAGAGTGGTGCCAACTGGGTGGGCGGCAGGTTTTACCGTGACCGCCATCTCGCGCCCTTCGGCATAGGCCTGCCACGCTTCCTGCTGCTCAGCGGTGCGCGAAGTGAGCGTTAAGCGCGAAACCGAACTGATACTCGCCAGCGCTTCGCCGCGAAAGCCAAGGCTAATGATCGCTTCTAAATCATCGAGAGAGGCAATCTTACTGGTGGCATGGCGCGCTAACGCCAGCGCCAGCTCCTCTTTTTTGATCCCGCAGCCGTTATCGCGGATGCGGATAAGCTTGGCACCGCCGCGCTCAATATCGATGTCGATACGCGTCGCACCGGCATCCAGACTGTTCTCCACCAGCTCTTTTACTACCGACGCAGGGCGCTCAACCACTTCGCCTGCGGCGATCTGGTTCGCAAGCTGTGGCGGTAGAACCTGTATCGGCATGAAAAGAATCCTTAGTTAAGCAGACCATCTGCGGGCGCGCCCGCGTTCGCCATTTGCGCGCCGCCCTGCGGGGCTGATTGCAGAGGATGCGCAAGGAAGTAGTTACGCAGACCGCCATAAATGGCCGCCGCGATTTGCTGTTGGTAATCGTCGCTGGCAAGCAGCCGCTCTTCGCTGCGATTGCTGATAAACCCGGTTTCGACCAGCACCGAGGGAATATCCGGCGAGCGTAGTACGCCAAGGCTCGCATGCTCCGGGCGGCGTTTATGCAGCGCGCCCACGCGCTGAAGCTGGCTCAGCATATTGGTGGCGACATCATAGCCGACACGTTGGGAGTGGCCGAATTGCAGATCGAGCACCGCCTGGCTGAGGTAAGGGTCGGACTGGCTGTTCGCCAGCACATCGCCTGCGCCGCCCAGCAGTTCCGACTGCTTCTCGTGCTGCTCAAGCCAGCTTGCCATTTCGCTGTTGGCACGGCGGTTTGAGAGCACCCACACCGAAGCGCCCGTCGCGTCGCGGTTCGGCGCGGCATCCGCATGAATTGAGACCAGGAAGTTGGCGTTCTGTTTACGCGCCACGTCGGAACGGCCCATTACCGAAATAAAGTAGTCGCCGTCGCGGGTCATCACCGGTTTAAACATTGGGTCGGCATTCAGCAAAGCGCGAAGCTTACGCGCAATGGCAATCGTCACGCTCTTCTCCTGCGTGCCGCCTGCGCCAATTGCGCCAGGATCCTGGCCGCCGTGACCGGCATCAATCGCGATAATCACTTTATCACCAGAGGCCGCGCGCGCCTGGGCGGCAGGCCGGGTGGTGGTATTACTGCTGACCACGCTGGTGATGCGATCGTTATCCGGTTTAAACGGGTTGCGCGCAGGCGCGCTCGGCTGCGGCCTCATAACCGGCGTCTCGGCGCGCTTCACCACCACGGGTGGCGGCGGAGGCGGAGGTGGCGCATCAGCATCGATGGTGAAGACCACCGTATACCCTGCCCCGCTCTGCTGTTTTACCGCGCGGGTTTTGCCGTTTTGCGTCAGGTCGACCACCAGGCGGATCGACTGGTTATCCTTCGCCGTCCCGGCACGGATGCTCTTTACCAGGTTATTCCCGCTGAACTGCAGCGGCAACCCCTGGATAATGCCGGTCTGCTTAATATCGAGCGCCACGCTGCGCTTGCCCTGCTGGCTAAACGCATAGTCAGGATCGCCCATAAAACTGAAGGTGATGCGCGCCTGGCTTTCGCCATTCGATACCTGAATATCCGCTAAACTCGCGGCGTTAACCTGGAAACAGAGCATCAACAGCGTAAGCGCCAACCAACTTGTTATGCGAGAGATCATCCCGTCACCTTTCCTGTTAACCAGCCATACGCGCCAGTAACGATTCGCCCGATGAGGATACCGCGCCAATGCGCGCCTCACGCCCCTGCGCCTGATAATCTAAATGGATTTCAATATCCGGCTCCGGCAATACGCCTGTGCCCTGCTGCGGCCACTCGACGAGGCAGATCGCGTCGTTGGCAAAATAGTCGCGGATGCCCATAAACTCGAGCTCTTCCGGATCGGCAAGCCGATAGAGATCGAAGTGATAGACCATCAGCTTATCGAGGTCGTACGGCTCTACCAGCGTGTAGGTCGGGCTTTTCACATTTCCGTTGTGACCCAGTGCCTGCAGGAAGCCGCGGCTAAAAGTGGTTTTGCCGGCACCAAGATCGCCATACAGATAGATCACCGTTGCGCCCGCGCACGCTTGCGCCACGCGCTGGCCGAGATCGAGGGTGGCTTGTTCATCAGGTAAAGGAATCACGCGATTAATCATTTTCTGTATCAATTACATCCGGGTTAACAACACGCAGCAGCGTGCTAAAAAGATCGGTAGCCAGCATGCCGCGCTGGCCATACTGCGCCGCCCGCAGATCCGCCGCCGCGCCGTGCGCGACGCAGCCTGCAGAGGCAGCATCATACAAACTGAATTTCTGTCCGAGCAGCGCGCCGATAATACCAGAGAGCACATCGCCCATGCCGCCGCTGCCCATTCCGGCATTGCCGGCATCAATAATACCGCACTCGCCTTCCGCGCTCGCCACCACCGTGCCTGCGCCTTTCAGCACTACCACGCCCGCATAGCGTTTTACCAGACGCTGCGCCGAAAGTAAGCGATCACTCTCAATTTCCGCCACGCTGCAGTTAAGCAGACGCGCCGCTTCGCCGGGGTGCGGCGTCAATACGCGATTGTGACGTTTATCGGGGTTGATTGCCAGAAGGTTCAGCGCATCCGCATCCCACAGCATCGGTTTACGGAAGTTCTCCACTTTTTGCAGGGCTTTTTTACCCCACTCCTGCTGACCGAGGCCGGGACCAACCACCACCACGTCGGCCCATTCGAGGCTCTCATCAAGGGACTCTGGAGTAAGTTCATCAACCATAAGCTCCGGCCGCTGGGTGATGATGGGGGCAATGTTCTCGCGGCGCGTCAGAATACGCACTAAACCAGCACCAGTGCGCAAAGCCGCTTCGCCCGTCATACGGATCGCGCCCGCCGTACCGTGGTCGCCGCCAATAATCACCAGTCGGCCATTATCCCCTTTATGAGAGGTTGGCGGGCGAGGCGTAAACCATTCTGAAAGTTGGCTGGCGTCAAAACGGGAAAGGGGTGGCTGCTGCCCATCAAGCCAGGCCTCAAGGCCCAGCGCATGGTGATGCAGTTGCCCTACCACATCGCGCGCTTTGCCGGTCAGCAGCCCCGGTTTCAAGGCGATAAAGGTGATGGTGTGGCGCGCCTGAATAACAGCGCCAGGTATTGTACCGGTCTGTGCATTAAGGCCCGAGGGGATATCAAGAGAAATACGCGGCGCAGCGTGCTGGTTAGCGCGCGTAATCAGCGCCGCAACGTTGTCGCGCGGTGCGCTGCTCAAGCCGGTGCCGAGCAGGCCGTCGATAATCAGATCAATGCCTTCAGGCCAGAGCGCCTCTTCGGCGTGGATCATGCCGCCAGCATTGAGCCAGGCCTCACGCGCCTGTGCCGCCTCTTCCGGCAGCGGTTTATCGCTCTCGATCGCGATGAGGGTAACCTCAATGCCCGCAGCGGCAGCAAGGCGCGCGACAACATAGCCATCGCCGCCGTTATTGCCATGCCCGCAGAGCACCAGCCAGTGCTTTGTATTGGGAAAGTTATCCCGCGCCAGCTGGAAGGCGGCCTGGCCTGCGCGCAGCATCAATTCATATAACGTAATGCCAAGGCTGTCGGCCGCCTCTTGTTCGAGACGTTTCAGGTCGCCAGCAGGCCAGATGGAGTGTGGTATACTTGCCGCGTTTTTTTTCATCTCTATGGTCCGTCATGTCACAGTCCCTCGATCTCAATCAGTTAGCGCAACAAATCAAGCAATGGGGCACTGAATTAGGTTTTCAGCAGGTCGGTATTACCGATACCGATCTCACCGCCAGCGAGCCGAAGCAGCAGGCGTGGCTGGATAAGCAGTATCACGGCGAGATGGAGTGGATGGCGCGTCACGGTATGATGCGCGCCCGCCCCCATGAGCTTCTCCCCGGCACGCTTCGCGTTATCAGCGTACGTATGAACTACCTGCCGCCGAACGCGGCCTTCGCCAGCACGCTGAAAAACCCGGCGCTCGGCTATGTCAGCCGCTACGCGCTGGGTCGCGATTATCATAAGCTGCTGCGTAGCCGCCTTAAAAAGCTTGGCGAACTGATCCAGCAGCAGTGTGCTTCGCTGAATTTTAGACCGTTTGTCGACTCCGCGCCCATTCTTGAACGGCCGCTGGCGGAAAAAGCCGGGCTTGGCTGGACAGGTAAGCACTCACTTATTCTTAGCCGCGATGCGGGGTCGTTTTTCTTTCTTGGCGAACTGCTGATTGACCTTCCCCTGCCCGTCGATCAACCGGTCGAGGAAGCGTGCGGGCGCTGCGTCGCCTGTATGACCATCTGCCCAACCGGGGCGATTGTCGAGCCTTATACCGTCGATGCGCGTCGCTGTATCTCCTATCTCACCATTGAGTTAGAGGGCGCGATCCCCGAGGAATTCCGCCCGCTTATCGGTAACCGGATTTACGGCTGCGATGACTGCCAACTTATCTGCCCGTGGAACCGCTTCTCGCAGCTTACGGATGAAGCGGATTTCAGCCCGCGCAAAGCTCTGCACGCACCGGCGTTGATTGAACTGTTCGCCTGGAGTGAAGCGCACTTTTTAAAAGTCACGGAAGGTTCAGCTATTCGCCGTATCGGTCATCTGCGCTGGCTACGCAATATTGCGGTCGCGCTGGGCAATGCGCCGTGGGATGAGGCAAATATCGTGGCGCTGGAGCAGCGACTGGGTGAGCACCCACTTCTTGATGAGCACATAACCTGGGCGATTGCGCAGCAAATTGAGAAGCGTAATGCCTGCGTCGTTGAAGTGCAGCTGCCACAAAAACAGCGCCTGGTGCGGGTGGTGGAAAAGGGTCTGCCGCGCGATGCCTGAGCCATCCACAGCTTGTGAATAAAATAAAAAACACATTACGTTTCAACGTTAACAAATTCGTCAAGCGATCGTGTTAACATTTTGAAATGTTATTTTTATTTTAAAATTCAATGGGTTACAAAGAAATAATTTGATAAGCGAAGCAATAGAATCCGGGCTAAGCAAAGCTCTTCCTGTGGATAACTCTGTTCACAATACTTTTTTAGCATAAAAGGAAATCGCCCGCAGCGCGGTTCTTCGCTGTGGATAATTTTTTGGAGATGAAAGATTGGAGCGGGAAACGAGACTCGAACTCGCGACCCCGACCTTGGCAAGGTCGTGCTCTACCAACTGAGCTATTCCCGCATACTTATCTGGCCTGGCTGATTGCCGTGAACCAGTAAATCTGGATGGTGCGTGCCTTGCGGCATTTCAAATTTGGAGCGGGAAACGAGACTCGAACTCGCGACCCCGACCTTGGCAAGGTCGTGCTCTACCAACTGAGCTATTCCCGCATATTTATCAGAGTTCAGTGTCAAAAAACTGAAGCCTGTAAATTGGATGGTGCATTTCAAATTTGGAGCGGGAAACGAGACTCGAACTCGCGACCCCGACCTTGGCAAGGTCGTGCTCTACCAACTGAGCTATTCCCGCTTATCAGCGCTATTTCAACACGTTAAAGCATTTAACCGCTGAAATTTCGTGATGCCGTGTTTCACATTTCTGTGTCTTCACGGGAGGCGCATTATACGAGAAATCATTTCTGCTGCAAGCCCCTGAAAGCAAATTTTCGTTTTTTTTGTTTAACTGCCGATTTAATCGACAAAAAGCGCATTTTTGCAGCAAAACCGCGCCAGCACTGGTTTGCAGAGCCGAAAACGACATATCGGCTCTGCGCACTCAGACGCTTACAGTTTAATAAAGTGTTCGCGGTAGTAAGCCAGCTCCGCCACCGATTCGCGGATATCATCCAGCGCCTGGTGAGTATTCTGCTTTTTCAGGCCGGTCAGCACTTCCGGTTTCCAGCGGCGCGCCAGCTCTTTCAGGGTGCTGACATCCAGATAGCGATAGTGGAAGTAGGCTTCCAGCTCCGGCATGTACTTAAACAGGAAACGGCGATCCTGGCCGATGCTGTTGCCGCAAATGGGCGATTTCCCGGCCGGTACCCACTCTTTCAGAAACTCAATCGTCGCCAGCTCTGCCGCGCGATCGTCAAAGGTGCTCGCTTTAACGCGTTCAACCAGGCCGCTGCCGGTGTGGGTTCGCACGTTCCACTCATCCATCAACGCCAGCTGCGCGTCGGATTGATGCACTGCCATCACCGGCCCTTCCGCCAGGATATTAAGGTTGGCGTCGGTCACCAGTGTCGCGATCTCAATAATGCGATCGCGCTCGGGATCCAGGCCTGTCATTTCGAGATCAATCCAAATGAGGTTGTTTTCATTTGCGCTCATGCTATTTTCCACCCTTATCGCGTCACTATATTCATCTAGAATTGCGTGTATCATAGAGGTTTTGCCCATCCGGGGCGACCAGGAGCCAGCACGATTGAGTAAAAATAAACTCTCCAAGGGACAGCAGCGCCGCGTTAAAGCGAACCATGAGCGCCGACTGAAAACCTCGACGGAGAAACCCGACTACGATGACAACCTGTTTGGCGAAACGGCCGAAGGGGTAGTCATTAGCCGCTTTGGTATGCATGCCGATGTAGAATCCGCCGATGGCGATGTGCATCGCTGCAACATTCGCCGCACTATCCGCTCGCTGGTCACCGGCGATCGCGTGGTCTGGCGGCCAGGCAAAGCGGCCGCAGAAGGCGTCAACGTGAAAGGGATCGTCGAAGCGGTGCACGAGCGTACCTCGGTGCTTACGCGCCCGGATTTCTACGATGGCGTTAAACCCATCGCCGCCAATATCGACCAAATCGTTATCGTCTCGGCGATCCTGCCAGAACTCTCACTCAACATTATTGACCGCTACCTGGTGGCCTGCGAAGCGCTGGACGTTGAACCGCTGCTGGTGCTGAATAAAACCGACCTGCTCGATGAAGAGGGCCTGGCGTTCGTTAACGAGCAGATGGATATCTATCGTCATATTGGCTACCGCGTATTGATGGTCTCCAGCCATGCGAAAGATGGCCTTGATCCGCTGATCGCAGCATTGACCGATCGCATCAGCATCTTTGCTGGCCAGTCCGGCGTCGGCAAATCGAGCCTGCTTAATGCGCTGCTCGGCCTCAACGAGGAGCAGATCCTCACCAATGACGTCTCTGACGTTTCAGGTTTGGGCCAGCACACCACCACCGCCGCGCGCCTCTACCACTTCCCGCAGGGCGGCGATGTGATTGATTCTCCGGGCGTGCGCGAGTTTGGCCTCTGGCATCTCGAACCGGAACAAATCACCCACGGTTTTGTCGAATTCCATGATTATCTCGGTCACTGCAAATATCGCGACTGCAAGCACGATACCGATCCCGGTTGTGCCATCCGCGAAGCGGTAGAGAACGGCAAAATCGCGGAGAGCCGCTTCGAAAATTATCACCGTATTCTCGAAAGCATGTCGCAGGTAAAGACGCGTAAAAGCTTTTCTGAATCAGATGACTGACAACTAAGCTAAGCGTCGTTAGAATCGTCCCCCATTTTAAGACTCCGACGCCGCGCGTCGGGTCAGGAACGACAGTAAACAATGGCCTGGAGGCTACCTTGTTAAACTCATTCAAACTTTCGCTTCAATACATTCTGCCGAAACTGTGGCTCACTCGCCTGGCGGGCTGGGGCGCAAGCAAACGTGCAGGCTGGCTGACCAAACTGGTTATCGATCTGTTCGTGAAATACTACAAGGTCGATATGAAAGAGGCGCAGAAGCCGGATACCGCCAGCTACCGCTCTTTTAACGAATTCTTCGTGCGCCCGCTGCGCGACGAGGTGCGCCCGCTCAATACCGATCCGAATGTGCTGGTCATGCCGGCGGATGGCGTAATCAGCCAGCTTGGCGCGATCGACAATGACAAAATCCTGCAGGCTAAAGGCCATAACTACAGCCTCGAAGCGCTGCTGGCAGGCAACTACCTGATGGCGGACCTGTTCCGTAACGGTAGCTTTGTCACCACCTATCTTTCACCGCGCGACTACCACCGCGTACATATGCCGTGCAACGGCATCCTGCGCGAAATGATCTATGTCCCGGGCGACCTCTTCTCCGTTAACCACTTAACGGCGCAGAACGTACCTAACCTCTTTGCCCGTAACGAGCGCGTTATCTGCCTGTTCGACACTGAGTTTGGCCCGATGGCGCAAATTCTTGTCGGCGCGACCATTGTTGGCAGCATCGAAACCGTCTGGGCGGGCACCGTCACGCCGCCGCGCGAAGGGATCATCAAACGCTGGACCTTCCCGCAAGGTGAAAGCGAAGGCGCGGTCGCGCTGCTGAAGGGCCAGGAGATGGGCCGCTTTAAGCTCGGCTCCACCGTTATCAACCTGTTTGCGCCGGGTAAAGTGCAGCTGGTTGACGCCTTACGCAGCCTCTCCGTGACCAAAATCGGTCAGCCGCTGGCGCTCTCCACCGAGCCGTTTGTGCCGGTTGATGCGCAGGAGCCTGCACCGCTGCCGGAAGAAGAAATTAAAGCGGAACATGACGCCAACCCGCTGGTTGACGACACTAAAGAAGACGTTTAAGCCTCACCCCAGGGAGACTGTAGTGCGCCTGATTATCGCTTTTCTGATGGCCTGGTGCCTCAGCCAGGGAGCCGTTGCCGCAACGGCTCCCGATGCCCGTCAAATTGCCCAAGAGCTGGAGCAAGCCAAAGCGGCGAAAAACACGCCGGACCAGGCGGAAATTGTAGAGACGTTGCAAGGCGCGTTGAACGCGCTGGACGAGCGTAAAGGCTCCCTTGAACGCGCCCAGCAGTATCAGGACGTGATCGACAACTTCCCCAAACTTTCCCGCACCCTTCGCGCCCAGCTCGATAATCTGCGCGACGATCCCTCTTCTGTTTCACCCGGCATGAGCAGCGATGCGCTCAACCAGGAGATCCTGCAAGTCAGCAGCCAGCTGCTGGAGAAGACGCGGCAGGCGCAGCAGGAGCAAGAGCGCGCGCGGGAGATCAGCGACTCCCTAAGCCAACTTCCCCAGCAGCAGACCGATGCCCGCCGCCAGGTTACGGAAGTGGAGCGTCGCCTCGGTGCGCAAACCAGCAACTCGGCACTTGCGCAGGCACAAAATTTTGCCGCCCAGGCGGAATCGGCAAAGTTGAAGGCGCTGGTGGATGAATTAGAGCTGGCGCAACTGTCAGCCAATAACCGCCAGGAGCTGGCGCGTATGCGCTCAGAGCTGGCGCAAAAGCAGAGTGAGCGGCTGGATGCTTATCTACAGGCGCTGCGCAATCAACTCAACAGCCAGCGTCAGCGCGAAGCCGAGCAGGCGCTGGAGAGCACGGAGATGCTGGCGGAGAACAGCGCGAATCTGCCCGCCAGTATCGTCGAGCAGTTCCGTATCAACCGTGAGCTATCACAGGCGCTGAACCAGCAGGCGCAGCGTATGGATCTGGTCGCTTCGCAGCAGCGCCAGGCAACCGGGCAAACGCTACAGGTGCGCCAGGCGCTTACGACTCTGCGCGAGCAGTCTCAGTGGCTCGGCGCATCGAATATGCTCGGCGAAGCGCTGCGCGCGCAGGTGGCTCGTCTGCCGGAGATGCCGAAACCGCAGCAGCTGGATACCGAAATGGCGCAGCTGCGCGTGCACCGCATGCGTTATGAAGATCTCCTCAACAAGCAGCCGCAGCTGCGACAGATTCGCCAGGCGGATGGCAAGGTTCTGACCGCTGAGCAAAACCGTATTCTTGAAGCCCAGCTGCGCACGCAGCGCGAACTGCTCAATTCGCTGTTGCAGGGCGGCGATACGCTGATTCTGGAGCTGACCAAACTTAAAGTTTCCAATAGCCAGCTTGAAGATGCGTTAAAAGAGGTGAATGAGGCGACTCACCGCTATCTCTTCTGGACGGCAGATGTCAGCCCGATGGGCTTCTCTTGGCCGCTTGAGATTGTGCAGGATCTGCGCCGCCTGCTGTCGCTGAACACCATCAGCCAGTTGGGCAAAGCCAGCGCAATGGTGCTGACCAGCAAAGAGACGCTCTTCCCGCTGTTTGGCGCGCTGATTCTGGTGGGGGTGAGTATTTACTCACGTCGCCACTTCACCCGCTTCCTGGAGCGCTCCAGCGCCCGCGTCGGCAAAGTGACCCAGGATCACTTCTGGCTCACCATGCGCACCGTCTTCTGGTCCATTCTGGTGGCGTCACCATTGCCGGTGCTGTGGGCAACGCTCGGCTACTGTTTGCAGGAGGCGTGGCCCTATCCGCTGGCGGTAGCGATTGGCGATGGCGTCACCGCCACCGTGCCGCTGCTGTGGGCAGTGATGATCTGTGCGACTTTCGCGCGCCCAACCGGGCTATTTGTCGTCCACTTCGGCTGGCCGCGAAACCGCGTGGCGCGCGGGTTACGTTACTACCTGATGAGCATCGGCTTTATCGTGCCGCTGATTATGGCGCTGATTATGTTCGATAACCTGAACGACCGGGAATTCTCCGGCTCGCTCGGGCGGCTCTGCTTTATCCTGATTTGCGGTGCGCTGGCGATTGTCACTCTCAGCCTGAAACGCGCCGGCATTCCGCTGTATGTCGATAAGAGCGGCAACGGCGACAATATGGCCAACCATCTGCTGTGGAACCTGCTGCTCTGCGCCCCGCTGTCGGCGATTCTCGCTGCCGCGGTCGGTTATCTGGCAACCGCGCAGGCGCTGCTGGCAAGGCTGGAAACCTCCGTTGCTATCTGGTTCCTGCTGCTGGTGGTCTATCACATTATTCGCCGTTGGATGTTTATCCAGCGTCGCCGTCTGGCCTTTGAGCGTGCACGCCACCGCCGCGCAGAGATCCTCGCGCAGCGCGCACGCGGCGAAGAGGATGCCGCCCATCAGCTCAGCACCGAAGGCACCGCCGAAATCGATGAGCAGGAAGTCGATCTCGACGCCATCAGCGTCCAGTCCCTGCGGCTGGTGCGCTCGATCCTGATGCTGATCGCCCTGCTGTCGGTGATCTTCCTCTGGTCTGAGATCCACTCTGCCTTTGGCTTCCTCGAGAATATTCCGCTGTGGGATGTCACCTCAACGGTACAGGGCGTCGAGAGCCTTGAGCCGATTACCCTCGGCGCTGTGCTGATTGCCATCCTGGTGTTTATTATCACCACCCAACTGGTGCGCAACCTCCCTGCTTTGCTTGAACTGGCGCTGTTGCAGCACCTTGAACTGGCGCCGGGGACAGGTTACGCCATCACCACCATCACCAAATATCTGCTGATGCTGTTTGGCGGGCTGGTGGGCTTCTCGATGATTGGTATTGAGTGGTCGAAGTTACAGTGGCTGGTGGCCGCGCTCGGTGTTGGTCTCGGGTTTGGTCTACAGGAGATCTTCGCCAACTTTATCTCTGGCCTGATCATCCTGTTTGAGAAACCGATCCGTATCGGCGATACGGTAACGATCCGCGATTTGACCGGGAGCGTCATGAAGATCAATACCCGAGCGACCACCATCAGCGACTGGGATCGTAAAGAGATCATCGTGCCGAACAGGGCCTTTATCACCGAGCAGTTTATTAACTGGTCGCTTTCGGACTCCGTCACGCGCGTGGTGTTGACGGTGCCCGCACCGGTCGATGCCAACAGCGAAGAGGTGACACAGATCCTTTACACCGCTGCTGAGCGCTGTTCGCTGGTGATTGATAACCCGCCGCCGGAAGTGTTCCTGGTCGATCTGCAGCACGGGCTGCAGCTGTTTGAGCTGCGCATCTACGCGGCTGAGATGGGCCATCGCATGCCGCTGCGCCACGAAATCCACCAGCTTATTCTGGCGGGCTTCCGTGAACACGGCATCGACCTGCCCTTCCCGCCGTTCCAGATGCGCCTTGAGAGCCTCGACGGTAAACGCGCGGCCAAAACGTTGTCTTCAGCGGGGAGAAGCAGCCGCCCGGCGGGCAGCCTGTAACTCTTTGGGTGCCGGCTTATCCGGCCTGCGGAGGGGTTACTCTTCAGGCCGGGTGAGGCGTAGCCACCACCCGGCACAAACGGGGAGTTAAGCCCGGTCGACGCTAAACGCCATCACTTCTGCCAGCGTTTCAGCCTGCAGCGCCAGCATCACCAGGCGGTCAACGCCCAGCGCAACGCCGGAGCAGTCCGGCAGGCCTGCTTTTAACGCTTCCAGCAAATTGACATCCACCGGCTGCTGCGGCAATCCGCGCGCGGCGCGCTTGCGGTTATCCTGCTCAAAGCGCTGCTGCTGCTCGCGGGCGTCGGTCAGCTCATGGAAGCCGTTCGCCAGCTCAATGCCTTTGAAGTAGACCTCAAACCGCTCCGCGACGCGGTGATCTTCGGTGCTGATCTGCGCCAGCGCCGCCTGGCTTGCCGGGAAGTGGTAAACAAAGGTCGGACGATCTTTACCGATCTGCGGCTCCACACCCATGGTGAACAGCAGTTGCAGCAGGGTATCGCGATCCTCTTCCGTATCGGCAATATTGCTCAGATCCAGCTTTGCCGCCACTTCACGCAACTGGGCTTTATCCGCCGAAAGCGGATCGACCTCCAGATAGCGCTGGAACGCCTGCTGATAGGAGAGTGATTCTGCTGCCGGGCACTCGAGCACCTGTTGCAGCAAATCATCCACCTCATTCATCAAACGGTACATGTCATAGTGCGGACGATACCATTCGAGCATGGTGAATTCAGGGTTGTGATGACGCCCCATCTCTTCATTACGGAAGCTGCGGCAGAGCTGGAAAACCGGGCCACAGCCCGCGGCCAGCAGGCGCTTCATATGGTATTCGGGGCTGGTCATCAGATAGAGATTGAGGCCCTGAGAGTGGCCGGGGCCAACAAAACGGGTTTCAAACGGGACCAGATGCACATCGGTCACCGTTGCCTGACTCATACAGGGCGTCTCCACCTCCAGTACGCCGCGATCGGCAAAGAAACGGCGAATTTCCGCCATAATTGCCGCGCGTTTCAATAAGTTGGGGATGGATGCGCTCGGCTGCCAGGTTGCCGTCTCGCTCATGGTTCTTTCTCCGATTTCTAACAAGGGCACGAAGTCTACCCGCATCGATCTGGTTAGACAAATTTTGCACAAATAATTTTCATAGCCCTCGTCAATAAATAGATATGAGCTATTTAGAGATGATATCGATCAAGCTGGAAGCCGTATCACGCCGAAGAACAGCAAAACACTCGAACACGTCAAATTTCCCCTCAGTCAATATGGATATACTGCCCGCTACCCCAAAAGGAGCAGTGGACCTCTTCCGTAATGAAGGCAAGCGCACCTGGCTTATCGTTGCGGAACAACAATAATCTGGAGGAATGTCGTGCAAACCTTTCAAGCCGATATCGCTGTGATTGGCGCAGGCGGAGCAGGATTACGCACCGCGATTGCCGCGGCGCAAGCCCATCCCAACGCTAAAATCGCACTGATTTCAAAAGTCTATCCCATGCGCAGCCACACCGTTGCCGCCGAGGGTGGTTCCGCCGCCGTCGCCCAGGATCATGACAGCTTCGAATACCATTTCCACGATACCGTGGCGGGTGGTGACTGGCTTTGCGAACAGGATGTCGTCGACTACTTTGTCCATCACTGCCCCACGGAGATGACCCAGCTTGAACAGTGGGGTTGCCCGTGGAGCCGCCGCGATGACGGCACGGTCAACGTGCGTCGCTTTGGCGGCATGAAGATCGAGCGCACCTGGTTCGCTGCCGATAAAACCGGCTTCCACATGCTGCATACGCTGTTTCAAACCTCGTTGCAGTTCCCGCAAATTCAGCGTTTTGACGAACATTTCGTGCTCGATATCCTGGTGGATGACAACCACGCGCGCGGCCTGGTCGCGATGAACATGATGGAAGGCACGCTGATTCAGATCCGCGCCAATGCGGTGGTAATGGCCACCGGCGGCGCAGGCCGCGTTTACCGCTATAACACCAACGGCGGCATCGTTACCGGCGACGGTATGGGCATGGCGCTGTCGCACGGCGTGCCGCTGCGCGATATGGAGTTTGTGCAGTATCACCCGACCGGCCTGCCCGGCTCCGGCATTCTGATGACGGAGGGCTGCCGCGGCGAAGGCGGTATTCTGGTGAATAAAAACGGCTATCGCTACCTGCAGGATTACGGCATGGGGCCGGAAACACCGCTCGGCGAGCCGAAAAACAAATATATGGAGCTTGGCCCGCGCGACAAAGTGTCGCAGGCCTTCTGGCACGAGTGGCGCAAAGGCAACACCATCGCCACACCGCGCGGCGATGTGGTGCATCTCGATCTGCGCCACCTTGGTGAGAAGAAGATCAAAGAGCGCCTGCCCTTTATTTGCGAGCTGGCAAAAGCCTATGTCGGCGTCGATCCGATCAAAGAGCCGATCCCGGTGCGCCCGACCGCGCACTACACCATGGGTGGCATTGAGACGGATCAGAACTGCGAATCGCGCATCGCCGGGCTGTTTGCCGTCGGTGAGTGCTCCTCGGTCGGCCTGCACGGCGCGAATCGTCTTGGCTCTAACTCACTGGCGGAACTGGTGGTCTTTGGCCGCCTGGCGGGCGAACAGGCGGTTGAACGCGCCTCAACGGCCCGTCCGGCAAATGACGATGCGCTCAACGCTCAGGCCGCCGATGTTGAACAGCGTCTGAAGGCGCTGGTGAACCAGAACGGTACTGAGAGCTGGGCGAAAATCCGCGATGAGATGGGCGAATCGATGGAAGAGGGCTGCGGCATTTACCGTACGCCGGAGCTGATGCAGAAAACCGTCGATAAGCTCGCCGAGTTGCAGGAGCGCTTCAAACGGGTACGCATTACCGACACCTCCAGCGTCTTCAACACCGATATTCTCTACACCCTCGAGCTGGGCCACGGCCTGAACGTTGCCGAATGTATGGCCCACTCGGCGCTGGCGCGCAAAGAGTCGCGCGGTGCCCATCAGCGTCTCGACGAAGGCTGTACCGAGCGCGATGACGTTAACTTCCTCAAACATACGCTCGCGTTCCGCGAGGCGGACGGCACAACCCGCCTCGAGTACAGCGACGTGAAAATCACCACGCTGCCGCCGGCGAAACGCGTCTATGGGGCAGAAGCGGAGTCGGGTGAGAAGAAGGAGACGAACAATGTCTGAGATGAAGAACCTGAAGATTGAAGTGGTGCGCTATAACCCGGAGGTCGACAACGCGCCGCACAGCGCCTTCTACGACGTGCCTTACGATGAAGCCACCTCGCTGCTCGATGCGCTGGGCTATATCAAAGATAACCTCGCGCCGGATCTCACCTACCGCTGGTCGTGCCGGATGGCGATTTGCGGCTCCTGCGGCATGATGGTCAACAAAGTGCCGAAGCTGGCCTGCAAAACCTTCCTGCGTGACTACACCAAAGGGTTGAAAGTCGAGGCGCTGGCGAACTTCCCGATTGAGCGCGATCTGGTGGTTGATATGACCCACTTTATCGAGAGCCTCGAGGCGATTAAGCCCTATATCATCGGCAATACGCGCACACCGGATCAGGGGCCGGGCAAGCAGACCCCGGCGCAGATGGCGAAGTATCACCAGTTCTCCGGCTGCATCAACTGCGGTCTCTGCTATGCCGCCTGCCCGCAGTTTGGCCTCAATCCGGAGTTTATCGGCCCGGCGGCGATTACGCTGGCGCACCGCTATAACCTCGACAGCCGCGACCACGGCAAACAAGAGCGCATGGCGCAGCTCAACGGCCAGAACGGCGTGTGGAGTTGTACGTTTGTCGGCTACTGCTCGGAAGTGTGTCCGAAGCACGTCGACCCGGCCGCCGCTATTCAGCAGGGCAAGATTGAGAGTTCGAAAGACTTTCTTATCGCCACCCTGAAACCACGCTAAGGAGTGCATGATGACGACTAAACGTAAGGCCTGGGTTCGCCCCATGCCGTCAAGCTGGTGGAAAACCCTGCCGTTTTATCGCTTCTATATGCTGCGCGAAGGGACGGCGATCCCGGCGGTCTGGTTCAGCCTGGAGCTGCTGTATGGTCTTTTCGCGCTGAAAAACGGGCCGGAGAGCTGGATGGGCTTTGTCGCTTTTCTGCAAAACCCGGTGGTGCTGCTGCTCAACCTGATCGCGCTGGCGGCGGCGCTGCTGCATACCAAAACCTGGTTCGATCTGGCACCGAAAGCGTCGCTTATCATTGTGAAGGGCGAAAAAATGGGGCCAGAGCCGGTGGTAAAAGGGCTATGGGTGGTGGCTGCCGTGGTCACGGTGGTTGTACTGTTTATCGCCCTGTTCTGGTGAGGAATTGATGATGATTAACCCGAATCCAAAACGTTCTGACGAACCGATGTTCTGGGGGCTGTTTGGCGCAGGCGGTATGTGGAGCGCCATCTTCGCCCCGGTGATGATCCTGCTGGTCGGCCTGCTGCTGCCGCTCGGTCTCTTCCCCGGCGAGGCGCTGAGCTACGAGCGCGTTATCGCCTTTGCCCAGAGCTTCATTGGCCGCGCTTTTCTCTTCTTGATGATTGTGCTGCCGGTCTGGTGCGGCCTGCACCGCATCCACCACATGATGCACGATTTGAAAGTGCCTCTGCCCCAGGGCAAATGGATTTTCTACGGCCTCGCGGCGATTATTAGTGTCGTTGCGTTAGTCGGCGTGATTTTCCTGTAAAACCTGTCGCTCTCCTGCACGCGCGGGAGAGCAAATTTCCCGCCATCTTCTACACTTACGTAAAAGCCAGGAGGGAGAATACCATGCGTTTACTGCCTATCTTCGCAGCGGTCACCGCTGCTTTTTTAGTCACGGCCTGCAGCACGCCCACACCGCCAAAAGGCGTTACCGTGGTGCAGAATTTCGATACGCAACGCTACTTAGGGAAATGGTACGAGATCGCCCGCTTCGATCACCGCTTTGAGCGTGGTCTGGAGCGCGTCACCGCGACCTACAGCCTGCGCGACGATGGCGGCTTAACCGTTGTCAACCGGGGTTATAACCCGGATCGCGGCAAATGGCAGGAGTCGGTCGGTAAAGCTTACTTCACCGGCGACCCGCGCACTGCATCGCTGAAGGTCTCATTCTTTGGCCCGTTCTATGGCGGCTACAACATCATCTCGCTGGATAAAGAGTATCGCCATGCGCTGATTTGCGGCCCGGATCGCGACTACCTGTGGATCCTCTCCCGCACGCCGACCATTTCGCCCGAGGTGAAAGAGAAGATGCTGGCAGACGCGACCCGTCAGGGCTTCGAAGTGAACAAGCTAATCTGGGTCGATCAGCCCCATTAATGGGCGCTGATTTTTAAGCCAATAATTCCGGCCACAATCAGACAGAGGCTAACGATACGCGCCAGGCTTGCGGACTCGCCGAGTAATACAATCCCGGCGATCGCCGCGCCAACGGCGCCAATGCCGGTCCAGACCGCATAGGCGGTGCCGACCGGCAGGGTTTTCATTGCCCATGAAAGCAGCACGACGCTAATAAGCATCGCCACGACGGTAATAATGCTGGGAGTGATGCGGGTAAAACCGTGGGTATATTTCAGGCCGATAGCCCAGACGACTTCAAGAAGACCGGCGATAACGAGAATAAACCAGGACATGGTTGGCTCCAGTACGGGGCCGTCCCCGAATAAAAAGTGACGCTGTCGGGTCGTCCCGCCAGCCAGGTGATGAGTGTCAGATTTTCCCTTCTTTCCCTGAGGATTTCAACCCCACAAACCCCCATTCATTTTCAGGAAGTTAAAGCAAGAAATAGCCCCTCTTCGCAGCGGAATTCAGGCATTTATTCATCATATCCAGCGAATATGATGAATCGCTTTCCTGGTTACAGGAAGCCGTGCGCCCTCCTCTGACTGCGAAGAAAAATATGTTCAAAATGCTTGTGATTGATCGCTGTTACTTCACCCGCTCAGGGATGGAATCCTGGCTCAATCAAATTGATTTATTTCCCGCCGCTTTTCTGGTTACCGCTCTGCATAATTTGATGCTGGCGAAAGAGCATATTGTTCAGTGGCAGCCGGATTTGGTCATTATTGATTTACACAGTTTTAAAGATGAAATTCATCATATTCAACAACTTGCTTCGCTCTTCTCGGTATGTGGTGCATCCTGCCAGGTGATGCTACTGGAGTCGGGCCACGACACACAGCTGTCGGCGTTTTGCGCGCAATTCCCAATTGCGGCGATCCTGCAAAAGACGGATCCGCTGGAAAAAGTGGCGCAGGCCATTGATAAGATGATGCAGGCGCGTCCGATCAGGCAGTCACGGCGAGTCGTGACGCCGCTATTAACGCGTCAGGAAGAGAAGGTATTAACCCTGTGGATGGAAGGCAGAGATAACGCAGCAATCGCAGCAAACATGAGGATCAACGGGAAAACCGTTTATACCTACAAAAGAAACATTCGTATGAAGTTGGGGATGGGAAACCGCTTTACGCCGTTTTTGTCACTACCAGAGGCAAACTAACGGTACGGCACAGGCCGTACCGGCAGTCATCACTGTTGTGCTTTGGTCGCAGCGCCAGAAATTGCGCTACCGCCATCGGAGATATCTTCGCCGACGCCACGGGTGGTATTACACGCCGTCAGCACGGATGAAAGAACCAGTACAGAAAAGATCGCAACAAATGTCTTCTTAACCATAATATCTTCCTTTTATTGTCAATATCGTTTGTGTATAGCCACTTAAGCATAGACAAATTCCCGAAAAGCAACGGGAAAAAAGCGGATTTTTAAGACGAAAGGAAGTTATTAGCTGGCGGCGTGCGAAATGATATGACCAAGCGTCTGCACATCTTCGCCGATACCGCGCGCGGTATTGCAGCCTGCGAGCAGTGCGCAGCTGATAAGCAGCAGTGAGAGGAGTTTTGCGAGACGTTGCATGATCCGGGCCTCAACGAACCCGCGACGCAGCAGAGCGCTACGTCGCGGTTGCGCGCATTACTTCACGCGAGATACATATTCGCCGGAGCGGGTATCAACTTTGATCACTTCGCCAACCTGTACGAACAGCGGCACTTTAACCACAGCGCCGGTGCTCAGAGTCGCCGGTTTGCCGCCGGTACCTGCGGTATCACCTTTCAGGCCTGGATCGGTATCAACGATTTCCAGTTCAACGAAGTTCGGCGGCGTAACGGAGATCGGCTGGCCGTTCCACAGCGTCACGATGCACTCGGCCTGATCCAGCAGCCATTTTTCGCTGTCGCCAATCGCTTTTTTATCAGCAGAGAGCTGCTCAAAAGTTTCGTTGTTCATGAAGTGCCAGAACTCACCGTCGTTGTAGAGGTAAGTCAGGTTCATATCAATAACGTCCGCGCCTTCAGCCGAGTCGGTAGACTTGAAGGTTTTCTCAACGCGGGTACCGGTCAGCAGACGACGCAGTTTAACGCGTGCGAACGCCTGGCCTTTGCCCGGTTTCACGAATTCGCTGGCCTCAACCGCGTACGGTTCACCGTCCATCATGATTTTAAGACCGGCACGAAAATCGTTGCTATAGTAAGTCGCCATAAGGCCCTCTGAAATTGTTAACTGGTAGCTTAGCCAAAAAAATGGCACACATTGTAACCCTAAAATCCCCTTCCAGAGAAGATTGGTTATTGCAACTTGCCGATGTAATCACCGATCCCGATGAACTGCTACATATTTTAAATATAGAACCTGATGAAGCCCTGCTGCGCGGACGCGAAGCAAAGCGGCTTTTCCCGCTGCGGGTGCCGCGGGCGTTTGTCGCGCGCATGCGCAAAGGCGATGTTAACGATCCGCTTCTGCGTCAGGTACTTACCACCAGCGAAGAGTTTATCTCCGCGCCGGGTTACAGCACCGATCCGCTGGATGAGCAGAGCAGCGTGGTGCCAGGGCTGCTGCACAAATACCGTAACCGCGCGCTGCTGCTGGTAAAAGGCGGCTGTGCGGTAAATTGTCGCTACTGTTTCCGTCGCCACTTCCCGTATGCCGATAATCAGGGCAACAAGCGGAACTGGCAGGGCGCGCTGGACTATATCGCCGCGCACCCGGAGCTGGATGAGATCATTTTTTCCGGCGGCGATCCGCTGATGGCCAAAGATCACGAGCTTGAGTGGTTGATCGCGCAACTGGAAGCCATTCCACACCTTAAGCGCCTGCGCATCCATAGCCGCTTGCCGATTGTCATCCCGGCGCGTATCACCGATACGCTGGTTGCCCGTTTCGCCCGCTCCTCGCTGCAAATTCTGCTGGTGAACCATATCAACCACGCGCAGGAGATTGGCGACGATTTCCGTGCGGCAATGGCGCAGCTACGCCAGGCGGGCGTCACGCTGCTCAACCAGAGCGTGCTGCTGCGCGGCGTAAATGACAATGCGCAGACGCTGGCGGATCTCAGCAACGCCTTATTTGACGCTGGCGTGCTGCCTTACTATCTGCATGTGCTGGATCGGGTAGAGGGCGCGGCGCACTTTATGGTGAGTGATGAAACGGCGCGGGAAATTATGCGTGAGTTACTGACGCTGGTGTCGGGGTATATGGTGCCGAAGCTGGCGCGGGAGATTGGCGGTGAGCCGAGTAAAACGCCGCTGGATCTACACCTGCGTCAACAGTAAAAAAAAGCACGGTCGCGAAATACGCAACGCGACCGTGAAAAAGCGCTTGCACGGGAAACAAGCGCGTGTCGGAACTTAAAAGGTCTCCCAGCCCTCGTCGGTGCCGCCGGCAGGTGCCAGACGCGCACGCTGTACGGGTGCTTTCACTGTGCTGGCGCTGGCGCGAGCTGGCTGCTGGCCCGGTAAACGGAACACATCCACCAGCTGCTGCAGTTTCGTGGCCTGCTCTTCAAGGCTACCCGCTGCCGCCGAGGACTCCTGCACCAGCGAGGCGTTCTGCTGGGTAGTGGTATCCATTTCAGACATCGCCTGCGCAATCTGACCGATGCCACGGTTCTGCTCATCAGAGGCGGCGGCGATCTCCTGCATCAAATCCTTCACCTGCATGACCGAGTTAACGATGCCGCTCATGGTTTCACCAGCCAGATCTACCTGACGGGAACCCTCCTGCACATAGTTCACCGATTCGCTGATCAAGGTTTCAATCTCTTTGGCTGCCTGCGCACTGCGCTGGGCCAGAGAGCGAACTTCGCCCGCTACCACCGCAAAGCCGCGGCCCTGATCCCCTGCCCTTGCTGCTTCTACCGCCGCGTTCAGCGCAAGGATGTTGGTCTGGAAGGCGATGCCGTTAATCACCGAGGTGATTTCAGAGATGCGTTTTGAGCTCTCCATAATGTCTTTCATGCGGTTTACCGCCACGCTGACCACGGTACCGCCCTGTGCTGCGGTATCAGAAGCGGTAATCGCCAGCTGGCTCGCCTGATGGGCGTTCTCGGCGTTCTGTTTCACCGTCGAGCTCAGCTCTTCCATGCTGGCGGCCGTTTCAACAACTGCTGCCGACTGCTGTTCGGTACGTGCTGAGAGTTCGTTATTGCCTAACGCAATCTCATTCGCTGCAGTATTCACCGAGCTTGAAGCGGCGCGCACCATCTTCAGCGATTCAGAGACACGCTCAACCAGCAGGTTAAACGCGGCAACCGCACGGCCAATCTCATCCATCCGTCCGGTTGTCAGCGCCTGACTCAGATCCAGTTTCTCACTGATATTTTCCATGCCATCGCGCATATCGTTAAGACGACGCTTGATGTTAAGCACGGTAAAGAGACCAAACAGACCGAGAACCAGCGTCGCGACCAGCGTGGCGGAAATGGATAAAACCATCGAGCGGTTAATTAAGCTGGAGTTAGCAGAGACGGCGTCATTTACCAGTTTGCCGTTATAAGCAACCTGATCGGTAAAGTCGTTAGTTAATATGGCAATACTGTCAGCAACCGGCCCGCCTTTACGCATAGCCTGAATAATGGCAGCCCGGTCATTACCTTCTGAGACTTTAAAAAATTGATCCATTACTGCGCGAAACTTTTCTAAATCGCCCAGCGTTTTATTCGACATCTCCTGATCATGTTGATCGGAAACCAGATCTTTAATGTAACCCTGGTGCATGGCGTAAACGTCGTCATACAACTTTAATGCGTTCTGTTTGATTTCCGCCATCCCGGCGGGTTCTTCAGTCAGACCGTGAACGAAGAGCTGGCCGCGGATCGTCAGCACTTTCAGCATCTCTTTGTTCATCATGTCGAGGCTGGGTAAGGTATTTTCTTTAAAGTTCGTTTGCGACTCACCCAGTTTCGATAAAGAAAATATCGCAATCAGGTTTGTGCCGATAAGGCTTAAAATCAGTAACGAGAAAGCAAGTAACAATCTTTTTGTAATATTCATTGGTAACTCCCGACACGTCATGCAAGAAATAGAATTGTTTTTTCACACTCCCTCGCGTTTTGTCCTGAAGTGAATATCGGCAGCGAAAATTATTACTTTATCCCGATATATCCTCTTTTTAAAAAAAAGATCAGATTTATGGAAATATAATTAAAAAAAGCATCAAGCTTAAGAAAACTTAATATTCAGAGAGGCGAAATTTAATTAGCAGGAAAATTATAATCGTCTTATTTACAAGCAGAGAATAAATAACAGCGATGGGAAAAATATCAGTTCTTTCAGCGCGCCCGCCATCACTGGCGGGCAGAAGGGAAAAATCAGTTAGGGCACTTGTAAACCTGAGCGTTCATTTCACTGGCGGTCGGCACAAAGCTCGACAGCACGCCCTGCGTCGGGCTGCTTACGTTATAGAGCACGTTACCGCCCATAGCGGCGGCCTGGTTGCGCAGAGCATTTGCCGCGCCGCGCATTGAGCCGCCCTCTTCGCCATGCTGGCCAGAGAGCCAGTTGCTCTGCTTGCCGCTGGCGGTGCCGAGATACTTGCACTGCGCGGCGGGCTTATCTTCCACAAAACGCACGTTCTGGCCGCCTGCGGTGAGATCATTGCTGCTGCTGCAACCCGCCAACAGAAACGCTGCGCCAACCATTCCCGCCAAATATTTTACCGACATGTTATTCCCCGTAATCAATGAGCTGGACGCGGTTCGTCCGTGTCTAAACCTTATACTAAAAAGATGACTAAAAGAAAAACGTCGCCATCGCAGCTCAGATAAATCAGCAGAAAATTGCAAAAAAGCCCCGCCAGTTACGGCAGGGCTTGCAGAGATTAACAGCCATCAAATTTATACGGCGGGCCGGATGAGGTGGTGCCAACGGTTTCGACATTCACGCTGCCCTGCGGGTCAACGTTAAGTCTGAACACGTGCCACAACGTATTACGCTGCGATCCGCTGGCGTTTTCCACCGCCCAGTTCCAGCTGCGACCATCCGACAGCGAAAGCGTCACCTTCGCTCCCGTCATTAGCGGGCCGGTTGCCGGTTGGCTGTTGTGTACCGAGTAACAGTACGCGCCGGGGTGGAAATTACCAATCGAGACGGTTTCCGGTCCATAGCCATTGCGCACGTCATTCTCCAGCCCCGCTTCTGCGCCGACCGGGTGCGTCGTCATATAGTAGACGTGCTGCCGGGCACCGCCTGGATTGCTCGCTTTTGGCGGCACAATCAGGTGCGCGTCGAGATTCGCCGGGGTGGCGTTCCAGCTGACAACAATCTTCGCCACTGCGCCCTTCAGGCGATGCGTCAGGGTGAAATCCTGGGCAAAGAGTGTTCCTCTGACGACCGTGATCGTGGTTTGCAACGGGAAGTAGTCAGGCGCGGTGACCTCAACATAGTAGCTCCCTGACAAGACATTGAGGCTGTAGCTGCCGTTACTGTTGGCCTGGGTGGAGTAGACCGGCTGCGCGTCGCCTTTGCTATGAAAGAGTTTGATCTCAGCGCCGGGCACGACAACCGGTGCAGGGTTACTATAGCCCCATACCGCCTGGGCTCCCCACACGCCGCCGCGCAGGTTGACCTGCTGCGGATGGAAGCTCACCGTCTTGTCCGCATCAATGCTGGCCTCGTTATTAAGCGACGCGGAAACCTGCACATTCATCACATCTGTCGTGGTGCTCTCAAGCAGAGCGGCGGCGATCCCCTCATCGTTAGTCACGCTCAGGCTGTTGATGGTGGCGGCAACGCCTTTATCCTGTAACCACTGCACCGTCGCGCCGCTGACCGGGTTGTTATTGACGTCTTTGACCCGCGCATGGAAGGTAAAGCTGTCTGTGCCGTTGGCGGTTTTATCAGTGGTTGATCCCTCCAGCGTGACGCTCGCCAGCGCAGCGGTTGAGATATCGCCGATAAAGTCGACCGCTTTACTGGCCGAGGTTCCCGCCACGCGGGCCGTTACGGTAAACCGTCCGGCGCGCAGGCTGTTAACGCTGGTGGTTACCTGACCATCCAGATTGCTGACCCCCTGTGTGCGGGTCAGCACCGCGCCAGCGCTGACGGTGAAATCAACGGTGATACCGCTCAGCCGGTTCCCCTTCACATCGGTCACCGTCGCCGAGAGGCTATTGACCGCATTGCCATTCGCCACCGCGCCATTGCTCTCCACCACCAGGTTGGCATCGGAGATTTGCGCCGTGACCACATCGGCAATGAATAGCGTCGCTTTGCTCAGGGTGCTGCCGTTTACCGTTGCGGTCACCGTGTAGAGGCCGGCGATATCGCTGACCACCGTGGTTTGCGCCTGCCCATCCGGCCCGGTAATGGCGGTCGTCGCGGCAAGGGTTGCGCCTGGCGACACGCTAAAGTTGACGGTAACGCCGGGGATCGGGTTGTCATTAGCATCGACAACGGTGGCCGTGACGCCATTCGGCGCAATACCGTTAGCGATCGCGCCATCGGGCGAGATAAGCAGGTTTTCATTGGGCAGTTGCGCGGTGGTGCTGTCAGCAATAAAGCGGGTGCTCACCTGCGCAGCCTGCGGCGTGCCAACCAGTTTCGCCGTGGCGTTAAAGGTTCCCGCCCGGCGGCTGGTTAAGGTGGTTTGCGCCACGCCTTGCGCATCGGTAAGCGCCTGCGCGGGCAGAACGCTGACCGGGCTGTCGGGAATAAACTGTATCGCCATGCCCGGCACCGGGTTGCCAAACGCATCGGCAATACGGACCGTCATGACGCTGCCCGCCTGGCCATTGGCCAGCGCATCTTGCGCCACGCGGCTCTCGATAAAGCGGGCGCTCTGGCGATCGACACTGAAGTTGACATTTTGCGTCAGCGCCTGACCATTAACCGTCGCGGTAATCTGCGTCGCCACCGCGCGCGTATGCGTCAGTAGTAACGTCGCCTGACCACGGGCATCGGTCAGCACCGCATTGCCGCCAATCAGCGTCGCGCCGTTATCCGCCGCGAAGCCCACCGCGTAGTTCGCCAGCGGGTTGCCATAGCGGTCAGTAACTGTCGCACGCACCGCATTGGCCTGCTTTCCATCCGCCAGCGCGTTATCAGTCATAATGTCGAACGCGGAAAGCGTGGCGGTGGCGGTATCGGCGATAAACATTACCCGCGCGCTGCTGCTGTTACCATTGCGTAACGTGGCGGAGACCACCCCTTCACCCGCAACGCGGCTCTTCAGCTTCACCGTCGCCAGACCCTGGCTGTCGCTCACCGCGCTGAGCGAGGTATTATCCTGCCCCTAGTCGTTAAACAGCGTGGCCGCCGGTTTGCCTTTGCTGTCGGCAAGCTGAGCAATATGGAACGTGACGCGCTGCCCGGCGACCGGCTGTCCCTCCTTCACCACGCTTGCCGTCAGGGTAAAAGCCTGCTGGTTATCAGCCAGCTGCGGTGCGGTGGGCGTCAGGGCGATCGGCGCGACCGTTTCGCTGGCGCGCATCACGCGGAGTGTAGTGGTCGCAGGCGTGGCGCGGTTGCCGTTTTTATCAACGCCAACCGCGGTCAGCACATACTCCTGCGCGACGCTGGCGGCTTCGCTGCGCGTGGCGCGATAGGCCGGAACCTGCACATGGAGTGCGGTCAATGCCGGTTGTTGCCAGCTGCCGCCGTTGGCGGCAAAGTTCGCCGAGGCGCTCCACTCAATACGCTCAAGACCATACTTCGCTTTGCTAATCGTCACCGGGATGGTCAGCGTCGTGCCTGCTTCCGCGGTGAGCTGCTTTGGCAGCGAGAGCACCACCAGCGGCTGCTTGCGGTACTGCATCACGATGTCGTAATTGCGATCGACAAGGGCGTATTTGCTGCCGATCAGGCTGCGGTGCAGATCGACATTGTCGGCAGAGATCTGCCGCCACAGCGGCACACCGAAGCGGTAGTTCAGTGCCATATCAAGGCGTGTATCCTGGCTGTCACCAAAGGTGCGCTCGCCGGAGAGCGTCAGCAGCGGAAACGGCGTGTAGTTAAGCCCGAGCGTGACCGCAGAGGGGTTACGTTGCAGATCGCCCGGCCCGCTGGCAGGCGTGAGGGCGATGCCTTTACCGAAGTAGTGCTCATATTTCAGCTTTGCTCCCCACTGCGGGTGCGCAGGCAGCCAGCCGTCGAGGCGAACATCAATGCCGTTTGCCGGGCGTTCGTCATACTCTTTCATGCCTTTTAGCGTCGAGGCGTGCCAGCCGGTGAGGCCATAATAGGCGTTGGCTGAGAGCTTCAGATAATCGGCCCAGGCTTCGCCACCGATGCCAAGACGCGCATTCTTGCCGCTGTAGTCATAGTCGTAAAACGCATTGATGCCCAGCATGCCGCCTGCCAGCAGGTGACGGTAGCCCAGCCCGACGTTGCCAATGTTGCGCGCCTCGCTTTTGCGCAGCCCCCACTGGCTGAACAGCAGCTGTCGTTCACTCTCCAGCAGTGGCAGCAGCAGATCGCCGCTCACCTTCCCTTTGCTGTCCAGCGACGCGCTGACGCTCCCTTTTTGATCCATCCAGTCGCTAAGCTGTTGGTTGATCACCCCTTCGCCAAGGCTGCGGGCGTAGGCAAAGGCTGAGCGGCTAACATCTTCCGACATCAGTAGCTGCGCGGCCTGCGTCGCTTTCGGTGCCAGCCACGTCTCGGCCGTTGTCGGTTCAACCGGCTGCGACGGCTCTATATTCAGCGTTGGCAGAGGCGGATTATTTTGCGGCTGGGGTGCAACCGCCGGTGAAATGGCGTGGGATAACATTCTGGGCTCGCTGATGAGCGCCTGTAGCCCGGCCATGGTTTCATCCATGCTGCGGTAATCGGCATATTCCGTTGCCTGTGCCGCAGAGGTGAAGGGAAAAAAGAGCGGGCTGAATAACTGGAGCGCGATAATTCCCCACGCGGTACCACGCTTCCAGCCGGGAAGTTGTCTGGTTTTCATTATTACGTCATCAAGGAAAAACACGAAAAAGCCGTTTTTAGAAACGGCGTTTAAAACAGAAATTGGCGATGCCTCTGTCAGATATTGGCAAGATTCCGCATCTTTTCTTTAACGATTTGGTAACTCGTGTAGTGCGCCTTCGCACACAGGGTATCCAGCTTGAGATCGAGCTGCATGGTGTAGATCTCTTTCGCCTCTTTACCCATGATGTTTTTATTAATATTCAGAAATTTGTAGCCTTCGCCTATTTTTGAATAGTCATCAGAGTAGTTTTTATAGGTAGAGGTATCCGTACCGCGAATGAAGTTAAATTTGTCGATACAGGCATTGTTAGTGGATGCAATAACGATCCCATCGAAAAAGGGCGATTTGCGCTCTGCCGCCACGCCCTGTGGCGCGCTGGCGTTACTGACGCTGGCTGCTGAAACCCTCTCTTTTGGGCTGTTTTTGTTACCTGCACAGGCGGAGAGAAGCAATACGCACGCAGTGCTTAATATAATGGCATTTAAATTGTTCATTTTATTTTTCCCCTTAAAATTAAACCATTAACAAAAATACCAGGTTTTAAATGTGCGAGTGCCGTGAGGATATGACTACCCACACACTGCACGCGCCTAATAATGTTCAATAATAAATTCCCAATCTTCTTTTTAGCTATTTATATCGGAACATTAGGTACAAACAAGATAAATTATCGTCATATAAGCCACTTTCAGCGTTACGCATAATTATTATAAAAAAAATAATAACAAAATCCCGGTCATTCATGGAGAATTCTCTGGTAAATTGTCGGAATACGTCTCTTAAAAGTAAAAAAAAACGGCTTTATTTATTGACAATACAGGTAGCATCGACAATATGGTTACACTTTTTGTGCAGTCTCATAATTCTGAATATAGTGATTTAATTAACAGGATAAGATAATCGTTAATTAATTTTGTTATTACAGAAGTATCTAACATCTTATTTTTAATTTATTCCATGATGAACCGCATCATGAAAGGTATCAATATGCTCTTTATTATAGATAAGGAAATCTATTTCAGACCCGCCGATGGCGCGATATGGAGCGCGGGCGCTGAAAATGAAAAACGATTTTTAACCCTCGCCGGCAGCCGCTTGCTGCTCTTTTTTATTGAGCATCGCGGCGAGATCGTGACCCGCGATGCGATCTTCCAGGCGGTTTGGGAGCGGTATGGTTTGCACTCCACCAACAACACCCTCAACCAGTACATCTCACTGCTGCGCAGAACGATGACGGACCATGGCTTAGGCGCGCAGGTGATTAAAACCATCCCCAAAACCGGCTTTATCTTCAGCCGCGATCTCTCCGTTATCGCCCTCACGGAACAGCATGATGTGACGGCACCAGCACCAGCACCTATACCTGTACCTGTCCCTGCGCCACTACCAGCCGCGCCTGACCCGCTGTTTGCGCGTAAACAGTACGGTGCGCTGGCGCTGCTGGTGCTGTTTTTGCTGTGCACCTTTATGCTCTTTGGCCTGTGGCAGAGCCGTACCCTCAGCGCACCGCTGCCTGAGTTTGGCAAAAGCGTGGTGACCTTCACCCAGTGCGATTTTATGCCGGCGGAGAGCGAGGAGGAGTCCAGGTTGCTGGCGTCTAGTGACAAACTCAAATTTATGACGCTGGTGGACGATCTGGCCGTTGAGCAGGAGCCAACGCGGGATAAAGCCCCGCTGGCCTGCCCGGCCAACTCGCCTGCGGGCTGAAATGCAGACAAAAAAAGAGCGGGCATTAAGCCCGCTCCTCTTCGTTGAACCCGCGCCCGGTTTCCCGGGCACGTGTTCGGCAGCCATTACATCATGCCGCCCATACCGCCCATGCCACCCATACCGCCAGCAGCACCTAAATCAGGCGCGTCGCTTTTCGGCAGATCGGTAACCATGCACTCGGTAGTGATCATCAGACCGGCTACGGAAGCCGCGTACTGCAGTGCAGAACGGGTTACTTTAGTCGGATCCAGGATACCCATGTCGATCATGTTGCCGTACTCTTCGGTCGCTGCGTTGTAACCGTAGTTACCGTCGCCCGCTTTAACCATGTTCGCAACAACAGACGGCTCTTCGCCGCAGTTCAGCACGATCTGACGCAGCGGGGATTCCATTGCGCGCAGCGCAACTTTGATACCCACGTTCTGGTCTTCGTTCTGGCCTTTCAGCTCAGCCAGTTTGCTGGCTACGCGAATCAGCGCTACGCCACCACCGGCAACCACGCCCTCTTCAACGGCAGCACGGGTTGCGTGCAGCGCATCTTCAACGCGGGCTTTCTTCTCTTTCATCTCAACTTCGGTCGCAGCACCTACTTTGATTACCGCAACGCCGCCTGCCAGTTTCGCTACGCGCTCCTGCAGTTTTTCACGGTCGTAATCGGAAGTGGCTTCTTCGATCTGCTGACGAATCTGCGTTACGCGGCCCTGAATAGCGGCCTCTTCACCCACGCCATCGATGATGGTGGTGGTGTCTTTGTTGATGACAACGCGTTTCGCCTGACCCAGATCTTCCAGGGTCGCTTTTTCCAGCTCCATACCGATCTCTTCAGAGATAACGGTACCGGCAGTCAGGGTTGCGATATCCTGCAGCATTGCTTTACGACGGTCGCCGAAGCCCGGTGCTTTCACCGCAGCTACTTTCACGATGCCGCGCATGGTGTTCACCACCAGGGTCGCCAGCGCTTCGCCTTCCACATCTTCAGCGATGATCAGCAGCGGTTTGCCTGCTTTAGCAACGGCTTCGAGAACCGGCAGCATTTCGCGGATGTTGGAGATTTTCTTATCAGCCAGCAGGATGAACGGGCTTTCCAGTTCTACTGCGCCAGTTTCCGGCTTGTTGATGAAGTAAGGGGAGAGGTAGCCACGGTCGAACTGCATACCTTCAACCACGTCCAGCTCGTCCTGCAGACCGGTACCGTCTTCAACGGTGATCACGCCTTCTTTACCGACTTTATCCATCGCTTCAGCGATCAGTTTACCTACGGTTTCGTCGGAGTTAGCGGAGATGGTACCAACCTGAGCGATAGCTTTAGAGTCAGAGCATGGTGCGGAGAGCGCTTTCAGCTCTTCAACGGCAGAGGCGACAGCTTTGTCGATACCGCGTTTCAGATCCATCGGGTTCATGCCCGCAGCAACGGCTTTCAGACCTTCAGTGATGATGGACTGTGCCAGAACGGTCGCGGTGGTGGTGCCGTCGCCCGCAGCGTCGTTCGCTTTGGAGGCCACTTCTTTCACCATCTGCGCGCCCATGTTTTCGAACTTGTCTTCCAGCTCGATTTCACGTGCTACGGAAACACCATCTTTGGTGATGGTCGGTGCACCGAAAGATTTATCCAGAACCACATTACGGCCTTTCGGACCGAGGGTAACTTTCACTGCATCTGCCAGAACATTCACGCCGCGCAGCATTTTTACACGAGCGTCGTTACCGAATTTTACGTCTTTAGCTGCCATTTTCTGTATTCCTTAAATTCGTTCAGGTTCGTTCGCGCGCGTTGTTACGCTTCAACAATTGCCAGAATGTCGCTTTCGGACATAATCAGCACTTCTTCGTTGTCGATCTTCTCAGCCTTCACACCGTAACCATCGTTGAAAATCACGATATCGCCCACTTTCACGTCCAGCGGCTGAACAGTACCGTTTTCCAGGATGCGGCCCTTACCGACAGCGATGATTTCGCCACGAGTTGATTTGCCTGCCGCAGAACCGGTCAGAACGATACCGCCAGCAGATTTAGACTCAACTTCCTTACGTTTGACGATCACACGATCATGTAACGGACGAATACTCATTTGATAGCTCTCCTTTGAGAAAGTCTTTATCAGTTATGGTGAGGCCGGGTCCATGCGGTTATCCGGCTGGTGACCTGAGAGATGGGGTTAGGCCTCTCCCCCTTCAAGGGGTAAAACAAAAAAAATTTTCGAAAATGCAATCGGCTGCCCCCTCCCTTTCCTGGCGGGGAACGGCGAGCCATAAGTAAAACAGCTTGTGCTACCATCGAGGCTCCCGATAAGAGACAAACAGAAAAAATGAGCGGATTAAAACAAGAGCTGGGGCTGGCGCAGGGTGTTGGACTACTCTCTACCTCGTTACTGGGCACCGGGGTCTTCGCCGTTCCGGCGCTGGCCGCACTGGCCGCCGGTAACAGTAGCCTGTGGGCGTGGCCATTACTCATCGTGCTGGTTTTTCCGGTGGCGATTGTCTTTGCCATTCTCGGACGCCACTTCCCCAGCGCTGGCGGCGTCGCCCACTTTGTCGGCATGGCGTTTGGTCCACGTTTGCAGCGGGTAACCGGCTGGCTGTTTCTCTCGGTGATCCCGGTTGGGTTGCCTGCGGCCCTGCATATCGCTGCCGGTTTCTGGCAGGGGCTCTTTGGCTGGCAGGGGCCGATGCTGCTGATGGCGGAGCTGATGACGCTGGCGCTGATCTGGCTTATCGGTACGCGCGGCGCCGGCTCCAGCGCCAACCTGCAATCCATTATCGCCGGGCTGATCGTTGCCCTGCTGGTCGCCATCTGGTGGCGCGGCGGCATTACGCTGCACGATATCCCCTTCCCCCCGCTCGGCGAGATTACCCTCCCGGAGATGTCCGCTTCATTAGCGGTGATGTTCTGGTGTTTTGTTGGGCTGGAGGCGTTCGCCCATCTCGCCTCGGAGTTCAAAAACCCGGAGCGGGATTTCCCGCGTGCGCTGATGATTGGCCTGCTGCTGGCGGGCACCGTCTACTGGGCCTGTACCGTGGCGGTGCTGAAATTCGATCTCTGGCATCACCTGGGCGCAGCGGCTTCGCTGCCGGTGATTGTCGTCGATCTCTTTGGCAAGCAGGCGCTGTGGGTGGCCTGCATTATTGGCTATCTCGCCTGTTTCGCCAGCCTCAATATCTATATTCAGAGCTTCGCGCGGCTGGTGTGGTCGCAGGCGGCGTACAAACCCGACAGCGCGCTGGCAAAACTCTCGGCGCGCCAGCTGCCGCTTAACGCCCTCAACGCGGTCATTCTCTGCTGCGTGGCCTGCACGCTGGTCATTTACGCTTTCAACATCAATCTCGACACGCTGATCATCTATGCCAACGGCATCTTTATCATGATCTACCTGCTCTGCATGCTGGCGGGATGTCGCTTGCTGAAAGGGCGCAATAAGGCGCTGGCGATGTTGGGGAGCGAGCTCTGCCTGCTGTTGCTGATCATTCCAGGCTGGAAGAGTTTGTATGCGGTGGTGATGCTGGCGGCGCTGTGGCTCTTTCTACCGAAGCGGCGCACCACAACGGTTCGTTCTGTGTCGGAATAAAAAAATGCCCGGCGAGGCCGGGCAGCGGAGCTTAACGATCGTCTTTATGATCCAGACGGTTGTTGGGGTCATCTTTACGCTGATATTCGCCTTCAAAGGTGTCGCCACCGCCAAACCCGGCG
This sequence comes from Kosakonia sp. CFBP8986, assembly GCF_034044935.1. Taxonomy (NCBI): domain Bacteria; kingdom Pseudomonadati; phylum Pseudomonadota; class Gammaproteobacteria; order Enterobacterales; family Enterobacteriaceae; genus Kosakonia; species Kosakonia sp. CFBP8986. The sequence goes on along the minus strand of NZ_JAXCXB010000003.1, from coordinate 152,604 downwards.
CCTGCGCCCGGCCCGCGCGAAAAGCGAAGGTGGGGCATCAGCTTGAGGGTGATCAGCTTCTGCACCGGCGGCACCAGCAGCAGCAGGCCGAGGAAGTCAGTAAAGAAACCGGGCAGCAGCAGCAGCAGGCCAGCGATCACCAGCGACACGCTCTTGATCATCTCGGCCGCCGGGCTTTCACCCGCCGCCATCTTCTGCTGCATCGCCATCAGATTTTTAAAGCCCTGGTTGCGCACCAGCGACATGCCGATAACCGAGGTGAAGAGCACCAGGATAAGGGTCATCAGCACGCCAAAGACGTGAGCCACCTGGATGAAGATCGAAATTTCGATGTAAACGTATAAGAAAAAAGCAATAAACGGTATCCAGCGCACTGGCTTCTCCTGTGAACGAGCAACGGTCATCTCACCGTTGCTAAAATGAGTCTGCGAATTCGCATAAGGATGAGATGGTGGCAAAGTTGAAAAATTCAATTTCACCGGCGGTGTAAAGTTTTGTTTGTTACGCAGCGGTGACTTATTTCACATATTGGTAATTATGATGGGTCCAGTAAGATAATAAGTGATCCCGATTACGGCAATTCGCCCGCGCCAGCATATAATTTCACTCTTCTGGCCGATTGAGGGAATAATCGTCGGTCGAAAAAGACACATAACCACATAAATATTGTGTGATTGGTGTATTCATTCGTAGCTTGAAAAAGAAGGTTCACATGTTAAACAACATTCGTATCGAAGAAGACTTGTTAGGTACCAGGGAAGTGCCAGCGGATGCCTACTACGGCGTGCATACTCTGAGAGCGATTGAAAACTTTTATATCAGCAACAACAAGATCAGTGACATCCCTGAGTTTGTTCGTGGCATGGTGATGGTGAAGAAAGCCGCAGCGCTGGCGAACAAAGAGCTGCAAACCATCCCTAAAAGTATTGCTAACGCTATTGTTGCCGCATGTGATGAGGTGCTGAACAACGGCAAATGCATGGACCAGTTCCCGGTTGACGTCTATCAGGGCGGCGCGGGCACGTCTGTGAACATGAACACCAACGAGGTGCTGGCAAACATCGGCCTTGAGCTGATGGGTCACCAGAAAGGGGAGTATCAATTCCTCAACCCGAACGATCATGTCAACAAATGCCAGTCCACCAACGATGCCTACCCAACCGGGTTCCGCATCGCGGTCTACACCTCGGTGGTCAAACTGATCGACGCCATCAAACAGCTTGGCGAAGGCTTTGAAAACAAAGCGGTGGAGTTCAAAGATATCCTGAAAATGGGCCGTACCCAGCTGCAGGATGCGGTGCCGATGACCCTCGGCCAGGAGTTCCATGCCTTTAACGTGCTGCTGAATGAAGAGACCAAAAACCTGCTGCGTACCGCGGAACTGCTGCTCGAAGTGAACCTCGGCGCAACGGCTATCGGTACCCGCCTCAACACGCCGGATGGCTACCAGCAACTCGCCGTGCAGAAACTGGCGGAAGTGAGCAACCTGCCGGTAGTTGCCGCAGAAGATCTGATCGAAGCGACCTCCGACTGCGGCGCCTACGTAATGGTGCACAGCTCGCTGAAACGCCTGGCGGTAAAACTGTCGAAAATCTGTAACGACCTGCGCCTGCTCTCCTCCGGGCCGCGCGCCGGGCTGAACGAGATTAACCTGCCGGAACTGCAGGCAGGCTCCTCCATTATGCCGGCCAAAGTGAACCCGGTTGTGCCGGAAGTGGTAAACCAGGTCTGCTTTAAAGTGATCGGTAACGACATCACCGTCACCATGGCTTCCGAAGCGGGTCAGCTGCAGCTGAACGTGATGGAGCCGGTGATTGGCCAGGCGATGTTCGAGTCGATCCACATCCTGACCAACGCCTGCTACAACCTGCTGGAAAAATGCATTAACGGCATCACCGCCAACAAAGAGGTGTGTGAAAGCTACGTCTATAACTCCATCGGTATCGTCACCTACCTCAACCCGTTTATCGGCCACCACAATGGCGATATCGTCGGCAAGATCTGCGCCGAAACCGGGAAGAGCGTGCGTGAAGTGGTGCTTGAGCGCGGATTGCTGACGGAAACGGAACTGGATGATATCTTCTCTGCCCAGAACCTGATGCATCCGGCCTATAAAGCGAAACGCTATACCGATGAAAGCGAACAGTAACCTTCCCCCAGGTTAAAAAATATGAAAGGCACGTCCTCCGCGACGTGCCTTTTTCTTTTGGGTGGTTACTTACCAATAACAATTTCATATCACTTGGAAAACAAGGAAGCCCACTATGTTTGCTGCAGAGCTTGTCCTCGTCTTACTTGCCATCTACCTTGGCGCCAGGCTCGGGGGGATCGGCATTGGCTTTGCCGGTGGCCTCGGGGTGCTGGTGCTGACGCTCTTTTTTCAAATTAAACCCGGCGCCATCCCGTTTGACGTCATCGAGATCATCATGGCGGTCATCGCCGCGATTGCCGCCATGCAGGTGGCGGGCGGGATGGATTATTTAGTCAGCCTCGCCGAGCGACTGCTGCGCCGCCATCCGAAGTACATCACCTTTCTCGCCCCGCTGGTCACCTGGTTCATGACCATCCTGGCGGGTACCGGCCACACTGCCTTCTCAACGCTGCCGGTGATTACTGAAGTGGCAAAAGAGCAGGGCATCCGCCCCTCGCGCCCGCTCTCTATCGCCGTGGTAGCGTCACAAATCGCTATTACCGCCTCGCCCATCTCTGCGGCAGTGGTCTTCTTTGCCGGTATCCTTGAGCCGCTGGGCGTCAGCTACCTGACGCTGCTGGCGATCTGTATCCCCGTCACGCTGATTGCCGTGATGCTGACCGCCATTGTCTGTAACTTCCTCGGCTGCGAACTGAAGGACGACCCGGTCTACCAGGAGCGGCTGGCGAAAGGGGAAGTGAAGCTGCGCGGCGAGCAGGTGTTCGCCCTGAAGCCCCACGCCAAACGCTCGGTGATGCTCTTTCTGGTCGGTATTATCGCCGTGATGCTCTACGCCACCGCCATCAGTCCGACGGTGGGGCTTATTGCCAACCCGGTGCTGCCGCGTAACGAAGCGATTGTGGTGTTTATGCTGACCATCGCCACGCTTATCTGCCTGAGCTGCAAAGTCGATACCGGCGAGATCCTCAACGCCGGTACCTTTAAATCCGGCATGAGCGCCTGTATCTGCGTGCTCGGCGTGGCGTGGCTCGGCGATACCTTCGTCAAACACCATATTGAAGATATCCAGATGGTGGCAGGCGATCTGCTGCACAGCTACCCGTGGCTACTGGCGGTGGTGCTCTTCTTTGCTGCTACTCTGCTCTACTCGCAGGCGGCGACCACCAAAGCGCTGATGCCTGCCGCGCTGCTGCTTGGCGTCTCCCCGTTGACCGCCGTGGCTTCCTTTGCCGCCGTGTCGGCGCTGTTTGTGCTGCCAACCTACCCGACGCTGCTGGCGGCGGTCGAGATGGATGACACCGGCTCAACGCGCATCGGCAAATTTGTCTTCAACCACCCCTTCCTGATACCCGGCGTGATCGCCATCGCGCTCTGCGTGGTGCTCGGCTTTATCTTCGGCACTATCTTGTTGTAAAAGTCTATAAATCGGGCTGCCCGGCGGCCCGATCTTCCCGCGTCGCATGCTATAGTCCCTGCTTTCGCTTTCAGGAGGTTGAGAATGAACACGCCCGACGCCGTTGTTGTACTCTGCACCGCTCCGGATGAAGCCACCGCCCAGGATCTGGCGGCCAAAGCGCTGGCGGAAAAACTCGCCGCCTGCGTGACGATCCTCCCCGGAGCGACCTCGCTCTACTACTGGGAAGGCAAGCTGGAGCAGGAGTATGAAGTGCAACTGCAGCTGAAAACCGACGTTGCGCACCTGGACGATCTCTTCGCCTGCCTGAAATCGCACCACCCTTATCAAACCCCTGAACTGCTGGCGCTGCCGGTTTCTCACGGAGAGCACGACTACCTCACATGGCTCAACGCATCCTTACGCTGATCCTGCTGTTATGCAGCACATCCGCTTTCGCCGGGCTGTTCGACGCGCCCGGCCGCTCTGACTTTGTGCCTGCCGACCAGGCGTTCACCTTTGATTTTCAACAGCATCAACATGACCTGACGCTCAACTGGCAGGTGAAAGAGGGTTACTACCTCTACCGCCAGCAGATCCGCGTCACGCCTGCGCAGGCGCAGATCGGCGCGCTCGATCTGCCGAAGGGCGAGATGCATGAAGATGAGTTCTACGGCAATACCGAGATCTATCGCCAGAAGCTGAACCTGCCGCTAAGCATCGCGCAGGCGGGGAAAGGCGCGACGCTCACCGTCACTTATCAAGGCTGTGCCGATGCCGGTTTCTGCTACCCGCCGGAGACCAAAGTGGTGCCGCTGATGGAGGTCGCTGCCGCGCCGGTGGTCGAACCCAAAGCCGCACCAACGACTGAGACTGCGCCCGAGCGCCCGCTGCCCTTCTCCGCCCTCTGGGCGCTGTTGATCGGCATCGGTATCGCTTTCACTCCCTGCGTATTGCCAATGTACCCGCTGATTTCCGGCATTGTGCTCGGCGGCAAACAGCGCCTTGCCACGCCGCGTGCGCTGCTGCTGGCCTTTATTTATGTGCAGGGGATGGCGCTGACCTACACCGCACTGGGGCTGGTGGTGGCCGCCGCCGGGCTGTCGTTCCAGGCCGCGCTGCAACACCCCTACGTGCTTATCGGCTTGTCGCTGCTGTTTAGCCTGCTGGCGCTGTCGATGTTCGGCCTCTTTAACCTGCAACTGCCTTCCGCGCTGCAAACCCGCTTAACGCTGTGGAGCAACCGCCAGCAGGGCGGCTCCGTCGGCGGCGTGTTCGCCATGGGGGCGATTGCCGGGCTTATCTGCTCGCCCTGCACTACCGCGCCGCTCAGCGCCATCCTGCTCTATATCGCCCAGAGCGGAAACCTTTGGCTCGGCAGCGGCACGCTCTACCTTTATGCCCTCGGCATGGGCCTGCCGCTGATCCTTGTGACGGTGTTCGGCAACCGCCTGCTGCCGAAAAGCGGGCCGTGGATGGAGCAGGTCAAAACCGCCTTTGGCTTTGTGATCCTCGCCCTGCCGGTCTTTTTACTGGAGCGCGTGCTGGGCGAAGCCTGGGGACTGCGGCTCTGGTCATTGCTCGGCGTCGCCTTCTTCGGCTGGGCCTTTATCACCAGCCTCAACGCCACGCGCCCCATCATGCGGGTGCTGCAAATCGCCCTGCTCGGCGCGGCGCTGGTTTGCGCTCGTCCATTGCAGGACTGGGCTTTTGGCGCGCCCGCGGCACAGGCGCATGCGCCGCTGGCCTTCACATCAGTGAAAACCGTCGACGATCTCAACCGGGCGCTGGCGCAGGCCAATGGTCGGCCTGTCATGTTGGATCTCTATGCTGACTGGTGCGTGGCCTGTAAAGAGTTTGAGAAGTACACCTTTAGCGACCCGAAAGTGCAGGCGACGCTGAAAAACACGCTGTTATTACAGGCCAACGTGACGGCCAATGACGCACAGGATGCCGTGCTTCTGCGCCATCTGAATGTGCTGGGGTTACCTACCCTGCTCTTTTTTGACGCGCAAGGGCGAGAGCAGCCAGCGGCCCGGGTGACCGGGTTTATGCCTGCCGACGCCTTTGCCGACCATTTGCGCAATCACGCCCCGTAAACAACACTTGGTGGGGTAGTTTGACGCAGTAACGGAGGAGACCACTGTGCAACGCGAAGACGTTTTAAGCCAGACATTGCAACTGCTTGAATTAAGAGGCATTGCGGACACCACTCTTGAAATGGTTGCCGAGCGCGTCGACTATCCGCTGGAGGAGTTCCGCCGTTTCTGGCCCGATAAAGAGGCGCTGCTCTATGATGCGCTGCGCTATTTAAGCCAGCAGATCGATACCTGGCGCCGCCAGCTGCTGCTGGATGAGAGCCTTAACCATGAACAAAAACTGCTGGCGCGTTACGCCGCGCTGACCGAGTGCGTGAGCAACAACCGCTATCCGGGCTGCCTGTTTATCGCCGCCTGCGCCTTCTTCCCCGCCCCGGATCACCCGATTCACCAGCTGGCGGATCAGCAGAAGCTTGAAGCGTATAACTTCTCTCACAAGCTGCTGAACGAGCTGGAAGTGGACGATGCGGCGATGGTGGCGAAGCAGATGGAGCTGATCCTGGAAGGGTGTCTTAGCCGTATGCTGGTCAACCGCAGCCAGGCGGATGTCGACACCGCCCAGCGGCTGGCAGAAGATATTCTGCGCTTTGCCCGCTGCCGCAAGGGCGGCGCGCTGACCTAAGCGCTCAGCAACCCCGCCCACGCGGAGAGAAACAGGCACAGCGCCATCACGCGCTGAAAGGCGACAAGTGACGCCGGGGTGCGGAACAGCCGGTTAACGGCTTTGCCGAGCAGCGCCCAGGCGACAAGGGAGATGAGCGAGATCAGGAAAAACGATAGCGCCATCACCGAGACCTCGCGCAGCGGATGACCGCTGTGTGGGGCAAACAGGCTCACTACCGCTAACGCCATCATCCAGGTTTTCGGGTTGATGAGTTGTAATATCGCCGCCGCACGTATGCTGAAGGGCTGCTGCGCCTCACCGTGCAGATCGGTGGCCGGCGCACGAAACAGCTGCCAGCTCATCCAGCTTAACCACGCCACGCCCGCCCAACTCATCACCGTTCTCACCAGTACATGTTCCTGCAATATCTGTCCTGCGCCCGCACCGGAGATAAAGACAATCGCGCTGGCGGCAACGCAGGCGCTCACCACCGCAGGCAGCGTGGCTTTGACGCCAAAGCGCTGGCTGCTGGCGAGGATCAGGATATTGGTCGGGCCGGGGGTGATCGACGCGACAAAGGCGAAGAGCAAAAACGGCAGGAAGGTAGAGATCAGGGTCATTGTCAGGCTCCTTAGGTGTCAGCCTGTCAATGTCGCGTTATTTTATGTCATCGTCTGGAAGGTTTGTGCAGAGCCTGCGGTAGTGCGCCGGAGAGAGACGATAAGCGCGCTGGAACCAGCGCCCAAGATGGCTCTGATCGGCAAATCCCACGGCAGCAGCGACATCCGCGGGCAGATCGCCCCGCGCCAACTGCGCACGCGCGGTGGTCAGGCGCAACTGCACAAGCCAGGCGTGCGGGCTTAAACCGAACTCGCGCTTAAAGCAGCGCGTCAACGTAAAGCGATCGGTGCCGGTTTCGCGCGCCAGGTCCGTTAAGCCAATATTGTCGCCGATATGCGCATGAAGATAATCCCGCGCGCGATGGGCAATTGCCACGCTCTGGATCTGCGTCGGGATGCGTTTGCGCCACTGGCAGTGGTGCGTCAGCTCGCCAAGCAGCGCATCCATCGTCCCCTGCTGGACAATGCGCATCTCATCGCTGTGCAGCGCAGAGAAGGTTTGCGCAATGGTGCGAATCAGCCGCGGTTCACGGGCGATGGTATGGGAAAAGTGCAGCGCATAACTGGAAGGCACCGCGTCATACAAGCCACGCAGCGTGGTGTTGAGCCAGCGATCGTCGAGGTAAAAGGTGAGATAGGTAAAGCCGCCCTCTACCGGCGCATCGCCATCGTGGATCTCGCCCGGCTCGAGTAAAAAGGCGTCACCCGGTCGGCTATGGTGCCGCTCGCGACGGCAGTGAAACTGCTGAGTGCCAGACAGCGTAATACCCACCAGATAGCTGTCATGCCAGTGCGGGTCATACGCATGCCCCTCGAAATGGGCGCGGATGGTTTCAATCCCCGTATCCGCATGCTGTCGCAGCTCAAGCCAGTCTTTAGACATTTCGCCTCCGTATACTATCGAAAAGTAGCATTCATCACCGTAATGTAAAAGTCTGGAAGATTTGTGCAGCCCCCGATTTTCGGCGCGGTTTTGCGCGTTTTGCCGCAAAGTTGAGCAACTGAAAGGGATTTCGGGAAATTTGGTTGACGCCCACGGGCGATTACGGTTTAATGCCGCCCGTTGCCCGGATAGCTCAGTCGGTAGAGCAGGGGATTGAAAATCCCCGTGTCCTTGGTTCGATTCCGAGTCCGGGCACCACTATTTAAAGAACCCAGCCTATGGCTGGGTTTTTGCTTTCCTGCGACCGGACTCTTCATCGAACTTCGTTCGATTATTCGCCGCGAGCGGCTCACCCCTTCGGGGCCAGCGCGACAAGCGCGCTGTTCAACGCCTGCGGCGCTAGTCCGGGTCCGGGCACCACTATATGCGGTTTTTATTTATAAATTAACAGGGTGCAAAGATATGTTATTTATTGAGGTAAAAAAAGCAACGTTTTCACCTTCATTTGGGGCATCAGATACTTCTAAAAAAATAATACCTCCCCCTACCCTGATAGCTAAAACCCCATCATCTTCATAGGCTATGATCTTTCCGAAGAATAAAAGATTATTTCCTACAACATCAATTTTGGAAGTTTCCTGCACTGAAATATCAATATTTTTACCCCATTGAAAAATATCATCTATATCTATTTCAACGTCATAGGTATTACCTTGTCGCGGCGGCATTCCGACCCATGTAGCCGCTCCACAGCCTAAAGCAGAGGTAAACTCAACTTTATGCTCATCAACTGCAGTAATCATTATTTCTGTCATTTTAAAATTGGCACCCTTACAACAAGATTATCCGCATTCATTACATTGTTTATAGGTTCCAATGTCCATATTTCTTCATGGTAACGATGTTTAGTCGGTTTACTATTCATTTCATGACTACCATAACGAATACTTCTCTTGCCGTCAGCAGATACTATCCTGTCTGGATCTGGCATCCACATTCCTGGAAAGGTGTTTGTATGGGGGCCAGCACCAAGGAACTCATCCCATCGATTAAGAGCATTTTCTGGTTTAACCGGTTTAGTAAGTGAATAAAACCAGAAGTAATGCCGGAATGATATGGTTTCACAATCCCGGCACTGCTAGTTATTCACTAGGCATCATTTTCTGCATACTTAATCAGTCGCAGACATTTTTCCTCAACCGTTGGCTCCTTGTCTAAATGTGATGTCCAACCTTCCAAAAACTCACTAGCAAGGAAAATTTCCAGAAAATATTCAGCACCTACTTTTGAGGCTTCATCTGGTATGCCCCCCTCATCCGGCTCATCTGCAACAATTGCAATAGTATCAGGATGCCATGGCTGCTTCGCGTAGATGGTTTTTTCTTCCTCGAAACTATTTAACCGATCAATTAAATCACTTAATGTCATTCTATTTCCCCTATACCGCATATCCGCCGTAGCCATCAAGATGAAATATTTTCCAGTACCCGCTTCCTGGAGTGTGTTGAGATCTCGGGACTAATCGCATCGTTCCCTCCTCAATTTCATGGTGCCGTATCCCCCCTCAGGCAGCCTTCTGGGAGCAATCCCTGTATGCGTACGCTCTGGTTTAATACCTAACTTGTTAAGTTGTTCTGCAAAAGCACTATCATTTTCCATAGCCTTTTGCGGATGCGCCAGCCAAGCGCGTCATAATGATAGACCGCCTGCTGCTGAAAGGTGCGCTTACCGTCACGCAGGTAGCTGGCATGGATGATTTCGCCGATTGCCAGGCTGCCGCCGAGCACAGCCTCTGTGCGCTTGCCCGTTTTCCAGCCCTTGAGATGTTTCGCCATCAGAGCCATCTGGCGGTCGATATAGGCCGCCAGCGTTTCGCCGGGGTTCTGCGTGTCGCGGAAGATATTGAGCGCCGGTGCATCCGCGCCGGGTGGCGTGAACACATTCTGAAAACCAGACGCGAAAATGAGAGTTCCCGCGCAGATATTATTCCCCGATGAGGTACAGATATGGCCTGTAACTTCCCTATGTTAACACGGTGAGCTCCCACTCAACCTCACCCCGTGCATTGATGGTGTCTCTTCTTATCTGAGAGGGAATTCGTGATGAGCGTGCCGCAAACCAAAGCTGAACTGCTTTCCGCTATCGATAAAAATTTCGCTAAATTAATGAGTTACTTAAATAGAATCCCACCGCAAATCACGTCAGAGCTTTCCATGGAGGGTCACGCTAAAGGGACAACGATGAGCGTGCATAACCTGGTCGCCTATCTGCTCGGATGGAACAAGCTAGTCGTGAAGTGGATAACCAATGATGCCACAGGCCTGCCTGTCGATTTCCCGGAAACGGGGTACAAGTGGAACCAGTTGGGTCTCCTCGCGCAAAAGTTTTACTCGGATTACAGCGCGTTAAGCTATGGCGAGCTGGTTGAAGAACTGCAACGCGCCAAAAGTGAAATCGTCCAGCTTATTGATGCGCGCACGGATGAGGTTTTGTATGGAAGACCGTGGTACACGAAATGGACGATGGGCCGGATGATCTCATTTAACACTTCCTCGCCGTACGCCAACGCGAATGGGCGTTTAAGGAAGTGGGCGAAAGATAAGGATCTGCTTTTGAAGTGATTATCAGCGTTATTAAGTGGACACTAACTCCCTAAAATTGTGGTGTTGGTGTCCACTTAATTCCAGATTTAAAGCGCGCTCAGCACCCCTTCTTTCACCGCTTTTACCGCCTGCTTCATCTGCTTTAACTCTTGCCGCAGGGCATGCTCATTGTCGTTATCGGGGATCAGCACAATGCAGTCTCCGGCGATTTTCACGGTAACGCCTTTGCCGGTGGTGAACCCGGCTTCTTTCAGCCATTTGCCGCTCAGGTTGAGGCAAGGCGTGCTGGTATCGCCCTGATTAGGGGCATAGCCGACGGTGTAGCGGCGTTCGGTTTTGGGGAATGGGTGAGCCTGGGTAGGGATCGTAGCCATAAGGGCAGCCTCCGATGAGTAATGATTATTACCGTCACCAGAGGTTCCAATCTCTTGGGTGGCGGAATCGGGCGGGGTTGGAACTACCGGCCTCATCGATACCGGCGCGTCTTGCGACGCCCCCGCCCGACCCACCATTGAGGTGTAGCCGAACGCACGACATAAAAAAAGCGTGAACGCGCTATATGTCGCCGATGAAGTCATTCAGGGTTCCAATCCCGGCACCTGATTTTGCAGGTGCCGGTGAAAAATAGCGCTGATGCCCAAAGCCGACAAGCGGTTTTACTTCTTCCTGCAAAACAAAGTGTTATTCCGGAATTTGCCTCGCAAAATGGGTGTTCTCCCCCTGCCCTCGTTTGCACGCAGCCGGGATCGCTCTTCAGAACATTGTATTGGCGTTGGCGGACTTCTCCGGCACCGACTGAATGATGTCCCAGTGTTCAACAATTTTCCCGTTGCTCACACGGAAGATATCCATCACCGCCTGGCCGCGATCTTTACTGTCATTGGTCGAGTGAACCTGCAACCAGACTAAATCGCCGTCGGCGGCGCTGCGCACAATCCGCGCGGCAGAGTGCGGGTTCTCCTTGAAGAAACCGGTGAAGTAATTCACAAACGGCGCTTTGCCGTCCGGCACATCGGGGTTGTGCTGGCGGTAATGCTCATCAACGACCTTCGCGGCCTCTTTCACCTCGTGGCGGTTGAAGAATTTATCATAAAAATCAACCACCAGCTGTCGGTTAGCCTCTTCTATCGCCACATTGCGCGCGTTTGCCGCAGGGGCCGCCACAACGCTGCCAGACGCGATCAGCACTGTCGTTAACAGCGCACCGCTAATAAGCTTTTTCATTGTGCTCTCCTTTAGTACATTACCTTTGGTCACAAAAATAGACCGTTGAAAACGCGGATGGTACATTGCCCGCAAAACCTCAACAAGAGGTCAAAATTCAGGTACTTAGTCACACGAAGCTGACTATTGGCGGCAAAAGAGAGATAACGAATGAGCGACAACGACCAGAATGATATCGCCGAGTTTGGGCAGCCCTGCCCGATCCGGGATGTGCTTAATCAAATCGGCGATCAGTGGAGCCTGCTGATTTTGGAAGCGCTGGCAGAACGCACGCTGCGCTTTAATGAACTGAACCGGGAAATTGGCGATATCTCCCGCCAGATGCTCTCCCGCACGCTAAAACGTCTTGAAACAGACGGTTACGTCAGCCGCACCGTTTATGCGGAAGTGCCGCCGCGCGTGGAGTACACCCTAACGCCGCTGGGGAGATCGTTTCTGGAACCGATGCAGAAACTTATTCAGTGGGCGGATGAAAACCATGCTGATATCTGCCGCTCCCGCCGACGCCAGCATGAACAGCAGCAGGAACAGGCGCGCGGCTAAGACGGTTACGGGCTGAAACAGATGACGGCGCAAGCGGTTGTTGCGTAAGGTAAACGTCCATTTCAGGAACCAACAGGGGCTATTTATGAGCAGATTTGAAGGCAAACGCGTGCTGATCACCGGTGGCACCAGCGGAATGGGGCTGGCGGGTGCACAACGCATCGTCAGCGAGGGTGGCGAGGTCGCCATCACCGGGCTGAACGAAACGCGCCTGGCTGAGGCCCGCAAGCTGCTGCCCACCTCATCGCTGATCCTGAAAAGCGATGCTGCCAGCGAAGCAGATATCGAGTCGCTGGCAACGGCGATTAGTCAGTGGGGATCCCTCGACGGCCTGTGGCTGAACGCCGGTTATGCCGAAGTCGGCGCGCCGGAATCGGTCACCGCCGAGAGCTTTAACCGCATGATGAACGCCAACGTGCGCGGCCCGATGCTCCAGCTGGCAGCGCTTTCTGGTGCATTACATTCCGGCGCGTCAGTGCTGGTCACCGCCTCCTCTTCCGTCTATGAAGGTGCGGCGATGACCAGCCTTTATGCCGCCACCAAAGGCGCAATCGTTGCGATGGTCAAGAGCTGGGCCAGCGCGCTGGCACCGCGCGATATCCGCGCCAACACGCTGGTGCCGGGGCCGATTGAGACCAACTTCAGGCACTTTATGCCCGAAGAGTCGCGCCAGCAGTTTGAGGATTTTGTGGTAAGCCAGGTGCCGCTCAGACGCGCCGGTACCGCACAGGAAGCCGCCGCCGTCGCGCTCTTTTTGCTCTCGGATGATGCGTCATACGTTACCGGCAGCCAGTACGCAGTGGATGGCGGGCTGGTGCATTACTGATTCGATAAGTGCCTTAACGTGCTGAAAAATTGGATCCGCTGTTAAGGCGGATTTTTTCCTCAAGCAGATTCGTTTCATTAGTTATGCTGTATAACGCAGGTGCGTTGTATACCATCGAATTAATTTTTTCAGAAAACCATTCAAGAGATTTATATTCTGAGTGTGATTAAGAAAAATATTAGATATTACAAACGGATAAAATTTTTTGGGCTGAAGCAACATGATTCTTAATTTCGGAATTAGTCTCGCAAAAACGATCTTAAGTGATATCGCAGCCGCAATTACTGGTTTATATTTTTTCGCCGAAAGGACATTAACAAGTAACAAAGTTGGGACAGATGTTTTAGAGGATGCCTTAATGCCCGCCTCTCACAATAATTAATAAAATCAATCAGTTATTTCTAAAAGTAAGTGTATATTTTGAGCATGTGAACTTATTCTCTATAATGCCGCGAGAGAACAGAGAGGGACATTATGGCTACCGCAAACATCAACACCGCAATGCTAACCTGGGCGCGTGAGCGTTCCGGTTGTTCCGTGTCTGATTTTGCACACAAGTTAATGATTGATGAAGAGCGCCTGCTCAAATGGGAATCTGGCGAACAAACTCTGACATTCAATCAGGCCATGCAGTTTGCTGATAAAGCCCATGTCCCGTTTGGGTATCTCTTTTTATTACACCCACCTGTTGAGACGCTACTTATCCCTGATTTAAGGACTGTCGACGGTAAACTTGTCAATCGACCAAGCGCAGAACTGTTAGATATCGTCAAGCTTATGCTTCAGCGTCAGGAGTGGTACCGCGAGTATCTAAAACAGCAGTTTATAGAGCCTAATCCCTATGTTGGCCGATTCTCCCTGCAAGATGATGTAAAGACCATTGTTGAGAGCATCAGGAAAGTTCTCAACCTGGCCTCCCATCCACAGCGGGGTAACAGTGATGATTATTATCGGGATTTGGTTAATCGAATCGAATCCGTTGGCATCTTAGTGATGCGCCAGGCAAATTTGGGTCATTTCACCCGCCCTCTTCGCGTAGAGGAGTTCCGCGGATTTGCTATTACCGATGAATACGCGCCAATTATTTTTGTTAATCACGCTGATGCTCCTGGCGCCCGTCTGTTTACCCTTATTCATGAGTTATGCCATATCTGGATAGGCCAATCAGGTATTTCTGATGGCGATACCCATGCATCTCGTAGAGAGGAAGTGTTGTGCAATGCCGTTGCCGCTGAATTATTAGTGCCTGCTGAAGAGTTCCAGCTTCTCTGGCAGCAGGATAATGAGAACTGGCAAGATAATCTTCCTCCGTTAGAAAACCATTTCAGAGTCAGTAGCTGGGTGCTTGCCCGCCGTGCACTAACATTGGGTTTTATTCAACATGATGATTACTCGCACTTTATCGCAAAACTTAAAGCTGCATGGCTGGAACGTGAGAAAAGCGAGAAAGGGGGGCCTACCTATTACAAAACAAAAAAAGCGCAGATCAGCCAACCCTTCTCGCGCGCTGTCGTAGGCCAGGCTCTGAGCGGTCAGCTTTTGCTTCGGGAAGCAAGTATGCTTCTTGATGGTATAAAGCCAGCAAAAATCCCCGGTTTCGCTAAGGAGTTGGGTTTATGAGATATCTGTTAGATGCCAATACTTATATTCAGGCTAAAAATCAGTATTACGGCATGGATATCTGCCCAGCCTACTGGGAGTGGCTCGATCTCCAGTTTCAACAAAATATGTTGGCAAGCGTAGAAATGATCGGCCGCGAGTTAAAAGAGGGGAATGATGAACTGGCGGAATGGGCAAAAGCTCGCCCTGAGCACTTTATCAAACATGATGATAATGACACTCAACTGATCTTCACGCAGATTGCCGAGATAGTGATTAGCGGTGATTACAACCCTGCGAATCGGGACAACTTTCTGGCCAAGGCCGATCCGTGGATCATTGCTAAGGCCAAAGTTATCGGCGCCATTATTGTTACGCATGAATCCTTCGTTTCGCCCAATACAAAGAAAGTTAAAGTACCGAATATTTGCCAGCAATTTGGCGTGCCGTGTATTAACACCTTTCAATTTCTGCGGGAGCTTAAAGCACGCTTTGTGTTGGAGTCCTGAAAAGAAGTGATGCTCTGTAAAGCATGGATTTGTCTTTTCCCCCTTTTCAGCCGATAGTCTCTTTTTCCCTGTTACCGAAACGGACATTCGTATGCTCAAGAGCGTTAACCGCCCTGCGCTGTACGGCGCGGCGCTGATCCTGTTACTGATCCTTATTTATACCGGTCTCTTTACCCATGACCGCGCCACCTGGCTGATGGAAGTGATCCCGGTGATGATCGTGGTGCCGCTGCTGCTCGCTACCTGGCGGCGCTACCCGCTGACTGCCCTGCTTTACACGCTGATTTTCTTCCACGCCATCATCCTGATGGTTGGCGGGATGTACACCTATGCCAAAGTGCCGCTCGGCTTTGATGTGCAGCACTTGTTCAACCTTAGCCGCAACCCATACGACAAACTTGGTCACTTCTTTCAGGGGCTGGTCCCGGCGCTGGCGGCGCGGGAGATTTTACTGCGTGGGCAGTACGTGCGCGGTGGCAAGATGCTCGACTTTATCGTCTGCTGTATTGCGTTAGCCATCAGCGCCACCTATGAATTAATTGAGTGGTGGGCCGCGCTGGCGATGGGTCAGGGTGCGGATGACTTCCTCGGTACGCAGGGCGATCCGTGGGATACCCAGTCGGATATGCTCTGCGCCCTGCTCGGCGCGCTGACCACCGTGCTGCTGCTCGGGCGCTGGCACAAACGGCAGCTCAATCTCTGATCCCAGACTGGAGCCCGCACCTGTCGACACCTATACTGCGGGCTATCCCTTCTTAATCGCTGAACGCCTATGACGACGCAACTTCTCACCCGCGACTGGCGCCTGCCGGCGGCGCTTACGCTGCTGGCGGCAGGGCTGGTCGCCGCTTTCGCCCTGCACACGCACTGGGGCGCATTTTTGCAGTGGTGCCTGGCGGCGCAAATCACCCTGCACCGCTACCTGGTGATGTATCTGCTGCAACTCAATAATCATCAGTACAGCGGCGGGCTATGGCTGCTGACCGGGGCGTTCTTCTACGGCGTACTGCACGCCATCGGGCCGGGACACGGCAAATTTATTGTCGCCACCTATCTCAGCACCAATAAGGAGAGCGAGACCGCTGCGCGCATGGTTCCGCTGCTCGGCAGCCTAATGCAGGGCGTCAGCGCGATCCTTTTTGTCTTTATCCTCGCGGTCGGGTTTAACCTCGCCTCGGGCGATCTCAGCGAAAGCCGCTGGTATGTCGAGAAGGTCAGCGCCGTGCTGATTGGCGGCTTCGGGGCCTATGTCATCTGGCGCGCGGTGAAGAGCCTGCGACCGCGCGCGCTGCGCATCCGCTCCCTGACGCATGTTCACGACGCGCAGTGCGGCTGCGGGCATCACGGCGTTGGCGTGTCGACGCAGGGCGACTGGAAAACCCGGCTGGGGGTGATTCTGGCGATTGGCGCGCGGCCCTGTAGCGGAGCCATTATGATTTTGCTCTTCTCGAATGCGCTCGGCATTGTTACGTGGGGAATGGCGGCGGTGATGACCATGGCTTTCGGCACAGCGCTCTCGATCATGGGGCTGTCGCTGGCGGTGCGTTATGCGCGTAACCGCACGGCAGCCTTGTTTGGCAGTGAGTCAGGTCGCTTACGCTGGCTGGTTCCGGGGCTAAAAATCGCGGGTGGCGTGGCGCTGATGCTCTTTGCGCTGGTGCTGTTTTTAACGGTGATCCCGGTGAGTGCTAACGGGGATTATATTGCGGCAGGGTGTTAAAAAAACCCGGAGGGCTAAGCCGTCCGGGTTTTATTTAGTTACTCGTCAATCTTCGGATGCTGCTGCACCAGGCGGGAGCGTTTCTCCTGCAGCTGGGCAATCTCTTCATCCAGATCTTCGATTTTCTGTTCGATGTTGTCGTGATGTTCTTGCAGAATTTCACGCGCTTCCTGCATATCCGACGCTGCCGGGGTTGCCCCTTTCAGCGGCAGGTTCGCCGTCTCTTTCATCGTCAGGCCGGTAATCAGGCCAACCACCGCGATCACCATCAGGTAGTACGCTGGCATCATCAGATTATTTGAGGTCTCCACCAGCCAGGCGGTCAGCGTTGGCGTCAGACCGGCAACCAGAATGGAGATGTTAAAGGCGCTGGCGAGCGCGCTATAACGGATATGCGTCGGGAACATCGCTGGCAATGTGGAAGCCATTACGCCGGTGAAGCAGTTAAGGATCACCGCCAGCAGCAGCAGGCCAGCGAAAATCATCCCCATCACGCCGCTATTGATCATGCTGAAGGCCGGAATGGCCAGCGCCAGCAGCGCGATACTACCAATCAGCACAAACGGACGGCGGCCGAAGCGGTCACTCAACAGACCCATCACCGGCTGCACAAACAGCATACCGATCATAATGGCGATGATAATCAACACCCCATGATCTTCCGAGTAGTGCAGGTTATGCGACAGGTAGCTCGGCATATAGGTCAGCAGCATGTAGTAGGTGACGTTGGTGGAGATCACCAGACCAATACAGGTCAGCAGGCTGCGCCAGTGTTTGCTGGCAATCTCTTTAAAGGAGACGCGCGGCCCTTCCTGCAGCCCTTCGCGGTCGCCCTGCTCGAGCTTATCGACATGCTGCTGGAACGCCGGAGTCTCTTCCAGCGCATGACGCAGGTAGAGGCCAATCAGGCCCAGCGGCAGTGCCAGGAAGAACGGAATACGCCAGCCCCAGTCGAGGAAGTTCTGCTCGCCAACAATCGTCGACAGCAACACCACCACGCCCGCGCCGAGGACAAACCCGGCGATGGAGCCGAAGTCCAGCCAGCTGCCCATAAAGCCGCGTTTACGGTCCGGGGAGTATTCGGCCACGAAGATCGACGCGCCGGTATACTCGCCGCCGACCGAGAAGCCCTGCGCCATCTTACATAACAGCAGCAGAATCGGTGCCCAGATACCGATCGACTCATACGAAGGTATAAGCCCGATAGCAAAGGTACTGACGGACATGATCACTATCGTGATCGCGAGGATTTTTTGCCGTCCATATTTATCCCCCAGCATGCCGAAGAAGAGGCCGCCAAGTGGACGAATCAGGAATGGAACGGAGAAGGTCCCGAGCGCGGCTATCATCTGCACGCTGGGATCTGCATCGGGGAAGAACACTTTGCCAAGTGCGTAGGCCACAAAGCCATAAACACCGAAATCGAACCACTCCATCGCGTTACCTAACGACGCGGCGGTGATGGCTTTACGCAGTTTCGCGTCGTCAATAATCGTGACGTCGCGTAGCGTTATCGGTTTGATTTTTTTCCTTTTTAACATCTCTGTTTTCCTCTTAAGACTCTCGCCCTGTATCGCCCGTTTACCCATCCGTGGCAGGCGTTTTTTATCGGCCTTACGGCCATTCTTTCAAGCGTAGCAGGTTTACTTACACTAACTGTTCAAAGCCTGTACAACCGAACCTGTTGACGCCTGTTGGGCAGTGATTGAGCGAATTACCCTATCAGGGTTTATAAATGTGATCAAATTCACATAGTTGTAACCGGTAATCATCAACCACCGTTCTTACCTCACTTTTTGCCTCATTTCAAAAAAGCGCGATCGGCTTTCGACCCACCTTTTTACAAGCCATTTACATCGAAAATAAATAAAGAAACATCGATAAATGTTTACGCGAATTATGTGATCGGTGTAACTAAAACACCGTTTCATTCTTATTGAATAGATATTCCAATCGCCTCATGATAGCCCCACTAATAGCAGCGTTAAGGGCTAACTCATCGGTATTGATGAGTCTGTTCAGGCCGCTCTGCCGCCGCCCATCGTCAATGCGCTGGCTTCTGAATGCTTTAAATCTCTGAAACATCGAATGATTCATTTTTTAGCTTTCTCGTTCATCTGAATGACGAGTCGTGAGGATCGTGTATGAAAATTAAGGCCACCATTGAACGTATTCCTGGCGGGATGATGTTAGTTCCGCTCCTGTTAGGCGCCATTCTTAATACCCTGGCGCCCGATACCGGCGCCTATTTTGGCTCCTTCACGAAAGGCATGATTAGCGGAACGGTGCCGATCCTGGCGGTATGGTTTTTCTGTATTGGCGCCTCGATTGATCTTCGCGCAACCGGCACGGTGCTGCGCAAATCGGGCACGCTGGTGCTGACCAAAATTGCCGTCGCCTGGCTGGTGGCGATGATTGCCGCTTCCTTTATTCCCGATACCGGCATTCAGAC
Source organism: Kosakonia sp. CFBP8986 (assembly GCF_034044935.1). Taxonomy (NCBI): domain Bacteria; kingdom Pseudomonadati; phylum Pseudomonadota; class Gammaproteobacteria; order Enterobacterales; family Enterobacteriaceae; genus Kosakonia; species Kosakonia sp. CFBP8986. The sequence continues at coordinate 133,377 of NZ_JAXCXB010000003.1, read as the reverse complement.
CGGCTTTTTCGCCGGGCTGTCGGTGCTGGCAATTGTCTCAGCGATGGATATGACCAACGGCGGGCTCTATGCCAGCCTGATGAATCAGTACGGCAGTAAAGAGGAGTCGGGCGCATTTGTGTTGATGTCGCTGGAGTCCGGCCCGCTGATGACCATGGTGATCCTCGGCTCCGCTGGCCTCGCCTCGTTTGAACCGCACCACTTTGTCGGCGCGGTGCTGCCGTTCCTGATCGGCTTTGCCCTCGGCAACCTCGACCACGATCTGCGCGCCTTCTTCAGCAAAGCGACACCGGTGCTGATCCCCTTCTTCGGCTTCGCGCTGGGTAACACCATCAACCTGAAAGTGATTATGGAGACCGGCCTGCTGGGGATTTTCCTCGGCGTGGCGGTGATTATCATCACCGGTATTCCGCTGATTATGGCGGACCGACTGATTGGCGGCGGGAATGGTACCGCGGGCGTGGCGGCCTCTTCCGCAGCGGGTGCGGCGGTGGCTAACCCGGTGATCATCGCCCAGATTAACCCGGCCTTTGAACCGGTTGCCGCATCAGCAACCGCGCTGGTCGCCGCGAGCGTAATTGTCACCGCCATTCTGGTGCCGATTATTACCGCGCTCTATGCTCGACGCTTCGGCAAGGTGCCGACGCCGGAAGAGATGGCGACGCGAACCGAGTCGACGAGCCACTAAAGGTCGTCGAAAACCTCATCAACCATCGCCGTCGCCAGACGGGCTGCCGAGCAGAGCCTCGGCATCCCCAACGCGACGGGCTGCCAGCTCTGCGTCACCGACCAGCAAATCGGGTGGCGCTCAGCATCACACCAGTCCCCGAGCCAGCCCAGCAGATCTTTATACTCCATCACCCCTGGCGTGGATGGCGCGGCCAGCCATTGATGATAGAAGTGGCGCGTCCCCTGCGACGCATCAATGCCCTGCGCCAGAAACTCTGCCGCCATCACCCGCAGGTTATCTTTCAGCATCGTCGCCACATCCTCATTCGCCAGCCGGCAGGCATCGCCAAACGCCCCCCAGCGCAGCTCCTCCAGCGCGACGTAGCAGCGTCCGGCCATCGACCAGCCGTTGTAGCTTCCCGCGCGCCAGTGGGTAAAAACTTGTTCACTGTGATGACCGGCCTGCACCGCCAGCCCGCGCTGCGTCAGCGCTTTCTCCTTAAATGCCGCGCGCTGGCTAAAGTGCTCCAGCAACACGTCGTACTGCTGCTGCGCGCCGGGCGTGACGCTGCCGGGACGCCGCTCGGCGTGCTGCATCGCCTTCAGCCGCTGCGTAATGCGCGTCAGCGCCAGATAACCGGGATCGAGCATGCTCGCCAGCTTCTCTGCCAGCCCGAGCCGCAGAGCGTCGTTCTCCTCAAGCTTGCCGGAGATCGCCCACGGGCGCAGCTGCGTCTGGGTCATGATCTCCTGCGCCAGCCGCTCACGAAAAAGCTGCTGCTGTGGCGCGATCGTCGTCTGACGCGACGCATCGATGCCCTGTACCAGATCGACAATAAATTTCGGATGGATAGATTCCAGCACCCGGCCAGGGCCGTCGAGCAGTCGATTTTTCATGGTTGCTCCGCCGCGAAGAGCGTCTGGATATCGTCACGTAACAGCCGCGCATCCTCATGGATCCAGTGCGCCGTCCTGATACAGTGCAGCAAATGGCGACGCAGCGCGCTCACCGAGGATTCGTTCTGCTGGCGGATCGCCATGCTCTCGCGCAGGCTCTCCTGCAGCCCGGAAAGACTCTGGGAGAACTCAGCAAAAAAGGTCGCCATGCCTGCGGTGACGGAAACATCAACCTGCGCGCTTAACGCTTTGCGGATCTGCTCGCAGAAGTGCGCCACATGGGCGGTCAGCTTCTTATGCAACGTGCCGAGGTCGATCACATACCGGGTACGCGTCGCCACATAGTCGTCCCAGCCCCAGTTGGGGTTATTGAGCCAGCGCGAGACCGTTTCGCGCACGCCGCCAATGCGGCTGGCCTGTGCGGCGCTGCTCTCTTCCGGCGCGATGACATTGTTAAACAGCGTGCGGGCATTGAAGTTGAGCGTGCTCGGCTGAAACGCGGGAAAAGAGATGCGGGCACGAAAACCAGCATGGCTCAGCTCCGCTTTGATGCGCGTTTCGATTGGGCGCATGGCATCGTTCAGCGAGCGCGTCAGCGTGTTCTCCAGCTCATCAAAACGCAGCGCCAGTTCACGGCTGATGCGCTCCTGCGCCGCCAGCAGGATCGTCTCGCAGGCGGAGCGCATTTTACTCAGGGCGATCTGCGCCTGGCCTTCATCTTCCAGCACCAGCTGGCCGGGGCTTAAGCGCTCATCAAGGCGTAAATCCGCCTGGCTCTCGCTGGCCATCGCCATCAGTTGCCCATCATGGAACCAGGCGTCGATCGCTTCGACAATTTCAAACTGCTGGCCGTTGATAAAGATCTCTGCCGCCGCGAGTGCCTCTTCCACTTCATGATCGACCTCATCACGCACCCGCGCCTGGCTGGTGCGCAGCAGGGTCATGTCCTCTTCCAGCCGGGTGATATTCTGCTCCAGCTGCTCATAGGCGACGGTCAACCCCTGATAGCGGAAATCGAGATACTCCCGCGCGCTCTGGGTGTAGTTGAGGAGTTTATGCGAGGCGGATCGCAGCGCATAGAGGGAAGCGTTGGCATGGGCCGCGTGCAGCAAGTTGCGGATCGGCAGCTCAAACAGCGAATCCTGCCACAGCAGATCGGCGGCGTGACGAATATGTTCAGTATCATCCAGATCCGCCATGCGCCAGCGCCGACCAAGCGCCGCTTCGGCAAAGTCCTGCACCCAGGGCTGATCGTTTGGATCGGGCAAGCGCCCCTTTTTCTGCAACTCGTGACGGGCGCGGTTCGCCAGATAGCCCCACATTGAGGAGACCGGGTAGATCTGCGTCGGTGTGATATTGCCTTTCATTAAGGTGCCAGAGATAAGCGCGCGAACCTGGTGCTCATCGTCGCTGTTGCGATCTTTTTGATCGAACTTATTCACCAGCGCGTAGAGCGGAACCGAGCGGCCAACGGCCGAGAGCGCCTGGCGCACCTCTTCATCAGAGATCGATTTCAGCTGGGTATAATCCATCACCGCCAGCACCGCCGAGGCGCGCGCCAGCTGCTCGCTGAGCATCTTCTGTAAATGGGGCTGCCCGGCTTCGTTCGGCCCCGGCGTGTCGAGCAGGGTCAGTTGACCAAGGTTGCTCTCCAGCCCCGCCAGGTGAACAAACTCCACTTCGATAACCGGAATATGTTCAATCGCCGCGTAGGCCGAGAAGGGAAAATCGACGCCCAGCGCTTTCGACAGGCGTACAAGATCGTTGAGGCTTTTCAGGCAGTGGAAGATCGGCTGCGCGCCAAGATAGTGCTTATCAAAGGCATCGCCCTGCGCAATGCGCGCCAGCAGCGAATCCATATCGCGATCGATCTCAATCTTCTGCGCCAGCTTGTCGCGATCGTAATTGAACAGCCGCGTCTGCAACTGCTGCGCAAGCGCATCAATCGGGCCGACGTGAGAGAAGTGGAGCACGGGCTCTTTCTGGCCGGGCGTATGGCGGATCAGCGTCGGCAAGGCCGTCATCGGGCGGTTGCGGTTCGGCAACACTTCCGTCCCGACAATCGCGTTGATGGTGGTCGACTTGCCCGCTTTCATGGTACCGACAATCGCCAGCACCATCTCCAGCCGGGTGATTTTGCGCAGTTCGTTCTGTAAGGTCGCCTCTTGCGCCTCAACGCCGCGGGCGCTGAAGTGCAGGGGTAACACATTTTTATTTTGCGCCGCGCCGCTGATATTTGTCTCATCAAGCTCCGCCGCCGGCATTTTTTTTAGAGCCAGCAGGTTGTGCAAAGAGAGTTGTAACAGCCGTTCTGCTTCCTGACTTAATTCAAATATTGTTTGTGTGTGCATGTCAAAAGTCTTTCCTTAACGCAAATTTTCTTTGTTTTATTTAGCCGTTGAGTTTTATTAGTGAAGTTTCGGCTTTTATAATTACGTGTAGAAAATATCTTCGAAAAGATAAACACCTGATGGCATTCGGGAAAATAAAAACTTTCCCGTAAAAAGGGACAGCAATAGTACTCTGGTCTTTAAAAACCAAAGGGTTAGAGCTTAGCGCATTTTTATGAATAGCCAGGATATATCATCATAGATTTACCCACCCGATCTGAGAGGTAATTATTCGCCGGGAATGGCGCATTTAACAGGTGTGACAGCCTGGTTACAAATAACACCGGTTGCTAACTGTCACCATATCTGAATTAGTAAATGCTGGCAATTTCAACCGGCAAATATTCTAATTATCACACATAAGTACATTCTCAATGATGTGATGAGATAAGCATCGCTTAAGCGAATGACAGGTGGTGTCGCGGGGGTTGTTTTTTTATCTCCGGGATTAAAGAAATAATAACAACGGCAATTGTACGGTTTTGCTGTATAATCGCGCGCTTTCAGGCACTGCGCCTTTTGTGCCGGTAAACATCCGGCTCTCTCTGCTCTTGTTTGAGGTAACCCCTATGCAACTTCCCCACTGCCCAAAATGTAATTCCGAATACACCTATGAAGATAATGGCATGTTCGTTTGCCCGGAATGCGCCCACGAGTGGAACGATGCCGAACCCGCGTCGGTGAGCGATGAATTAATCGTCAAAGACGCAAATGGTAATCTGTTAGCCGACGGCGATAGCGTGACCGTAATTAAAGACTTGAAAGTAAAAGGCAGTTCTTCAATGTTGAAGATCGGCACCAAAGTGAAGAATATTCGCCTGGTGGAAGGCGACCATAATATCGATTGTAAAATCGATGGCTTCGGGCCAATGAAACTGAAATCAGAATTCGTTAAAAAGAATTGATGATTCGCTGGCGGTGTTTACCGCCGGGCGCACCACCGAAACAGGGAGCCGATCGCGGCTCCTTTTTCTTTTTTCATCCTGGCGCAATCAATACATAACCCAATTGCAACATTCCCCCGGCACTCTGGAGGCACATTAACTGAGTCTGCGGGGGAATGATGACTATCCACTTATCCAGACATCCGACCAGCTTCCCAACACGTTACCAGGAGATCGCCGCCAAACTGGAGCAGGAGCTGCGTACCCACTATCACTGTGGTGACTGGCTGCCCGCCGAACAGCAGCTGGCCGCGCGCTTTCAGGTCAACCGCCACACTCTGCGCCGCGCCATCGATCAACTGGTCGAAAAGGGCTGGGTGCAGCGCCGCCAGGGCGTTGGCGTGTTGGTGTTGATGCGCCCATTCGACTACCCGCTCAATGCGCAGGCGCGTTTTAGCCAGAACCTGCTCGATCAGGGGAGCCATCCCACCAGCGAACGTCTGCTGGCGGTATTGCGCCCGGCCTCCGGCCATGTCGTCGATGCGCTCGGCATTACCGAAGGCGATAACGTCATTCATCTGCGCACCCGCCGCCGGGTGAACGGTGTCGCGCTTTGTCTTATCGATCACTACTTTGCCGACCGCCAGCTCTGGCCGCTACTGCAAGAGTTTGACAGCGGGTCGCTGCATGACTTTCTGCGCGATCGCGCCGGTCTTGAGCTGAAGCGCACGCAAACGCGCATCAGCGCACGCCGTGCGCAGGTGAAAGAGAGCCGCTGGCTGGAGATCCCCACTATGGCGCCGCTGCTCTGTGTGCGCACCCTTAACCACCGTGACGGTGAGATCAACGCAACGGAGTACTCCGTCAGCCTGAATCGCGCCGACATGATCGAATTTACTATGGAGCACTGAATGCAGGTTGATACCCCTACGCGCCACACCGGCCGGGTCGAGGCCTCTGTTCCGGTGCGCGGAGAGAATGCATGACACTACAACCCGCCTTCGCGTCGGCGGTTCACGACGCTCAGCACGCCTTTCGTCGCCTGTTAAAAGCAATGAGCGAGCCGGGGGTAATTGTCGCCCTGCCGCAGCTGAAACATAGCTGGCCGCCGCTCAACGCGGCCACCACCAGCGTTCTGTTGACACTGGCAAACAGCGACACGCCATTGTGGATCGCAAACGCGCTGGATAACGATCTGCTGCGCCAGAACCTGCGCCTTCACACCCAGGCGCCACTGCTGGATACGCCGCAGCAGGCGCTCTTTGCCATTGCCGACAGCACCCTTAACCATCAACAGCTCAGTGCCCTGCCCGTGGGCCAACCGTTAAACGCAGAGAGCAGCGCGACGCTGATTTTACAACTGCCCGCGCTCAGCGGCGGGCGGATGCTGCGCCTCACCGGCCCCGGCATTCAGGAGGAGCGAATGATCGCCCCGCTGCTGCCGGAGTGCATCACCGATGAATTAACCGACCGCCCGCACTCGTTTCCGAGCGGAATCGATGTGATCCTCACCTGCGGCGAACGCATGTTGGCAATCCCGCGAACCATCATGGTGGAAGTGTGTTGATGGGGTAAGAATGGCCTTAAACCTGGTGTGAGACGCTGCGCGACTTATCCTAACGCATATCAGATATGCCCCTGATCAAGGGATGATGAAAAACCCGCTGCCGACGGGGCCTGAAGCGGGTTATGATGGCGCGCGGATTGTGCTGGATTAGACTGACCATTGTGGCTATATTGCGTCCCGCAACGCCCGGCGCGATCGGGGCGGAAAGCAGCCAGTATGTGGTCGTTTGTAGGATGAAGCGGACAGACTCGCACCAGAGGGTTGCCAGAAAATAACGCAACCGGGTCTTAATACCCGCGTATGACACGACGTAGTGCGCTCAGCGCGGCTTGATGAGTATCGACTTGCATGAATGTGCTTTTTATTTGTAGCCGGAACCAATGGCGCAGCCCCACCGCTGAGCAGCTGTTTCGCCGCTATCCTGGGCTCAATGCCCGCTCCGCCGGTATGCAACGCCAGGCAAAAAAAACCGTTTCACCCGCTATTCTCTCCTGGGCAGATGTTATCTGCGTCATGGAAGAGGAGCACAAAGAGCGCCTGCTGACCGACTATACCCGTCTGGTGCAGCATAAACCGCTGCATGTGCTCAATATCCCGAATCACTACGCCTTTATGGACCCGCAGCTGGTCGCCATGCTGGAAGATATTGTTCCCGAACGGCTAGGGCTGCGCGTCCCTGCCTAAGCGCTAAAAATTACCCCGCCGGGTGGAGAAACTGCACACGCGGCGCGGGTGAGATGAGCGGCGCGTGCTTATTCACATACTCCGTCAGCAACTCCGCCATCGGCACATCGTAACGATCGCGGATGGCGATGTCGCGAATGCCAAAATCGCTCACCTGCTCATTACACGCCACGCGATAGATTTTATCCCGCGCCAGCGGCTGACCGTTGACCTCAATCGAGGTCATGCGATCCCCGGCGGGCCGGGTGAAATCGACGCTGAAACGCAGGCCGCTGACGTGGGCATAGGCCCCGGAAATAATGTTCTGCTGCGCATAGTTGTGCTCAATGAACGCTTTGATCTGTTCGCCGCTCATCTCCCGCGTCACCAGCGGCAGGCGAAATGGCAGCGCATTCAGCACGTCGCCATAGGTCACGGGCCCGGCCGGAATGCTGTCGCGCAGAAATGCGCCGACGGTAAAGGCGATATCGGCGTTGGCATACTCCCGCTCGGCATCTGCCAGCAGGCTGCCGAGGTTGGTCTGTCCGGAGCGCACCCGCTCACGCTGGCCGTTGAGGGTAAAGGGGAGCGCCATCACCACGTTATTAAGCACCTCCGCGCTCGCAGCCCGCGCTTGCTCGATACAGGATTCGGTTTCGCTATCCGCTTTCAGCGCCGTTAAGCTCGCCACATCCAGCAGCTTTTCACTCCACGCAACGATCTTTTTATCTTTAATGCTTAAGGTGAGATGACCGAGATAGTCGCCATACTGCCCGGCGTTAACCATCACCGTTCTGCCCATCTGCTTGCCGGCCTGCACGGCAATATGGTCGTGACCATCCACCAGCACATCGATCTCCGGCACCGCTTCCACCAGCTTCGTGATATTCACCGCCGGGTCGGTTTTCCCGAGATGCGCCAGCACAATGATCAGATCGCTCTTCCTCTTCACCTGCGCTACCGTGTTGCGCACCGCCTGAATCGGATCGCTAACGGAAAATCCGGCCAGTTTGCTGTCGGTGGTTGCCACCATCGCATTGAGCGGCGACACGCCGATAATGGCGATATTGAGCCCCGCCACCTTTTTCATCACATAGGGGCGAAAGGCGAGCTTGTCATGATGGTAAATATTGGCAGAGACAAACGGGAAGCGGGCTTTATCCCGCAGCGAGAGCAGTTCCGGGCCGCCGAAAATAAAGTCCGCATTGCCGGGCGTAAAAGCGTCGTAACCCATGGTATTCATGGCGCGCACGTTGCTTTCCCCCTGCGTCAGATCGGTCACCGGCATGCCGCTTACCGCATCGCCAACGTCCACAAACAGCACGTTGGCGTCTTGTTCGCGCAGATTTTTCACATAGGCGCTCATTTTGCCGTAGCCGATACCCGATTCGCTCATCCCGCGCCCGTGCGTATCCCCGGTGTGAATAAGCGTCACTTTTGCCTCTTGCGCCTGCGGTGCGCTGATACTCATCAGCAGCAGAAACGCGATTACCCCTTTTTTCATTGTTACGTCCTTTTCCTTTTTTATGACCGACAAAAACAAAAAAACCTGAAACGCAGCGCAGAGGTTAATCACCAGTGCGTGGGTTTCAGGTTTAGCCGTGAGGGAGTCACTATCCTTACGGCGGATAATCTAGCGGGCGACAGGCGTCCCGGCAAGCCAGCTTTTTATCACCCTGTGAGCGCCGTCACCTCACACCGCAATGCGTTGCAGCGCCTGCGCCAGCTGCGCGCGGGTGAAGGGCTTGCGTAACAGTTCGACCTCCGGCAGCGCCGGGTTGTGGGCAGGGCGCAGATCCTGGCCGCTGATCAGCAGCATCGGCAAGTTTGGCGCGTGCTGGCGAGCGGCGGCGATCACCTCCGCACCGCTTAAGCGCCCCGGCAGCATTAAGTCGCTGATCAGTGCGCCAATCTCGGTGGAAGCCGCAAGCATCTGTAGCGCCGCATCGCCGTTTTCCGCCTCCAGCGTCAGGTAGCCCAGCTCGTGAAGCTGCTCGCACAGGGTCTGGCGCACGTCGGCTTCATCCTCCAGCACCAGAATCAGCGTATCGCTGCGCACATGGCGCGCATCGCTGGCCGGTTCAACGCTGCTCACCGCCGGGAGAGTTGCGCGCGGCAGTTGTAAACGCACCGTGGTGCCCTGCCCTGGGGCGCTTTCGATCTCCACGCGCCCGCCGGACTGGCGCACAAAGCCGTAAACCATTGATAAGCCCAGCCCGCTGCCGCTGCCGGTCTGTTTGGTGGTGAAGAAGGGTTCAAACACCCGCGCTTTGACCTCCTGCGACATGCCGCAGCCGCTGTCGATCACCTCCAGCGCCACCATATCCTGCCTGCGTCCGTCGGTGCGGGTGACGCGCTGGTTCCAGGTGCGCACTTTGATCACGCCCGTTTGCCCCTCCATCGCATCGCGGGCGTTCATCACCAGGTTGATGATGGCGTTCTCCAGTTGCCCGACGTCAATCCACGCTGGCCAGGCGGCGTGCTGCGCTTCAATCTCAAGGGTCAGCGTTGAGGGGAGCGAGTGGCGCAGCAGCTCCTCGAGATTCTCCAGCAGCGCCTGCATCTCTACCGCGTGCGGGTGGAGCGACTGCTTGCGTGAGAAGGCCAGCAGCCGCTGGGTGAGCAGCGCCCCGCGCTCGGCGGCTTTCAACGCGCGTGAGATGCGCGCTGCGTCCGGCGAGTCGGTTGAAGTCAGCTCCAGGCTGCCAATAATCACCGCCAGCAGGTTATTAAAATCGTGCGCCAGCCCGCCGGTAAGCTGGCCGACCGCTTTCATCTTCTGGCTATGCAGCAGCGCCTCCTCCAGCCCTTTGCGCTCGGTACGATCCAGCACCACGTTAACCATGCCGCGCCCCGGCACCGGGCTGAAGCGCAACTCAATGGTGCGGTTATCCGCCAGCCGCAGCTCCTGGGTTAACGGCAGCGGGCGCGCCAGATTCTCCTGCACATGGCCGGGAAGATCGCTCACCTGGCGCAGCAGGCTGTGGTAGTGCTGACCGCGCCGCAGCGGCTCCTCGCCGAGGCCCAACAGCAGCGGGTATTGCGGGTTCCACACTACCAGGCAGCCCCGGTTATCAAACAGCGCAAAGCCGTCGCGCATGGCATGAAAGGTGGTCTCCAACTGCGTGCTTTTCTCTTTCAAAAGCGTGGAGGTGTGCTCCAGCGAAGCGGTGTTGCGGGCAAAGACGTTAAAGGCGCGCGCCAGTTCGCCTAATTCGTCGCGCCGTTGCAGCGCAGGCACCGAAACATTGGATTCCCCGCGCGCCAGCCGCGACATGGCGCGTGAAATGGCGGTCAGGTTCGATCCCAGATTGCGGTAGATATACCAACCGGCGCAGGCGGTGATCGCCAGTGCCAGTAGCGCGAACAGGCTGATAAAGATGCTGATGGAGCGCATCTCCTGGTGGCTCTGGGCGGTGCGCTGTTCGGAGGCCTGCGCCACTTCCGCCACATACTGGTTGATATCGTTATTAAGCAGCGCGCCCAGCGCTTTGATATGAAACATCGACCAGGTGATCGCCAGATCGCTCTCCTCCAGCTGGCCCGCGAGCGGCATCAGCTTGTTAAGCTCGGCCTGAAAATCGGGCAGGATAAAATCGAGCAGCGGATCGCCCGCCCGCGTTGGGAGCTGGCCGACAATCTCTGCCAGCTGCGCCAGCGTGGCGCGCGGTGATGGCGTCTGAATGGCAGCGAGAAGCAATCTGTCCATCTCACTGAGCAGGCGCGGGTCGGGGGTGTTCAGCCCGTCGCGCGCGGCGATGGTCTGCAAATGGCGTAAATAACTCTGATTCTGGTAGAGGGAGCTGAGCAGCGCGTTGCGCTCAAGGTGGCGGCGCTGCCCGCGTTGCAGCATCTCCGTGACGCTCTGCTGTAACGCCTGGCTGCGGCGGGTGATCTGCGCCACCAGCTGCGGTTCGAGCCGCGCCAGCGGCGCGTTTGCCAGCTGTGTGAGCGAGCGTTGCAAGGCGCTTTGCGTCGCTTTCAACCGCTCCGCCTCCCCTTTATATTCCTGCGCGCCAACCACCTGCGAAAGCCGCACCGCAGCAGTGGCGACGCTGGCGGTATCACGCGCGAGGTTCATGCTGGCGGTCATATCATCCAGCGTCTGCTGCTGCACCTGCTCCTGCAACTGGCTGGCATGGCGAAAGCCGAGCACCGCCACGGCGCAGACCATTAACGTCACCGCCACCACCAGCACATTGAAAAAGAGCAGTCGCCCGCGGGCGCTGGTGAAAAAAGGGTTGGCGCGATAGGGCATAGCGGCTCCGGAAGAGGTCACAACAGTGGCGTGGCGCCACTATGACAAATATGAACAGCTTCTGACATTCTCCATTTACCAACGTGTGATGAAGTGCGTAAATCGTCACTCGCAGGAGCTTCGTCATGCCTAATGTGCCCGTGCTGGAGATGCGTAATATTGCCAAAGTGTTCGGCAAGTTTTACGCCCTCAAAGGGGTGGACCTGACGGTCTGGCCCGGCGAGATCCATGCCTTAATGGGAGAGAACGGTGCCGGCAAAAGCACGTTGATGAAAATCCTCGCCGGGGCCTACAGCGCCACCAGCGGCGAGATCCTGATCGACGGCACGCCTCACACCATTCGCGGGCCAAAAGACGCCCTTGCCGCCGGTATCACCCTGATCTATCAGGAGATGCAGCTTGCGCCCAACTTAACGGTGGCGGAGAACATTTTTCTCGGCAGCGAAATCGCACGCGGCGGGCTGGTGCAGCGCAAAACCATGGCGGCGCAGGCGCAGGCGGTGATTGACCGTCTCGGTGCCAATTTCAGCGCCACCGACCGGGTGATGAAGCTGACCATCGCCGAACAGCAGCAGGTGGAGATCGCCCGCGCGCTGCACCGCAACAGTCGTATTATGGTGATGGATGAACCCACCGCCGCCCTCTCCTCCCGTGAAACTCACCGCCTGTTTGAACTGATCATGCGCCTGCGCGATGAGGGGATGGCGATTATCTATATCAGCCACCGCATGGCGGAAGTGTATGAGCTTTCGGATCGCGTCAGCGTGCTGCGCGACGGCCAGTATGTGGGCAGCCTGACGCGCGATAGCCTGAATGCCGCCGAACTGGTGCGCATGATGGTCGGGCGACCACTCAGCGATCTATTTAATAAAGCGCGCGATATCACCCCCGGCAAACCGCGCCTTACCGTTCACCATCTCACCGATGGCGGCAAGATCCAGCCGGTCAGCCTGCAGGTGCGCGCCGGTGAAATTGTCGGCCTTGCCGGGCTGGTCGGTGCCGGGCGATCCGAACTGGCGCAGCTGATTTTCGGCGTGCGCAAAGCGACCGGCGGCATGATTGAGATCGATGGCGAACCGGTGGTGATCCACTCCCCGCGTGCGGCGATCGATCTCGGCATCGGCTTTTTGACCGAGAACCGCAAAGAGCAGGGGCTGTTCCTTGAACTGGCGGCGCAGGAGAACATCACCATGGCGACGCTGGAGCGCGATGCGTCATGGGGCATGCTGAACCGCAAAAAGGCGCAAACCCTCTCCGATGACGCCATCAAATTACTCAATATTCGCGTGCCGCACGCGCAGGTACGGGCGGGCGGTTTGTCCGGCGGCAACCAGCAAAAACTGCTTATCTCGCGCTGGGTGGCGATTGGCCCACGCATCCTGATCCTTGATGAGCCAACGCGCGGTGTTGATGTCGGTGCGAAGAGCGAGATCTACCGGATCATGAACCAGATGGCGCGCGAAGGGGTGGCGATTCTGATGATCTCCAGCGAACTGCCGGAGGTGGTCGGCATGAGCGACCGCGTCTATGTGATGCGCGAAGGCACTATCGCTGGCGAGTTGCAGGGCGAGGCTATCACCCAGGAAGAGATTATGACGCTGGCGACCGGCGTTAACGACACCCATCACCAGGCGGTACACCATGACTGAAATGAAACCACACCCGGCCACCACGCCGCAGCAGGAGGCCAAATCTGCCTCCGCCAAAAAAGTGCTGATGGGCGATCTGATGCAAACCGTCGGTATCCTGCCGATTCTCATCCTGATCGTCGCGGTTTTTGGCTTTATCGCGCCGAACTTCTTTACCGAGAGCAACCTGCTCAACATTACCCGCCAGGCGTCAATCAACATCGTGCTGGCGGCAGGCATGACCTTCATCATTCTCACCGGCGGGATTGACCTTTCGGTTGGTTCGATCCTCGGCACCACGGCGGTGGCGGCAATGGTGGTGTCGCTGATGCCAGAGCTGTCGATGCTCTCGGTGCCCGCTGCGCTGATGCTCGGCCTGCTGCTCGGCCTGTTTAACGGCGCGCTGGTCGCCTTTGCCGGGCTACCCCCCTTTATTGTCACGCTCGGCACCTATACGGCGCTGCGCGGCGCGGCCTATCTGCTGGCGGATGGCACTACCGTTATCAACTCCGATATCAGCTTTGAGTGGATCGGCAATAACTACCTCGGCCCGGTGCCGTGGCTGGTGGTGATCGCGCTGGCGGTGATTGCGGTGTGCTGGTTTATTCTGCGCCGCACCACCCTTGGCGTTCATATCTACGCGGTCGGCGGCAACATGCAGGCAGCGCGCCTTACCGGCATCAAAGTGTGGCTGGTTTTACTCTTCGTCTACGGCATTAGCGGGCTGCTCTCCGGCCTTGGCGGGGTGATGAGCGCCTCGCGCCTTTACAGCGCCAACGGCAACCTCGGCATGGGCTACGAGCTGGATGCGATTGCGGCGGTCATTCTCGGCGGCACCAGTTTTGTCGGCGGCATCGGCACCATCACCGGCACGCTGGTCGGCGCGTTAATCATCGCCACCCTTAACAACGGCATGACGCTAATGGGCGTCTCCTACTTCTGGCAACTGGTGATCAAAGGGGCGGTGATCATCATAGCGGTGCTGATTGACAAATACCGTACCCGACACCATCAGGCAGCATAATAAAACCCTACAAAACAGTAACATAAGTGAGGATTACAGCATGCGTCTTAAACCTCTTGTCACCGCGCTCTGCGCCACGGCCCTGCTCGCCGCGACGCCGTTCGTTCAGGCGAAAGAACTGAAATCTATCGGCGTTACGGTAGGCGATCTCGCCAACCCCTTCTTTGTGCAGATCACCAAAGGCGCGGAGCTGGAAGCGCGCAAGCTGGCGGGCGATAAGGTCAAAGTGACGCTGGTCTCCAGCGGCTACGACCTCGGTCAGCAGGTTGGCCAGATTGATAACTTTATCGCGGCGAAGGTCGACATGATCATCCTCAACGCCGCGGATTCAAAAGGCATCGGCCCGGCGGTTAAGCGGGCGAAAGAGGCCGGGATTGTGGTAGTGGCGGTGGACGTGGCGGCAGAAGGTGCCGACGCGACAATTACCTCCGATAACACCCAGGCGGGTGAAATGGCCTGTAAATACATCACCGATCGCCTGAAGGGCAAAGGCAATGTGGTGATCATCAACGGGCCGCCGGTTTCTGCGGTACAGAACCGTGTCGAAGGGTGCCAGAAAGAGTTTAAACGTCACCCGGATATCAAGGTGCTCTCTGATAACCAGAACGCCAAAGGCAGCCGTGAAGGCGGGCTGGAAGTGATGACCTCCCTGCTGGCGGCGAACCCGAAAATCGATGGCGTGTTCGCGATTAACGATCCGACAGCGATCGGTGCCGATCTGGCAGCCAAACAGGCACAACGTAACGAGTTCTTTATCGTTGGCGTCGACGGCAGCCCGGATGGTGAAGAGGCGCTGAAGCGTAAGAACTCGCTGTTTGTCGCCACCCCGGCGCAAGACCCGCAGGTGATGGCGGCGCGCGCGGTAGAGATTGGTTACGACATTCTGCAAGGCAAGCCCGCGCCGAAAGAGCCGGTGCTGATCCCGGTGACGCTGATCGATAAGCAGAGCGTTGCCAACTACAAAGGCTGGACGGTGAAATAAGCCCTCTCCCTCCCCGCGCGGGAGGGAAAGCGCGATACGGAGAGACGATGAAACGCTCTGCCATTAATGACATTCTCGGCCACACGCGGCAGTTTTTCTCGAAGCACGACGTTCATCTGCCGCCTTTTGCCAGCTTTGCGCCGACCCAGTGGCGCGAGCTGGATCATGAGGCGTGGCGTGAAGTGTTCGAGCTAAAGCTGGGGTGGGATGTCACCGCCTTTGGCGGCGACAACTTTTACGCCGAGGGGCTGACGCTCTTTACCCTGCGCAACGGCTCGCCGGACGGCGCGCCTTTTGCTAAGTGCTATGCAGAGAAGATCATGCATGTGCGCGACGGGCAGCTAACGCCAATGCATCTGCACTGGCGCAAGCGCGAGGACATCATTAATCGCGGCGGCGGAAACTTAATTATTGAACTGTGGAACGCGGATGCGCAGCACCAGACTGACAGCAGCGACGTTACCGTGGTCATCGATGGCTGCCGACACACGCACGCGGCGGGCAGCCAGCTGCGCCTCTCACCAGGGGAAAGCATTTGTGTCACACCGGGGCTTTATCATAGCTTTTGGGGCGAGCCGGGGTTTGGCGATGTGCTGGTCGGCGAGGTTTCATCGGTTAACGATGACCAGCACGACAACCACTTCCTCAACCCGGCGAACCGCTTTAGCGACGTGCTGGAGGATGAACCGGCACATCTGGTGCTCTGTAATGAGTACTCACTCTTTTTAGGGTAAAGGAGGCGGTTATGCCCATGATCTCTCTCGCCGCAGGGCTGGCGCATGCGCGCGAGCACCAGTATGCCCTGGGCGCATTTAACGTGCTCGACTCCCACTTTCTGCGCGCGCTGTTCGCCGCCGCAAAGCGTGAGCGCTCGCCGTTTATTATCAATATTGCCGAAGTGCACTTTAAGTATGTCTCGCTGGAGTCGCTGGTTGAGGCGGTGAAGTTTGAAGCCGCGCGCAGCGATATTCCGGTGGTGCTGAACCTCGATCACGGGCTGCATTTTGAGTCGGTGGTGCGCGCCCTGCGCCTCGGTTTCAGTTCGGTGATGTTCGACGGCTCCGCGCTGGAGTATGAAGAGAATATTCGCCAGACGCGGGAAGTAGTGAAGATGTGTCACGCCGTGGGCGTCTCGGTGGAGGCGGAATTAGGCGCGGTTGGCGGTGATGAGGGCGGCGCGCTGTATGGCCACGCCGATGAAGCCTGCTTTACCGATCCGGCGCTGGCGCGGGAGTTTGTCGATCGCACCGGCATCGACACGCTGGCGGTCGCCATCGGTAATGCGCACGGCAAATATAAGGGTGAACCGAAGCTCGATTTCGCCCGCCTTGACGCCATTCGCCAGCAGACCGGCCTGCCGCTGGTGCTGCACGGCGGTTCGGGCATCAGCGATGAAGATTTTCGTCGCGCCATTTCGCTTGGCATTCATAAAATCAACTTCTACACCGGCATGTCGCAGGCGGCGCTTGGCGCCATTGAGCAGCGCATGGCGGATCGCCAGCCGCTGTATGATGAGTTCGCCCAGCTACTGCTCAGTGTTGAAGAGGCGATTGCCGATACGGTGGCCGGGCAGATGCGCATCTTCGGCAGCGCGGGGCAGTGCTGATGGCCCGCCACGGGGTTATTGCCGCCGGCAATATGCTGGTGGATCACGTCCACCATATTGCCCAGTGGCCGGAGCGCGGCTGGCTGGCGGAGATCGTTCAGAGCGAGCGCTCGACGGGCGGCGCGCCGCTTAATGTGCTGCTGACGCTGGCGAAAATGCACGTTGGCCTGCCGTTGCAGGCGGTCGGGCTGGTGGGTGAAGATGGCGACGGCGACTACATTATGGCGATGCTCGATCAGTACCATGTCAATCGCCAGCATGTGCAGCGCACCCCTTCCGCCCCAACCTCGATGTCGCAGGTGATGACCGATCCCTCCGGCCAGCGCACCTTTTTTCACTCGCCCGGTGCCAACCGGCTGCTGGATATCGACGCGTTTGAGACGCTTAACGGCGAGATGAAGATTTTCCATCTCGGCTATCTGCTGCTGCTCGACAGCCTTGATAAAGCTGATGAGGAGTACGGCACGCGCAGCGCGCGGCTGCTGGCGCAGATGCGCGAGCAGGGGTTTGAGACCTCGCTCGATCTGGTGTCGCGCAAAGGTGACCCGCGCTATAAACCGCTGGTGCTGCCCTGCCTGCCGCACCTGGATTATCTGGTGATCAACGAGTTGGAAGCGGGCGAGTTCAGCGGCCTGCCGATGCGCACGGCGCAGGATAAGCCACACGTTGAGAATATTGGCCGCGCGGCGGCGCAGCTTTTGGCGGCAGGGGTTAAACAGCGGGTGGTGATCCATTGCCCGGAAGGGGCATGGGGTGAAGCGCCGGATGAAGCCGGAGCGTGGATCCCGTCGCGGATGTTAAGCCAGGCGGAGATTGTCGGCAGCGTCGGAGCAGGCGATGCCTTTTGCGCCGGATTTTTATACGGTTGCCATGAAGCGTGGCCGTTAGCGCACAGCATTCAGTTAGCCCATGCCTGCGCCCGCGCCAGCTTGTTGTCCGCCAACGCGATTGACGGCGCAAAAACCCTCGAAGAGTTACAGCTTGATATCGCAGTTTAGACGTTCGTCGGTCGGGAAGTTGTATGCCGGATAAGCGTTAGCGCCATCCGGCACACGCCGTTTCAGCCACATCGTTCCACATATTCACAGACCAGGGACATTCGTAGGCCGGATAAGCGTCAGCGCCATCCGGCATGGGGTGCGACGTTCAGTCACACCCTTCCACATATTCACAGACCGCGGGCATTCGTAGGCCGGATAAGCGTTAGCGCCATCCGGCATGGGGTGCCACATTCAGCACATCGCCGGATGGCGGCTGCGCCTTATCCGGCCTACGCCGTTTCAGTCACGCCGTTCCACATATTCACAGACCGGATAAGCTAAAGGCGCACCGGCTTGATGTTCCAGATATGCTCCGCGTACTCCTGGATCGTGCGGTCAGAGGAGAAGTAGCCCATGTTGGCGATATTGCGCATCGCTGTGGTGGTCCACTCTTCCGGATGCTGATAGAGCGCATCCACTTTATCCTGACAGTCGACATAGCTGCGGAAATCCGCCAGCACCTGGTAGTGATCGCCAAAGTTAATCAGCGAATCAACCAGATCGCGGTAGCGTCCCGGATCCTGCGGGTTAAACAGACCGGTGGCGATCTGCGTTAACACCTGGTGCAGCTCTTCATCTTTTTCGTAGTACTCGCGCGGTTTATAGCCCTGACGACGCAGCTCCTCCACCTCATCCGCGGTATTACCAAAGATAAAGATATTCTCCTCGCCGACGTGATCCAGCATCTCCACATTCGCGCCATCCAGCGTGCCGATGGTCAACGCACCGTTAAGGGCAAACTTCATATTACTGGTGCCCGATGCTTCGGTGCCCGCCAGCGAGATCTGCTCTGAAAGATCCGCCGCCGGAATGATCACCTGCGCAAGGCTGACGCTGTAGTTAGGGATAAAGACCACTTTCAGCTTATCGCCGATATCGGGATCGTTGTTGATCACCTGCGCGACATCATTGATGAGATGAATAATGTGCTTCGCCATGTAGTAAGCCGAGGCGGCTTTACCGGCAAAGATATTGACGCGCGGCACCCACTCCGCCGTCGGATCGGCCTTGATGCGGTTATAGCGGGTGATGACGTGCAGCACATTCATCAGCTGACGTTTGTACTCATGAATACGTTTGATCTGCACATCGAACAGCGCTTTCGGGTTAACCACCACATTAAGCTGCTGGGCGATAATCGTCGCCAGCCGCTTTTTGTTCTCCAGCTTGGCATGGCGCACCGCCTGGTTCACCGTCGGGAAGTCGATATGCTGCTCAAGCTCGCTCAGCTGGCTGAGATCGGTACGCCAGGTGCGGCCGATATGCTCATCCAGCACTTCCGAGAGCGACGGGTTAGCCAGCGCCAGCCAGCGGCGCGGCGTCACGCCGTTAGTGACGTTAAGGAAGCGCATCGGGAAGATGGCGGCGAAATCGGCAAACAGCGACTGCACCATCAGGTTGGAGTGCAGCTCCGATACGCCATTCACTTTATGGCTCACCACCACCGCCAGCCACGCCATCCGCACGCGGCGACCGCTCGACTCATCAATGATCGACGTGCGGCTCAGCAGCTCGATATCGTTCGGGTGCTGCTCCTGCAACGTCTTCAGGAAGTAGTCGTTAATTTCGAAAATGATTTGCAAATGGCGCGGCAGAATTTTGCCGAGCATCTCGACCGGCCAAGTTTCCAGCGCTTCGCTCATCAACGTATGGTTGGTGTAGGAGAAGACCTGGCAGGTCACTTCAAACGCCTCGTCCCAGTCGAACTTATGCTCGTCAATCAGCAGGCGCATCAGCTCCGGGATCGACAACACCGGGTGGGTGTCGTTGAGGTGAATGGCGATTTTATCCGCCAGGTTGCTGTAGGTCTGATGCAGCTGGAAGTGGCGATGCAGAATATCCTGCACCGTCGCCGAGACCAGGAAGTACTCCTGGCGCAGACGCAGCTCGCGCCCTGAGTAAGTGGAATCATCCGGGTAGAGCACGCGGGAGACGTTCTCGGAGTGGTTCTTATCCTCCACCGCCGCGAAGTAGTCGCCCTGGTTGAATTTACCGAGGTTAATCGCGCTACTGGCCTGCGCATTCCACAAACGCAGCGTATTGGTCGCGTCTGTATCATAACCGGGGATAATCTGGTCGTAGGCCACCGCGAGGATCTCTTCGGTTTCAACCCAGCGGCTCTTTCTCCCCTCCTGCTGAATACGCCCGCCAAACCGCACTTTGTAGCGCGTGTTGTGGCGTTTGAACTCCCACGGGTTGCCATACTCCAGCCAGTAATCGGGGGACTCTTTCTGACGCCCCTCGACAATGTTCTGTTTGAACATGCCGTAGTCATAGCGAATGCCGTAGCCGCGCCCCGGCAGCCCGAGGGTTGCCAGCGAATCGAGGAAGCAGGCTGCCAGACGCCCGAGGCCGCCGTTACCTAAGCCCGGATCGTTCTCTTCGTCGATCAGCTCTTCAAGGTCGAGGCCCATCTCATCCAGCGCGTTTTTCACATCCTCATAAATCCCGAGCGAGAGCAGCGCGTTGGAGAGCGTACGGCCAATCAGAAACTCCATGGACAGGTAGTAGACCTGGCGCACCTCCTGGGAGAGTTGCGCGCGGGTGGAACGCAGCCAGCGCTCTACCAGCCGATCGCGAACGGCAAACAGCGTGGCGTTCAGCCACTCATGTTTGTTAGCGATAACCGGATCTTTACCGATCGTGAACATCAGTTTATAGGCAATCGAGTGTTTCAATGCCTCGACACTTAGTGTCGGTGAAGCATAGGTAAACGGAGCATTCATATGCGTGATTCCTGGAAAACTATTTCAACCGAGTGTAAAGATCGCGGTATGACTGCGCTGCGACCTGCCAGCTAAAATCCATTGCCATTGCCTGGCGCTGAACAAAACGCCACAGCGAAGGACGGGACCACAATACGAAAGCACGACGAATCGCGCGAAGCAACGCTAATGCGTTGCTGTCCTCAAAAACAAACCCGCTGGCCACGCCGTCGGCGAGGTTCTCCAGTGAGCTGTCAGAGACAGTATCGGCTAACCCGCCGGTGCGTCGTACCAGCGGCAGGGTGCCATATTTCAGACCATACAGCTGCGTTAACCCGCACGGCTCAAAGCGGCTCGGCACCAGAATCACATCCGCGCCGCCCATAATGCGGTGCGAGAAGGCTTCGTGATAGCCAATCTGCACGCCCACCTGGCCGGGGTGCTCTGCCGCTGCCGCGAGGAAACCCTCCTGCAGCACCGGATCGCCCGCGCCGAGCAGCGCTAACTGACCGCCCTGCTCCAGCAAACCGGGCAGCGCTTCCAGCACCAGATCGAGCCCTTTCTGGCTGGTCAAACGGCTCACCACCGCAAACAGCGGCACTTTGTCGTTCACCTTCAGCCCCATGGCGATCTGCAACTGGCGTTTGTTCTCCGCCTTCTCCTCCAGAGTGTCACGCGTGTAGCGCGCGCCGAGCAGCAGGTCAGTTGCCGGGTCCCAAATCTTCTCGTCAACGCCGTTGAGAATACCGCTCAGGCGGCCCTCTTTCTGGCGCTGGCGCAGTAACCCTTCCATCCCATAGGCAAAGTGCGGTTCGGTGATCTCCCGCGCGTAGGTCGGGCTGACGGCGGTGATGTGATCCGCGTAGTACAGTCCCGCTTTCAGGAAGGAGATCTGGCCGTTGAACTCCAGCCCGTGCATGTTAAAGAAAGACCATGGCAGATCGATGTCATCCATATGCTGCGCATAAAACATGCCCTGGTAGGCAAGGTTATGCACGGTAAACACCGATTTCGCCGAGTGGTCTTTCAGCGCCATATACGCTGGCGTCAGACCGGCGTGCCAGTCGTGCGCATGCACAATGTCCGGCCGCCAGAAGGGATCGAGGCCACAGGCCATTTCACTGCCGACCC
Source organism: Kosakonia sp. CFBP8986 (assembly GCF_034044935.1). Taxonomy (NCBI): domain Bacteria; kingdom Pseudomonadati; phylum Pseudomonadota; class Gammaproteobacteria; order Enterobacterales; family Enterobacteriaceae; genus Kosakonia; species Kosakonia sp. CFBP8986. Next base: position 111,933 of record NZ_JAXCXB010000003.1, on the reverse strand, counting down.
AGCCGAGCAGCGCAAAACGCAGCACGTTATCGGTGTAGGCGAACAGGTTAGTGTCATGGTAAGGGCTACCGGGGCGCTCATAGAGGTGCGGCGCATCGATCATGTAGATCCCCACCCCGTTGAAGTGGCCGAAGAGCAGAGAGATCTTGCCAGCGAAGGTATCGCGGCGGGAGATCACTTTTGCGTCGGTTACACCACGGCGAATATCCGGGAACGCAGGCAGCAGAACGCGCGTATCTACCCCATCGGCAATTTGTGCCGCGGGCAGCGCGCCAATCACGTCCGCCAGACCACCGGTCTTCAGCAACGGAAACATCTCAGAACATACATGTAAAACCTGCATTATCGCTCCTGTCAAAACCGTTCGGCTCGCGTTGCCGTTCACGGAAAAACAGCACGCGGACCCCTTCCGCGCAAGGATGTAAGTGGTGCTTTCAACCTTGTAATTTGCGCAGCATTTCGCGCGTAACCAGCACAATGCCCTCTTCCGATCGGTAGAAGCGTCGTGCGTCTTCTTCTGCGTTTTCGCCAATCACCGTGCCTTCCGGTATCTCGCAGGCTCTGTCGATAATGCAGCGGCGCAGGCGGCAAGAGCGCCCGACCCAAACATCAGGCAGCAGAACCGCCGAGTCGATATTGCAAAATGAGTTGATGCGTACGCGGGAGAAAAGCACCGACTGCACAACAACCGATCCTGAAATAACGCAGCCGCCGGAAACCAGCGAGTTCAACGTCATGCCATGGCTGCCGGATCTGTCCTGCACGAATTTCGCCGGCGGCAATGATTGATTATAGGTACGGATAGGCCAGTTTTGATCGTACATGTCCAGTTCGGGCATGACCGAGGCCAGATCCAGGTTGGTTTTCCAGTAGGCTTCCAGCGTGCCGACATCGCGCCAGTAGGGCTCGGAATTCGGGTCGGATTGCACGCAGGACAAGGGGAAAGGGTGGGCGAACGCCATACCGGATTTGACGATTTGCGGAATAATATCTTTACCGAAATCGTGGCTGGAATTTTCGTTTTTATCGTCCGCTTCCAGCAGATCGTAGAGGTACTCGGCGTCAAAAATATAGATGCCCATACTGGCGAGCGCGCGGGTCTCATCGCCCGGCATGCTCGGCGGATTGGACGGTTTCTCGACGAAGTCGATCACTTTGTCGTTCTCATCGACCGCCATTACGCCGAACGCGGTAGCTTCATGCACCGGCACCGGTAAACAGGCCACCGTACACTGCGCGCCCTTCTCAACGTGGTCGAGTAGCATGCGCGAGTAGTCCTGCTTATAGATATGGTCACCGGCGAGAATGACGATGTACTCCGCGCCGTAGCGACGAATAATATCGAGGTTCTGCGTGACCGCATCGGCGGTGCCGCGATACCAGTTTTCACCGTGAACGCGCTGCTGAGCGGGCAGCAGATCGACAAACTCGTTCATCTCGTTGTTGAAGAAAGACCAGCCGCGCTGGATGTGCTGAATCAGCGTGTGGGACTGATACTGGGTGATAACGCCGATGCGGCGGATGCCTGAGTTGATGCAGTTGGAGAGCGCAAAGTCGATGATGCGGAATTTGCCGCCAAAGTGGACGGCGGGCTTGGCGCGTTTTTTGGTTAAATCTTTCAGGCGTGTGCCGCGTCCACCCGCCAGAATCAGGGCGACGGATTTTAACGGCAGCTGGCGCGCCAACATTGTAGGGTCGTTCTTATCTAATCTCACCATGACTGACTCCGTTTATCTGACCGCTGAAAGAGGCACACGCCGTGCTTGGGTGCCTGCCAGACAGTTATCACCACCGGATTCTCTTCTCCGGCAAAGGGCGACAGGGCATGCCAGTCGCCGGTCGGTAACGCTATTTCCGCCAATTCAGAGGTGGCGTTCATCACAAGTAAGTAGTTATTCGATAACAGGATTTGCAGGCGAGGCGCCCCCTCCTGCCACTCCTGCGGCGTTAATGGCCGCCCATGCTGATTAAGCCAGGCGACATTGCCGTCACCCTCTTCCCACCACGCATCGTCCGTCAGCGCGGCGATGTGCGACCGCGCCTTGATAAGCGCAGCAGTAAAGTCGATTAACCCTTGGTCCGCCTGGCGCCAGTCGAGCCAGGTCAGCGCGTTATCCTGGCAATAGGCGTTATTGTTCCCGTGCTGGCTGTGGCCCATCTCGTCGCCCGCCAGCAGCATCGGCGTCCCCTGCGACAGCAGCAGCGTCGCCAGCAGCGCATGCTGGCTTGCGCGTCGACGCGCCATCACATCGGCGCTGGCATCCAGCCCTTCCACACCGTGGTTGAAACTGTGGTTATCGTTAGTGCCGTCGCGGTTATCTTCCCCGTTCGCCTGGTTGTGCTTGTGGTTAAAGCTGACGCAGTCACGCAGCGTAAAACCATCATGGGCCGTCACCAGATTGACCGTCGCCGACGGCAGGCGTCCGTTGCGTTTAAAGAGATCGCTGGAGGCGGCAAAGCGCCCGGCGAACGCGCCCATCGGCAGCGACTCTGTCAGCCAGAAGCGGCGCACGGCGTCGCGGAAATGGTCATTCCACTCGGCAAAAGGCGCAGGGAAATTGCCCACCTGATAGCCGCCTTCACCGATGTCCCACGGCTCGGCAATCAGCTTCAGATCCCGCAACAGCGGATCGTTTTGGATCGCCGCAAAGAGCGGTGCCTGTGGGTTAAATTCCGGTGTGCGCCCCATGACCGGGGCAAGATCAAAGCGGAAGCCGTCAATGTGAAACGTCTCGACCCAGTAGCGCAGGCAGGCGTGGGCATACTCCACCACCCCGGGCTGGCTCAAATTGAGGGTGTTACCGCAGCCGGTCCAGTTGTGGTAATCGCCATCTTCTCTGATCCAATAGTAGCTACGGTTGTCGATTCCGCGCTGGCAGAAGGTCGGGCCGGCAAGGTCCGTTTCAGCGCTGTGGTTAAGCACAATATCGAGGATCACTTCGATGCCCGCTTCGTGCAGCGCTTTCACCGCCGCGCGGAACTCGTTAATCGCCTGTTCAGGATCGTGGGCGTAAGCCGGATGCAGCGCAAAAAGCGCCAGCGGGTTGTAGCCCCAGTAGTTGCTCAGCCCGAGGCGTTGCAGGCGCTGCTCGTGAGCAAAATGGGCAATAGGAAGCAGTTCGAGGGCGGTGATGCCCAGCTGTTTAAACCAGGCAATCATCACCGGATGCGCGAGCGCTTTATAGGTGCCGCGGATCTCTTGCGGAATGTCCGGGTGCAGCCAGGTCAGCCCTTTGACATGGGCTTCATAAATCACGCTGTTGCCCCACGGCGTGCGCGACGCTTTGTCCGCTTCCCAGTCAAATGCGTCGTTGACCACCACGCTGCGTAAGCCAAGAGGCGCGCTGTCGTGGGGATCGGGTTGGTCGAAACCGGCGTGGAACAGCGGGCTATCTATCGCCTCACCCTCTACGCGCCGTGCGCAGGGATCGAGCAGCAGTTTCGCCGGGTTAAAGCGGTGCCCCTGCGTCGGTTGCCACGGGCCATGCACGCGATAACCGTAGCGCTGGCCCGCTTTCGCGCCGGGAAGAAAACCGTGCCAGATATCGCCCGTGCGCACCGGCAGATCGACGCGCTGCTCATTGCCCTCGGCGTCGAACAGGCACAGCTCCACGCGCTCAGCATGGGCCGAGAAGAGGCTAAAGTTGACGCCCCCGCTCTGCACCTCTGCGCCGAGCGGGCTCGCGGAGCCAGCCGTCAGGGAGATCATTCCCCCTCCCGCACCAGCCAGATGGTGCCGAGCGGCGGCAGGTTGAGCAGCAGCGAGTTGTCACGCCCGCGGTTAGCAATCTCATCGGTCTGCACCAGGCCACCGTTGCCGGTGTTGCTGCCGTGGTAGTGCATCGAGTCGCTGTTCAACACTTCGCGCCAGCGCCCCGGCTGGTTGATACCGATGCGGTAACCCGGGCGTGCGACCGGCGTAAAGTTGCTGACGACGATAATTTCGTTGCCCGCTTTGTCGCGGCGGACAAAAGCAAATACCGACGCTTCTTCATCATCCACCACCAGCCACTCAAAGCCGTAGGAGTCAAAGTCCATTTCATGCAGCGGCTTATGGTGACGATAGAGGGTGTTCATATCGCGCACCAGGCGCTGTACGCCGTGATGCCAGTTGTCGTCGCCTTCCAGCAGATGCCAGTCGAGGCTGCTGTCGTGGTTCCACTCGCGGCCCTGGGCAAACTCGCAGCCCATAAACATCAGTTTCTTGCCGGGGAAGGCCCACATCCAGGCGTAATAGGCGCGCAGGTTGGCAAACTTCTGCCACGCATCGCCCGGCATACGATCGAGAATCGACTTCTTACCGTGTACCACTTCGTCATGGGAGAGCGGCAGAATAAAGTTTTCGGTGTGGTTGTAGACCATGCCGAAAGTGAGCTTGTGGTGGTGATATTTGCGGAAGATCGGATCGAGCTTCATGTAGTCGAGCGTGTCGTGCATCCAGCCGAGGTTCCACTTGTACCAGAAGCCAAGACCGCCGCCTGATGGCGGGCGCGAGACGCCGGGGAAATCCGTCGACTCTTCCGCCATCGTCACTGCGCCCGGTGCCAGTTCGCCGATAATGCGGTTGGTGTCGCGCAGGAACTTAATCGCTTCGAGGTTTTCGCGGCCACCATATTCGTTAGGCACCCACTCGCCCTCTTTGCGGCTGTAGTCGCGGTATATCATTGACGCCACCGCATCGACGCGCAGCGCGTCAATACCGAAGCGTTCAATCCAGTAGAGGGCGTTACCGACCAGGTAGTTGCTCACTTCCCGACGGCCATAGTTGTAAATCAGCGTATTCCAGTCCTGGTGATACCCTTCGCGCGGATCGCTGTGCTCGTAGAGGTGCGTGCCGTCAAACTCCGCCAGACCAAAATCATCGGACGGGAAGTGGCCCGGCACCCAGTCGAGGATCACGCCAAGACCGGCAGCGTGCGCGGTATGGATAAAGTGCAGGAAGTCGTCGCGGGTGCCGAAACGGCGCGTCGGCGCATACATCCCGGTAGGCTGATAACCCCAGCTACCATCAAACGGATGTTCGTTGATCGGCAGCAGTTCAAGGTGGGTAAAGCCCATCCACTTGGCGTAAGGCACCAGTTGGTCGGCTAACTCACGGTAGCTAAGCCAGAAGTTGTTATCCGTATGGCGTCGCCAGGAGCCAAGGTGCACTTCATAAATACTGATAGGCGCATCGAAATTGTTCGCCTGCTTGCGCTCTTCGCTCTGCGTTTTTTTGCCCGGCAGACCGCAAATCAGCGAGGCGCTGTCGGGGCGCATCTGCGCTTCGAAGGCGTAAGGGTCAGATTTGATACGCAAATGACCGTTCGCATCGAGTAATTCGAATTTATAGAGCTGACCGTTGAGCGCACCGGGAATAAATAACTCCCAGATACCGCTTTCGCGGCGCAGGCGCATTGGGTGGCGGCGGCCATCCCAGAAGTTGAACTGACCGACCACCGACACGCGCCGCGCGTTTGGCGCCCAGACGGAGAACCGCGTGCCGACGACGCCATCCATCGTATCGGCGTGGGCACCCAGGGTCTCATAAGGACGCAGGTGGGTGCCTTCACTCAGCAGCCAGGCATCCAGCTCCTGAATTAATGGGCCGAAACGGTAAGGATCATCAATCAGATTCTGTTGGCCGTGCCAGAAGACGGCAAACTGATAATTAAAGGGATTTTTGCGGCGCGGCACGATGCCGCTGAAAAAGCCGCGGGAGTCAATACACTCCAGCTTCGCCACTTTACGCCCGGTTTTGGTTTCAATCACCCAGACTTCCGTGGCGTCGGGTAAAAGCGCGCGAACTTCCAGACCCGCATCGGTACGGTGCATTCCGAGAACAGAAAATGGATCGGCAAAATGGCCGACAATAAGCGCATTAATCACGTCTTTATCAACATGAACAGACATGGTTCTCATCCTGTTGTTGTGTTATCGCCTCTTCCACCGCCGTTGCGTGCGGTTGCGATACTCTTTTGAACCTGAACGGTGCCGCACGTCATGTGCAATCTGATTGCTCCGTTCCACTTTCAGGCAAAATGTAAGACACCCAGCCTAAAGCATAGCCAACGCTTTCAGACTTCTGGGAAAATAAACGCCCATCTTTTAATTTCATTTAAAAAGATCAAAAAAAAGGGTGCCGAAGCACCCTTATAAGGAGGATTGTTCTACGCCAGCTGGCGCAGCATACGTCGTAGCGGCTCTGCGGCACCCCAGAGTAACTGGTCGCCGACGGTAAAGGCGGAGAGGTACTCCGGCCCCATGTTCAGCTTGCGCAGGCGGCCAACCGGAGTGGTCAGCGTGCCGGTGACGGCGGCAGGCGTCAGTTCGCGCATCGAGATCTCACGATCGTTCGGCACCACTTTCGCCCACGGGTTGTGTGCCGCCAGCAGCTCTTCGATGGTCGGGATCGAGACATCTTTTTTCAGTTTGAGAGTGAAGGCCTGGCTGTGGCAACGCAGCGCGCCGATGCGCACGCAGAGGCCATCAACCGGAATGGCTGACGCGGTATTGAGGATTTTGTTGGTTTCCGCCTGCCCTTTCCACTCTTCGCGGCTCTGGCCGTTATCGAGCTGTTTGTCGATCCACGGGATCAGGCTGCCTGCCAGCGGCACGCCGAAGTTCTCGGTGCTGAGATCGCCGCTGCGGGTCAGCGCCGTTACTTTGCGTTCAATATCGAGAATGGCAGAGGCCGGGTTTTCCAGTTCGCCAGCCACGTGGTGATGCAGCTGGCCCATCTGCGTCAGCAGTTCACGCATATGGCGTGCACCGCCGCCGGACGCGGCCTGGTAAGTGGCGACCGATACCCACTCAATGAGATCGTTGGCGAACAGGCCGCCAAGAGACATCAGCATCAGGCTGACGGTACAGTTGCCGCCAACAAACGTTTTGATGCCTTTATTCAGCCCGTCGGTAATGACGTCCTGGTTTACCGGGTCGAGAATAATGATCGCGTCATCTTTCATACGCAGCGAGGAAGCCGCATCAATCCAGTAACCTTGCCAACCGCTTTCACGAAGCTTTGGATAGATTTCGTTGGTATAATCGCCGCCCTGGCAGGTGACAATGATGTCGAGCGCCTTTAATGCCTCCAGATCGAACGCATCCTGAAGGGTGCCGGTCGTCTGGCCTGCAAACGCGGGCGCGGGCTGGCCGAGCTGGGAAGTAGAGAAGAAAACAGGGCGAATGGCGTCAAAATCATGCTCTTCAACCATGCGTTGCATGAGGACGGAGCCGACCATACCGCGCCAGCCGATAAAACCAACATTTTTCATAACGAGTTCCTGCGAAGATGTGTGCTGTGTATGCGAGCCAGCGATAACTGGACATCGCTCCACATTACAAAATGCAGCCAAAGTCGCAAGTGAAATTAATAAATGATCGCCACTGCGTTAGAAATGCCGCTAATCACGCCATTTTCGCCGCAAATGTCCGGAATAATAATCAATGAATGAAATCATCTCTGCCGCCGTCTTGTTGATATTAATAATGGATCCGCTGGGCAACCTGCCGATATTTATGTCGGTGTTAAAACACACCGAGCCAAAACGCCGCCGGGCAATCATGATCCGCGAGCTGCTTATTGCGCTGCTGGTGATGTTTATTTTCCTCTTCGCCGGCGAGAAAATTCTTTCTGTCCTCAGCCTGCGCGCCGAAACGGTGTCGATCTCCGGCGGCATTATTCTCTTTTTGATTGCTATCAAGATGATTTTCCCCAGCCCCACCGGCAGTAGCTCTGGCCTGCCCGCCGGGGAGGAGCCGTTTATTGTGCCGCTGGCGATCCCGCTGGTTGCTGGCCCGACGCTGCTGGCGACGCTGATGCTGCTGTCGCATCAATACCCGAATCAGATGGGGCATTTAGTGATTGCGCTGCTGATCGCCTGGGGCGGCACGGTGGCGATCCTGCTGCAGTCGTCGCTCTTTTTGCGGTTATTGGGCGAAAAAGGAGTGAATGCGCTCGAGCGGTTGATGGGGCTGATCCTGGTGATGCTCGCCACGCAGATGTTCCTCGACGGCATCCGCATGTGGATGAAGGGATAACGGATAACGGATAACGGGTGACGGGTGACGGGTGACGATTGCCGGATGGCGGCTACGCCTTATCCGGCCTACGCCGTTCCAGCAACACCGAATCTCATTCGTAGGCCGGATAAGCGCAGCGCCATCCGGCACATGCCGCTTCAGCAACACCGAACCTCATTCGTAGGCCGGATAAGCGCAGCGCCATCCGGCACATGCCGTTCCAGCAACACCGACCTCATTCGTAGGCCAGATAAGCGCAGCGCCATCCGGCACATGCCGTTTCAGCAACACCGAACCTCATTCGTAGGCCGGATAAGCGCAGCGCCATCCGGCACATGCCGTTTCAGCAACACCGAACCTCATTCGTAGGCCGGATAAGCGCAGCGCCATCCGGCAAAAAGCAGACCCTAGGCGGCTTTCTCGCCGTGCGCGACATCGGCGGCAAACACATACCCCAGGCCGCGCAGCGTTTTGATAAGCGCTGGCTGATGCGGGTTGACCTCAATCTTGCGCCGCAGGCGCATAATCAACACATCAATGGTGCGGTCAAACACCTCCACACTTTCACTGTGCGTCAGGGTTAAAAGCTGCTCGCGGTTCAACACGCGCCGCGCATTTTGCACCAGCGCCAGCAGCAGGCTGTACTCCCCCTGCGTTAAATCGACTACCTGCTGCTGCGGGTTGAGCAACTCGCAACGTATCGGGTCAAGATGCCAGCCGTTAAATGCAAAACCGCCACTTTTCGCTGGAGTTGCTTCAGCCGCCAGCACGCCGGTGCGGCGCAGCACGGCGTTGACGCGCGCCACCAGCACGCGGGCGTTAAACGGTTTGCCGATATAGTCATCCGCCCCCATCTCCAGGCCGACCACCACATCCGCTTCGCTGCCCATGCCAGTTAGCATCACTACCGGCAGCGCAGGACGAATTTTTTGCAACTGCTGCAATACGCGCAGGCCGTTGATATCGGGCAGCACCATATCGAGCAGCACCAGCGCGATCTCCGGGTGCTGCGCGCAGAGCGTGATCGCATCCAGTCCGTTATGGCAAAGATGAACCGTAAAGACGTGCTCGCTCAGCACATCCTCCAGCAGCGCACATACCGCCGTATCGTCATCTACCACCAGGATCGCAGGTTTCATTATTCGCTTCCACAGGCTCGCTTTACTCACTCTTATCTATTCTGTTGGCTGCCTTTAATAAATGCAGTGAATAAATGCTGATTTTTTAAGCGCGGTCACATCCCCCTCGCCTTTCGACACGTCACATTTGACGATGGACTGCGCTTCGTCACTATTATGCCCACTTTTGCGCCGTAATATCCCCTCACGCCCCCTGCATTGCGATGGCATAAAAGATGCATAACCGGGAGCGACAGCGGAAACGCAATTTTTTAACTGGAGCGAAAGTGATGGAAAAAGTCGTCACGGTTTGCCCGTATTGCGCCTCGGGATGCAAGATTCACCTCGTGGTCGATAACGGCAAAATCGTTCGGGCAGAAGCAGCGCAGGGGAAAACCAACCAGGGAACTCTCTGCCTGAAAGGCTATTACGGCTGGGATTTCATTAACGATACCCAGATCCTGACGCCGCGCCTGAAAACCCCGATGATTCGCCGCCAGCGCGGCGGCAAACTGGAGTCGGTCTCCTGGGACGAGGCGCTCGATTATGTCGCCAGCCGTCTGAGCGAGATCAAAGCAAAATATGGCCCCGATGCGATCCAGACTACCGGCTCATCGCGCGGCACCGGCAACGAAACCAACTACATCATGCAAAAATTCGCGCGCGCCGTTATTGGTACCAATAACGTCGACTGCTGCGCGCGTGTCTGACACGGCCCCTCGGTTGCAGGTCTGCACCAGTCGGTCGGTAATGGCGCGATGAGTAATGCCATCAATGAAATCGATAACACCGATCTAGTCTTTATCTTTGGGTACAACCCGGCGGATTCGCACCCGATCGTCGCCAATCATGTGATTCGCGCGAAGCAAAACGGGGCGAAAATCATCGTCTGCGATCCGCGTAAAATTGAAACCGCGCGCATCGCCGATCTGCATGTCGCGTTGAAAAACGGTTCTAACATTGCCCTGCTGAATGCGATGGGCCATGTGATTATTGAGGAAAAACTCTACGACGAGGCGTTTGTCGCCGGCCGCACGGAAGGGTTCGAGGAGTACCGCAAGATCGTTGAAGGTTATACGCCGGAGTCGGTTGAAGAGGTCACCGGCGTCAGCGCCCAGCAGATTCGCCAGGCCGCGCGCATGTACGCCGGGGCGAAAACCGCCGCCATCCTGTGGGGCATGGGCGTCACCCAGTTCTACCAGGGCGTGGAGACCGTGCGCTCGCTAACCAGCCTGGCGATGCTCACCGGCAACCTTGGTAAAGCGCACGTTGGCGTCAACCCGGTGCGCGGGCAGAACAACGTGCAGGGTGCCTGCGATATGGGTGCGCTGCCGGATACCTTCCCTGGCTACCAGTATGTGAAAGAGGAGGCCCACCGCGAGAAGTTTGCCAAAGCCTGGGGCGTGGAGAGCTTACCGGCACATACCGGCTATCGCATCAGCGAACTGCCGCACCGCGTGGAGCACGGCGAAGTGCGCGCCGCCTACATCATGGGCGAAGATCCGCTGCAAACGGATGCCGAGCTGTCGGCGGTGCGTAAAGCGTTTGAGGGTCTGGAGCTGGTGATTGTGCAGGATATCTTTATGACCAAAACCGCGTCCGCGGCGGATGTCATCCTGCCTTCGACCTCATGGGGCGAACATGAAGGGGTCTACACCGCAGCGGATCGCGGCTTCCAGCGCTTCTTTAAAGCCGTCGAGCCGAAGTGGGATCTGAAAACGGACTGGCAAATTATCAGCGAGATCGCCACCCGCATGGGATACCCGATGCACTATCGCAACACGCAGGAGATTTGGGACGAGTTGCGTCATCTCTGCCCGAACTTCTACGGCGCCACCTATGAAAAAATGGGTGAGCTGGGCTACATCCAGTGGCCATGTCGCGATGAGTCAGAGGCCGATCAGGGCACGTCGTATCTGTTTAAGGAGCAGTTCGATACACCGAACGGCAAGGCGCAGTTCTTCACCTGCGACTGGGTCGCGCCGATGGATAAACTGACCGAAGAGTACCCGATGGTGCTCTCCACCGTGCGCGAAGTGGGCCACTACTCCTGCCGCTCGATGACTGGCAACTGCGCCGCGCTCGCCGCACTGGCTGATGAACCGGGCTATGCGCAGATCAACACGGCCGACGCCGCAAGGCTGGGCATTGAAGATGAAGCGCTGGTGTGGGTTAACTCGCGCAAAGGCAAAATCATTACCCGGGCGCAGGTCAGCGATCGCCCGAACAAAGGGGCGGTGTATATGACCTACCAGTGGTGGATTGGTGCCTGTAACGAGCTGGTGACGGAGAACTTAAGCCCGATAACCAAAACGCCGGAGTATAAATACTGCGCCGTGCGCATTGAGCCGATCGCCGATCAGCGCGCCGCCGAGCAGTATGTCATTGATGAGTACAGCAAGCTGAAAACCCGGCTGCGCGAAAGCGCGATGGGTTGAGAAAAGCGGGGGCAAATGCCCCCGTTTTTTTGCTTTTCACCCCTGCACGCAAAATTTTTGCGCCCTTCATACAAAGTTAAAACATTATTTCATTAACCTGTTGTTTTATCTTTCATTCCTGTAAAGCCCCTCACATAAGAATCATCGCATGGCTCACAATTCAAAAACGCAAAATTTTTTCGTATTGCGCATTAAAAAATCAAAGTGATTTAATCAACGCATAAAATAATTTTCAGCGTGGGATTAAATATGCAAATGCGAACATTAAGTGATCAATTAAATTTATTATTGCTGGGCTTTACCTCATTAAAAGATGAAGGGAAATTTAATGAGCCAAATCTCGATGGTACGCCTGGGGATTATATTTCCTTTACCAGTTGGGAGTGGCCGCAGGGCGTCGGGTTATTTGGCATGGTCAGGCTGTGGGAATTTACGCGCCGGGATGACATTTATAACCAAATCGATCGCTGGTTTGAGGAGAATATCGCCAAAGGGCTGCCGCCGCTTAATATCAACACCACCGCGCCGATGCTGCCGCTGTCGCTCTTCTGGTCCCATCACCGTAACCCGCGCTATCAGCAGGTGCTGGATGCCTGGGCCGATCGTGTGATGAGCGAATTGCCGCGCACGCCGGAGCGCGGCTTCCAACATGTGGTTTCCGACGGCATCAACGAGCAGGAGATCTGGGACGATACGCTGTTTATGGTGGTGCTGTTCCTCGGCCATTACGGCACCGTGTCCGGCCGTCAGGAGCTGGTGGATGAAGCCGTGCGCCAGTTCCTGCTCCACGCCCGCTATCTTAACGATCCGCACACCGGGTTGTGGTTTCACGGCTGGAGCTTCGCGGAAAAGAGCAACTTCGCCAATGCGCGCTGGGCGCGCGGTAATGCCTGGATAACCGTCGGCATTCTGGAGTTTATTGAACTTACCGATCTCGGCGGCGGCGTCCGCGATTACCTGCTTGAGTGCCTGAAAGCGCAGGTTAACACCCTGCTCGATCTGCAAGCGGAGAGCGGCGCATGGCACACCCTGCTCGATCACCCCGACTCCTATGAAGAGATCTCCGCCACCGCCGGGTTCGGTTATGGGCTGTTAAAAGGCGCGCGGCTCGGCATTGGCGATGCGCGCTGGAAAGCGGCGGGATTAAAAGCGCTGGCCGCCGTGCAAAAGAATATTGATAGCCGCGGCACCGTACACAATGTTTCCTACGGCACGCGCATGGGCAGAACCCTGCAATTTTATAAGGATATTCCCCTACAACCGACGGGCTACGGCCAGGCGCTGGCGATTTTATGTCTCAGCGAAGGTCTGCGTCTGACAGAAAATAAATAAAACAACAGCTCTGTACCTGGAGAAAATAATGACAACGCCACAAGATAATTATTGTTATTTTCCGCTCGCGATAAATAACGCCGTGCGCTACTGGCAATTATCGCCCATTTATTCCCTGCCCTATGATGTTGCTGACCAGCCAATGCAGGGCGAAATGGATCCCTTTTTCTTTTTAAGTAAACATAAAAACTTTATTCCCCACACCTACCCGTGCCGCACGGAATTTCAGCGCGATTTCGCCGGCCAAAAACCCACGCCGTTTGGCGAGACCGCAATGACAATCTGGTGGTTTCCGTTTGGCTCGAATCGTGTCGATCTCTCCGGCTTCTGGTTTCGCCCAACGCGCGTCGGCGCGCTGGCAAAAAGTCACTTTGTGGCAGAACAGCCAGGTGAGCACACCTTTCGCCTGACCACCTGCGGCGCAGCGGTCGTGTCGGTGAACGGCAACGAGGTGGCGTGGAAGGCGGATTATCAGCGCAACCTTGAGAGCGTATTTGAATTTACGGTTACGCTAAACACCGGGTTAAACGAGATTGCCGTCTGGTTTGACGATCTGGCCGAGCGCGATATCCGCTTCTTCTTTCAACTCGACTATCTGCAAGGCGCGCCGCTGCACATTGCGCTGCCGACGCCGGTGGGCGGTGAGATGACCCGTCATATGGAGCAGTTGCTCGACGGCATCTCCTTTGACCAGGCGACCTACACCTCCGGCCCGGTGCGTCTGCGCTTCCCGCAACCGGCAGCGGAGACCCTGCATCTCGCCATTCGCGTGGTGGGGGATTTTATCTCCTTAGACAGGCCAGTCGAACTTTCGGCAACGTTGCAAAAAGGCGAAACGGAGGTGGAGATTGCGCAGAGCGAAGCGCTGCCCGCCGATTTCCGCAATTTTGTCATCAGCTTAGAGAAAGCAGGCTTTCGCATCACCCGCACGCTGGGGGTGGAGATCTGCCACGCCGAACAGCAGGCGCAGGTGCCCTCCACCCAGCAGGCGCGCATCGACGAAGCGCTGCACTATGTAGCGACCCAGGGCGAATACAGCAGCGTTAAAGCGCTGGCGCGGCTGGCCTGTCATATGAACGACGCGCAGACTCACGCCATGCTTGAAGGGGTGCTGCCCTCGGTCGAAGCGTGTCATGACTGCGCAGATTTCACCCTCGTACCGCTGCTGTGGTGCCGTATCGCCTGGGGCGAGCAGATCGCCGCCGGGACGCGGGCGAAAATCGATCATGCGGTCCTCAACTTCCGCTACTGGATGGATGAGCCGGGCAATGATGTGCAGTGGTACTTCTCCGAAAACCACGCCCTGCTGTTTCACACCGCCGCCTATCTGGCGGGTAGATTCTTTGCCGACAGCACCTTTACGCGCAGCGGTAGAAGCGGGCGGGAGCAGGCCGATGCTGGGCGCACGCGCGTGCTGGCGTGGCTCGACCATTTTGAGCAGTGTGAAATGGCGGAGTGGAACTCGGCACCCTATTTTCCGATTGATTTAAAAGGGTTAACCGCGCTCGCCGCGCTGGCGGACGATGCTGAAATCGTTGCCCGCAGCCAGCGCGCGATCGCCCGTTTATTAGAACAGATTGCGCGTTCTGCCCACCAGGGAACGCTTACCGCCTCGCAGGGGCGTTCCTACGAATACACCTTACGCGCCGGGCGCTCGCTGGAACTATCTGCCCTCTCCCGCCTGCTGTGGGGCAAAGGCAACTACGGCTGCCGCTTCCACGCCCTGCCGCAAATTGCGCTGCTGCTGCGCCAGCAAAAACTGTCGCTGGCGCCGGAACTGGCCGAGGTTGCCGTCTGGCAGGGTGATAGCGCGCTGGAGTGGTGTTTCGCCCAGGGCGCAAACCGCATCGCCCGCCTCTATCACTACAAAACACGCCAGGCGGCAATGGGCTCGATTGCCGGCTATCGCTGGGGCGAATGGGGTTATCAGGAGACGCCGATCCACCTGCGTATCGGCGACCGGCCGGAAGCGCAGATGTGGATCAATCACCCCGGCGAAACCCTGCACGGTGGCTTTGGTCGCCCTTCCTACTGGGGCGGGTGCGGCACGCTGCCGCGCGTGCAGCAGTATCGCGGCCTGGCTGTAGTCCTCTTTAACACCCATGACGGACAACCGGACTTTACCCACGCCTGGCTGCCGCAGAGCGCTTTTGATGAGAAGCAGATCGATGCAGCGCGTATTCTGCTGCGCGGTGGTGAAGGCATGGTGCAACTGACCGGCAACCGGCCTTTTGAGGTGGTCGATGGCGGCCCGACCCGCGAGTGCGAAGTGCGCCTCTCCGGGCGTGAAACCTGCTGGCTGATCCGCCTCAATGACGATCCCGCACTCACCACGCTGGCGCAATTTGCCAGCCACTTTGCTGATTTGCAGGTTGAAACGCGGGGCGACGGCACGCTGCACGTGCGCGATGCGAATTACGGTGAGGTGCTGTTTTATGCCGACGGACGCGTGCAGGCGCAGGGGCGCACACTCGACCCGGCGACGTGGACCGTTGATGGCGAAAGCCGCGAACTCACTCTCTAATCCCTCTGGCGCGTAACGACCCGGCGGGCGACCGTGCGGGTCGGGAGACAGTTTATGGAAACGCAAATTGATAAGGCGCGCAGCCCACAGGCGGCGGCGCAAAACGACGTTAACCCGAATGCGATCCACAACCCCGCCCGGGCGGTGGCGAAGCCGAAAAGCAACTACCGATGGGTGATCTGCTCAATGCTGGTGTTTGCCACCACGGTCAACTATATGGACCGGCAGATCCTCGGCCTGCTGGCACCGATGCTGCAAAAGGATATCGGCTGGACGCAGATCGAATATAGCTGGCTGGTGAATGCCTTCACCATTGCTTACGGCATCGGCACGCTGGTGTGCGGGCGCATTATCGACAAGCTCGGCACCCGCATCAGCTACGCCATCGCCATGGTGGTGTGGAGCGCCGCCGCCATGCTGCACGCGGTGGTCGGCACCGTGGTCGGTTTTATGATTGTGCGCGTGATTTTGGGGCTGGGTGAAGCGGCTAACTTCCCGGCGGCGATGAAAGTGATCTCCGACTGGTTCCCGAAAAAAGAGCGCACGCTGGCCACCGGTATTCTTGGCGTGGCGGTCAACATTGGCGTGGTGATCTCACCGGCATTGATCCCCTTTATCGCCATTCACTACGGCTGGCACGGCGCGTTTCTGATCCTCGGCGGCGTCGGCTTTGTCTGGCTGATCCCGTGGTTTTTAGCCTTTGGTAAAGCGAGCGATAAAGCCACCCAGGAAGAGCTGACGTGGATCCGCCAGGACAAAGAGGAGGCGGTGAACGTCTCCGCCATCAAATGGACGCAGTTGCTGAAGTATCGCCAGCTGTGGGCGTTTGCCCTCGGCAAGATGCTGACCGACCCGATCTGGTGGTTCTTCCTCTTCTGGCTGCCGAAGTGGCTTAACGAATCACGCGGGCTGAATATGGAGGGCTTAGGTTTACCGCTGATCGTGATCTATCTGTTTGCGATTGTCGGCAGTCTCGGCGCGGGCTGGTTGCCGGGCAAGCTGATGAATATGGGCTTTAGCGCAGCGAAAGCGCGTAAAACCACGATGCTGATTTGCGCCTGCCTGGTGACGCCGATTTTTGCCGCCACCCAGGTCGATAATCTGTGGGCAGCGGTGGCGCTGGTCGGTCTGGCGGCAGCGGCGCATCAGGGCTGGTCGGCGAATATTTTGACCTCCGTTTCCGACCTCTTCCCCAACGCGGCGGTCGGCTCTGTGGTCGGGATTGGCAGCACCTTCGGCATGATCGGCAGCGTGATTTTCTCAACGGTTATTGGTGCCGTGCTGGAATCTTCTGGCAATTACTGGGCGCTGTTTGCCATCAGCTCTGTCGCCTATCTGGTCGCCTGGGGCGTGATGTACCTGCTATTGGTGCCAAAAATGGAGCGGGCGAAATTCGATTAACCCGCTCGCGCTTAAAACGGGGACGCTTCGGCGCCCCGTTTTGCTACCGACTGACGCTCAACCATCGTGCAGGCCAGCTCAATCCGCCGCGGGGTTTCAACGCTGCCGGCAATCATATCCTGCAACAGCTCGAGCGCGAGGGTGCCCATCTCCTGCACCGGCAGATGCACCGTGGTCAGCGCCGGGGAAGCAAACTCCGCCTGCGGCAGATCGTTCATGCCGACCACCGACACCGCCTCCGGCACGCCGATGCCCAGTTTTGTCAGCCCCTGCATCGCCCCCAGCGCCAGCGAATCATTGGCACACAGAATTGCGGTATGCGGGTGTTTCCCCTTCGCAAACCACGCCATCACCGCCTGCTCGGCCAGCTCCGGCAGCCAGTCGGTCACGGTGATAATATCGCCCTCGTCGCAGGAGAGGTGCGCATCGCGCATCGCCTCCCGCCACCCCTCTTCCCGCTGCGTAATGGTGCGTCGACCAGGATGGGTGAGAAACAGAATATGCTGGTGCCCGTGGGCAATTAGATAGTCGCAGGCCATGCGGGTGGCAGAGCGGTTGCAGGGCAGCACGCTGGAGAGGCGCATCAGCGGATCTTCGCTATTGACCAGCACCGCCGGTTTGCGCAGCCCGGCCACGGCGGTGAGAAAACCGGGGTCATCCACCGTTAATGCCAGCACGCCGCCGATGTCGGGTTCGCTCAGCAGCGCCTGCAAGGCCGGGTCATCCTGGCCGCTCAGGGCATGGGTCGTCAGCTCGACGCCGAGCACTTTTGCCCGCTCTTTTAACCCTTGCAGTACATACCAGCTGAACTGATAGCGGTTGTAATCGAGCATCGCCGCCTGCGACACCGCCAGCACAATACGCGTGCCGCCAATCTCCTGGGCCGGTGTGTAACGCATGGCGCGAGCGACCTCCTGAATGCGGGCGCGCAGCGTCTCGCTTACCCCCTTCTCGCCCGAGAGCGCACGCGAAACGGTGCTAAGCGACGTGCCGCAGCGGGTGGAGATATCCTCCAGCCGCACGCGGCGATAAGCGGCGTCGCTCTGCTCATCATCGGGTTTATGCGAAACCATACTTGCGTCCATCCTTATGCCGGTTCGAAGGCATCAGCATGGCATTTACATAAAGGGTGTCAATAAGTTGGAGAGAGGGAGGTGGAGAAATGAGAGGCGCGTCGTTTTCGCGACAGCAAAGGAAAGAAACGCTCCCCGACACACGTGTCGCCGGGGAGCCTGTGCCGGTTACTGCCCGGCGGTTTTATCAAATTTGCCCAGCATTTCGCGCTCGTAGGCCTGCGCTTTTTTGCGGTCAAACTGGTGTTCCCACTTGGCGATCACCAGCACCGCCAGCGCGTTGCCGACCACGTTCAGCGCGGTACGCGCCATATCGAGGATACGGTCAACACCGGCGATAAACGCCAGCCCTTCCAGCGGAATACCGACGCTACCAAGGGTCGCCAGCAGCACCACAAACGACACGCCCGGCACACCGGCGATGCCTTTCGAGGTCACCATCAGCGTCAGCACGAGGACGATCTCCTGCCACAGCGACAGGTCGATACCATAAAGCTGGGCGATAAAGATTGCCGCGATGCTCTGGTAAAGCGTCGAGCCGTCGAGGTTAAAGGAGTAACCGGTCGGCACCACGAAACTGGTGATCGACGGCGGCGCGCCGTAGGCTTCCATCTTTTCGATAATGCGCGGCAGCACGCTTTCCGAGCTGGCGGTGGAGTAAGCCAGAATCAGCTCATCCTTCAGGATGCGGATTAGGGTCCAGACGCTCAGCCCGCAGACGCGCGCCACCAGACCTAACACCACCAGCGCAAAGAAGATAATCGCGACATAAACGAGGATCACCAGCTTCGCCAGCGGCCAGAGCGAGGCGAAACCAAAGTTGGCGACCGTCACCGAAATCAGCGCGAAGACGCCAACCGGCGCGTAACGCATCACCATATGGGTGACTTTAAACATGGTTTCGGAAATGGAGCGGAAGACGGTTACCAGCGGCTCGCGGTGCGTCGCCGGCAGCGACGAGAGACCCAGGCCAAACAGCACCGAGAAGAAGATAATCGGCAGCATGTCGCCTTTCGCCATCGACGCGATAATGTTGGTCGGCACCAGTGACAGGATGGTTCCCATCAGACCGTGAGCGTGGCTCTGCACGTCCGCAGTGGTGCTTTGGTATTTCGAAATATCCACCGTGGCCAGCTGCGACATATCAATGCCCGCGCCCGGCTGGAAGACGTTGGCCAGCGTAATGCCGAGCACAATCGCAACCGTAGTGATCACTTCGAAATAGATAATGGTTTTCGCGCCGATTCGACCAAGCTGCTTCGCGTCGCCAACGCCTGCAATACCCACCACCAGCGTGGAGATCACAATCGGCACCACGATCATTTTGATCAGATGAATAAAGATATCGCCCGCCGGAGACAGGAAATTCGCAATCAGCCATTCGCGGCTATCGCTCTGATAATGCAAGTAACTACCCAGAAGAATACCCAGCACCAGAGCCAGCAATATCTGCCAGGCCAGGCTGATTTTCATATTTTTCATCACTACAGACATCCTCAATGAAGCGCCATTCCATGCACAGGAACGACACATACTGAAAGGGTATGATTTGCGTTGCACGGTATTGCGGGGGTTTTTAACGCGCATTATCAGTACCATTTGCAAGGTGTAACGCGCAACCCTATAGCGGGAGGGGGTTTGACTGATTTTTTAAGGAAAAACCGTCTTTTATTCCAGTTATGAAAAATAACTACTTGTTATAGAAAACTTTTCACTCTGCGTAATTCCAATATTTAACTTTGGAAATTAATACACTGAAATTGTTCGGTTGCGCACTTTTTAATCATCAGAAATGTCGTACAACCGATCCCACACCGAAATTTCCACTGCGATTTTCTATTTAAAGAGTGAATAATCCATGACAACAATTATTAAGAGCCTATTGATTCAGTGGTTTATTTTCAGGTGCTTACGCTTGTTCACCTTTTATCCAGCGAATAGCACGGTAATCAAATCGCCTTATTCCATAACGTACTGTTATGAAGGAAATTTCTCTCTCCGCGTGCTTTTTAGCGCCTTTCAGGTGCGGCACAAACGGTTTTGCCAATTTGCAGTTGCGTTGCCTAATGCGTGATCTATCGCGCAAATAATAAACAAAGCAGGCAAAGGCCCTACAATTAACGTTCTTGTGACATATTATTAACATCTTACAAGGAGAGCAACCGCCATGAGCCAAATACATAAACACGATATTCCCGCGAACATTGCGGAGCGTTGCCTGATCGATCCACAGCAGTATGAAGCCAAATATCAGCAGTCCGTTAGCGACCCGGAGACCTTCTGGGGCGAAGAGGGCAAAATCCTCGACTGGATGAAACCCTACACCACCGTTAAGAACACCTCTTTCGCGCCCGGCAATATCTCCATCAACTGGTATCAGGATGGCACCCTGAACCTGGCCGCGAACTGTCTCGATCGCCATCTCGCCGAGCGCGGCGACCAGCCGGCGATTATCTGGGAAGGCGATGACGCCAGCCAGAGCAAAACCATTACCTACCGCGAACTGCACCGCGATGTCTGCCGCTTTGCCAACGTGCTGGTGGATCTGGGCATTAAAAAAGGCGATGTGGTAGCGATCTATATGCCGATGGTGCCGGAAGCGGCGGTGGCGATGCTCGCCTGCGCGCGTATTGGCGCAGTTCACTCGGTGATTTTTGGCGGTTTCTCGCCGGAGGCGGTTGCCGGACGCATTATCGACTCCAGCTCGCGCTTAGTGATCACCGCCGATGAGGGCGTCCGCGCCGGGCGCGCCATCCCGCTGAAGAAGAACGTCGATGACGCGCTGAAAAACCCCAACGTGAAGAGCGTTGAACATGTGGTGGTATTCAAGCGCACCGGCGGCAATATCGAGTGGCATGAAGGGCGCGATCTCTGGTGGAGCGATTTAACCGCGACTGCCCGCGATGAGCATCAGCCTGTGGAAGTGGGCGCGGAAGATCCGCTCTTTATCCTCTACACCTCCGGTTCGACCGGCAAACCAAAAGGCGTCCTGCACACCACCGGCGGCTATCTGGTCTATGCGGCAACCACCTTTAAATATGTTTTTGATTACCATCCGGGCGACGTCTACTGGTGTACGGCGGATGTTGGCTGGGTCACCGGCCACAGCTACCTGCTCTACGGCCCGCTGGCCTGTGGTGCCATCACGCTGATGTTTGAGGGGGTGCCGAACTGGCCGACCCCGGCGCGCATGAGCCAGGTGGTGGATAAGCATAAGGTCAATATCCTCTACACCGCGCCGACGGCGATCCGCGCCCTGATGGCGGAAGGAGATAAAGCGATTACCGGCACCGACCGCTCTTCGCTGCGCATTTTGGGTTCCGTCGGCGAGCCAATCAACCCGGAAGCCTGGGAGTGGTACTGGTCGAAAATCGGTAATGGCAAATGCCCGGTGATGGATACCTGGTGGCAGACGGAAACCGGCGGTTTTATGATCACCCCGCTGCCTGGCGCGACCCAGTTGAAGGCCGGTTCGGCCACGCGCCCCTTCTTTGGCGTACAGCCTGCGCTGGTTGATAACGAAGGTAACGCGCTTGAGGGCGCGACCGAAGGCAACCTGGTGATCACCGACTCGTGGCCAGGCCAGGCGCGGACGCTGTTTGGCGATCACGACCGCTTCGAGCAGACCTACTTCTCCACCTTTAAAAATATGTACTTCAGCGGCGACGGCGCGCGCCGGGATGAGGATGGCTACTACTGGATCACCGGGCGCGTGGACGATGTGCTCAACGTCTCCGGCCACCGTCTCGGCACGGCGGAAATTGAGTCGGCGCTGGTGTCGCACCCGAAAATCGCCGAAGCGGCGGTGGTCGGTATTCCGCACAATATCAAAGGCCAGGCGATCTACGCTTACGTGACGCTCAACCACGGCGAAGAGCCGTCGCCAGAGCTCTATACCGATGTGCGGAACTGGGTGCGTAAAGAGATTGGCCCGCTGGCGACGCCGGATGTGCTGCACTGGACCGACTCGCTGCCAAAAACCCGCTCCGGCAAGATCATGCGCCGCATTTTGCGCAAGATTGCCGCCGGCGATACCAGCAACCTCGGCGATACCTCAACCCTCGCCGATCCGGGCGTAGTGGAGAAACTGCTCGAAGAGAAGCAGTCCATTACGATGCCGTCGTAACCCTGGGCCGGATGCGCTGGACGTCGTTATCCGGCTGGCTTTGAAGATAATCATTACGCCGGATGGCGGCTGACGCCTTATCCGGCCTACATAAGCCCGTGCGGGTTGTAGGCCGGATAAGAGGCGTTACGTCGCCATCCGGCAAAGAAAGCCCCTATAAACCTCTGGAGACCTGCGATGAACGACCTTTATCAGCAGATAGAAAACAGTGCGCATTTCAGGGAGTTAGTTGAAAAACGGCAACGGTTTGCCTTTCTCTTATCCATCATCATGCTGATTATCTACGTCGGCTTTATCATGCTTATCGCTTTTGCCCCACACTGGCTTGGCACGCCGCTGCATGCGGGCACCACCGTCACGCGCGGCATCCCGATTGGTATCGGCGTGATTTTGATTTCGTTCGTGCTGACAGCGGTCTATGTCTGGCGCGCCAACAGTGAGTTTGAACGGTTGACCCGGGCGGTACTGAGCGAGGTAAAAGCGCCATGAAGAGAGTCCTGACGGCGCTTGCCGCCACACTTCCGCTGGCGGCAAATGCCGCTGATGCCATTACCGGCGCGGTACAACGCCAGCCGACCAACTGGCAGGCGATTATCATGTTCCTGATTTTCGTCTTGCTGACCCTCTACATCACCTACTGGGCTTCAAAACGCGTCCGCTCGCGCAACGATTACTATACGGCGGGCGGCAATATCACCGGTTTCCAGAATGGGCTGGCGATTGCCGGTGACTTTATGTCTGCCGCCTCGTTCCTCGGTATCTCGGCGCTGGTCTACACCTCTGGCTACGACGGGCTGATCTACTCCCTCGGCTTCCTCGTCGGCTGGCCAATCATCCTCTTCCTGATTGCCGAACGGCTGCGTAACCTCGGGCGCTACACCTTTGCCGATGTCGCCTCCTATCGCCTGAAGCAGGGGCCGATTCGTATTCTCTCTGCCTGCGGTTCGCTGGTGGTGGTGGCGCTCTATCTCATCGCGCAGATGGTCGGTGCGGGCAAGCTTATCCAGCTGCTGTTCGGCCTGAACTACCATATCGCGGTGGTGCTGGTTGGCGTGCTGATGGTGATGTATGTGCTGTTCGGCGGCATGCTCGCCACCACCTGGGTGCAGATCATCAAAGCCGTGCTGCTGCTGTTCGGTGCCAGCTTTATGGCCTTTATGGTGATGAAACATGTCGGCTTCAGCTTCAATAACCTGTTTAGCGAAGCGATGGCGGTGCACCCGAAAGGCGATGCAATCATGAGTCCTGGGGGGCTGGTGAAAGATCCGATATCGGCGCTGTCGTTAGGCCTTGGGCTGATGTTCGGTACTGCCGGTTTACCGCATATTTTGATGCGCTTCTTTACCGTCAGCGATGCGCGGGAAGCGCGTAAAAGCGTGCTCTACGCCACCGGCTTTATGGGCTACTTCTACATCCTGACCTTTATCATCGGTTTTGGTGCCATCATGCTGGTCGGCGCGAACCCGGCGTTTAAAGATGCGGCGGGCGCGCTGATCGGCGGCAACAACATGGCGGCGGTGCACCTCGCCGATGCCGTGGGTGGCAACCTGTTCCTCGGCTTTATCTCTGCCGTCGCCTTCGCCACCATTCTGGCGGTGGTCGCAGGCCTGACGCTGGCGGGCGCTTCGGCGGTGTCGCACGATCTCTACGCCAACGTCTTCCGCAAAGGGGCGACGGAGCGCCAGGAGCTGCGGGTGTCGAAAATCACCGTGCTGATCCTCGGCGTGGTGGCTATCCTGCTGGGCATTCTGTTCGAGAATCAGAACATCGCCTTTATGGTGGGGCTGGCCTTCTCTATCGCCGCAAGCTGTAACTTCCCGATTATCCTGCTGTCGATGTACTGGTCGAAACTGACCACCCGCGGGGCGATGATTGGCGGCTGGCTCGGCCTGCTGACGGCGGTGATTTTGATGGTACTCGGCCCGACTATTTGGGTGCAGATCCTCGGCCATGCCGCACCGGTCTTCCCGTATGAATACCCGGCGCTCTTCTCCATTGCCGTGGCCTTTATCGGCATCTGGGTCTTCTCGGCGACCGACAATACCGAAGCGGGCAAACGCGAGCGCGAGCTGTTCCGCGCCCAGTTTATCCGCTCACAAACCGGCGTCGGTATCGAGCAGGGCCGCGCGCACTAACCTCCCCCTACTCCCCGGCCACTTTTGGCCGGGGATCACACTTTCCCCTCTCTGCCATAGGCATATTTCGCCATCGCGCTACAGTAACCTCATCGAATTGAAACAACGTTCCATTAATTCAGCAGGTCAATTCATAAGAGAGGATGCGATGAAGAGCTATGCGTTAGTGGGCACGGGCGGGCGTGCCGGGTTGTATATTTCCGCCATTGGCGGCCAGTGGAGAGAGAATGCCCGCATGGTGGCGTTCTGCGATACCAACCAGACGCGGATGGATTACGCCAACCAGCTATTAATGCAGGAGGGCGCGGCTTCTGTTCCCACATGGCTTGCTGCGCAGTTTGAGGCGATGATCCGCGAAACGCAGCCCGATACGATTATCGTCACCACCATGGACAGAACCCACGATGACTATATCGTGCGTGCCCTGCGCGCGGGCTGTGATGTGATCACCGAAAAACCGATGACCATCGACGAGACGCGCGCGCTGCGTATTCTTGATGCCATTGAAGAGACTGGCAAAACCGTGCGCGTGGCCTTCAACTATCGCTATGCGCCGCACCACAGCAAAGTGCGTGAACTGCTGATGAATAACACCATCGGCGAGGTTTACTCGGTGCATTTTGAGTGGCTGCTCAATACCGAACATGGCGCGGACTACTTCCGCCGCTGGCACCGGGAGAAGCGCAACAGCGGCGGCCTGCTGGTGCATAAATCGACTCACCATTTTGATCTGATGAACTTCTGGCTCGATAGTTATCCGCTGCGAGTGTATGCCGAGGGCGGCCTGCGCTTCTACGGTAAAGAGAACGCCGAGAAGCGCGGCGTGACGCACTTCTACCCGCGCGCGCACGGCTATGCCGCTGCCCAGGACGATCCGTTTGCGCTGCATATGGCCGACAACCCGCAGTTAAAAGCGCTCTATCTTGATGCGGAACATGAGGATAACTACTGGCGCGATCAGAGCGTGTTTAGCGATGGCATCACCATCGAGGATACGATGTCGGTGCTGGTGAAGTACCAGAATCAGTGCCAGCTGACCTACTCGCTGAATACCTATCTGCCGTGGGAAGGTCTGAACGTGGTGTTTAACGGCAGCCTCGGGCGGCTGGAGATGAAAATCGTCGAGAAATCCTATGTGAACGCGGGCGGCGAGCGCGCGAATGAGGGGAGCCTGACCTCGTGTGATATCACCGTTTTCCCGATGTTTGCCGCGCCGTGGAAAGCGGAGTTTACCCTCGGCGAAGGCGGGCATGGCGGCGGAGATAACGCGATGCTGGCGGATCTGTTTGGCACACCGGAGCATGATCCATTGCAACGCGCAGCCGATCACCGTGCGGGGGCGATGTCGATATTGACCGGCATTGCGGGCAATATCTCCCTCCAGCAGCAGCGGCCGGTCAATTTCAACGAGTTTGAGTTGGTCGCGCGGTTGAAGAAGGCGACGCACCACGCATAAAGAGAGGCATTGGAGCCGTTGAATGCCTGATGGCGCTACGCTTATCAGGCCTACGGATTGGCATCATGCCTGCGGTTTTGATGGCGCTGCGCTTATCAGGCCTACGGATTGGCATCATGCCTACGGTTTTGTAGGCCGGATAAGGCGCAGCCGCCATCCGGCATTGCTGTCTTGCTTACTTGTCCTCGATCAGCAGCGCTTCCAGCAGATCGAGGTCGTGCAGCATCTTTTGCAGCGTCTCGTTACTGATCTGCCGCGTGGCGCGCAGGTGATAAAGCTCGGCACGCTCCGAGCGCAGCGCCGCCAGGCGGAAGCGGCGTTCGAGGTTCTCTTCCTGCAACGTGTTTTCCACATCATTGCGCCCATCGGCGCGGCGGCGCAGGTTACCAATCACCCGCGAACTCACCTCTGTCAGCAGCTGGGTATCGATATTCTCTTCGGTATCCGCTGCCAGGCGCTCTTCCATCTTCTGGATCGCCACAATCGCCACATCGGCGGTCGCCGCGCGCGCCATGCGCTCCTCTTTCTGTTGCTGGGCGTGGTCACGCACTTCGATACGCTGCAACAGCATCGGCAGGGCAATCACGCCGACAAACAGTGAAAAGAGGATCACCCCGGCGGCGAGGAACACCAGCTCATAACGCGCCGGGAAGACATCGCCGGTCGGCAGCAGAAGCGGAATCGACAGCACACCGGCGAGGGTAATCGCCCCGCGCACACCGGCAAAGGTGGCAATCAGCAGCTCGCGGGTGCTCCATGCGCCAAACTCCATCGGCTTGTTGGTCAGGAAGCGACGGCTGAAGTTCTTCATCACCCACAGCCAGCCAAAACGCACCAGCATCAGCGCGGCGTAAATCAGCAGGATATCGGTAAACAGCATCCAGGTTTCAACGTTCGGATCGGCTTCTGCCGCCACCAGCGAGGACTCCAGAATACCCGGCAGTTGCAGGCCCAACAGCAGGAACACCATGCCGTTAAAGACAAACTCCAGCATCGACCAGGTGCTGTTTGCGCGCAGGCGCATCGCCAGCGGCGCGCTGCGCATCACGCCGGAGCGTGTAATGGTCATCCCGGCGGCGACGGCGGCAAGAATGCCGGAGAAGCCGATATGCTCGGCAATCAGGTAAGAGGCGAACGGCAGCAGGAACAGCAGCACGATTTGCGTGGCCGGTTCGTCCCCGCCCCAGCGGCTGAGGAAACGCAGCGAACGGCCATAGAGCCAGCTGACGGCGAAGCCGGCCAGCAGGCCGCCAATCGCCACTTTGAAGAACTCGACCGTGGCGCCGCCGACGGTAAAGACCATCGTGCCCATCGCTACGGCGACCGCGAACTTCAGCGACACCAGGCCGGAGGCGTCATTCATCAGCGCCTCACCCTGCAGGATGCCCATGATCTTTTTCGGGATGCGCCCTTCCCCGACGATGCCGGAGAGCGCCACCGCATCGGTTGGCGACAGCACCGCGGCCAGCGCAAAGGCCGGCACCAGCGGAATGCCCGGCACCATCCAGTAAATTAAGAAGCCGATACCCACCACGGTGACCAGCACCAGTGCCAGCGCGAGGCCAAATATCTCGCGCCCGTGCTCAAGGAATTCGCGCGTCGGCGTTTTCCAGCCGTCGGCAAAGAGCAGCGGCGGAATGAAGAGCACGAGGAAGAGTTCCGGGTCGAACTCAACGTGCAAACCGAAGGTCGGTAAGGCGAGTAACGCGCCGATGGCGATCTGCATCAGCGGTAAGGGGATTTGAAACGGCAGAACTCGAGTGATAACACCGGAGAGCGATACCACAAGGGTCATGATGAGAATGGTAAAGAAGATTTCCATGCGTTCCCTGTTTGCAGTGTGTTGTTATACCCGCATCAGACCTGAGACGGGGCCTTTCAGCTTAACGCAAAGCAACCGGGCTGTGGGCAAAAAAATGGGCAACCGAAGTTGCCCATTGTCCGAATGTTTAATGATTAGATAGCCCAGCCGCCGGCATAAAACGCTACCAGCGCGATAGCGATCACCACGGTGCCGATGTTCAGCTTGCGCCATTCACCGGACACCACGCGGCCAATCACCAGCGAAGCGAAGCCGATCATAATGCCGGTCACGATGTTACAGGTCAGCACGATAAACACGGCGGTAATGAGGCCAGACATGGCGTCAACGAAGTCGGCGAAGTCGATTTTCGCCACGTTGCTCAGCATCAGCAGGCCAACATACATCAGCGCCGGTGCGGTGGCGTACGCCGGCACCAGGTAGGAGAGCGGAGAGAGGAACAGGATCAGCATAAACAGCACGCCGACGGTGATCGCCGTCAGGCCGGTTTTGCCGCCCGCTGCGGTGCCCGCCGCCGATTCGATATAGACCGCAGCCGGCGCCGCGCCAACCAGACCAGAGAAGACGCTGCTCAGGGAGTCGGTGGTCAGCGCTTTACCGCCATCGATAATCTGCCCATCTTTATCCAGCAGGTTCGCCTGCCCTGCGACCGCGCGGATGGTGCCGGTGGCGTCAAACACCGCCGTCATCACCAGCGCCAGCACGCTTGGCAGCACCACCGGGTTGAGCGCGCCCATAATATCGAGGCTGCCGATCAGCGAGTTGCCTTTGTCATCGCTCAGGGATGGCATGGCGAAAATACCGGAGAAGTGCACGGTCGGGTCGAAAATCAGGCCGACAACGGAGATGCCGATGATGGTCAGCAGAATGCCGCCCGGCACTTTTAGCTTCTCCAGACCGATAATCACCGCCAGGCCAATCAGCGACATGATCACCGGGAAGCTGGCGAAGTGGCCAAGGGCAACCGGCAGACCATCAATCGGATTTTTAACCACAAGGCCAACGCCGTTGGCGGCGATCAGCAGCAGAAACAGGCCGATACCAATACCGGTGCCGTGCGCAACGCCCTGCGGCAGGTTACGCAAAATCCAGCTGCGAATGCCGGTGGCGGAGATAACGGTAAACAGCACACCCATCAGGAACACCGCGCCGAGTGCGACCGGGACGCTGATCTGCTGGCCCAGCACCAGGCTGAACGCGGTAAAGGCGGTAAGTGAAATCGCACAGCCGATGGCCAGCGGCAGGTTGGCCCACAGCCCCATCACGATGGAGCCGACACCGGCGACCAGACAGGTGGCAACGAAGACGGCAGCCGGCGGGAAACCGGCTTTGCCCAGCATACCGGGCACCACGATGACGGAGTAAACCATCGCCAGGAAGGTGGTTAAACCGGCCACAATCTCCTGACGAACGGTGCTGCCACGGGCAGAAATTTTGAACAGTGCGTCAAGCGAACTGCCGGTACGCGCAGATGGCGTAGACATAGATACATCCCCTGAGAATTTTATTGTGCGTTGGCATGCGTGGTGGACAGTCCACTGCCGGTCAAACGTCTTCTCCCTGTGCTTTTTTGTGACAAGGGGTCACAAAAAAGCAAACGTTTAACTCCGCGCATCCAACGGTTGGTCAAAAAAAGGCAAACGATTATCCAGCGTTTAGACGCCGCTTTTCAACCAAACTTTGCCGCTTTCTGCCAAATATCGCCGAAAGCGGCTAAGAACTGCCCGCCGGATGCGCAAACGTTATCGTCGATGCGCAACTTTGCAACATTCTACGAACATTCTCACTCGCCGGGCAGCGAGAAGGGGCCGCCCTGTTCAATGGCGCGTTTCCAGGTTGGCCGCATTTCAACGCGTTTCTTCCACGCCTGCAGATTGGGCAGATTCTCAATGCCGCCGCGCGACAGCAGGGCGAACACCGGGAAGCTCATCTGCACATCCGCCATGCTCAGTTCATCACCGGCAAACCACGGGCGGTGCGCCAGCTCCCCTTCAATAAAGCGCGCGTGGGTCTCCAGCTGCTTATTTAAAAAAGCATTCTCGATCCCTTTCCCGATAAGCTTGCCGACGCTGCGCACACCGAACGGCACCGGCGGTTTGCCGAGTTGCCCTACCACCAGCTTCATTAATAGCAGCGGCATCAGCGAGCCTTCCGCGTAGTGCAGCCAGAAGCGGTAATCGATCTTCTGCTGTGCATCGTGCGGCTTGAAGCGCTGCTCCGTGTCGTAGGTCTCTTGCAGGTATTCGAGGATCGCCCCCGATTCGGCGAGGATAAAGCCGTTATCCTCCACCACTGGCGATTTTCCCAGCGGGTGGATCTTTTTCAGCGCGTCCGGTGCCAGCATATTTTTCTGTCGCTCATAACGCACGATATTGTAGGGAACGCCCAACTCTTCCAGCGCCCAGAGGATGCGCTGTGAGCGCGATTTATTCAGATGGTGCACTGTAAGCATGACTCTCTCCCGCATTTATATTCGTTTTAACTATAGAGAAGCGCGGGCAAAGCGCCGAAAAAATCATAATGAAAGAGCTTAAAAAACGAGCAGAGAGGCGATGAACAACTATACTTATTTTGTCAGCACAAACCGGAACCTTACTCGCTACACAAGGGGTGTTGATGTCGGGGGAAACCCTCCCGTTTCGATGCGGGATAGAGCGAAAGACAATGACCGGAAAACGACTAAAGCGCCCCAGCGGGCGCTTTAGTTTTTTTAAGTTCACTCATCTTCCAGCAACCGCGCGCCAGGTCCCTGTTTGCCCAGCGTATCGCCAGGGTTGCGTAGCGGACAGTCGCTGCGCGACAGGCAACCGCAGCCGATACAGCCATCCAGTTCGTCGCGCAGAGCGACCAGCGTGTGGATACGTCTGTCCAGCTCTTCGCGCCACTGGGAAGAGAGCGCTTTCCACTCTTTTTTACTCAGCGTGTGCCCTTCCGGTAGCACGCCAAAGGCCTCGCCAATGGTCGCCAGCGGAATGCCGATACGCTGCGCGATTTTGATAATCGCCACATGGCGCAATACATCACGCTGATAACGCCGCTGGTTACCGGCATTGCGCGAACTTTTTATCAGCCCTTTACTTTCATAAAAGTGCAGCGTTGAGACGGCAACCCCGCTGCGCTTCGCCACTTCACCGGGGCTGAGAAGGGCTTTGATTCGCGGCGTTTTCTTTTCCATAAAACCTCTTTACCTCAAGTTAACTTGAGGAATTATACTCGCCCGCAGACAAAACGACGAATCGGGAAAGAGGAAGCTTTATGTCCCATCAGCAAATTATTCAGACCTTGATTGAATGGATTGATGAACATATCGACCAACCAATGAACATTGATGTTGTCGCCAGAAAGTCAGGCTATTCAAAGTGGTACTTACAGAGGATGTTCCGCACGGTGATGCATCAGACGCTTGGGGAGTACATTCGCCAGCGCCGCCTGCTGCTGGCTGCCGAAGCGCTGCGCACCACTAAACGGCCGATTTTTGATATTGCGATGGATTTGGGTTACGTCTCGCAGCAAACTTTTTCGCGCGTCTTCCGCCGCGAGTTTGATCGTACGCCAAGCGACTATCGCCACCAGGCGTAACTCACTTTAGCGAAGGCGGCTGCTGCACCCAACGTTTAAACTCCTGCGGCGGTAGCGCCTTCGCAAAGTGCCACCCCTGGCAAAACTGCACGCCGCGCTTAAGCAGCCAGGCGACCTGCTCTGCCGTCTCCACCCCTTCCGCAATGATCTTCAGCCGCAGGCTCTGCGCCATATCAATAATATGTTCCGCAATTAAGTGGCTGGTGCTGTTAGTGGAGAGCGTGTCGATAAAGGATTTGTCGATCTTCAGGATATCGACGTTCAGCGAGTAGAGGTTGTGCAGGTTGGAGTAGCCGGTGCCGAAATCATCGATCGCCACTTCATACCCCGCCTGGCGAAACGCCTGGATCACCGGCGTGGTTTTTGGCACATCGATAAAGCCACGCTCGGTCACTTCAATTTTGATCTGCTCGGCGCGCACCGCATAGTCGCGCGCTTTGTTGGCAATCAGCGAAATTAAGCGCGACGAGTGGAAGTCAGAGGCCGACAGGTTGATGGAAATATAGAGATTCGGCACCACCGCCAGAAAATCCCCTAAATCATTGAACACCTCATCGACGACATAATCCGTCACGCGCTCAATCATGCCCTCTTTTTCCGCCAGCGGAATAAACTCCGTCGGGCTCATCACCTGACCGTTAAAACCTGGCCAGCGCAATAGCGCCTCGGCGCCAACGCAGGTGCCGTTTTTAATATCAATAATAGGTTGGTAATGAAGGCGAAGCTGACGACGGGTTAAAGCGCGGTGGAGCCTGCGGCGTGGTGAGGTAATTTCCCGCCGTGTTCGCGTCCAGATAAAAAAGATCAGCGCACTACAGACCATCCCTAACGGCAGCGTAAAGACCGCCTGCCGGTAAAGGGAGTGGAAATAGTTTTCGCGCGACGTCGAAACAATAATGGCGATAGGCCGTGAGGGTGCATACGCAATGGTATAGAAGCGATCGCCCAGTAAGAAGGAGCTATCATGGCGGTGGATTAACGATGCAAAGGTCTTCAGGCGCGCATTCTTACTGAGCGAGAAAAAGCCGCCGGAGCGCGTATCGTAAACGCCATACGCTAAACGCGGATCGTCTGATGTCACATCGCTATAGGTCAGCGGGTTAATCACCGCGACATAATTTCCCCGCTGCACGTAGACCATTTTATAGCCAGCATAAAAAGGGGTGTCGCGATAGTAATAGAGCGCCGTGCCATGCTTCCCTTCATAATCCGCTGGTGAAATAGCATACGATTGCGCGGGGGTAACGGCGCTGGAACATAAAAAGTGGTTGCCCTGGGCATAAATAAGATCGGCGACATACTGGCTGCCATGAACAATATTAAGCATCACGTCGCGATGTTGCGGCGTACACGGCGTGCCGCGATAGTTTTCCGCCGCGCGGCGTACGCTATCTGCCTGCTGGATAACAAGATCGGTTTTATTCAGTGCCTGGCGGGCAAATGCGCGCAGGTGCGTGCGCGTCTCTTTTACGGCATGGATATGCGCAACCCATAGCGAGATCATTACCGGGATAAGAACCACCAGTATCATTCCGCTAATTCTGAGCATTTTATGAGGCACACTGAGCTTCATGTCCGCCGAAATCCATGCATTTTATGTGCCTTTTATATTGTTGGGCAGGAGGCTTTTAGAAACAGGTGATTACGTTGCATCAAACCCTGATCATTAGCAACTGACTTTTCTCTTCCGGATCCTGATATTTAACGATGCTGAGAATATTCCACCGTAAGGCAAACTAAAAGTGTGCCCCTGGTTTTATATTTAACTAAATATTTCGTCCTGCCGTTCCCTAAGGCGAAACGACCGGGAATAAGAGGAAGTGACCATATAGGTAATAGAGTACCGACATTGGCTATTTTTCACTCAATTATCCGGCTAAAAGTAGCCATAGCATAAACCGGTGCTTAATAGTTAAGTCATAATGTACTCACGCTTAATAATATAAGCAGGCTTAATTATCTGGCGAAAAACAGGGCAATTTATAAGGTGGTGCGTTTCCACAATCAGAACATCCTCATGACCACGGTTATCGCGATTTTGTCGTTTTATTGCTGCGCTTATGTAAAATTTATTTTTTATTTCCCGGC
Source organism: Kosakonia sp. CFBP8986 (assembly GCF_034044935.1). Taxonomy (NCBI): domain Bacteria; kingdom Pseudomonadati; phylum Pseudomonadota; class Gammaproteobacteria; order Enterobacterales; family Enterobacteriaceae; genus Kosakonia; species Kosakonia sp. CFBP8986. Next base: position 78,837 of record NZ_JAXCXB010000003.1, on the reverse strand, counting down.
AAGAGTAAGTTAAATACAAATATTTAATGCGCGCGATCTCACCCGGCGACGATAATGTTGCGACCCGCTTTTTGCCGACTTAAAAAACTAAAAAAGCTCTCTTTTTGTACTGGTGAATAAAACAACAAATGTGATAGAGTTCACAAATTCCGTGTATGCGGAACCCCACTTTTACATTGTTGTGTTAACCCGACGGACAACTGCTTTCGCGCGCTGCGCAGGCCTTTGCTCGCCAGGTGTTTGATTCTCCTGAGGATAGTAAGATGGCAACCCTTACCACCAGCGTGGTGCTGTTCCGCTGGCAGTTATTGAGCGCACTTTTAATGTTTATGGCCAGTACGCTGAACATTCGTTTTCGCCGTTCAGATTACTTTGGGCTTGCGGTGATCAGCAGCGGCATGGGGCTGGCAGCCGCCTGCTGGTTTGCCACCGGCCTGCTTGGCCTGTCGGTGATGGATTTCGCCAAAATCTGGCAACACTTTGCGTCGGTGTGGGAAGAGATGACCCGCAACGCACCGCCAGAGTGGCCGATGGTGATGACCTGATAAGCAGCCGGCCCGGATGATCCCCCCAGCAAAGCGCTATTTCCCCAGCTTTGACAGCATCTCCGGGCGCATAAATTTCTGAATAACCAGCATAAAGAGCACCGACGGCACTAACAGGATCAGCGCCGTAATCGACGAGATCTGATAATTCCCGGACATGCTGGCGGTATAGAGCAGGATCGGCAAGGTGGTGATATCCGGCGCGCCGACAAAAAAGGTGGCGGTGAACTCATCCAGCGACTCCAGAAAGACGAAGATACTCGCCGCAATCAACCCTGGCGCCGCCTGCGGCAGCGTAATGTGGAAAAAGGTATAGAGCGGCCCGGCACCCAGATTGCGCGATGCCCTCGCCAGCAGCGGATCGAGTGACGAAAACGCCGCAACGCTGATCCAGATTGAGTAGATCAACCCATGCACGCTGTGCACCAGCACCACCCCGGCAATCGTGCCGTTTAATCCCCACTGATAAAAAAGCCGCGCCACATTCATATAGACCGTTAAATTCGGAAAGGCCTGCGGAATCAAAAAGAGCAGCATAAAGAAGGCGCGCCACGGCATTCCTCGCTGCGCAAGCGCGTAACCCGCCGGCACCGAAATCAGCAGACAGACCAGCACCGACAGCAGCGCAATCAGCACGCTTACCCCCAGTGAACCGGAGATGTCGCTATAGGGGCTAAATACCTGGTTCCAGTACTTCAGCCCCCACTGGCTCGGCAGCGTATGGGGGAAAAACCAGCTCTCCGCCACCGTCCAGATCAGTAAATTAAGCAGCGGCCCGAACAGCGCCAGCACCAGAAAGGTGAGCAGCAGCGTTTGTAAAAGAAAGCTGCCGCGAATTTTTTGCCGTAACCGGTTCATGCCTGCTCCCCTTTTGCCTGCAACGTATGGCGTAAATAGAACCATGACAGCGCGGCGCAAATCAGATAAGAGATCACGCCCATCGCGTTGGCGACCGGGTAATCACCGTACGAGTTGACGCGAAAAGCCATATCCACCGTCATCATGGTCGGCGTGCCGGTGCCAATCATCAACGGTACCGAAAGTACCGACATCATCGTCACGGTCGAGAGCACCATCGCCACGCCGATGGTCGGTAAAACCTGCGGCAGAATAATGTCGAACAGAATACGTACGCGCGACGCGCCGAGGTTTTGCGCTGCCAGAATATGGCTGCGATCTACTGCTGCCATCGCGCCGCAAATCAGCAGAGTTGAGAAGGCCATCTGTTTCCAGACGAAAGTAATAATGATCCCGCTCCAGCCGAGCAGCGAGGTGGTCTCTGTCGGCGTTAACAGCCCGGCGGCCACCAGCGCATTGTTCATCAGACCGTTTTTCGCCAGAAAGGTACGCATCATCTGCGCCGTAACGATAAAGGGAATAAAGAGCGGCAGGCGGTAGAGAAAAGCGAGCGCCCGGACAATACCCTGCCAGGGGGAGAGCACAATGATGGCGGAAATCGTTATCGACAGCAGTGCGAGGATCGCCAGCGACACCAGCACAATGATCACCGTAAACAGGATATCGCTGGAGTAGAGCGAGAACATCTTCGCAAAGTGCGCCAGCGTTAACGTATGGGTCTCATCGGTAAAAGCCGAGATCAGCGAATAGCCGAGCGGCCAGAGAAACAAAACCGCGATGGTCAGCGTTGCCGGGCCAACCAGCAAAAGGGATTTCATCGTATGTCGCATGGTAAACCTGAATAGTCACAAAAACGCCCGGATCGGCGATCCGGGCATGGGGTTAATCAGTTCGATACCTGACGCTCGTAGCCCTCTTTGATATCGGTAAAGTACTGATTAATGGGGAAGCTTTTACCGTAGCGGCTCAGCGTTTCCGGTGAGATCTCGGCGAACAGTTTCTGCCAGGTCGCCGCATCCAGTTTCTCTTTGACATATTTCGCGTCGATGCCCGGATACCAGTTGAACTGCTTCACAATCCCCTGCGCCTGCACCTCCGGGCTGGTCGCCAGCGCGATAAACTCCTGCGCCAGTTTGGCCTGCGCCGCGTGAGCTGGCACCACGTAGTACATCGGCTGGCCCGGCATACCCGGCGCGATTAACGTCAGCTTGATGGAGGGCGGCAGCTTGCCCTGATCCCGCCAGCTGTAGAACATATCAACCCATACTGGCCCCATGGCGATCTCGCCCCGGCTCAGCATATCGAGTGTGCCGGCGTTGCCCGGTGTGAAGGTGACGTTCTGGTTGAACGCTTTCAGTTTGGCGAAGGCCTGATCCCAACTCTTTTCAACGCTTTTATCGTAGGGTTGCGCCGACAAGCGCGCGGCATCGGTGCCGTAGGCGTAGATCCAACCGACCACAAAACTGACGCCGGACATGCCGTTTTTAATGCCGTTATAGCCAAATGCCTTCGGGTTTTTCGCCGACCACTGCACCAGCTCGTCATAGGATTTCGGCGGTGTGCTCACCAGGTCGCTGTTATAGGCAATCGCCGTCTGGCTAAGGAACATCGGCATCACATAGCCATCAACATTGACGCCCAGCGCATTTTTCGCGTTATCGGCGCTGACCAGCGAACCGGTATTAATGGCTGCGCGATACTTCTCCAGCAGCCCCTTCTCCACCAGCTGACCGCCGACCGCCTGATGCACAACGGCAACGTCGATATCCCAGCTTTTCGCCCCGCTCGCCTGCTGTGCGCTCAGCTTTTCGAGGATTTTGTTCGACCCGGCATCGCCCGGGCCGGTGCCGACAACCTGCACTTTTACCCCAGGATGTGCGGCTTCAAACTTCGGCCCAAGCCACGTTTTTACGTAATCCACCATATTCTGATCGCCTGCCGTTGCCACATTGAGCACCGTTTCAGCTTGTGCGCCCTGCGCGACAGCGCCCAGACCGAGCGCGGCGATAACCGCCAGTTTCGTTGTTACAGACATGTTTTTCCCCTAAAAGAAGCCCTGTTGGTTGGCATTAAAAAGTGGTCTCAAAGCGATGCAGCGCCGGTGCCGGGACATGCAGTTTTACCGGCGTTTGCGCAGGCCAGCTCCGCTCTGCGTCGGCAAGCAGGATCTGCCCGTTGCAGCGCACGCTGTGGCGATAGTGATGACCCAGAAACGCGCTCTCCTCCACCACGCCCTCGAGCACCAGGCCCTGCGGCAAGTCGTATTGCGCGGTTGCGGGCAGCAACTGGACATCTGCACTGCGGAAATAGAGGCGTTTATCGCTGCTCTGTTGTTCAATCAGGCAGTTATCGGCCCCCATAAAATCCGCGACGAAGGGCGTGGCCGGGTGGTGATAGATCGCCTCTGGTGTGCCAATCTGCTCAATGCGCCCCTGATTGAGCACCGCAATGCGATCGGCCATCACCAGCGCCTCTTGCTGGTCATGCGTCACAATCAGCGAGGTAAAACCGAGGCGCTTTTGCAGCGCTTTAATCTCATGGCGCACATTGAGGCGCACTTTGGCATCAAGGTTTGATAACGGCTCGTCGAGCACCAGCACGTCCGGTTCTATCGCCAGCGCACGGGCGAGGGCAACACGCTGACGCTGGCCGCCGGAAAGGGCCGTGACTTTACTCTCGGCATAGGGTTCAAGATTGACGATGCGTAATAATTCCCGTACCCGCTGCTGGATATTCTCTTTTTTCCAGCGCCGCACTTTGAGGCCATAACCAATATTTTGTGCCACGGTGAAGTGAGGCCAAAGCGCATAACTCTGGAACACCATGGTGATATTTCTCTGCTCGGGCGTGAGGTGCGTAATATCCCGATCGTTAATTGCCACCGTACCCGATTGCGCGGGGATAAAACCGCATAATGCATTGAGTAGTGTCGTTTTTCCGCAGCCGGAGGGGCCAAGCAGCGCAATCATTTCACCCTTTTCGACGGATAAATGAATATCGTGCAGTACCACTTTCTCGCCATAGGAAATTTTTAGTTTATCGATATGCAAATAACTCACGGGCGATCCCTTGTTGCGCATCTTATTTAGCAATGAACACGTGTTCATTTATTTGTAAAAAAAATGCAACTTTGTAGCGACATGATGTGAGCCTACTTTGTCCGCTATTTGTGACAATTTGATTAAGTGATAACGCTTTTTAGCGAGGCGACATGAAAATAGATGTGCTGGGGTGCGGGAGCGCCTTTTCGCGGCAGCAAAATACGTCCGCTATTCGGGTCATCGACCGGAAGAGGCGCCAATGGTTGATTGACTGCGGCCCCACTATTCCGCGCGCGCTCTGGCAGCGAAATCTGGAGATTAACGAGATTGACGCCCTCTACTTTACCCATGTGCACCCGGATCACTGCATCGGCCTGACGGCACTGCTCAATCACTGGAAAAGCTTTCAGCGGCGTAAACCGCTGATTATCTGGTCGCAGCGTGAGCAGCGCCCGGTACTGATGCAGCTGGCAAGCCTGGCAAACTGGCCGCAGGCAGAACTGGGTTTTCCGATTGAGTGGCGCGACAGCGAAGCCGCGTTTAACTGGCAGGGTTGGCAGATCCACACCGCCTTTACCCACCATGAAATTCCCAATCTCGCGCTGCGTATTGAGGCTGATGGGTGCGCGCTCTTTTACAGCGGCGATGGTCGTCCGACGGCAGAGAGTATCGCCCTGATGCACAATGCTGACCTCGCCTTCCAGGAGTGCGCCTCGTTGACGGCATTAGGCAGCGACGCCTCCCATGGCGACTTTCCCGATTGCCTGGCGCTCTATCAGCAATTGCATCTGCCAGCGCTCGGCTTATACCACTGCAACGATGCTGCCCTTGCGGCATTAGCAGAGGCGTGCGCACCCTATCCGGGGCTGTTTCTTAGCGAGGATGGCAGGCAGTTTGACCTTCTCACCCAGCAGGCGGCCCATTATGGCTAAACAGACGGTCACCGCCGAGGATGTGGCGAAACGGGCAGGCGTTTCCCGCGCGGTGGTTTCGCGGGCGCTGAGCAGCAACGGCAGTATCTCGCCCGCCACGAAAGAGCGGGTATTGCGTGCCGCACAGGAGCTGGGCTATCAGGTCAATTTCCTTGCCCAGGGCTTAAACCGTCAGCGCAGCCACCTGATTGGCGTGATTGTGGCGCGTATTGCCGATCCGTTTCGCAGCCGCCTGCTGGAGGAGCTGCTGCATGAAATTCAGCGGCGCGGCTACCAGGCGCTGGTCACCGAGATTTCCGGCGAGCAGGATCTGGTTGCCACGCTGCGCCGTTTTACCCAGTTTCGCGTCTCGGGGGTGATTGTCACCTCCGGCCAGCCTCCACAAGCGATTGTGAATGAGTGCGTTAACCTGCACATCCCGGTGGTGGGCATCAACCGCGACCCCGATATTCCGCTGGTCGATTTTGTCTGCTCCGATAACCGCGCCGGGGCGCAGCTGGCAGCAGAACAGCTGCTTAGCGCGGGCTGTCGTCGCTTCGGCTGGCTGAATACTCACGGCTCAACCTGGGCGGGACGCCGCCGGGGCGAGGCCTTCTCCCAGGCTTTAGAGGATGGCGGCGTCGATACGGCGCAGCAGCTGCAGATCATCATGGCGCATGAAGAGGGTTATGCGGGCGGTTGGCAGGCGGCGCTAGCGCACGACGCTGAGCTGCCCGACGGCATTTTTTGCGCCAACGCTCAGCTGGCTTGCGGCTTTCTCGACGGCATGCGCCAGCGCGGCAAGCAGGCACCGGACGATTTCCATCTGATCGGTTTTGATAACACGCCGCAAAGCGGGCAGTTCAGCTACCAGTTAACCACACTGCATCAAAACACCACGGAGATCGCCCACCGTGCGCTGACGCGTCTGCTGGAGCGGGCGAAAAATCCGTTGCAGCCTTCCCACGTCGAGTGGGTTAAGGTGGAACTTATTCATCGACACACATCGCCACGCATTGGCTAAGAGCTATCTATGACAGAAGAGTTTACCCACGCGCTCTGCGCGCTGATTCGCCGCCTCGGCCTTGAGGCCAAACAGCTTCGTGATAAAGGGCTGACCGTTGAGCAGAAAGGTCGCCAGGATTTTGTCTCGCAGGCGGATGTTTATGTCGAGACGCAGCTGCGCGAGTGGCTGAAGGCACAGCGCCCGCAGGACGGCCTGCTTGGCGAAGAGCGCGGGCTGGAGCCGGGCAGCGAGGGAACATGGGTTATCGACCCGATTGATGGCACCACCAACTTCATTCTTGGTATGGATTACTGGTGCATCTCCGTCGCCTGGGTGCACGATAACCGCATCGAGCTTGGCATTATCTACGCGCCAGATCGCGAAGAGTTTTTCTTTGCCCGCGCGGGCCACGGCGCGTTCCTCAACGATCGCCGCTTGACCCTGACAGAACCCTCGCCGGATGCCGTGGTACTCGGCGTCGGGCGCTCAAGCCGCCGCGCGCCGCGTGAATATACCGATGCGCTGGAAAAACTGCTCGATCAGGGCGTGGAACACCGCCGGTTTGGCGCCGGTGCGCTGATGCTGGCGCACGTCGCCGCAGGGCTGGTGCACGGCTATTACGAAGCGCACCTGCACAGCTGGGACGCGCTGGCCGGGCTGGTGCTGATCAGTGAAGCGGGCGGTCGGCACAACGACTTTCTTGCTAATGATGGCTTAACCAACGGCAACACGGCGTGGGCCGCCACGCCAGCAGTGTGGCAGCAGCTGCAACCGCTGCTGCTGCCGTCAGGGAAGTAACTTACTTAGCGGGCAGGCCACTGGTTGAGATCGATTCCGCGCTGCGGCGCGGTTTTGGCAAACTCCCGCAGCACCGCTTTCACATCCGGATCGAAGTAATCGACATTCTCATGCTCAACCACCACCACGCTGCGCTCCGGGATCTTCGCCAGTAATGCCTGTAGACGGGGGTTATGCAAAAAGGTCAGGTTCTGCTGAATGCGCAGCACATAGTGATCGCCCCGACGTGCAAGCTGCAACGCATTGCGATGGCAGTGGTAGAGGCTAAGCGCCATCTGCACCGCCAGCCCCAGCGCAATCCCCATCAACATACCGAAAACAATAATCCCCGCGACGGTGGTAAGAAACGGCACATACTGTTGATACCCGGCGCGAAACTGCTCGATAAAGAGGCGCGGTGTCGCCAGCTTATAGCCGGTGTAGAGCAGCACAGCGGCAAGGCTTGCCAGCGGGATCACCGATAACAGCTCGCCAAACCAGAGACCACACACCAGCAGCAGTACGCCGTGCAGCAGCACCGAGAACTTACTTTGCGCGCCGTTGCTGACGTTGACCGAACTGCGCACAATCACTGCGGTGATCGGCATTGCGCCCACCAGGCCTGAGAGCAGGTTACCCGCGCCCTGCGCCACCAGCTCTTTATCCGGCGACGGCGGCGGGTTCTGCGGGCGCAGCTTCTTCAGCGCCTCCTGGCTGAGCAGGGTTTCGAGGCTGGCTACCAGCGCCAGCGTGATCGCGACCGTGTAGACCGCCGGGTTTTGCCAGGCGCTCCAGTCCGGCCCCTCCAGTTCGGCCATCAGATCGTTAAGGGAGCCAAACTCCGGCAGGGTGATGCGCGGTAACGCGGGAAGCAGATGCGGCGCAAAGTAGCTCAAGGCAATCACCATCACGCTGCCGAGCAGCACCGCCACTAGCGGTCCGGGGATCCAGCTCAGACTTTTGATCCGCTTCATTGCCGCCGAGTCCCATCCCCATAACAGGAGCAAACCGCCTGCCGCGACGAATAACGAGGTCAGCGAAACGGTAAAGTCACCGCTGAAGAGCTGGCCTAAACCGCTCTCCTCAACTTCACCAAGCGCGACCGGGATCTGCTGCATAATCAGCAACAAACCGATCGCCGCCAGCATCCCCTTAATCACGCTACCGGGCACCAGCCCGATAAACCGCCCGGCGCGCAGCAGGCCCATCGCCAGTTGCAGCACGCCTGCCAGCACCAGTGCGAAGAGAAAAGCGGAGAAGGAGCCGAGCGACTCCACCGAAGCCACGACAATGGTTACCAGCCCGGCAGCCGGGCCGCTGACGGCAAAACGCGACGGACTTAGCGCGGTGACCAGTAGCCCGCCGATGATCCCGGTTAGCAGGCCAACAAAGGGCGGTAGCCCGCTGGCGTGGGCGATGCCCAGGCAGAGTGGCAGCGCCACCAGAAAAACGACCACGCCTGCCAGGGTATCCTGGCGCAATGTGGCGATGGGAAGAGAACGGGCCAGCAACGGTTTTAACCTTTTCACAGTGCGACTCCCTTATAGACGGTGAACAAAATCTGGCTGGTTTGATGCGGGAACTTTTACTACTAGCACTGTCGGCGGAAATATAATCCTAAGGAAAATCTTATTGTGGATTTAAATTAGTAAAAAAAGTCTGAATGTAAAATTATGAAAAATAAATTCGCGCGAAATATACAGATATCAAGAAAATATTGAGCTTATTGATAACTTGATAAACAGTAGGGTTTAATTCCGGCATTTAACCAGATGATAATAAAGTTATATCACTGCGCTGTTTGATTATAAGCAATAATTACTTTATTAGAGACACTGCCATTTGCAGGGAGTTATGTTAGCTCCCGCTTTGCATGGCGGCAAAAATCACTATCTTTGAGCAGAACCTCCAGTGCTTCAAGCGCCGCAGACTGCTGTTTATTCTGACAAATCAGCGAGAACGCAGCGTGTTTAAACAGGATGTAAGCGTCCCCCTGAATAATGCTCAGCGCAAAGGCGATCTCTTTCTCATTCACAGTTAATAACGTAAGGGTATTAATGCAGTTGACAATCAGGCTGTCATCTTCAATAGCATCATGATTAATTATCTGAACCAGCGCCTCTTTAATAAACGCATCGTCATACTCGCCATGATATAAGCCGACGATCTTTACCGCTTCGATGCGGATATCGTCATCACCGCCGCTATCCGTGGCAATATCAAGCAGCGCTTTTGCTGAACTGCGATCGAGTATTTGATTAAAACCGCGCAGGGGTGTGCCTCCGTCCATGGAAGCACGGTTCCAGGCAACTCTATTTCACGACCTTATCCCAGGCCATCTGCCAGGCGCTACCGGCACCCGGCGCGTAGGCGCTGGCAAGCCCTGCACACCAGCCGGTGTAGGGATAGGGTTTGCACTGATACAAATGATTGTCGCTGCCGAGCACAATATCTCCGGCTTTATACGCATGGCCGGCAGCATATTTCGGGTAGCTCTGCTGATCCGGCGTATCGTCACCGTGATCGGTTGTCATAACGTTTAATACCGCCGACAGAAGGGATTTATTCCCCGCCTTATCAATGGCATTTACGCTGTAGGCGTAGTTACTGTTCGCCGTCAGATCGTCATCGGTATAGGTATTACCGCTGGCATCAGCCACTTTCTGCTGATTGCGGAACACTTCATAGTGATCCACGCCCGAGCCGCTATCGGTGGAGGCTTTCCAGGTCAGATGCACGCTGGTGGCGGTCGCCTGCGCGTTCAGCCCTGTGGGTACGCCCGGCGCAGTGGTGTCTTTCTCCGGCGTCTCAATCACGCTGCCGTCGTGGATCAGCTGTGTGTAGGCTTTGCGGAACTGCCCGTTGTAAGGCACATGGTTAACGTTTTCGCCCTCATCCCAGTTGATGGACCAGGTCATTAACCCTCTGAGCGGCAGCCCCTCTTTTTCCATATCGGCGAAGAGGCGGTAAACATCCTGCGGGGTTTTAACAAACCCGGTCGCGGCAGCAGCGCCATTACTCGGCAGGCCGATGACTAATTTGCTGGAAGGGATTTTTACCGCAGAGAGGCCGTGCTTGTCGGTAATGATCTCTTTGCTGAAGTGGTAGAGAAACTCATATTTTTTGCTGTCGTCATTCTGCGCGTAATTCACCCACCAGCCATCTTTCGTGGTGTCGTCTGGCTGAAAACCAATCCCAAACGCGCCCTGGTTATAGAACTGCGGTGCGATAAAGTCGTAATACCCTTCGAGGCTGTTAATGTATTTCTGGTACTGCGGATTCGCTTTGGTCAGATAGGGAATTTCTGGCGCCATACTGATAATAAAGTGTTTACCCTGCTGTTGATAATGGTCACGCACTTTTTTCAGCGCCGCCGGAATAACGGTTTCGTTATCCGCTTTTTTAATCGCGCTCTGTTCGAGATCGATATCCAGACCGTCGAAGCCATATAAATCAACCAGTCGGATAATTTCGTCGGCAAAATGTTGCGTATCGCCATTGGCTTCGTGCAGCTCAATATGCGCATCCGCGCCGCCAAGGGATAACAACACCGCCTGGCCGCGCTCATTCAGCGCCGCCACTTCCGCGCGGAAGCTTTGATCGGTGCCGTAGTAGGGGATAAAAGTCGGCATACTTTTGCCATCTGACGACTTCATAAAGGAGGCCATTACCACGTTAAAGGCTTTCGGCGTATCTTTTAATGCCAGCTTCAGCGGGTAGCCCTGCTCATAATCGCCGGAAAAACCCTGATCCCAGTTGTGCCAGTAGCCGACTAATAATTTTTTGCCTTCAATGGAGGGCATGGTATCGGCGTAATCGGTGTTAGCGAATACAGGGCCGCTCACGCCCACCATCCCCGCCAGCGCCAGCGAGGCGAAAACATTATTCATCTTAAATATGCTTTTCATGATAATCCCTTAAATATGATCCACGCAGATCGAATGATAAATATCGGGTGCAAAGTACAAACAATGAAAATCATATTAAAGGCTACCAGGATAATTTCATTATTTAAGTGACAGGAAGATTCTGCTATTTATTTGGCGAATTTTATTGTGATAAAGAATTTTCTGGATAAGTGAGTTATTGTGCCAGATATACGTATGCTCTGTTTCGTACCGTTTTTTATTTATCAGAACATGGCACGCAGTAGTGCGCGCAGGAAAGTGCGGATTTCCATTGCCAGATCGCTGTGTGAAAGGCTGAGAAAAAGCATCAGCAACAGAGTGATGATAACGATAAGCGTGACCCGGGTTTTCATCGCGATTTGCCTCCTGCTTGCCGAAAAAGTGTGGCCGCTTAAGCGTGCGCTATTTCAGGCACTTGCACCAGCGGACATTGTTAACGGTGTAATAAAACGAAACGGTAATTTCATTTCGTGATTACAAGTTTTTAATATAATCACGCCGCCACAGGATGTGAGAGGCTCCTTTGCCTGACACGGTGGTTTAACAGGAAGCGCGCACTGCAACTTGAGATACACGCCCATCTATCGACTTCGGAGAGTGATTATGGACTACAAGTTTTACTCCGCCGTGGTGATGCTCGCCACGCTCAGCTTTTCCGCCGCTGCGGCTGTCACGGCCGATGCCTCACTCGGCAAACTGATTAACGAGCGGCTGTCATGGATGAAAGATGTCGCAGGCGCTAAGGCACAGCAGCACCAGGCCATAGAAGATTTGGCACAGGAGCAGAAAGTGCTGGCGCGCGCCGTTATCGACGCCGAGGCGCTGGGGCTGGATGGTGAGAGCGTGAAGCCCTTTATTCAGGCGCAAATGGATGCCGCGAAAGCGATTCAGTACCGCTACCGTGCCGACTGGCTGGCGACACCGGAGACAAACTGGCAGCCGCGTCCGCTGGATGAGGTGCGAAAACAGATAAGCGAGCTGAGCGATCGTATTCTGCGCAAAGTGGCGGAACGCCTGAAAGCCAGCGGCAAGTTGACCGATGCCGATAAAGAGGAGTTTATGCGCACGGTGCAGCAGCACAATTTGACTGAGCAGGATAAAGCGCATATGTGGCGTGCGCTGGAATCGATTTCGCTGAAAGTGTAAAGCAAAAGACCCCGCCGGAGCGGGGTCTTCTCGTTCATATTACGACGCCAGAGAAAGGCGCTAAATCAGAACGGGATATCGTCGTCGAAATCCATCGGCGGTTCGTTGTTAGACGGTGCCGGGGCAGACTGCTGCTGCGGACGAGACTGCGCGCCGCCGCTGAACTGGTTGTTGTTGCCCTGCGGCTGCTGAGGCTGACCCCAACCGCCCTGCTGCTGGCCGCCACCTGCCGGTGCACCGCCGCCGCCCTGGCGACCGCCCAGCATCTGCATGGTGCCACCAACGTTCACCACCACTTCGGTCGTGTACTTTTCCTGGCCGGACTGATCGGTCCATTTGCGGGTGCGCAGCTGGCCTTCGATATAGACCTGAGAACCTTTACGCAGATACTCACCGGCAACTTCCGCCAGCTTGCCGAACAGCACAACGCGGTGCCACTCGGTCTGCTCTTTCATCTCGCCAGTCGCCTTGTCACGCCACGATTCGGACGTAGCCAGCGTAATGTTGGCAACTGCGCCACCACTCGGCATATAGCGTACTTCCGGGTCCTGGCCCAGATTACCGACGAGAATAACCTTGTTTACGCCTCTGCTGGCCATGATCGTGTCTCCTGAAATCGTTTCGTAGTAGTGTAAACGCGCGAGTGTACCATTTCCACGTAGCATTTTGATAGCTGCGAAGCAGGTTCCAGACATCGTCCGCGAAGTGCGTATTTTACACACTTACGCGGAAGTTGCATTCCTATACTGTATATTCATTCAGGTTAATTTGTGTCATAATTAGCCGTTTGTGATCGCCGGTTGTCCTTCAAACACACCGGGCATTACGTGTTCCACCGGGTAAAAGGTGAATGGATTGGATAAGATAGAAGTTCGGGGCGCGCGCACCCATAATCTCAAAAACATCAACCTCGTCATCCCTCGCGACAAACTGATTGTTGTCACCGGGCTGTCGGGTTCGGGCAAATCCTCGCTGGCTTTCGATACGCTCTATGCAGAAGGGCAGCGTCGCTACGTCGAATCGCTCTCTGCGTATGCCCGCCAGTTCCTGTCGTTGATGGAAAAACCGGACGTTGACCACATTGAAGGTCTCTCGCCTGCCATCTCTATTGAACAGAAGTCGACATCGCATAACCCGCGTTCCACCGTCGGCACCATAACCGAAATTCACGATTACCTGCGCCTGCTTTACGCACGCGTTGGTGAGCCGCGCTGCCCGGATCACGGCGTGCCGCTGGCGGCGCAAACCGTCAGCCAGATGGTGGATAACGTGCTGTCGCAGCCGGAAGGCAAGCGCCTGATGCTGCTGGCACCGGTGATCAAAGAGCGTAAAGGCGAGCACACCAAAACCCTCGAAAACCTGGCAGGCCAGGGCTATATCCGCGCCCGTATCGACGGCGAAGTGTGCGATCTCTCCGATCCGCCGAGCCTCGAACTGCAAAAGAAACACACCATTGAAGTGGTGATTGACCGCTTCAAAGTGCGCGACGATCTCACGCAGCGCCTGGCGGAATCCTTTGAAACCGCGCTGGAGCTTTCGGGCGGTACGGCCATCGTTGCCGATATGGACGATCCTAAAGCCGAAGAGCTGCTCTTCTCGGCGAACTTCGCCTGCCCGATTTGCGGCTACAGCATGCGCGAACTGGAGCCGCGTCTCTTCTCGTTCAATAACCCGGCGGGCGCCTGCCCGACCTGCGACGGTCTTGGCGTTCAGCAATATTTTGACCCTGACCGCGTGATCCAGAACCCGGAGCTGTCGCTGGCTGGCGGCGCTATCCGCGGCTGGGATCGCCGTAACTTCTACTATTTCCAGATGCTGAAGTCGCTCTCAGAGCACTACAAATTCGACGTCGAAGCGCCGTGGGAAAGCCTCAGCGCCAACGTGCAGAAAGTGATTCTGGCAGGTTCCGGCAAAGAGTCGATTGAGTTCAAATACATGAACGATCGCGGCGACACCTCCGTGCGCCGCCATCCGTTTGAAGGCGTGCTGCACAATATGGAGCGCCGCTACAAAGAGACCGAATCGAGCGCGGTGCGCGAAGAGCTGGCGAAATTTATCAGCAACCGCCCTTGCGCCACCTGCGAAGGGACGCGTCTGCGTCGCGAAGCGCGCCATGTTTACGTTGAAGATACGCCGCTGCCGACCATCTCTGATATGAGCATCGGTCATGCGATGGACTTCTTCACCAACCTCAAACTTTCCGGTCAGCGTGCAAAAATCGCTGAAAAAGTGCTCAAAGAGATTGGCGATCGTCTGAAATTTCTCGTTAACGTCGGCCTGAACTACCTGACGCTTTCCCGCTCGGCAGAGACCCTCTCCGGCGGTGAAGCGCAGCGTATTCGTCTGGCCAGCCAGATTGGCGCAGGCCTGGTCGGCGTCATGTACGTGCTGGATGAGCCTTCTATCGGCCTGCACCAGCGCGATAACGAACGTCTGCTTGGCACTCTTGTGCACCTGCGTAACCTCGGTAACACGGTGATTGTGGTTGAGCACGACGAAGATGCTATCCGCGCCGCGGATCACGTGATCGATATCGGTCCTGGTGCCGGTGTGCACGGCGGCCAGGTGGTCGCGGAAGGCCCGCTGGAAGCAATCATGGCGGTGCCGGAATCGCTGACCGGCCAGTTCATGAGTGGCAAACGCAAAATTGAAGTGCCGAAAGAGCGTGTGAAAGCCGATCCGCAGCGCGTGCTGAAGCTGAGTGGCGCACGCGGCAACAACCTGAAGGATGTGACGCTGACGCTGCCGGTCGGCCTCTTTACCTGTATTACCGGCGTTTCCGGCTCCGGCAAATCGACGCTGATTAACGATACGCTCTTCCCGCTCGCCCAGCGCCAGCTTAACGGCGCGACGATTGCCGAGCCTGCGCCTTATCGCGATATTCAGGGGCTGGAGCACTTCGACAAAGTAATCGATATTGACCAGAGCCCGATTGGCCGTACGCCGCGCTCCAACCCGGCGACCTACACCGGCGTCTTTACGCCCGTGCGTGAACTCTTCGCCGGCGTGCCGGAGTCCCGTTCACGCGGCTATACGCCGGGTCGCTTCAGCTTTAACGTCCGCGGCGGGCGCTGTGAAGCGTGCCAGGGCGATGGCGTGATCAAAGTCGAAATGCACTTCCTGCCGGATATCTACGTGCCGTGCGACCAGTGCAAAGGCAAGCGCTATAACCGCGAAACGCTGGAGATTAAATACAAGGGCAAGACCATCCACGAAGTGCTGGATATGACCATTGAAGAAGCGCGTGAGTTCTTCGACGCGGTTCCGGCGCTGGCGCGTAAGCTGCAAACGCTGATGGATGTCGGCCTGACCTATATTCGTCTCGGCCAGTCGGCCACCACCCTTTCCGGTGGTGAAGCGCAGCGCGTGAAACTGGCGCGTGAGCTGTCGAAACGCGGCACCGGGCAGACGCTCTATATTCTTGATGAGCCGACCACCGGTCTGCACTTCGCCGATATTCAGCAACTGCTTGAGGTGCTGCATCAGCTGCGCGATCAGGGCAACACCATCGTGGTGATTGAGCACAACCTCGACGTGGTGAAAACCGCAGACTGGATTGTCGACCTGGGGCCAGAAGGCGGCAGCGGCGGCGGCGAGATCCTCGTCTCCGGCACGCCGGAAACCGTCGCCGAATGCGAAGCGTCGCACACGGCACGGTTCCTGAAACCGCTGCTCAGCTAGTCAGACGGAGAGCTGTTGCCGGATCCCCTCCGGCACCAGCTCCATCGCCTGCTGATACGAGGCGTCCACCAGGTAGTAGATTTGCGAGTCTGGCAAAGTGCCGTCCAGATAGACCGTGCTCCAGTGCGCTTTATTCAGATGGCGGCTGGGGCGCACATCGCTGTGCTGATCGCGCAGCAGTTCCGCCAGCGCCGGGCTGGTTTTCAGCGCGACCGCCGGGCGATCCTCAATCTCTTTCACCATCGCAAACAGCACGTCGGCGACCTTAATCTGCGTCGCTTTCCAGTCGCTGTGCACGCTCTGCTCCGCGCCAGGCTTGGCCATGCAATATTGCAGTAACTCCGAAATTGTCATCGTTTATTCCCCTTGTAGTGTCGCGATAATCCGCCGCGAACCGCCGTGGATGCGATGCTCTCCCAGCCAGATCCCCTGCCATGTCCCCAGCAACACGCGCCCATTCTGCACGGGCAGCATCAGCGACACGCCAAGCGTCGATGATTTGATATGCGCAGGCATATCATCCGGCCCTTCATAATCATGCTCATAGGGCGCGCTGTCCGGCACAGCACGTAAAAAGTGGCGCTCCATATCCTGGCGCACCGTGGGATCGCAATTTTCATTCAGGGTGAGAGAAGCGGACGTGTGCTGAAGCAGCAGGTGCAACAAACCGGTTTTCACGCTCTTAAGCGCAGTAACCTGCCCCAGCACCTCATCAGTGATCAGGTGGAAGCCGCGCGATTTCTGGCTAAGCGTAAGCGTCTGTTGATGCCACATAAACTGCTCCTTATCAAAAAATGAACCTCTGTAAGTGTGCAGCATGTAGCCAAAAGGGGAAACCCGACGCCCTTTTTTTCTCTAAAAAAGGGCGCTGGATTAATAGTCGGAGTCGACAATCACCTCTTCACCAAACGCACCGGCCTGCGGCAGTGGTTGGTAGGTTGAGTTCGCGGCGCGCAGCACGCGGATCGGGCGCGCTTCGCTTTCACGCGCGGCGGTGATGTCACCGTCAGAGTCGCCGTAATAGATGCGGATTTTTTTGTCCTTCAGCCACTGCACCTTGTTGTTCTGGCCCGGCTGATCGCCGGCAAAAATCACCGGGTTCATATTGGCAGCGGGAATATGAAAATCATCCTGCAGAGTTTTGCTCACCGTCTCGGTTTTAGTCTGGCTACGGCCGGTGATAAAGAAAATGGTATCGCCACGTTTAACGTGCATGGCGATCAGCTGGCGCGCGACCTCTTTGGGAATGCTGAACTCATCCCAGCCGTTATTCATCTTTTCCCAGAATTCCGGGTTGTGCAGATAGGCATCGCTATCCGGCGACCAGGTTTTCTTGCCGCGCCAGAAGCCGGGGCTGGAGAAGAGCACGGTATCGTCGATATCAAACCCTACCGCCATTGGCGGGCGTTCAACCAGCGAGCTTTCGATTTGCGCTACGGAAACCCAGTGTACCGCGGCCTGCTCAGAGAGTTTTGCAACGTTAGTGCCCGTTGAAACCGGCGTCGGCACCGAGGCGTAAACCGCCGCGCTGCTAAAGGCCGCCCACAGGCAGAGCGCGCCGAACGCGTGTCTGAACTTTTGCATAATTTTCCCTGCTTCTTAATGCTTTAGTTTTTATAAATGAGGTGAATAGTCTTAAACCTGAGTGACCATAACCGCAGGGCGAGGCGAAACAAAGTTTTTTCTGGTAAATCCGCCAGCATTGGTGGGTCACCCTCTGCCCGATCGCAGAGGGTGAAAAGAGAAGTAAGTGAATACTTACATCACTGCCGCGAAGGCCTGCGCCACGCGGTGAACGTTGCGGTTGTTAAGCCCGGCGACGCAGATACGGCCGCTGGAAACGAGGTAAATACCAAACTCTTCGCGCAGACGCTCCACCTGCGCAGCACTCAGCCCGGTATAACTAAACATGCCGCGCTGCTTCAGCAGGTAGGTGAAATCCCCGGTCGGCATCGCCGCGTTCAGCGCATCAACCAGCGTCTGACGCATTGCCTTAATGCGGGTGCGCATCGCTTCAACTTCTGCTAGCCATGACGCCTTCAGCCCGGCATCGTTCAGCACGGTCGCCACCAGCTGCGCGCCGAAATTCGGCGGGCTGGAGTAGTTGCGGCGCACTGTCGCTTTTAACTGCCCGAGCACGCGTCCGGCGGCATCGGCATCTTCACACACCACCGAGAGCCCGCCGACACGTTCGCCGTAGAGGGAGAAGATTTTTGAGAAGGAGTTGCTGACCAGTGCAGGCAGCCCGGCGTGGGCAATCGCGCGGATCGCATAGGCATCCTCTTCCATCCCTGCGCCAAAGCCCTGATAGGCGATATCGAGGAACGGGATCAGCGTGCGGGCTTTCAGCACCTCAACCACCTCATCCCACTGCGCAGGCGTTAAGTCGGCACCGGTCGGGTTATGGCAGCACGGGTGCAGCAGAACAATGCTCTGCTCAGGCAAGCTGTTTAATTTTTCGAGGAATGCCGCGAAACGCACGCCGTTAGTTTCGTTGTCATACCACGGGTAGGTAGAGACCTCGAAGCCTGCGCCTTCGAAAATCGCGATATGGTTTTCCCATGTCGGATCGCTGACCCAGACGCCGGAGTTGGGGAAGTAACGTTTCAAAAAGTCTGCGCCAACCTTCAGCGCGCCGGAGCCGCCGAGCGTCTGAATGGTGGCGACACGCTGCTGCTCCAGCACCGTATGGCCGGCACCAAACAGCAGCGGCGCGATGGCGTGACGGTAGCTGTTAAGCCCTTCCATCGGCAGATAGAGCGACGCGCCATGCGGCTGCGCGTTTAGACGCGCTTCGGCTTCCGCCACCGCCTGCAAACGCGGAATTGTGCTCTCTTCGTCGTAATAGAGCCCGATGCTGAGGTTAACTTTGTCGCTGCGGGGATCCTCTTTGAACCTCTCCATCAATGAGAGGATCGGGTCGCCGGCATAGGCGTCAACTTTCTGAAACACGCGTGTATTCTCCAGGTTTACAGTGGGCGAAACACCACAATAAACCGGAAGCCGGACAAGGTCGAGGGGGCAGTAAAGCGGAAACGAAATAAGGATTAACAGCCCAGCGCCGCCCGTACTTGCGCGATGCGTTCAGCCACCGCCCCGCTGACGCGAATAAACGGCACGCCGCGTTGGGTCAACTGTTCGAGATACCAGGCCTGCTGGCGCTGGCGGAAAGTTTCATCCTGGCGGGTGCCATCCTGCACAAACGGGAAGTCATCCTCGCACAACACCACCAGCTGATAGTGCCGCTGCGCCAGCGCATAGAGTGCCGCAGGCGCTTCGCCAAACATTGTCAGCGTATAAAAGAGCGTCGTCAGCGGTGAGGTATCGCATACCAGCCAGCGCACCGCAGGCGTGCTCTCTTCCCGTTGCACCTGGGTTTGTGCAATCGCCAACATATCGTCATACACCAACTCGCCGCCCTGCTCCTCCCAGCGCTCGCGACCATACTCGGCCACATACGCCGTTCCCAGCGCCTCTGCCAGCGCGGCGCTGAGGGTACTTTTGCCCGTTGATTCGCCGCCCAGCAGGCAGATGCGCTGAACAAAGTCGTGATAGACGGGCGCGGCCAGCATCTGCCGCCAGTGGTGGACATCGCTACGGATCAGCGTCCCGGATGGCGCATCCTCACCCTGCCCGCGCGTTAGCCGCACATGCGTCACCGGGCGGGAAAACCGTTCGCTCAGCACGCGGGCGAAGCCATCGCCATACTCCTCCGCCGTAAAGACCGCGTCGGGCTGGCAGCGCAACACCTGCAAACAAATATCCGCAACATAGTGACGATGCAGATCGCCATCAGCGTCGTTATGCGGTAACGGGCCTAAACCCAGCGCCGCCACGCGCGCCGGTGTCAGAACAAGGATCTCACATTGCGGAAACCGCGTCCGCAGCCAGCGCTCGCGCTTCTCCGGCTCGCAGCCGGGCAGTTCTGGCACGGAGTAGCTGATGAGCCACAGGCGTTCGCACTGCGCCAGCGCGGTGTTGATTAACCGTTCATGACCACAGTGCAGCGGCGCGAATTTGCCGACAATCAGCCCGCTGGCGAAGCGTTTCATGGCTTAACCAGCGCCTTGCGCCACTGGTAAAGCCCGTGCCAGGCATTACACCAGAAGATCAGATAGAGCCCGGCGGTCAGCCACAGATCGCGCGCCGCATAGAGCGGCACGGCGATGGTGTTGACCAGCAGCCAGAAGTACCAGCTCTCCAGCCGCCGCCCCATCAGCATAAACTGCGCGAGAATGCTGAAGACCATAATCGCCGAGTCCAGCCACGGCGACCAGGCATTGGTAAAACGATGCAGTAGCCAGGCATAGCCGCCTGCGACAATCACCGCGCCCACCAGCAGGAAAGCAATATGTTGCAGCGGCGTTTTGCGCACCGCCAGTTGCTGACCGTGATTGCCCTTCAGCCAGTTGAGCCACCCGGCGATACTGCTGACGATAAAGAAGAGTTGCAGGGTGACATCCGCGTAAAGCTGAACGGAGTAGAAGACCCAGCCGTAGAGCACGCAGCCGATAATGCCCGTCCACCACGTATGCACATTGTTGCGCGCGGCAAGCCACACGGAGAGGGCGTAAGCCAGGCAGGCGGCGATTTCCATCGGCGACACGGGGCGTTCCTTTTAGTCGATATAGATAAGGGTCGCCCTTGAGGTCAGGCGTGTAATAAGTTCGTAAGCACTCACATTTGTTGCCTGCGCGATGCGCTCGACGGGTAAACCTTCCCCCCACAGCACTACGCGATCGCCGGGTTTATCCTGCGCTTCTGGCCCCAGATCGACGCAAATCATATCCATTGCCACGCGCCCAACAATCGGCACTTCGCGCCCGTTGACCAGCACCGGTGTGCCGGAAGGCGCCGCGCGCGGGTAGCCGTCGCCATAGCCCATCGCCACCACCCCTAAACGGGTATCGCGCGCGCTCTGCCAGGTGCCGCCATAGCCGACCGGTTCACCCGCCGCATGCTGGCGCACGGCAATCAGCTGCGAGGTAAGCGTCATCACCGGCTGGAAGCCAAAATCGCTACCCCACGGTTTATGGTCGAGAGGCGAAACACCGTAGAGGATAATGCCGGGGCGCACCCAGTCGAAGTGGGATTGCGGCCACAGCAGCGTGCCGCCCGAAGCGGCAATCGAACGCATGCCCGGCTTACCTTCGGTAAAGGTAGTAAAGAGATCGAGCTGGCGCTCGGTCGCGCCGCAGTCGGGCTCATCAGCGCGGGCAAAGTGGCTGACGATGTTCACCGGCTGGCGCGCATTCTTGCACTGGCTGAGACGGGCGTAGAAGGCTTCCGCTTCGTGAGGGTGTACGCCAAGGCGATGCATACCGGTGTCGAGCTTCATCCAGACATCCACCGGCGCGCTCAGGGTGGCGGCTTCCAGGGCTTCAAGCTGTTCGACGCTGTGGATCACCGTATGTAGCTGATGTTCAGCCACCAACGTTAAATCGCTGGCGGCAAAGAAGCCTTCGAGTAACAGAATCGGTTGAGTAATGCCCCCTGCGCGCAGGTGCAGGGCCTCTTCAAGACGGGAGACGCCGAAAGCATCGGCATCGGGGAGCGTTCGCGCGGTCTCGAGAAGACCGTGTCCATAAGCGTTCGCTTTCACGACCGCAACCAGTCGGCTGGCGGGAGCCAGTTCGCGCAGGCGTTGCAGATTGTGTCGCAGAGCGCGGCGGTTAACTACTACGGTTGCCGCTTGCATGTTTTTCCTCAAAAACAATTTTGTCGATCGTTCGTGTGCAGGCGCGTTCAACGCACCTGCGGCGCGAAGAGTAACGAAACGTTATTCGTCGTCGTATTGTGGCCCGGCATAGTTATCGAAGCGTGACCACTGCCCATTGAATGTCAGACGTACCGTGCCGATAGGGCCGTTACGCTGCTTACCAATAATGATTTCAGCGATGCCTTTTAAGTCGCTGTTTTCGTGATAAACCTCATCACGGTAGATAAACATGATTAAGTCGGCATCCTGTTCGATAGAGCCCGATTCACGCAGGTCGGAGTTGACCGGGCGCTTATCGGCGCGCTGCTCCAGCGAGCGGTTAAGCTGCGACAGCGCCACCACCGGCACCTGCAACTCTTTCGCCAGCGCTTTCAGCGAGCGGGAGATCTCGGCAATTTCCAGCGTACGATTGTCCGACAGCGACGGCACACGCATCAGCTGGAGGTAGTCGATCATAATCAGGCCAATGCCGCCATGCTCGCGGGCGATACGCCGCGCACGAGAGCGCACTTCCGTCGGCGTCAGGCCGGAGGAGTCATCGATATAGATATTACGTTTTTCCAGCAGAATGCCCATCGTGCCGGAGATGCGCGCCCAATCCTCATCGTCGAGCTGACCGGTACGGATACGGGTCTGATCGACGCGCGACAGCGACGCGAGTGAACGCATCATAATCTGTTCGGAGGGCATCTCGAGACTGAAGATAAGCACCGGTTTATCCTGCAACATCGCCGCATTTTCGACAAGGTTCATCGCAAATGTCGTTTTACCCATTGAGGGACGCGCCGCGACAATAATCAGATCCGACGGCTGCAAACCGGCGGTCTTTTTGTTCAGATCGTCATAGCCGGTGTTCACGCCGGTCACGCCGTCATGAGGCTGCTGGAACAGCAGCTCAATACGCGCCACCGTCGCCTCGAGCACATCGGCGATGTTCTTCGGCCCTTCATCTTTATTGGCGCGGCTTTCGGCGATTTTAAACACGCGGGACTCGGCCAGATCGAGCAGATCTTCACTGCTGCGGCCCTGCGGATCGAAACCGGCGTTGGCGATCTCATTCGCTACCGCGATCATCTCGCGCACTACCGCACGTTCACGCACGATATCGGCATAAGCGCTGATGTTCGCCGCACTTGGCGTATTTTTTGACAGTTCAGCGAGATAAGCGAAGCCGCCGACAATATCGAGCTGGCCTTGCTGCTCCAGCGATTCGGCAAGGGTAATCAGGTCGATGGGTTTGCCCATCTCCTGCAGGCGGTGCATTTCCGTAAAGATATGGCGATGCTGGCGAGTATAAAAATCCTCGGAGACCACGCGTTCGGCGACGTCATCCCAGCGCTCATTATCCAGCATTAAACCGCCCAACACCGACTGCTCCGCTTCGATCGAATGCGGAGGCACTTTCATCCCCTCAAGCTTGTGGTCGCGGGGCTCAGTCTGTTTGTTGAAGGGTTTATTTCCTGCCATAGTGAATGGAGTTATCCGGGTAATGAATGGGTTGAGAGATTATCACAGATCAGGAGGAAGCATGGCGACAAGAATCGAGTTTCAACAGCACGGCGGCCCTGAAGTCTTAAAGGCTGTGGAGTTTACGCCCGTCGATCCGGCAGAAAATGAGGTGCAGGTCGAAAACAAAGCCATTGGCATTAACTATATCGACACCTACATCCGCAGCGGTCTCTATCCGCCGCCGGGCTTGCCAAGTGGGCTGGGAACCGAAGCCGCCGGCGTGGTCAGTAAAGTGGGTTCTGGCGTCACGGATGTGAAAGTTGGCGACCGCGTGGTGTACGCGCAATCGGGGCTGGGGGCATACAGCTCCATGCACAATGTGCCTGCCGATAAAGTCGCCGTCCTGCCCAACGCCATCTCCTTTGAACAAGCCGCCGCCTCCTTCCTGAAAGGGCTGACCGTCTTCTATCTGCTGCGCAAAACCTATGAAGTGAAGCCCAATGAGATGTTCCTGTTTCACGCTGCGGCGGGCGGCGTTGGCCTGATCGCCTGCCAGTGGGCAAAAGCGCTCGGCGCGAAACTGATTGGTACCGTTGGCTCGGCGCAAAAAGCGCAGCGCGCTCAGCAGGCTGGCGCCTGGCAGGTGATCAACTACAGCGAAGAGAGCGTGGTTGAGCGAGTGAAAGAGCTGACCGGCGGTAAAAAAGTGAGCGTGGTGTACGATTCCGTTGGCAAAGACACCTGGGAAACCTCCCTCGACTGTCTGCGCCGCCGCGGTCTTATGGTCAGCTTCGGCAACTCCTCCGGGCCGGTGACCGGCGTCAATCTGGGCATCCTCAACCAGAAGGGATCGCTCTACGCCACCCGCCCTTCGCTGAACGGTTACATCACCACGCGCGAAGAGTTGCAGGAAGCGAGCAATGAGCTCTTCTCGCTGATCGCCAGTGGCGTAATCAAAGTGGAGGTGGCTGAGGGCCAGAAGTTTGCGCTCGCCGATGCGCAGCGCGCCCATGAAGCGCTGGAGAGCCGGGCCACTCAGGGATCGAGCCTGCTGATTCCGTAAGTGATTGTGCAGAAAGAATTAGGGCTTCCCGCAGGAAGCCCTTTCTTTTTTAGTTCGGCTGTATTGTAGGGTACAGCGCGATGAATTCGTTACGCCGGAATAGTGACAGATTTACGCGCTAAATCCTATTTGCTTCAACAGGCTGCACGGGGAAATGTTTCAAGGTTGTGACGAAGCGCTCACTCCTTTGCTAACCGATCCCACGATTGCGCAATAAATCTGCACGCCTTAGCGTTTCGACGCCACCAGATTGAGGGCGTGTTCCACCACATTGATATCTGCCCCCGCTTTGTGCGCATTTTCACTCAGGTAACGACGCCACTGACGCGCCCCCGGCACGCCCTGGAACAGGCCCAGCATATGGCGTGTGATATGGCCGAGATAAGCTCCCTGGCTCAGTTCGCGCTCAATATAGGGGTACATCGCGCGCACCACCGTCACCGGGTCGGCATCCGGTGTATCGACACCGAAAATCTCTCTGTCCACCGACGCGAGGATACCGGGGTTCTGGTAGGCTTCGCGCCCGACCATCACGCCATCCATATGTTCAAGATGCGCTTTCGCCTCTTCCAGCGATTTGATGCCGCCGTTGATCGACATCATCAGGTGCGGGAAATCGCGTTTTAGCTGATAGACGCGCGGGTAATCGAGCGGCGGAATTTCACGGTTCTCTTTCGGGCTAAGGCCAGAAAGCCAGGCTTTGCGGGCGTGGATCGTGAAGCTTTCGCACTCGCCTTTACCGGCTACGGTGCCAATAAAGTCGCAGAGGAATTCATAGCTGTCCTGCTCATCAATGCCGATACGGGTTTTGACCGTGACCGGAATAGAGACGACATCGCGCATCGCTTTAATGCAGTCCGCTACCAGCTGCGCTTCACCCATCAGGCAAGCGCCGAAACGGCCATTCTGCACGCGGTCAGAGGGGCAGCCGACGTTAAGGTTGATTTCATCATAGCCGCGCGCTTCAGCAAGCTTCGCACAGTGAGCCAGCTGCGCCGGATCGCTGCCGCCAAGCTGCAACGCCACCGGATGCTCCTCGTCGCTGTACGCCAGGTAATCGCCTTTGCCATGAATAATCGCCCCGGTAGTCACCATCTCGGTATAGAGCAGCGTGTGGCGCGACAGCAGACGCAGGAAGTAGCGGCAGTGCCTGTCCGTCCAGTCGAGCATCGGGGCAACCGAGAATCGGCCGGGCCAGTGAGAAGCCGAATCGGCGGACGTTACGCAGGTTTGAGGGGTGTTTGTCATATCAGGATTACCGTGCATTTTTTGGGCAATTAAAATCAATCTCTCGTTATCGCTCCCACCTCAGGCGCGGGCAAAAAACCGACTCCAGAAATCGCGGGCGGCCATTCTAGCACAGAGAAATGCGTTAAATTTGATGGCGTGCGGCCCGCATCCGCAAACAGGCCCGCGCCGTCACGCTGGTCAAAACTTAACCATGACCTATCATTTTTGTTAGTCAGCGTAGTTCTATTCCAATAAATCGCACTATTCACTTCACCTCTGCGGGTGACAGGAGCTGAAACATGACCACACCTTATGTTCGCCTTGATAAAGATAATGCTGCGGTACTGCTTGTTGATCATCAGGCAGGCTTACTCTCTCTGGTGCGGGATATCGATCCCGACAAATTCAAAAACAACGTGCTGGCATTAGGCGATCTCGCAAAATATTTTAAGCTTCCCACCATTTTGACCACCAGTTTCGAAACCGGGCCAAATGGCCCACTCGTTCCTGAACTAAAGGCGCAATTTCCCGATGCGCCTTACATTGCGCGCCCGGGCAATATCAATGCCTGGGATAACGAAGATTTTGTGAATGCCGTTAAAGCCACAGGCAAAAAGCAGCTGATTATTGCCGGTGTGGTGACGGAAGTGTGCGTCGCTTTTCCTGCTTTATCGGCGCTGGAAGAGGGATTTGAAGTGTTTGTGGTGACCGATGCGTCAGGAACATTCGACGAGATTACGCGTCATTCGGCATGGAATCGCATGTCGCAGGCTGGCGCGCAGTTGATGACCTGGTTTGGTGTCGCCTGTGAATTACATCGCGACTGGCGCAATGATGTTGAAGGGCTGGGGACGCTCTTCGCTAACCATATTCCCGATTACCGCAACCTGATGACCAGCTTTGCCATTCATAACAAGCAGTAACCGCAGTAGAAAACCGGAGGCGTAGCGCCTCCGGTTAATCCTTAGAATGTCAGGCTAAGCTGCGCGCCGGCACCCCAGGTTTCGTCTTCGCCCACCAGCCCCATCAGATCGAGATGAACGCGGTTGAACGGCGAGAAGCCAACACCGGCGGTGAAGACATCTTTGTCATCGCCCTTCACATCAGCGCGGTAACCAGCACGCACTGCCAGCCAGTTAAGCGGACGGACTTCTGCCCCGACGCCAACATACTGCGAGTTCTTCTCGCTCTTAAAGCCTTTGGTCTCAGTCAGATCGCCGTCAGCGCTCAGCGTTACCAGCTCGTTATGCCATGCAGCACCGGCGGTGACGATCGGGCTAATCTGGTAGGTATCTTTGTAGTTGCGCACTTCGCCCGTTCTGCCGTTACGAATAATGGCATCCTGGGTGTCGATATTACGCGAGATGAGGTTCTGGCCGGTTAAGCCAAGCGTCACGTTTTCATTGAGGTCGGCGGCGAGACCAACGTCAACGTTGAAGCCGGTGTCATCGCGGCGGTAGCGGCTGCTGTTCCAGTCACTGCTGTCGTAGTCATAAATCGACGCCGTGTAGTTGTAGACCCACACCTTTTGCAGCTTCGGCGTTACGCCAACGGAGAGCGGAATGCCGCCCGCGTCAAACTGATGTGCCAGCGCCACGCCAAAGTCGGTAACAATCGCGCCACGTCCGGAAGCGGTGGAGTTCAGGTTACGGGTGATCTCATCGCTGCCGTTTGGCGAGAGCGCCGCGCCCAGTGCTTCACGCACCGCAACGGCATCGCTGTTCTGAATGCTGCGCAGGTAATCAATATCCTGCTGATCGATATTGGAGCTAACGCGCGCGTGAGCGTAGGCTTTGGTGACGAAAGCCGCAGAGAGCACATCGTTAGGGATGCTGACCGCAATACCGGCTGCCGCTTTAGCCTGCGCAGTTTTGCCACGCAGTTTAACCAGCTCGTCACCCAAATCTTTGGCCGCGTTCTGGAACTGATCGACGGTGCCGAAAGGGTTGGTAATAATGTCTATTGCCGTCAGATTATCGACGACATCTTTATATTGATCGACTTTGTCATTGATGTAGTCAATTTCGTCGCGCAGATTATCCTTATCTGAAATTTGTGCCTGTACGCTTGGCAGGATCACGGTGACATCATCTTCCGGCTGACCTTTCGCCAGCAACGCCGGGTTGATTAATGCTCCACTGCCATAATTTGCCGATGCGACGCCCGTTCCACCCATTGCATCGTTACGCGCCTCTGCCCATGTATTGGCTGCTCCCGCCTGATTTGCCATAAAAAAGGAGACACCAATAGCGACCACCGAAAGTTTCGCATTTATTTTCACAGTATGTTCTCGTAGCCAGATGAGTATTTAAGCCTGTTAGTTTGCGCACAAACAGGAATTTATATTGCTGTGAATAACAGTAGAAAAAGGCACTACCTCTTCCGAACGCTCCAGGGCGGCCGGATCATATTTATAGTGATGGCACTCACTATTTATAGAAGAGGAAAATCATTTCGGGAAGGAAAGTTCCGAAAGTGTCTTTAAATTTGGCGGTCTCGGCGTTTCCGGCAGGACATGGTAAAGTGTGAAGCTTCATCTTTTCACCAACCCGAGAGCGCCAATGGATAAGACCACTTCGCAAGAGATGTTAGTGCAGGCTGAAAAGCTGTGCGCGCAGCGCAACGTGCGCCTGACTCCACAGCGTCTGGAAGTTTTACGTTTGCTGAGCCTGCAGAAGAGCGCCATCAGCGCCTACGATCTGCTCGACCTGCTGCGGGAGAGCGAACCGCAGGCGAAGCCGCCCACGGTTTATCGCGCGCTCGATTTTCTGCTGGAGCAGGGTTTTGTGCATAAGGTGGAGTCCACCAACAGCTATGTGCTGTGCCATCTCTTTGATCAGCCGACGCACACCTCTGCGATGTTTATCTGCGACCGCTGTGGCGCGGTTAAAGAGGAGCAGGCGGAAGGGGTGGAAGATATTATGCATGCACTGGCGGCGAAGATGGGCTTTGCCCTGCGCCACAATGTCATTGAAGCCCACGGCTTATGCGCGGCCTGCGTCGAGGTCGAGGCCTGCCGTCATCACGACCATTGCCAGCACGATCACAGCCTGCAGGTGAAGAAAAAACCACGTTAAAATTTCTGTTTCTGTTTCTGTTTCTGTTTCTGTTTCTGTTTCTGTTTCTGTTTCTATTTCTATTTCAGATAGTAATCCCAAAAGATTTCGCGTTTTAGCAAGGCGGCAAGCGCGCGAATCATGGGGAGCATACGAAAGTATGTGACTCATGTGAGCGAGTGCAGCCAACGCAGATAAAACGTGAAAGATGAAGGGATTCGGCAAGCGCGCGAATCATGGGCAGAATACGAAAGTATGTGACTCATGTGAGCGAGTGCGGCCAACGCAGATAAAACGTGAAAGATGAAGGGATTCGGCAAGCGCGCGAATCATGGGCAGAATACGAAAGTATGTGACCCATGTGAGCAAGCGCAGTCAACGCAGATAAAACGTGAAATATGAAGGGATTGGAGATTAGGGAGGTACATCCTTGTACCTACGGGCAGGGTAGCCTGTGAGGGTTAATACACTTGAGGGGGAAGTGTTGGCTACCAGCGGTATTCGTTACGTGATTCCCAATCTGTAACTTCCTTCTCCGCTTCGTCTTTCGCGTAACCGTAACGCTCCTGGATTTTACCTACCAGCTGGTCACGTTTACCTTCGATGACGGTCATATCGTCATCAGTCAATTTGCCCCATTTCTCTTTAACAGTGCCTTTAAACTGTTTCCAGTTACCGCCGACTTCGTCTTTGTTCATAACTGACTCCTTATCGTTCGGTTAAAATGACGTTCTTGCGTGCTGAACGTATTAATTATTGTAGATAAGGATTCGGCGTTCGGTTTTTTATTCGGAATCTTTAACCATACACGCCAGACGAAGCCGCAGATCCTCATGCATTATCTGCATTGGCAAACCAGCTGCCGTTGCGCCAGTGATGACGCCAGATCAGCGCCAGCGTGATACCACGCAGCGCCAGGAAAACCGCCAGAGAGAGCCATAAACCGTGGTTGCCAAACCACGGCACCGTCAGCAGGGTCAGGCCAAAACCGGCAGCGGCAACCGCCATACTGTTACGCATTTCAGCCGCGCGCGTCGCACCCACAAACATGCCGTCGAGCAAATAGCACCACACCCCCACCAGCGGCAATACCACCTGCCAGATAAGATAGTGTCCGGCAACCGCCTGCAGTTCAGGAATGGAGGTCAGCAGCGCAATAAGCGTGCTTCCTGCCAGCGCGTAGACAAGGGCAAAGGCGAGCGCCACAAACCCTGCCTGCCTGCAGGCCGCGCGCCAGACGTGCAGCAGTTGGCTACCATCGCGCGCGCCGTAAGCCTGACCGGAGTGGGCTTCGACGGCATAGGCAAAGCCGTCAAGCGCATAGGCGGTAAAGGTGAGGAACATCATCAGCACCGCGTTGGCGGCGACCGTTTCGCTGCCGAGACGAGCACCCAGCACGGTGATGGAGCCAAAGCAGAGTTGCAGCAGCAGCGAGCGCAGCATGATATCGCGATTGAGCGCCAGCAAGCGGCGAACGCCGCCGCGCCATGCGGATTTCAGCATCGAAAGAGAGATGGCCTGCCGGCGTAAAACCTGCCGCACCATCAGCAAGCCGATAAAGAAGGTGACATATTCCGCGATAACCGTCGCGAGCGCAGCGCCCTGCACATTCATATGCAGGCCCATCACCAGCCAGAGGTCGAGAACGATATTGAAGAGATTGCCGACCACCAGCAGTATCACCGGTGCGCGGGCATACTGCACGCCGAGCAGCCAGCCAAGCAGCACCATATTGCCCAGCGAGGCGGGTGCGCTCAGCCATCGAATGGCAAGGAAGCGCCGCGCCTGCTCCAGCACTGCCTCGCTGCCGCCGGTAATATGCAGCGCCAGGTCGATAAGCGGCGTACGCAGCAGCGCAATGACGATACCTGCGCCGAGCGCCAGCAGCAGAGGCTGGACGAGCGCACGTGAGAGTGCAGAGGGATTTTTTGCACCAAATGCCTGGGCGGTCAGCCCGGTGGTGCTCATACGCAGAAACAGCAGCAGCATAAAGAGGAAGCTGGTTGCCGTTGCGCCAATCGCCACGCCGCCAAGGTAGACGGGGCTATCCAGATGACCAATCACCGCCGTATCAACTAAACCCAGCAGCGGAACGGTGATATTCGATAAAATCATCGGCAGCGCAAGCCGCCACAAAGCTTTGTCGGATGCGGTTAACAGCGGCATAGCGTAAGCGTCGTTAAAGAGAGGAAGCGTGGCGCTGCGGCGCTAAACGGGCGCCACAGCAGAGAAAAGAGGCGTTACAGCCATTCACCGTTACGGATCACGCCAACTGCCAGCCCTTCAATGGTGAAGTTCTGTTTACGCAGATCAACAACAATCGGGGAGAAGTCGCTGTTTTCCGCCAGCAGTTCAACGGTGTTGCCATGTTTTTTCAGGCGCTTCACCGTCACTTCATCTTCGATACGGGCGACGATCACCTGGCCGTTACGCGCATCCTGGGTTTTATGCACCGCCAGCAGATCGCCGTCCATAATACCGATATCTTTCATCGACATCCCGCTAACGCGCAGCAGGAAGTCCGCATGCGGTTTAAAGAGATTCGGATCGACCTGATAGTGGCTTTCGATATGCTGTTGCGCCAGCAGCGGCTCACCCGCAGCGACGCGACCAATCAGCGGCAGACCAATATCGTTCTCTTCTTCCAGCAGCAGGCGGAGACCGCGCGATGCACCAGATACGATTTCGATCACCCCTTTGCGCGCCAGCGCTTTAAGGTGTTCTTCGGCTGCATTTGGGGAACGGAACCCCAATTGCTGTGCGATTTCCGCACGCGTCGGTGGCATACCGGTTTGGGTGATGCGATCGCGAATCAGATCGAACACCTCTTGCTGCCTGGCCGTTAATGCTTTCATCCCGCCCCCTGGGTGTATATACAGTTATGCTGTGAGTATATACAGTCAACGGCGATTTTGAAACCACATTTAAGCAAAAATCCAGAGTGTTATAGAATTATGGAAACGCTATCGAAAATGTGACCAAAGAAGCGAGACCCAGGTAAAGACCGCCAGTAAGATTGTCATCAGCACCGCCGCCGATCCCATATCTTTTGCCCGGCCGGAAAGCTCATGGAATTCAGACCCGATACGGTCTACAACCGCTTCGATAGCGCTGTTGAGGATTTCGACAATCATCACCAGCGTGACCGAGCCAATAAGCAGGACGCGCGTGATGACATCAATATCCAAAAATGCAGCGATAATAATAGCCAGAACAACGGCTACGCCCTCCTGGCGAAATGCAGCTTCATTAATCCAGGCTGCGCGTACGCCTTTCCACGAATATCCTGCGGCTTTAATGATCCGGGTAAAACCGGTGGTATTATTGGCCATGAAAAGAACCTTTTTAACTATTAAGCGTCAATGAGTAGTGGTACACGCAGCGGTACCACAGAAATTATGCGTGCTTTCTGATATTCTTGCGGCGCAATGGCACTATTAATAACCAGAGGCTTTACACCCTTTATGTCCGGCTGGCCACGAATTTACTACAAATTACTGAACTTACCATTAAGCGTGCTGGTAAAAAGTAAATCGATCCCCGCAGAACCTGCACAGGAACTGGGGCTCGACACATCACGTCCTATTATGTACGTGCTGCCTTACAACTCAAAGGCTGACTTAATGACCTTGCGCGAGCAGTGCCTGGTGCATGAATTACCCGATCCCCTCGAACCGCTGGAGATCGATGGCGCGCTGCTGCCACGCTACGTGTTTATTCACGGCGGCCCGCGCGTATTCACCTATTACACGCCGAAAGAAGAGTCGATCAAACTGTTCCACGACTATCTGGATTTACACCGCAGCCATCCCGATCTGGATGTGCAGATGGTGCCGGTATCGGTGATGTTTGGCCGCTCGCCGGGGCGTGAAAAGGGTGAAATCAACCCGCCGTTGCGCATGCTCAACGGTGTGCAGAAATTCTTCGCTGTTTCGTGGCTTGGCCGCGACAGCTTTGTGCGCTTCTCCCCGCCGGTTTCGCTGCGCCGCATGGCGACCGAACATGGTACGGATAAGATCATCGCGCAGAAACTGGCGCGCGTGGCGCGTATGCACTTCGCCCGTCAGCGTCTGGCCGCCGTTGGCCCACGCCTGCCGGCGCGTCAGGATCTCTTCAATAAGCTGCTGTCGTCGAAAGCGATTGCCCGCGCGGTGGAAGATGAAGCGCGCAGCAAAAAGATCTCCCACGATAAGGCGCAGCAGAACGCGATCGCGCTGATGGAAGAGATTGCCGCTAACTTCTCTTACGAGATGATTCGCCTGACCGACCGTATCCTCGGCTTTACGTGGAACCGGCTCTATCAGGGGATCAACGTGCACAACGCCGAGCGCGTACGCCAACTGGCGCACGAGGGCCATGAAATTGTCTATGTGCCCTGCCACCGCAGCCATATGGACTACCTACTGCTCTCCTACGTGCTTTACCACCAGGGCCTGGTGCCGCCGCACATTGCGGCCGGGATCAACCTCAACTTCTGGCCCGCCGGTCCGATTTTCCGCCGCCTTGGCGCCTTCTTTATTCGCCGTACCTTTAAAGGCAACAAGCTCTACTCGACGGTGTTCCGTGAATATCTGGGCGAGCTGTTCAGCCGCGGTTATTCGGTGGAGTATTTCGTTGAGGGCGGTCGCTCGCGCACCGGGCGTCTGCTCGATCCGAAAACCGGTACCCTGTCGATGACTATCCAGGCGATGCTGCGCGGCGGCACGCGCCCAATCACGCTGGTACCGATCTATATCGGTTACGAGCATGTAATGGAGGTCGGCACCTACGCCAAAGAGCTGCGCGGCGCGACGAAAGAGAAAGAGAGCCTGCTGCAGATGGTGCGCGGCCTCAGCAAGCTGCGTAACCTCGGTCAGGGCTATGTGAACTTCGGCGAGCCAATCCCGCTGATGAACTATCTGAACCACCATGTACCGGAGTGGCGCGAATCGATCGATCCGATTGAAGCGATCCGTCCGGCATGGCTGACGCCGACGGTTAATAGCATCGCCGCCGATCTGATGGTTCGCATCAACAATGCCGGGGCGGCAAACGCCATGAACCTCTGCTGTACGGCGCTGCTGGCTTCGCGCCAACGCTCATTGACGCGCGAGCAGCTCACCGAGCAGCTCGACTGCTACCTCGAGCTGATGCGCAATGTGCCCTACTCCCCGGACTCCACCGCACCGTCCGCCAGCGCCGCTGAGCTTATCGCTCACGCGCTGCAGATGAACAAGTTTGAGGTCGAGAAGGACACCATCGGCGATATCATCATCCTGCCGCGCGAGCAGGCGGTGCTGATGACCTATTACCGCAACAATATTGCGCACATGCTGATGTTGCCGTCGCTGATCGCGGCGATTGTCACCCAGCATCGCGCCATCTCACGCGGTGAAATTCTGCGTCATGTGGAACTGCTCTACCCGATGCTGAAGGCCGAGCTGTTCCTGCGCTGGGAAAACGCAGAGCTGGCGGAGGTGCTGGATAAGCTGATTCAGGAACTGGTGCGCCAGGGGCTGATTACCCTGAAAGAGGATCTGCTGAGTATCAATCCGGCACACTCACGCACTCTGCAGTTGCTGGCCGCAGGCGCGCGCGAGACGCTGCAGCGTTATGCCATCACTTTCTGGCTGCTGAGCGCCAACCCGGCGATGAACCGCAGTACGCTGGAGAAAGAGAGCCGTACGCTGGCGCAGCGTCTGTCGGTGCTGCACGGCATCAACGCACCGGAGTTCTTCGATAAAGCAGTCTTCAGCACGCTGGTGCTGACGCTGCGCGACGAGGGTTATATCAGTGATACCGGCGACGCCGATCCGGCGCGCACGCTTGGCGTTTACCAGATGCTGGCGGAGCTGATGACATCGGATGTGCGTTTAACGATCGAGAGCGCGACGCAAGCGGAGTAACGGAAGTGCCGGATGGCGCGTAAACGCTTATCCGGCCTGGGTGATAATACTGAACGGTATGCTCATTGCCGGATGGCGCGCAAACGCTTATCCGGCCTGGGCGGTTTCAGGGGCACCGAACCCGTAGGCCGGATAAGGCGCAGCCGCCATCCGGCAACTCAGCGCCCGAGCCCGTCAATTCAGCGCACGACCCCGACAAACCCGCGCTATACGTGCAGGTAACTCACCGCCAGCCCCAGAAACAGCACCAGGCCAACGTAGTTATTGTTCAGAAAGGCTTTAAAACAGGCATCGCGCTCGCGGCCTGCAATCAACACCTGCTGATAGACAAACAGCGCCCCGGCAACCAGCACGGTGGCGTAATAGATCCACCCCAGCCCGTTCAGCCAGCCGACTGCCGCCATCATCGCCATCACCAGCACCTGCAAAATGCCGATAATCAGTTTGTCGTGACGCCCAAAGAGGATCGCCGTCGACTTGATACCAATCTTCACATCATCGTCGCGATCGACCATCGCATATTCGGTGTCATAGGCCACCGCCCACAGGATGTTGGCGAAGAACATAATCCAGCAGCTCAGCGGTACGGACTCGCTCACAGCGGCAAACGCCATCGGTATCGACCAGCCAAACGCCGCCCCCAGTACCACCTGCGGCAGATGTGTATAGCGCTTCATAAACGGGTAGATCCAGGCCAGCCCCAGCGCCGCGACCGAGAGCAGGATCGTCATCAGATTGAGGGTAAGCACCAGCGCAAAAGCCAGCAGCACAAGAATGATAAACAGCCCGCGTGCCTCATTTTCCGTCACCGCGCCGCTCGGCAAAGGACGATTCGCAGTACGCTTGACGTGCCCATCAAATTTACGATCGGCGTAATCATTCACCACACAGCCGGCCGCGCGCATCAGCCAGACGCCGGCGACAAACACTAACAAAATCCACAGCGGCGGTACGCCAGGTGTTGCCACCCACAGCGCCCACAGCGTCGGCCACAGCAGTAACAGCGCACCAATTGGTTTGTCCGTACGCATCAGCCGATGAAAGGCCAACAGTTTAGTTGGCGTGAGACTCCACTCCATTTTCAGTTCCTCTTAGTACAGCGGTGACGCGGGCAGAAACAGTTCGGTCAACATCAGCGGTTTACCGCCGAGACGCAGGCGGGAGCGCCGCCCCCATAACTGCTCGTGGCGTCCAATATCAATAAAGTCACGCGTAAGTGTAGAAGAGGTGAAAAGATATCGCCCCAGCGGCGTACTCCCCAGCTTCTGTAGCGCCAGTTCGGGGCCGCTCAGGGTTGACTCGGGCACCACGGTGCGACCAGCAAGCCAGGGCTCTCCGTCGGCGCAGAGCAGAATTTCCCGCAGCCAGTAACGGGCTTCATCGGGCAGATGATCGCGCTCTTCGACGATCTCATCAGGCGTGACAAACCCCTCGCGAATCAGCGTAACCGTGACCTTTTTGCCCTGTTGTTCAAAACGTTTGGTCATGGAATCTTCCAGCAACAGCCACTCGAGCAGTTGCGGTTCCAGCGCGGGGATTGCGTCCAGGTAGCGCAGCGCACGCAATTGCGTAAGCGCAGGATGTGACATGCCATACTCTCCGGTACATAACGTCGCAGTAGTGTATCGCAGAACCGATTAGTGAGTGGCGGGAAAGTTTATTCGCTTTTCATCCGTGCAACAGTTGCGCAACAGCACACCCGCACGGCGGAAAAAAAGGTGCGTCTGGCGACGCACCAGTTACTACAAATATCAACAACGTGGGGAGATATTACCCCTTGCCTTTTACACTGCTGATAAAAGTGGCACGGGCAGTTTTCGACCCGAGACGCTCTGCTTCATTCAATAATTTCAGGGCCTTATCGATATCACCCTTCTCAGCCGCCTGTTTGATCGCCCGGTTAAAGTAGCTCTCGGTATCATTGAGCATCGGCTCGCTTTTCGCGGCAGGTGCCGGAGCAGGTGCCGCCACCGGCGCAGGTGCGGGTGCAGGCGGCGTGTTATAAGCAGGTGCGGCGGTGTTGCCGACTGTCACCGCACTCGGCGCTGAGGAGCCAAACAGCGGGCCGACAAGAATGCTTGAGCTGCTGCTGTTTTTCACTTTCAGCTTAACCACGCCTTCGGTGATATGGCGGGCAATGGGGTCGGGAATCGAAGGAACCGCGTTGCCCACACCTTTGGCATAGGCTTTAGCAGGATCGAGCAGCGTTGTAGTTTTTTGCAGATCGCTCTGCGTAGTAAAGACAAGAATATAGAGTTTCTGCTGGCCCAAAGCGGGCGTCAGCCGCATTACCCCTTCCAGCCGATCGGCGCTCATCACGCCCGGCTCCTGATAGGTAAAGTAGCTGCCGGGAAAGTAAGCCGCAGGTACCATATTTTGATCGAAAACCAGTACATTTGGCGCGAAAACACCGCTCTCTTTATTAACTTCGCTGGTAAGTGTCAGGGTCAGCTCGCCGATGTTTGCCGGTACGCTAAAGGCGGCGACCGGTCCGGTAATACCGGCAACATTAAGATGCTGGCCGCCAGTAGAGAGCTGTACCGACTGGGTATTACTGGTATCGACAGGCGTCCAGTTAAGCTGCTGTAAAGCTGAGGTCGGGATCGCGGGCGCAGCGGCGGTATTTTGCGGCACGATATTGACATCAGCCAGCGTGATACCCGGCACGCTCGCCAGTAAACCGACGGAGAGGGACAGGGCGATGAGACTTTTTTTCATTTTCATTGTTATCACCTTCAGGATGCAGAACAGCGGTAGCCAGGCAATAGCGCGCTGTTTGTAAGGATCAGAGGGGCTTGCGCCCCTCTTTTGGTCATCAGACTGCTATAAGGCTTACCACCAGATTTCCATCTGAGCGCCGAAGGACCACTCGTCGTTGTCACCGCGACCGAAGGACTGACCGCCGGTTCCATTACGGGTTGCCAGCGAGTAATCGACGTTGTTGCCAGGATTACCGTTGTAGTTGTAGCCCCATTTCTCATCCCATTTCGCGTAGGTTGCGAAGACGCGGATTGCCGGACGGGACCAGATGCTGTCGCCAGCTTGCCACTGTTGCGCGAGGGTGATTTTGTACTGGTTGTTGGTGTCGTTAGTACGCTGGGATTTCACGTTGTCATAGCCAACTTCCAGCAGGGTGCTCATGATCGGCGTCCACTTGTACATTGGGCGCACACCCACGGTCCACCATTTGGTGCCGTTGTTGTTATCCCAGTCGATGTCCTGGTACATACCGACATACATCAGGTCCCAGCTATCGCCAAGAGAGATGGCACCGTGGTCGAGAATACGCAGCAGCGAGCCGTTGTTGTTGGTGCTGTAGGCGTTATTCGGGAAGGTGCTGTTGGTATCAATACCGACACCGCTGCCCTGAGAAAGCCCTTTGCCCTGCGAGGTCAGAGCATCAGTCCCGTACTGAACCACAAATTTGTTATAGCCTTTCAGCATGCTCTGAACATGCTCAGCGGTGAACATCCAGCCATCTTTGGTCGCCGTGGCACCATTCAGGTATTCACCGTCACGCGTGTTTGCACGACCATAGTCCACACCCAGTTCCAGCGTGCCGCCCGGGTTGACTTCCATCTGACCTAAACGCACATCGAAGACATCGTTGGCGGTTTTTCTGTTGTAATCGTAAATATTGTTGCTGGAGAAGGTGGAAGAACCACCCGCTTCCGTTGAGCGAGTCACGGCGAGAGAGAGTTTACCGAAGCCAAGATCAACGTTTTCCAGACCCGCGCCCGGACCAGAGATATCCCAGTAGTAGAAGTCGATCATGTGTACATCATGACGCTGGTAGAAGCGTTTACCTGCCCAGATGGTGGAACCCGGCAGCGCGTCAATCAGGTTTTTACCCTGCACGTTCGCTTCACGGAAGGCAGGATCGGTCGCTTCCCAGTCATTCTGCTGGGCGACGGAATAGGCTACGTTAGTGTCGAAGTAGAAGCTTTTATCGCCCTCTTTCCACACTTCCTGACCGAGTTTTAATTCTGCATAGGTTTCACATTCGTTGCCGAGACGGTACTTGGAGCCCGCACCGGTGGCCTGGAAGCACTGCTGCTCGCCGCCGCTGCCGGTCCAGCCAATGCCGGAACGTGCATAACCTTTAAAATCAACAGCGTCCGCCTGAGCAGACAAAATGCCTGCCGTAATGGCGATTGCCAGAGGAACTTTGCGCAGAGTAATCATCGTTCTATCTCCTGAGAGCTTGCTTTTCTTTTTTTACACGCCCCCGTCCGGCTAACGCTTTGTTGGCTGCCGTATTCACCCGTTCGCCTACCTTTGTAGGCTCACAAGTGCATGCCGTTGCCGCCTCGACATCATGCGAATGGCTTTGTGTAATCTCTTTGTGGGGTAGCTTAAACGCCAGGTTCTTTATGCAACCGGCGGCAGGCGGTGCCATCTTCACGGAACAGATGGCAACGCTCCGGCGGTAAGCCGATGGCGAATGTGGCACCCTCTTCTACCAGCACCACGTCGTTCTGGCGGTAAACCAGGTTCTGACGTATTGCGGGGATCTGGATATGAATCTGTGTTTCGTGACCGAGCTGTTCGACGACCTGAACAGTGCCGGAGAGCGTGACATCGGCGATATCGCTGGGCAGCAGATGCTCCGGGCGAATGCCGAGCGACATATTGGCGCCGACCTGCACGTTGGCGCTGTCGACCGGCAGCCATACCTGCTGGCGGTTGGGCAGCTCAACCTGCACCTGCTCAATCGCCGTGGCGGTCACTTTTACCGGCAGGAAGTTCATCTTCGGCGAGCCGATAAAGCCGGCGACAAAGCGATCTGCCGGGTAGTGATAAAGCTCAAGCGGCTTGCCGACCTGCGCCACGCGTCCGGCGTCCAGCACCACGATTTTGTCCGCCAGCGTCATCGCTTCGACCTGATCGTGGGTGACATAAATCATCGTGCGGCGCAGGCGCTTGTGCAGACGGGAGATCTCAATACGCATCTGCACGCGCAGCGCGGCATCAAGGTTGGAGAGGGGTTCATCGAGCAGAAAAACGCGCGGCTCGGCCACCAGCGTACGGCCAATTGCCACACGCTGACGCTGACCACCGGAGAGCGCCTTCGGCTTACGCTCCAACAGGTGCCCCAGTTGCAGCACTTCGGAGACCTGGGTGACGCGCGATTTGATTAAATCTTTCTTCGCGCCCGCGAGCGTGAGGCCGAATGACATATTGTCCGCTACCGACAGGTGTGGATAGAGCGCATAGGACTGGAACACCATGCCGATACCGCGCTCTGCGGGCGGCACGTCGTTCATGCGGGTATCGCCAATCAACAGATCCCCGCTGGTAATCGTCT
Organism: Kosakonia sp. CFBP8986; assembly: GCF_034044935.1. Lineage (NCBI taxonomy): Bacteria > Pseudomonadati > Pseudomonadota > Gammaproteobacteria > Enterobacterales > Enterobacteriaceae > Kosakonia > Kosakonia sp. CFBP8986. The sequence goes on along the minus strand of NZ_JAXCXB010000003.1, from coordinate 39,254 downwards.
CCAGCCCGGCAATCATGCGCAGCAGCGTTGACTTACCGCAGCCTGACGGGCCGACAAACACGACGAACTCACCTTCGTGAATGTCCAGACTGATATCTCTCGATACCACCACATCGCCCCAGGCTTTCGTGACATTTCGCAGCTGTACGCTCGCCATCCCCATCTCCCTTCGTTACAACCTGATACCAACGGATACATTCAAAGTGGCCTGACTATGGCGTAAGGATTTTTCCGGCGAATCCTCCACCCCCTGCGTTTTTTATGGGGGAGGAGATGGGAGGATGAGACGCGCTGCTCTGCCCCCCCGGCGAGCGGGCGGCGGGTAAATTCGTGACCGGCTTTGCAAAAAACGGCGCATTTTTATGTGCGCTGCGACACATAACAAAAATCCCTGTAACAGAGATCACACAAATCACCCCAGGGGCGTAGGGGTGGGGATGATGAGAAGCGCTTGCCAAAAAAGGAGACTACTCCCGTCAAACCACCTTATGCGTATTTATGAGCACATCATCTAAAGGACGGGATATATGAAAATCAAAACAGGCGTACGCATCCTCGCATTGTCCGCAGTGGCAACGATGATGTTCTCCGCCTCTGCCCTTGCCAAAATCGAAGAAGGTAAGCTGGTTATCTGGATTAACGGCGACAAAGGCTATAACGGCCTGGCCGAAGTGGGTAAAAAATTCGAGAAAGATACCGGCATCAAAGTGACCGTTGAGCATCCGGACAAGCTGGAAGAGAAGTTCCCGCAGGTTGCGGCAACCGGCGACGGCCCGGATATCATCTTCTGGGCACATGACCGTTTCGGTGGCTACGCACAATCTGGTCTGTTGGCAGAAGTGACGCCGGACAAAGCCTTCCAGGAGAAGCTGGTTCCCTTCACCTGGGACGCGGTGCGCTACAACGGCAAGCTGATCGCCTACCCGGTCTCTGTTGAATCCCTGTCGCTGATTTATAACAAAGACTTAGTGCCGAACCCGCCGAAAACCTGGGAAGAGATCCCGGCGCTGGATAAAGCGCTGAAGGCGAAAGGCAAGAGCGCATTAATGTTCAACCTGCAAGAGCCCTACTTCACCTGGCCGCTGATTGCCGCCGATGGGGGTTACGCCTTTAAATATGAAAACGGCAAATATGATGTGAAAGATGTCGGCGTGGATAACGCGGGCGCGAAAGCCGGTCTCAGCTTCCTGGTGAAACTGATCAAAGACAAACATATGAATGCCGACACCGATTACTCGATTGCCGAAGCCGCGTTTAACAAAGGCGAAACGGCGATGACCATCAACGGGCCGTGGGCGTGGACCAATATCGACAAGAGCAAGATCAACTACGGCGTCGCGCAGCTGCCGACCTTCAACGGTAAACCGTCGAAAACCTTCGTTGGCGTGCTGAGCGCAGGCATCAACGCCGCCAGCCCGAACAAAGAGCTGGCGAAAGAGTTCCTTGAAAACTACCTGCTGACCGATGAAGGCCTGGCGGAAGTGAACAAAGACAAACCGCTGGGCGCGGTGGCACTGAAATCCTATCAGGATCAGTTAGCGAAAGATCCGCGCATCGCTGCCACCATGGCGAACGCCAAAACCGGCGAAATCATGCCAAATATCCCGCAAATGTCCGCCTTCTGGTACGCCACCCGTACTGCGGTGATCAATGCTGTGACCGGTCGCCAAACCGTGGATGCAGCGCTGAAAGATGCGCAGGGCCGTATCACCAAGTAAGAACGTAACGGCCCTGTTCCTCCCGGAGCAGGGCTAACTGGACAGGCTGTATACACGCCAGATTTCACGCTGCCTCGCTCACAACGAAGCGGCGTGAAGAGGGGCGTGTAGAGAGGACACTCCCATGGATGTTGTAAGAAAACGCCACTGGTGGCAAAGCTCGCAGGTTGCATGGGCCGCCATCGCCGTAACCGGGCTGCTGGTGGCTTACCTTGTCGTCATGATGTATGCCCAGGGGGAATACCTTTTTGCCATCACCACGCTCGTGCTGAGTTCGGCGGGCCTCTACATTTTTGCCAATCGTAAAGCCTACGCCTGGCGCTATGTCTATCCGGGTCTTGCGGGCATGGGGCTGTTCGTCCTCTTCCCGCTGATTTGCACCATCGCCATTGCCTTTACCAACTACAGCAGCACTAACCAGCTCACCCAGGAGCGCGCGCAGCAGGTGCTGCTCGACCGCTCATACCAGGCGGGCAAAGCCTATAACTTCGGCCTCTATCCGGACGGGGATAAGTGGCAATTAGCGCTGACGGACGGCGAGAGCGGCAAACACTATCTCTCCGACGCCTTTAAACCCGGCGGCGAACAGCAGCTGAAGGTTAAAGAGGTCGATGCGCTGCCTGCGGGCGAGCGCGCCAATCTGCGTGTGATTACGCAAAACCGCCAGGGGCTGAACCAGCTCACCGCGGTACTGCCGGATGAGAGCAAAGTGGCGATGAGCTCGCTGCGCCAGTTCTCCGGCACCCGGCCGCTCTATCAGGTTGAGCAGGACGGCACGCTGCTCAATAACCAGAGCGGCGTCAAGTATCGCCCGAATAACCAGACCGGCTTCTACCAGGCGCTTAACGCTGACGGCAGCTGGGGCAGTGAGAAACTGAGCCCCGGTTATACCGTCACTATCGGCTGGGATAACTTCACCCGCGTCTTTACCGATGAAGGTATTCAGAAACCGTTTATCGAGATTTTTATCTGGACGGTGATCTTCTCCATCCTCACCGTGGTGCTGACGGTAGCGGTCGGCATGGTGCTGGCCTGCGTCGTGCAGTGGGAGTCGTTAAAGGGTAAGGCTGTCTACCGCCTGCTGCTGATCCTGCCTTACGCCGTGCCGTCGTTTATCTCGATCCTGATCTTTAAAGGGCTGTTCAACCAGAGCTTTGGTGAGATCAACATGATGCTGAGCGCGCTGTTCGGCATTAAACCGGCGTGGTTTAGCGATCCGAATACCGCCCGCGCGATGGTGGTGATCGTTAACACCTGGCTCGGCTACCCCTACATGATGATCCTCTGCATGGGCCTGCTGAAAGCGATCCCAGAAGATCTCTATGAAGCCTCGGCAATGGACGGCGCCGGGCCGTTACAGAACTTTTTCCGCATCACCTTCCCGCTGCTGATAAAGCCCCTGACGCCGCTGATGATCGCCAGCTTTGCCTTTAACTTTAACAACTTCGTACTGATCCAGCTGCTGACCAACGGCGGGCCGGATCGCATCGGCACCACCACACCGGCAGGCTATACCGACCTGCTGGTGAGCTACACCTACCGCATCGCCTTTGAAGGCGGCGGCGGCCAGGACTTCGGTCTTGCGGCGGCTATCGCCACGCTGATCTTCCTGCTGGTGGGCGCGCTGGCCATCGTCAATCTGAAAGCCACGCGCATGAAATTCGATTAAGGAGGAGGAAAACTATGGCTATGGTGCAGGCGAAATCGCAAAAGCTGCGGCTCTTTTTCACCCATGCGTTACTGCTGCTGTTTATCGCCGCGATTATGTTCCCGCTGCTAATGGTGATCGCCATTTCACTGCGTGAAGGCAACTTCGCCACCGGCAGCCTGATCCCGGAGCGCATCTCCTGGGAGCACTGGCGGCTGGCGCTGGGCTTTAGCGTTGAGCATGCCGATGGGCGCGTGACGCCGCCGCCCTTCCCGGTGCTGTTATGGCTGTGGAACTCGGTGAAGATCGCCGTGATTACCGCCATCGGCATTGTCGCGCTCTCCACTACCTGCGCCTACGCCTTTGCCCGTATGCGTTTTCGCGGTAAAGCGACATTGCTGAAAGGGATGCTGATTTTCCAGATGTTCCCGGCGGTGCTGTCGCTGGTGGCGCTCTATGCCCTGTTTGATCGTTTAGGCCAGTACATTCCGTTTATCGGGCTGAATACGCACGGTGGGGTGATCTTCGCCTACCTCGGCGGGATCGCACTGCATGTCTGGACGATCAAGGGGTATTTCGAAACGATCGACAGCTCGCTGGAAGAGGCCGCCTCGCTGGATGGCGCGACCCCATGGCAGGCGTTCCGCCTGGTGCTGCTGCCGCTGTCGGTGCCGATTCTGGCTGTGGTGTTTATTCTGTCGTTTATTGCGGCCATTACCGAAGTGCCGGTCGCCTCGCTGCTGCTGCGCGATGTCGATAGCTACACGCTGGCGGTGGGGATGCAGCAGTATCTCAACCCGCAGAACTACTTATGGGGCGATTTCGCCGCCGCGGCGGTGCTCTCCGCCATCCCGATTACCCTGGTGTTCCTGCTGGCGCAGCGCTGGCTGGTCAATGGCCTGACGGCCGGTGGGGTGAAGGGCTAAATTTCATCGTTGTCATACCCTTGTTGTTATTGCCACTGCACCCTCAATTTCGGCGGCCTGAACAGGCCGCCTTTTTTATTCGCGGCGCAGGCGCTGGGAATTACAGATCCACAGCGTGATCACCAGCAGCAGGATCGCCGCCGAGTAGATCAGCACATCCATCGGCGACTGATGATCGATGATGATCAGCCGCACAATCGCCGTAATGCCGATATAGACAAAGTAGCGCAGCGGGAAGTGAAGCCCGGACTGAAAATACTTCACAATCAAGGCGATAAATTCGAAGTAGAGGAAGTAGACCACCAGCCCTTCGACCAGCTCATATTTGCTGGTTTGTACCGGCGCGAAGAGCGCAATGGCCAGATGCAGCGTCTCTTTGCCCAAAAAAACAATCAGGATAATACCCAGCGCCAGCAGACCCAGGCTGAGTATGCCCTGCAAAATAGTTGAAACAAACGCCACCCGCGGGTGATTAAGCGACGACATAACAGCACCTCATTATTGTTAGAAGATCCTCTGTATATCGCGTAAATGTGATCTTGATCTACTTTTTTTACTTAGATTATGTGACAGCCCGTGATGAGATGTATCGCTGAGCCAGCGAAGCGGGAGAGTAATGAGCGATGATGACGATACGTAAAGCGAGCGTGGAAGATGCCGCGCTGTTGAGCGAGATGGGCTATGCCAGTTACACCCACCATTTCGCGCACTTATGGCAGGAGAAGAGTGAACTGGAGGCATTTCTGCACCAGGAGTACGCTCTGCCATCCCTGCGACAGAGCCTGCAAAGCGAAGCGGGAAACTGGTTTATCCTCTGCGATGCCGATCCGGTGGGTTTTGCTAAAGTCACGTGGCATTGCGCCAGTGACGATGAAAGCCCGGCAGGCACGCTGCTGCATAAGCTCTATTTCTTACCTGGCAAAACGGGAAAAGGCTACGGCGAGCATCTCATTAATGAGATAGCGCGTGAGGCACAAGGCCGTGGTGAGACCTTTTTCTGGCTGGAAGTGCTGGATGCCAACCCGCATGCGCAGCGTTTCTATCAGCGCCAGGGGTTCGCGTTTATTAAGAGCGCCCTCTTCACCACACCTTCGCAACAAAGCACGCTGCATATTTTCGGCAAAGCGCTTTAAGGAGCCATCATGCACACCGCCTCTCTTCGCCACGCCGCCGTTCGCAACGTGACCTGCGGTGAAAATGTGGTGATTTATGAGCCCGCCAATCTGTATGACTGCACGCTGGCGGATGAGGTTTTTGTCGGCCCGTTTGTAGAAATCCAGGGCAATACGCAGATAGGCAAAGCCACGAAGATCCAGTCCCACACCTTTATTTGTGCGTACGTCACCATTGGCGAAGGCTGCTTTATCGGCCACGGCGTGATGTTTGCCAACGATCTGTTTCGCGACGGCAAACCCGATCCAAATCGCGAAAACTGGGGGCGGATTACGATTGGCAATGGGGTATCTATTGGCAGCGGTGCGACGATTCTGGCGGTCTCGATTTGCGATGGCTGCGTAATTGGCGCGGGCAGCGTGGTGACAAAGTCGACTACGGTGAAAGGCGTTTATGCGGGCAACCCGGCGCGACTGCTGCGCCGGTTGTAGAACAGCGCCCTTCTCAGCGCGAGAAGGGCGTTTGCTTACTGGAAGTTAACTGACTTATCGCTGGTCAGGCTGTAGAGATCGAACTTACGGCCCAGTTTCTGGCCGCCGTCACGCGTCAGCGGTGTCCAGCCGATGGCGGCACGGCTGCGGGTCGGGCTGGCGCTGAACAGATCCAGCGGTACAGAGACATACACCCCTTTGGTGAAATCACCTTCGCCGTACTGCGCGGCGGAAACGTTGGTTTTCGTCGCATACGCCCCGACCACGATGCCGCTGTCGAAGTGTTTCGACACTTCCAGCGTCACCCCTTTATCGCCCGCCAGATACTGCCCGGCGCTCGCTTTCACCAGCACATTATCGGCAAACCACGGCGTCCAGTAGGCGGTGAAGTGCCCGGTTTTCACACTGTAATCGGTGAACTTCATCATGTCCTGGGCGCTGCGCCAGTCACGCTGCTTCACGTAGTTCGCGTCAATGCCGAAGGCGAGCGGCCCGTCGACCGGACGCCACAGCACCTCTGCACCCGCGCCGCCGTACATGGTCTCCAGATAACCGCCATAGACCTGGCCATAGAAGTTATTGCCGAGGTACTGGAGGTAGTTGGCCTGCAGGTTGTTCACATAGACATCGTTCTGCACATATTCACGCACGCGGGTACGCACACGCGGCAGCGCGGAGTCCTTCGGCGGGTTGGTGTAGTTAAACTTGTCATAGTTATTGGAGATGTTGCCGAACAGGCTGCCGGTGGTCAGCAGATGGTCGGTGACCCACCAGTCGGCGGTCGCCATTATCCCCAGCTGATACATGTAGAAGCCTTCCGGCCCGCCGAGCGACTGGTTAAGCACCGGATCGAGATGGAAGTCGAACGCCGTGCGGTCGATATACCAGCCCTGCTCGGTTTTATCCGGCACGATTGGCGTGACGCGTTTTTGCACCAGCTCCGTATCCTGTCCCAGCGGTTCGCCCTCAAGGTGGCGTTTCAGGCTGGCGACATCCGTTTCGGTGGTCACGGCTGGCATACGCAGACGGTTTTCCGTCACCCGGATGGTGCGAATACCGTCCGGCAAATCATTCATGATGATACGGTTTGCGCGCTCAACCCCTTCCTGGTTATGACGATATTTCACCTGCTCGCCGGTAACATAGAGCGTATCGCCCTTGACCTGAATTTGCGGATCCGCAAGACCGGCATTGTACTTCAGCAACGTAAGCTGATTCGCCACCACCGAGTGTTGCAGGATCGCATCCTGCGGCTGCGGTTGATACTTCGGCCGTGGGTTATCGTTATACGCCGGACGCAAATTATTGAAGTTATTACGCAGGGTGAAGCCGAACATCCAGGTATTGCCGCGCTCGTAGCTCAGGTTGATGTCTGCCCAGTCCGACACGCGATAGATCGCGCCGACGTTCACTTTGCTGCGCTGCGGCAGTTTGCCGGCGAAATCCTGCTGATAGTTGTTGCCGTCATACTCCAGCTTCAGGCGCAGCGGGTTCCACGGCGTCTGGTACTCCACGCCGCCGAACAGCGCGCTCGGGCCGCGGAACATCTGGCTGGTATCCGTTGAACCGGCCTGTTTATAGCGGGTATCGCGCACGCAATAGGCTGACTTGTAGCTACAGAGCGGGTTTTTAATGTTGCCATTAGTGCCCAGGTAGCCCCAGCCAATACCGAGGGAGAAATCAAACGGCCCCCAGGCTTTGTTCGCCACCAGATATTCGCCATCGAACAGCCCTGTCCCGCCGATATCACGCGCGCCGACGGAGACCTGCGGCAGCCAGTAGCCCTCTTCCCAGAGGCGTAATTTCAGATCGAACGCTTTATCTTTATAGGTCTGGTTGCCGGAGAACGCTTCGACCGAGCTGTATTTGCGCGTGCGCACGTCGGTGTAACGCAGTGTAGTTTCCAGCCACGGGAAGAGCTGCACCGAGCCTGAGTAGTAACGATACTGGTCGTTATCGCGGTAGTTCAGGCTCAACTCGCCTTCGGGCGCCATGCGCGCGGTGGGCGTTTGCAACAGGCCAACGCCGCCGAAATCTGACTGCGAAGGCCCGATCGGGTCCGGCCAGGACTCCGCGTGACAAGCGGCGCTCACGCCAAGCGCCAATATGCTAATAACAAACGATTTTTTCATTATTATTCCGGTATCCGATGCGTCAGGGACTGGAGAATGTCGGCATTGAGCTTGTCATTCTCATCGCTCCACAAACCCGGTGCGAAACCGACGAAAATCACGCTGCCGGGCATCGGCTCGACGTGACGACGGTTCCAGTAAGCCACCGGTACCTTTTGCGTTTTACCGTTGGGATAGACCACCCAGGCGTAGCTGCGATCTGCGCCGCTCAACAGATCCATCTCGTCGAGGTAGCTCACCACATCGCGCTCTGGCGTAAAGGGTTTCTTGCCCGGACGGCTCACCAGCCCGACGACGGTAATGGTGGTCGGCTGCGGTCCCACCCACAAGGTGTAGTCGCCTTCCAGCGGTCGGTTAGCGCGGCGGTGCGTGCGCAAAAAGTCGGGATCGAGTTCAACAAGCTGCCTGCCGGTGACCTTGATTCCCTGCAACTGCTGACGCAAGCCGTTAATAGCAGCAGCGCTGTCACCGCCCTCTTCTGACGCGAGCGTGGTGAGCCGGGCCAGTAGCGCCTGATGGCGTGCCTGCTCGGTAATGGTCGCCCTGCGCTCGCTGACCACCGCACCCGGCCACCAGCTGTTCGCCAGCCGCGGCTGGCCCACCAGATCGACCAGATGTTCGGCATTGGTTAAGGTTTTCGGTTTGCTGTCGCCGGGGGTGTAAACATCAACGTTGCCCGCCGCCAGCGCCAGCGGGGAGACGAGGCTTGAAAGCATCAAAAGGAGCGCGCGTGTTTTCATTGTTTGCCCGCCTTAATCAGCGTGGTTTTCACCGGGAACCAGTCCGCGCCAAGATACTGTTCAGACTGGCGGATCACCCCGTCCTCATCCACCCAGTAGCGGTTGCGCCAGCTTTTTTGATCCGTTGTGACCTCTTCGTCCAGCACGCGAACGCGGGTTTCGTCGCTGCCCAGCTGCACGGTGTCGGTGCCATTCCAGTGGAACACCGAGCGGGCAGTGGCGTAGCGCACCTGTTTGTATTCGGTCCAGCCCATCATGCGCGTCCAGCTGGTGCCGTCGATAATTTGGTTAGGTTTCGCCAGCGGGTCTGCCGCCAGGTTGGTGACATCAAGCAGGTTATCGGTGCCAAGGTGGGTTTTTACGATGCGATAGTTTTGCGTCACGATGACGGCCTGATCTTGCGTCACCCATTTTTGCTGGCCGTTTTCGGCAAATGCCAGCACCACAAACAGCTGCGGGCCGTTATTAAGCCGCATATATTGGCTGGCGTAGGGCATATTACGGATATCTTCATCGGTAAGCTGCACGCCCGGCGTGCCAAATACGCTATTCCAGAGTGAATTCCCGAGGCCTTTGATCGGGCCAGAACATGCCTGAAGGAGCAGGCAAATCAAAATGATACCAGGTCGCTTCACGACTCTTCTCCGAAAGGGACGAAATAACCACACCGAAGTGTGGTTATAGTTAATGCACTCGCTATTACTGAGTACTTGTCGTGGTGGTGGTTGTGGTCCCCGTATTGGAACCATCACCGCCACCGGTTGCCGCCAGAGCGACACCTACCGCTGACCCTACGGTGCTCGCACTCGTTGCCGCAGAGCTGCCTGCAGAAACAGAGGTCGCTGCCGAGCCTGCTGCGTCACCGGTTTGCACCGGTGCAGCGAAAGCAGACGTCGCCGCAAGCGCGGTTATGGCAAAAATGCCATAAAGAGCTTTTTTCATATCAATTTCCCTTCATTGAATGAATGGAGATTTGCCTGAAAAAATTCAGGCGATAGGGAGTATACACAACTAAAGCAGATGAATTACGCCTCAGGAAATAGCGGGGAACCTTTTAGGAACATTAGCCGGAGCGTATATTTAGCAAACAGCTATCTTTATAAATACTTTAAAAAACATAGACATAAATAATCACACATTATTCATACAATAAGGCTAGTCCTAAAATAGATAGCAAGCGTTACGCTATGCGCCCTGATTTTCGGATAAACCTGATGAATGATATTACGCGCGATAAAGAAGGCTATTCCGCCCGGATTAGCCCTAACAGAAATAACATTATTGGAATTACTTATATATTGATTGGCGCAGACGGCGGATATTTACGGCGCGGCGGGAATAATTACGCAGACAAAAAAAAGCGCCGCCGAAGCGACGCTTTCTCTGTTAACCACGCCAGGATTTGTAGCGGTTAATCAGGCCGTTTGTCGAGCTGTCATGGCTGGAGATGGAGCGATCGTCGCCCAGCTCTGGCAGGATACGGTTCGCCAGCTGTTTACCCAGCTCAACGCCCCACTGGTCAAAGGTGAAGATGTTGAGGATGGCGCCCTGGGTGAAGATTTTGTGCTCATAGAGCGCAATCAGCGCGCCGAGGCTAAACGGCGTAATTTCACGCAGCAGGATGGAGTTGGTCGGGCGGTTGCCTTCAAACACTTTGAATGGCACCACGTGATCCAGCGTCGCCGGATCTTTACCCTGATCGCGATACTCCTGCTCAACCACCTCGCGGGATTTGCCGAACGCCAGCGCTTCGGTCTGAGCGAAGAAGTTAGAGAGCAGCTTCTGGTGGTGATCGGAAAGCGCGTTATGGGTAATGGCCGGAGCGATGAAATCGCACGGCACCATTTTGGTTCCCTGGTGAATCAGCTGGTAAAACGCATGCTGACCGTTAGTGCCCGGCTCACCCCAGATGATTGGGCCAGTCTGGTAATCCACGGCGTTGCCATTACGGTCAACGTATTTACCGTTGGACTCCATGTTGCCCTGCTGGAAGTAAGCGGCAAACCGGTGCATGTACTGGTCATACGGCAGGATCGCTTCGGTTTCAGCGCCGAAGAAGTTGTTGTACCAGATACCGATCAGCGCCAGCAGCACCGGCAGGTTCTTATCCAGTTCGGTAGAGGCGAAGTGCTTGTCCATCGCGTGCGCGCCGGAAAGCAGCTCAACAAAGTTGTCGAAGCCCACGGAGAGGATGATCGACAGGCCAATCGCCGACCACAGGGAGTAACGGCCGCCTACCCAGTCCCAGAACTCAAACATATTAGCGGTATCAATCCCGAACTCACCCACCGCTTTCGCGTTGGTCGAGAGCGCAGCAAAGTGCTTCGCCACATGCTTTTCATCACCGGCGGTTTTCAGGAACCAGTCGCGCGCGCTGTGGGCGTTGGTCATGGTTTCCTGGGTGGTGAAGGTTTTCGATGCCACGAGGAACAGGGTGCTTTCCGGGTTCACTTTCTTCAGCACTTCGGCGATGTGGGTACCATCGACGTTAGAGACAAAGTGCATGTTGAGGTGATTTTTATACGGGCGCAGCGCTTCGGTGACCATAAACGGGCCGAGATCCGAGCCGCCAATGCCGATGTTGACCACGTCGGTGATCGGCTTGCCGGTGTAGCCTTTCCAGCTACCTGAAATGATCGCTTCAGAGAAGCTTTTCATCTTCTCCAGCACCGCGTTCACTTCCGGCATCACATCTTTGCCATCGACCATAATCGGCGTATTGCTACGGTTACGCAGCGCGACGTGCAGCACGGCGCGATCTTCGGTACGGTTGATTTTCTCACCGGAGAACATCGATTTGATGGCACCGGCCAGATCGGTCTCTTTCGCCAGCGCCAGCAGCGCGTCGAGGGTCTCTTGCGTGATGCGGTTTTTGGAGTAATCCACCAGCATCAGATCGTCGAAGGTGGCGGAGAATTTGGTAAAGCGGTCACCGTCTTTTGCGAAGAGATCCGCAAGAGTGACGTCCTTCATTTCAGCGTAGTGTTTCTGTAGTGCCTGCCAGGCAGAAGTCTGCGTTGGATTGATGTTTTTCATAGCAATACTCTTCTGATTTGAGAAGTGAGACTGCCGTCGATTGTAGCGCCTGCGCGGGGAAGGTGTGATGGTTTTTATGTCAAAGGTTTGGTCGATGTGCGCAAAAGCCAGGCAAAAAACAGCGAAAACCAGCACAACATAAGTCATTTTACTAACAGCAAAAGCAGCATGAAAAATCCGCATAATCCCGACGTTGACACTATGCCCGCCCAGCCTTTATTTATAAATACACTGTTTTGCGAATGTTTTTTGCAGGAAAACTGCACGCTTCAGTTTCATCTACCCAGGCCACCGCTGTGGGGTGAAAGGCGAAGGTTCAACCTTGTGCCATGGCTGAAATGATATCCCCTGACACGAGGTAGTTATGTCAAGTTTCGTTGTCGCTAAATTTGGCGGCACCAGCGTTGCCGATTACGATGCCATGAACCGCAGTGCGGACGTGGTGCTCTCCGATAACAGTGTCCGTCTGGTGGTGCTCTCCGCTTCCGCAGGCGTGACCAACTTACTGGTTGCGCTGGCCGAAGGCCTTGAAGCGACCGAGCGTTTCGTCAAGCTCGACGCCATCCGCAAAATTCAGTTCGATATTCTGGAGCGTATGGGTAGCCAGGCGGTGATCCGCGAAGAGATCGAACGCCTGCTGGAAAATATTACTACCCTTGCTGAAGCTGCTTCACTGGCAACGTCGGCAGCGCTGACGGATGAACTGGTCAGCCACGGCGAACTGATGTCGACCCTGCTGTTTGTGGAAGTGCTGCGTGAGCGTAGCGTGCAGGCGCAGTGGTTTGATATTCGCAAAGTGATGCGTACCAGCGATCGCTTTGGCCGCGCCGAGCCGGACGTAGCCACCCTCGCAACGCTTGCCACCCAGCAGCTTGCCCCACGTATCAACGAAGGCCTGGTGATCACCCAGGGCTTTATCGGCAGCGAAGCGAAAGGCCGCACTACCACGCTGGGCCGCGGCGGCAGCGATTACACCGCAGCGTTACTGGCTGAAGCGCTGAGCGCGTCGCGCGTCGATATCTGGACCGATGTACCGGGCATTTACACCACCGATCCGCGCGTGGTGCCGGCAGCAAAACGCATTGATGAAATCGCCTTTGAAGAGGCGGCAGAGATGGCGACCTTCGGCGCGAAAGTGCTCCATCCTGCGACGCTGTTACCGGCGGTGCGCAGCGATATTCCGGTGTTTGTTGGTTCAAGCAAAGATCCGCAGGCGGGCGGTACGCTGGTGTGCAATAACACCACCAATCCGCCGCTGTTCCGCGCGCTGGCGCTGCGTCGTAAGCAGACGCTGTTAACGCTGCACAGCCTGAACATGCTGCACTCGCGCGGCTTCCTCGCCGAAGTGTTCGGCATTCTGGCGCGGCACAATATTTCGGTCGATCTGATTACCACCTCGGAAGTGAGCGTGGCGCTGACGCTGGATACCACCGGCTCCACCTCCACGGGCGATACGCTGCTGACGCAGGGGCTGTTGATGGAGCTTTCGGCGCTCTGTCGGGTGGAAGTGGAAGAGGATCTGGCGCTGGTGGCGCTGATTGGCAACGATTTGTCGAAAGCGTGCGGCGTGGGCAAAGAGGTGTTCGGCGTGCTCGAACCGTTCAATATCCGCATGATCTGTTACGGCGCGTCGAGCCATAACCTCTGTTTCCTCGTCCCCGGAAAAGAGGCCGAACAGGTGGTGCAGAAGTTACACCACAACCTGTTCGAGTGAGATTTTGCCTGATGGCGGCTGCGCCTTATCAGGCCTACGGGGATGATGCCCTTTGTAGGCCGGGTAAGCGCAGCGCCACCCGGCAAGCAGACTCGCAAGCCAAAAACAGGCACAATATCGTGGTTCTGCCTGATGGCGGCTGCGCCTTATCAAGCCTACGTAAACCATGCATATTTCAATTGCATGGCCCTTTGTAGGCCGGGTAAGCGCAGCGCCACCCGGCAAGCAGCCTCCGCAAGCCAAAACCAGCCGCAATATCGTGGTTCTGCCTGATGGCGGCTGCGCCTTATCAGGCCTACGTATACCATGCATATTTCAATTGTATGGCCGTTTGTAGGCCGGGTAAGCGCAGCGCCACCCGGCAGGGTTACGCCATCACCGTTTCAAACAGCAACTGGTCGAGATCGCGGACATTGCCGCTGCGGCTCTCGGGCAACGCATCGGCCACTTCACCGCGCGCCAGCTCCTGGCTTATAAAATCATGCATCAACGGCCGACGCGCGCCGTACTGCGCTTCACCTGCGCGCTGCTTCACTTCCAGCAGCTCATCGATTTCAGCCCGCAGCGGCGCGCCGAGATCGCTTCTTGCCAGCAGGGTGGCGAAACGCATCGGCGGCATCCCTTTCCCCGCCTCTATCCAGCGCACCGCCAGCAGCGGACGTAGCACATAAAAATACTTCTTCAGCCGCACCTGCTCATCCTGCAAGTAGCTGCGAAAGTTCTTCTTCGCCATCGCGTAGTAGTGCCAGCGCGCGCGAACCGGTGAAAACCAGTGCGGCACCTGATCGCGTAACGCTGCCAGCACGCCCTCATCCTGCTGATAGACCACCGGCGAATCGAGCCACTCGATAAGCGTCGGGTTTGCGGCCTTCAATAACCCCAGCGCTTTGCGCCACTCCCAGCCACACACATCCAGCTCCGCGTCTATCGGCAGCTCGATCACATCACGCTGCGGTTCGACGCGCAGGTACCACTGCGGCTTGTGCACATACAAAAAGCGCACATCATAATCACTGTCCGGCGAGGCAAAGCCCCAGCCACGACTGCCTGATTCGCAGGCGTAGAGCACTCTCACATCATATTTGCGCTCTACTGCCTCTAACTCGAGCCGCACGCGTTCACGCATGGCGGCATCAACTCCGTGCTGTTCCATTTCTTACTCCTTTAACCTTTTACGCACACCACCTGACGCAGGGTATGCACCACTTCCACCAGCGAGGCCTGCGCCGCCATCACGGCGTCGATATCTTTATAGGCCATCGGGATCTCATCGATCACCTCGCTGTCTTTACGGCACTCCACATGCGCGGTAGCGCGGATCTGATCTTCAACGGTAAAGCGCTTTTTCGCCGCAGTACGGCTCATGGTGCGCCCGGCACCGTGGCTGCATGAACAGAAGCTCTCTTCATTTCCCAGCCCACGCACGATAAAGCTTTTCGCACCCATTGAGCCGGGAATAATCCCCATCTGCCCTTTTTGCGCCGACACCGCGCCTTTACGCGTTACCAGCACCTCTTCACCAAAGTGCGTCTCTTTTTGCACATAGTTATGGTGGCAATTCACCGCTTCCTGCTGGGTCATAAAGGGTTTAGTGACAATACTCGACAGTGCTGCCAGCACGCGCGACATCATCACTTCCCGGTTATGACGGGCGAAATCCTGCGCCCACTCAACCGCTTCCAGATAGTCGTCATAGTGCTTGCTCCCCTCGCGGAAATAGGCGAGGTTTCGGTCCGGCAGATTGGCGATATGCTGCTGCATATCCTGCTGGGCCAGGGTGATAAAGACGTTGCCGATGGCGTTACCCACGCCGCGCGAACCGCTGTGCAACATCACCCAGACCCGCTGCTGCTCATCCAGACACACTTCAATAAAGTGGTTACCGGTGCCCAATGTTCCCAGATGCTGATAATTGTTAGTTTTCAGCAAGCGCGGATATTTATCCGTCAGCCGCTTAAAGCGCGGCGCAAGCGACGCCCAGTGCGCATCCACCTCTTCGGGCGGTCTTGACCATGAGCCTTTATCCCGCTTCGATCGGTTTACCGAGCGCCCGTGCGGCACAGCTTGCTCAATGGCGCTGCGCAGCCCGCTCAGGTTATCCGGCAGTTCGCCTGCCAGCAGCGAGGTGCGCACGGCAATCATGCCGCAACCGATATCCACGCCGACCGCCGCCGGGATAATCGCCCCTTTGGTCGGGATGACGCTACCAATGGTGGAACCTTTCCCGAGGTGCACATCCGGCATCACCGCCAGATGTTTGAAGATAAACGGCATTTTGGCGGTATTAAGCAACTGCTCACGCGCTTCTGGCTCGACCGGCACGCCGTGGGTCCACATCTTCACCGGCGCGCTGTTTTCACGCGCCAGCAGGTTGTAATCGTTATGCTGCATTATCTTTTCCTTTAATGTTTACAAGGCCGTGCAATACCTGGTCGAGACCACCGAAGACCGAGATCTTATCGATGCGCTCTGCGACACGCTCCAGCGTTTCCAGCTCTTTCAGGCGCAATGCCACCGGGTTGCTCTCCATCACTTTTGCCGTGTTCAATAACGAACGGGTGGCGGCGGTCTCTTCGCGGCGGCGGATCACATTCGCCTGCGCCGACTTTTCTGCCTCGACTAAGCGCGACAGAATGGTTTTCATCTCGCCCGGCAGGATGATGTCTTTCACGCCAAGCGATGCCACTTCGATGCCGAAGGCCGCCATGCGGTTCGCCACCTGTACGCTAACCACATCAGCAATAATCTGCTTATCTTCCAGCAGCTCATCCAGCGTGCGGGTACCGATCGCTTCACGCAGGGCAAACTGCAGCTCGCGGTAGAGGTGATCCAGCGGTTTGCTCAACTGGGCAAACGCGCTCAGCACATCGCTGTAACGCCAGTTCGCCGCCAGGTTGAGGCGCAGGGTCACTTTATCTTTGGTCAGGATCTCCTGACCGCTCACTTCCAGCACCTGCAGGCGAAGATCGACCACTTCCGCTTCCACCAGGTGGTTCACTTTCCAGTAACCGCTGATACCCGCCGGTAATAGCGCCTGGGTTTCGCCATCGATTTTCAGCACGCCCGCATGCCAGGCGGGAACCTGCACCACCAGGATTGCGTCGCGCCCTTTCACTGCCGCGCCGCGTTTCGGCTGCAATACGGCGTTAAGAATGTCGGCCGGGACGCTCACCTCGTCGGTATTGATGCGCACCAGCGTCAGGGTGTCGTCCGCTTTCCAGTAAAGACGACGCGTGGCAGGCGGCAGGATCTCCAGCAGCATGCCGTTCAGGTAGAGCGCACCCGCTTCGTTATCGCCCAGATCGGCTGCCAGGCAATACTTTTCTACCCACTCCGGCTGGAAACGGCGCAAATACTCGGCAAGCCCGGCCGGCACTTCACTGCCGTCACGGTTAACAACCAGCACATCCGGCTTTTTGCCAAACCATGGCAGACGGTGCTCTCCGGTTTCCAGAACCTGGTAGTAGTCGCCCTCTTTTGCCAGTAACGCTAACTGACCTTTTCGAATTGTGATTTTGTTGGTCATCTCTGATCCCTCTTATTTTTGTTGTTACGACCGCGGATGCAGGGGCGAAGCGACAGGGGAAACACTGTTTTGCCTGCCGCCCGGCGCCATTATCGGCGGTCGTCTCATGTCACCGTAAACTGCGCGATGACGGGGTACTGCATCATGATTATCTGGAGAGATAATGGTTGCGAATTCGGGAGTCGAACCCGATCAATAACCGATTTTTCGCACATGTCTCTGCACTGACGGAACGCCTCCGGGAAAACGGCGCTTGCCGCTCCTGATGCGCCGGCGGGGTGAATAACCCCAGCGAACTCAGCATGTTGACGAGATAACTATTGCGAGAGGCGTGCCAAAAAGAGGGTAACGAACAAATAAATTTTTATCTTATTGAAAATTAATAACTTAATTTTTTAAGTCGATGCCAGGCATTGTGCCAGCCTACGAGATTTCTTATCTTTATATATCGCCTTTTATTATTCAGGATAAAGATGAAACGTCGGGTTGTGATTGGGGTGCTGGGAACAGTGCTGGATAAACGCGGAAAACGGCATAACCGCTTTCGCAAATGGCGACCGACGGTGGCACTCTGCCAGCAAGCGGATTTTCCTGTCGATCGGCTGGAGTTGATCCACCAGCCGCGCGATGAGGGGCTGGCGGCGCACACCGCAGAAGATATCGCTGTGCTCTCGCCGCGCACCGAGGTGCGCAACCACCCGGTGGCGATCAAAAACCCGTGGGATTTCGAAGAGGTCTACGCCGCGTTTCTCGATTTCGCCACCCACTACCCTTTCGACACCGACAATGAAGAGTACCTGGTGCATATCACCACCGGGACGCACGTGGCGCAGATCTGCTGGTTCCTGCTCACCGAAGCGCGCTACCTTCCCGCCAGCCTGTTGCAGACCGGCCCGGCGGCGAGAGGCGCGAACGATAAAGAGATCTCAGCGGGCGTCTGTTCGGTTATCGATCTCGATTTAAGCCGCTATGCCACGCTGACCAGCCGTTTTCAGCGCGAGCAGCAGCAGTCGGTCTCGTTCCTGAAATCCGGTATTGATACACGCAACGCCACTTTTAACCGCCTGATCGATCAGATTGAGCGTGTCGCGCTGCGCTCCTCTGCGCCGATTCTGCTTACCGGCCCGACCGGGGCAGGAAAATCGTTTCTGGCAAAACGCATCTTTCAGCTACGCCACTCCCGCCATCTCGTTGCCGGGCGGCTGGTGGCGGTGAACTGCGCCACCCTGCGCGGCGATAACGCCATGTCGACGCTGTTTGGTCACGTTAAAGGGGCGTTTACCGGCGCGCAGCAGGCGCGAACCGGCCTGCTGCGCGAAGCGGACGGCGGGGTGCTGTTTCTTGATGAGATTGCTGAGCTGGGGCTGGATGAGCAGGCGATGCTGTTAAAAGCGATTGAAGAGAAGACCTTTTTCCCCTTCGGCTCAGATAAAGAGGTGCAGAGTGACTTCCAGCTGATTGCCGGTACCCATCGCAATATGCAGCAGTGGGTTGATGAGGGGCGCTTCAGGGAGGATCTCTACGCGCGTATCAATATGTGGACCTTTGAACTGCCGGGGCTGGCGCAGCGGCGGGAGGATATCGCGCCCAATATCGAGTATGAGTTGCAGCGTTTTGGTCTTGAGCAGCAGACGCAGATCCGCTTCGACAAAGGGGCGCGCGAGCGTTACCTGGCCTTCGCCTGCTCGGCGCAGGCGGCGTGGCGCGGCAACTTCCGCGAGCTGAGCACCTCGATTGCCCGCATGGCAACGCTGGCGGAACAGGGCCGCATCACCGATACGCTGGTGGCGGAGGAGATCGCGCGGCTGGAGTACAACTGGCGTGGCGCGCCATCAATGGGCGATTTGCCGGTCGACATGGAGACGCTGGATCTCTTCGACCGACGCCAGCTGGAGAGCGTGGTGGAGGTGTGTCGCCGCACGCAGAGCCTCTCTGAAGCGGGCCGGGAACTGTTTGCGGTCTCGCGGCAGAAAAAAGCCAACCCCAATGATGCCGACCGGTTGCGTAAATATCTCGCGCGCTTTGGCCTGAGCTGGGAGAGCGTGCGCGGCGCAACATAAACGATCTTCATCATAATTCGTTTGAATATTAATCCTTAGCACGATAAACATTGGCTATGGTCGGGCTTGAACCCGACCGTTAATAAACCCCCGAATCGTTTACGAGAACGGGGAACAACACAACACAATGTCATCGCAAGGAAATCCCCATGCTCGCAACCTTCACGCGGCTGTTCCCGCTCTGGGCCGTGCTGCTCTCCGTTCTCGCCTACTTTTTCCCGCCGACATTTGTCGCTATCGGCCCGTGGGTCACCACGCTGCTGATGCTGATTATGTTCGGCATGGGCGTACATCTTACCCTCGACGACTTTAAGCGCGTGCTCTCCCGACCGGCCCCCGTCGCGGCGGGTACGTTTCTTCACTACCTGGTGATGCCGCTGGCGGCGTGGCTGCTGGCAATGATTTTCAAGATGCCGCCGGATCTCTCGGCTGGAATGGTGTTGGTCGGCAGCGTCGCCAGCGGAACCGCATCCAACGTGATGATCTATCTTGCTAAAGGCGATGTCGCGCTGTCGGTGACCATCTCTTCGGTCTCAACGCTGGTGGGGGTTATCGCCACGCCGCTGCTGACGCGCCTCTATGTCGATGCCCATATCCAGGTCGATGTGATGGGGATGCTGCTGAGTATCCTGCAAATCGTGGTGATCCCGATTGGGCTGGGGTTGATTGTTCATTACCTCTTCCCGCGCGTGGTGAAAGCGGTAGAACCCTGGCTGCCCGCCTTTTCGATGGTCTGTATTCTGGCCATCATCAGCGCAGTGGTCGCCGGTTCCGCGTCGCATATTGCTTCTGTTGGGCTGATGGTGATTGTGGCGGTGATCCTGCACAACGCAATTGGTCTGCTGAGCGGTTACTGGGGCGGGCGTCTGTTTGGTTTTGATGAGTCCACCTGCCGGACGCTGGCTATCGAAGTGGGAATGCAGAACTCGGGGCTGGCCGCCGCGCTCGGTAAGCTCTACTTCTCACCGCTCGCCGCCCTACCCGGCGCGCTCTTCTCGGTGTGGCATAATCTTTCCGGCTCGCTGCTGGCAGGCTACTGGTCGGGTAAACCGGTAGAGGGCCGTCAGACAGAAAAGCGTAAAGCGAGTTAACGGATAGAGGGAGAGCGGATCGTAGCAGGTCGATCTGCTCTCCCTGATATGGCTTAACCCACGGTGACGGTAACGGGTTTTCCCAGTTTGCCCAGCATTGTTATCAGCGCATCGACGGTAAATTTACTGGTTTTCTGATTCACTACGTCAGAGACGCGCGGTCGTGAAATATTCAGTTTCGCAGCGACGTCGGCCTGCTTAAGTTTGTTTTCATCGATCCAGTCTGAAATCTCCTGCATCAACTGTTGTTTGATCGCTAATAAGGCGAGCACCTCTTTTTCAGCCTCCTGCGCGAGAAGTTGCGATTCGGCATCATCGAACCCCAGTTCGGAAAAGATATTCGCATCGGCGGGGGTGATATGACCGATCGGGCCATGGTTATCTTTTTTCATGTTGACTCCTGTGGTGCTCAATAACATCACGGTAGCGCAAGCGGGCCATCGTTTTATCGGCTAAAGCCGTGCGCTGCGATCGTTTGTTAAAGCAGTGCAGAATATAAATAGCCTCTTCAAAACGGGCTATATAGAAGATCCGGTAAGCGCTAGTACGATCGCGAAGGCGGATTTCAGCGACGCCGGGGCCAATTTCAGCCATTGACTTCCAGTCCGTTGCATCCAGCCCTGCCTGAATTTTATGCAGTTGATATCCTGCATCTTTACGCACCTCCGCAGGGAAAGCGCGTAGATCGTTGAAGGAAGTCCCCATCCAGATGACAGGTTTTAACGCAGGCCGGAAAGTGAGCATACTACATCCTTGTATAAAATTTTATACCTATTGTGGAGTGTAGATTACCCTTGTGAACGAGAGTGTCACCTGGCTTCGCGATAACCTGCGAGCCAATTTCCAGTTATGGCGTTCTTGCCTGCGCTTTTGACGCGTTATCGCGTAGACTCGTGACACTTCCTTAGGAGAACATGCCATGGCCGTGACCAGACTGACGCAGAAAGAGATGACCGAAAGTGAACAGCGGGAGCTTAAAACGCTGCTCGATCGCGCCCGCATTGCGCATGGACGCCCACTGAGTAACTCTGAGGCGAACCATGTTAAGAAAGAGTACATCGATAAGCTGATGGCGCAGCGTGAAGCGACCGCGAAGAAAGCCCGCCAGGTGAAAAAGCAGCAGGCTTATAAACCTGATGAGAACAGCACCTTTTCGTGGTCGGCAACCACGCAAACGCGCGGACGCCGCTGATTAGCGCCCTTTCTTTTTCCTGCCCGGCTGGGTAAAGCGCTTACCGGCCGGTTTCGCCCGGCTTTTCTCTTCCGGCTTCGCCGCTTTCACCGCGGGCTTTTTCGCCGCCTGCGGTTTCGCTTTGCTCTGCCCCTTCGGTTTCGCTTCCGAGGTGGAGTTCTCAATAAGCTTAAACAGCGCAATCAGCTCATCATCGGTGAGATCGCGCCACTCGCCGGGCGGCAATCCGGTCAGGCTGACGTTCATAATGCGCGTGCGCTCAAGCTTGGTCACCTCATAACCAAAGTGTTCGCACATGCGGCGAATCTGGCGGTTAAGCCCCTGCACCAGCGTGATGCGGAAGGTAAAAGGCGCTTCCCTCTTCACTTTGCACTTTTTGGTTACCGTACCGAGGATCGGCACACCTGCGCCCATCCCGCGTACAAACTCATCGGTAACCGGCTTGTTGACCGTGACCAGATACTCTTTTTCGTGGTCGTTTCCCGCCCGCAGGATCTTGTTCACCAGATCGCCGTGGTTGGTCAGGAAAATCAGCCCCTGCGAATCTTTATCGAGCCGGCCAATGGGGAAAATGCGGCTACTGTGGTTAACGAAATCGACGATATTGTCCTTTTCGCCCTCTTCGGTGGTACTGACGATGCCAACGGGTTTATTCAGCGCGATAAACACCAGATCTTCTTCATTTCGCGGTTCGATAAGTTGCCCGTTCACTTTCACCACGTCTCCGGCCACCACCTGGTCGCCAATCCCGGCGCGTTTGCCGTTGATAAAGACGTTGCCCTGTTCGATGTAACGGTCAGCCTCGCGGCGTGAGCAGATTCCGCTTTCGCTAATGTATTTATTTAAACGTGTTGATTGGGTTGGCAGCATAAGTTCTCCTCTGAAAGCGGAATATAACGTTGTTAGGCAGAAGAGAAAAATGGATTTTTGCCCCAGCGGCGAAGAAGTGTGCGCTAACTCGTTAAAATATATGCACTATGTGAAAGCGAGCAAAGTAGTCTGCGAGACGCTTTCCAGACTGAAAATGAATCGCTTTTTTGGTGCGCCGGGCATGCCATGATTTTGCCTTGAACAAAACAACCGTAGTTTATAAACTACTAGGCAACAGGCATGAAAGAGATAGTCCAAACCGACGCGTTTAAACTCTGGGAGTCATCATTACGCGATGCGAAATTGCGAGCGATTATCTCAGCGCGTCTTTTTAGATTGGCAAATGGCCTCACCGGAGATGTGAAACCAGTCGGGGAAGGGATAAGCGAATTACGAATACATTATGGTGCCGGTTACCGCATCTATTTCCAGCTGCGGGGTAATACCGTTGTCGTGTTGTTGTGTGGGGGGGATAAAAGTACCCAACCAAAAGACATTATCTACGCCAAATACCTGGCAAAATGTGTTTAACCATCAGGTGATTACCATGAATAAATTAACCCCTTATGATCCCGCAGCGGCACTGGTTAACGATGAGGCGATAGCGCTCTTCATGGCGGATGCACTGGAAACCGGCGATGCGGCTTATATCGCCCGAGCATTAGGGGTGATCGCTCGGGCCAAAGGGATGAGCGACATCGCTGCAGAAACCGGTTTGTCACGCGAGCAGCTCTATCGCTCTTTCAGCGAAAAGGGGAATCCGACACTGAAGACGACACTCTCCGTAATGAAAGCGCTGGGCATTGAACTGACAGTCAAACGCTAAGCTGCCCTGCCCGCAGGCACGGCGTGGATTAATACTCTTCGCGGGATTCGTCTTCGTCGGGCTGCTCCAGCACGCTGTAGGCCACCGAGCAGAAGAGCGAGTTGAGGCGCTTCATATCGCCGAGCAGGCCGAGGTGCAGCGAGCTGGTTTCAATACTCTGCACGTTTTGCTGATGCAGACGATCGACGTGCGCATGGGAGTAACGGCGGTTCAGAATGCGGAAGCGGTGCTTGCTGCGGCGCAACCGTCGCGCGCTGGTGACATCGCGGGAGAAAAAGACCGACATCGCCAGCTTCAGGTTGTTAAGCAGCTGCTCATGGAGGGCATCCAGCTCTTTCAGCCCTTCAAAGGAGAACGCGCGCCGCGCGGCGAGGGATTTATCGGCGATCTCACTGCCCATGCGCTCAATAATGTCGGAGGCCTGCTCAAGGTTGAGGGACATCTCAATCACCTCGCCCCAGCGTTTAGACTCCTCTTCCGCCAACTCATCTTTCGGCATGCGCGCCAGGTAGAGTTTGATGGCGGTGTAGAGCACATTCACATCGTCAGCCTGCTTACGCAGCTCCTTCTCCTGACGCGGTTCGCCATGCATCACCTTGTGTAGCCCTTCGAGCATCTGCTCCATCGCATCGCCCATGCGCAGCGTTTCGCGCGCGGCATTGGCCAGCGCCAGCGTTGGCGTATCGAGCGCGGAGCTGTCGAGGTGCTTCGGCTTGAGACGCGCCTCCAGTTCAGGCTCTTCGTGGATAATTCGTTTACAGAAGCGCGCCATCGGGCTGGCAAACGGCACCATCGCCAGGCAGCGGATGACGTTGTAGAAGACATGGAAATAGATCACCAGCTCCGATTCCGGCAGCGGCAATTTCTGCATCCCGTCAGCAAGAAGGTGAACGAAAGGCAGGATAAGCAGGCTACCCACCAGCTTGAAGAGCAGGCTCCCAAGCGCAACGCGGCGGGCAGCGGCATTGGCCCCGCTGTTATTCAGCATCGCCAGCAGACCAGATCCGAGGTTGGCACCAATCACCAGGCACAGCGCCACCGGGAAGGAGATAATACCGGCCGCGGTTAACGTCGCGGTCAGCAACACCGCGGCAAGACTGGAGTAGCTGATGATGGCAAACACCGCGCCAATCAGCGCGTCGAGCATGATATCGCCGGTCAGCGAGGCGAAAATCACCTGCACGCCATTCGCCTGAGTAATTGGCGTCACGGCCTGCACAATCAACTCCAGCGCCAGCAGGATCAGCCCAAGGCCGATGCTGACGCGGCCAAGCTGCCCTTCGCGGGTCTGTTTACGCCCAAGAAAGAAGATCACGCCGACAAAAATCAGCAGCGGCGAAAGCCATGAGAGATCGAAGGTCAGCACCCTCGCCATCAGCGCGGTACCCACATCCGCGCCGAGTACGATCACCAGCGCGGGGGTCAGCGCCACCAGATCCTGGGCGACAAAGGAGGCCACCAGCATGGTGGTGGCATTGCTGCTCTGCACCAGCGCGGTTACGCCAATACCGGCGCAGAAGGCGAGCGGTTTTTTCTCTACGCTGCGGCTAAGCACCGTGCGCAAACGCGCGCCGAACACGCGCATGACGCCGGTTCGTACAATGTGTGTGCCCCACACCAGCAGGGCGACAGCAGAAAGAAGATGTAGCAAAGTTAACACGGAATCAGCTTCTCCTTATCGTTATGCGCTGCCTGTTATCCACATGGATACGGCAACTTTATGAAGTAAGTATAAGGCGTTAAACCTGAGACGGGCACAGGGCGCGCAATCCGCGCCCTGTGAGTTGTAAGAATAGATGACAGTTATGTGACAGAAGCGAGGCGTTGGCGGTTAACGCGTTAACGCGGCATCCGCGCGTGGGGTGCCGTTACGTTTTGCCCAGACCACCGAGCCAATTTTTAACGCTTCCGACAACATAAACAGAACTATCGCGACCAGGGCCGAGCGGAATCCCGTTAGATGCAGCATCATCGGAATCAGCGCAACAGAGCATTTTAATGAGCACACGCGGGCAATTTCCTGCACCACAAAGAAAATCATATTGATATTTTTCTTCGCCAGAAACGACCACGCAGAAAATATTAACGAAATAATTAATGCAATATTAATAAAGAACATCAACTGGACTAATCCGCCCGTCACACCACTGACGCCTAAGCGGCCATAGTTGGAATAAAACGCGCTGATATCAGAATAAAAAGGCACGTTACCGCTCTGCATCGAAAAGAAGAGATATCCGAGCAGCGCCAGCACGTCCATCACGCCCCAAAAGATAAATATTTTATTTCTTAAATTCATAATCTTCATCCCTTACGCCTGGAATCCAGTGCCATGATTTACCTGACACCGCCCAGGCATCATCACCCTCAAGATATTTCTGGTAGATCGTCCGCTTTTCGCCATAGCGGCGGATCACCGAACGATTATAGAGGAACTCGCGCGTATCGGATGCCAGGTCTGCCGGCAGCGGCGTCCACAGCTGAATTTTATCGCGCGAGGTATTCATATAATCTTTGCCGTCAGAGCCGAAGACGCGCCCCTCGTCGCCCATACTGGTCGCACGGTTAAGCAGCATCACCGCAGCATTCTTCACGCCGTGGAAGTCCGTTTCGCTGGTTTTCCAGTAGCCGGGGCCAAACTCATCCGTTACCGGCGCAAAATCGCTGCGGGTCGGTGCCGGACGCCCGTGCACCGCCACGCTATCTTTAAAGCCGTTGATAATCGTACGCACAAAGACGGCGTTGAACGACAGACTCTGCACGCAGAACAGCTCAGCGCTTTCGGAAATAAAGAACGGATAGTAGAAGCGGTTGCGCGAGCTGACATTTGGCCGGACTACCACCACAATGCCTTTATCAATCAGGCTATCGATATAGTTCTCTTTTTGATGGCCCAGCGGATCGTGCGGTAAACCATATTTAAAACCGTGATGGGGTTTTATGCTGTAGCCATCAATACTGCCTAAAAGATTATTGGGGCTGCTTTCAATAAAGTACTCTTTTTTAATGATGTTTTTTGCAATATCTGGCGCGAGGATATTCTCATAATCCTTCGGCAGTAAATTTCTTTTCCTGATATCATAAATATCCATTTTATAATACTCACGTTTAATTGATGTCAGCCAAAAGCAGCGCAAAAAAGAGAGCAACTTTACTTTTTAATCTGCCTCCATCATACGCATGAAGCGGAATGAGGGCCTAAGAAAATATCATACTTTAAGAATGTTCTTAGTTCAAATTTGTATTATGTCTGCTTTGCGATAGTTTCGTGAAAATGAAATGAAAAAACGGGGCAATTAACCTGCCCCGTATAATTTAATCCGCATCGTAACCTAAATGGGACGCCAGCCAGCGTTCCACTTCCGGCACGCTCATCCCCTTGCGACGCGCGTAATCTTCCACCTGATCACGCTGAATTTGCGCTACAGCGAAATATTTACTCTCTGGATGGCTGAAATACCAGCCGGAGACCGAGGCACCCGGCCACATGGCGAAGGACTCCGTCAGCTTCATGCCGGTATGTTTCTCCACATCCAGCAACTGCCAGATGGTCCCTTTTTCCGTGTGCTCCGGGCAGGCCGGATATCCCGGCGCCGGGCGGATACCCTGGTAATTTTCGCGGATCAGCGCCTCGTTGCTGAGGTTTTCATACGGCGCATAGCCCCAATAGACTTTGCGTACCCGCTCATGGAGATACTCGGCAAAGGCTTCTGCCAGCCGATCGGCTATCGCTTTGACCATGATTTTATTGTAGTCGTCGTGCGCGGCGTCGTAGGCGTCTGCCAGCGCGTCCTCTTCCAGCCCGCCGGTCACGGCGAAAGCGCCAATGTAATCCGCTTTACCGCTCTGTTTCGGCGCGACAAAATCGGCGAGGCAGTAGTTAGCAAAGCCGATTTTTTCCGTCTGCTGGCGCAGATGGCAGCCCAGCGCCAGCAGCTCTGTGCGGGTTTCATCCTGGTAGATCTCGACGTCATCGCCGACGCGGTTCGCCGGAAATAAGCCAACCACGCCGCGCGGGTTGAGCCGCTTTTCTGCGCCGAGCATATCGAGCATCTCGTTGGCATCGGCAAAGAGCCGTTTTGCCTCCTCACCCACCACCTCATCTTCGAGGATGCGCGGATATTTGCCCGCCAGCGACCAGGTCATAAAGAAGGGCGTCCAGTCGATGTAGTTACGCAGCGTCTCAATACTGGCCGTGACCTCCTGCACACCTAACCGATGCGCGACCGGTGGCGTGTAACTCGCCCAGTCGAATGCGAGATCGTTTTCGCGCGCGGCCTGCAGCGTCACCGGCGGCGTACGCGGTTTTTTACGCGCGTGCTGGATGCGCACCGTTTCATACTCTTTGCGGGTGCGGGCGACAAATTCATCGTGCTGCGTGGCAGAGAGCAGCGCAGAGACCACGCCGACGGTGCGCGAAGCGTTCTGCACGTAGACCGTCGGCCCGCTGTAGTTCTGTTCGATTTTGACCGCCGTATGGGCTTTCGAGGTGGTCGCGCCGCCAATCAGCAGCGGAATTGTGAAGCCCTGACGCTCCATCTCTTTCGCCACGTTGACCATCTCATCGAGCGAAGGAGTGATAAGGCCGGAAAGACCAATCAGATCGGCATTCACTTCGCGGGCGGTTTTGAGGATTTTATCCGCCGGCACCATCACGCCAAGATCGATAATTTCGTAGTTGTTGCACTGCAGCACCACGCCAACGATGTTCTTGCCGATATCGTGTACATCGCCTTTTACCGTGGCGATCACCATCTTGCCGTTGCTGCTGCCCTTCTCTTTACTGGCTTCGATGTAGGGCTCCAGATAGGCCACCGCCTGCTTCATCACGCGGGCTGATTTCACCACCTGCGGCAGAAACATTTTGCCCTCGCCAAATAGATCGCCGACCACGTTCATGCCGTCCATCAGTGGCCCTTCGATCACTTCGATGGGGCGTGCGGCCAGCTGGCGGGCCTCTTCGGTATCCTGCTCAATAAATTCGGTGATGCCTTTTACCAGCGAATATTCGAGGCGCTTTTTCACCTCCCAGCTGCGCCACTCCGCCTGCTGGGCGGCGGCACCCTCATCGGCACCTTTACTGCCGCGATACTTCTCTGCCAGGTCCAGCATGCGCTCGGTGGCATCGTCGCGGCGATTAAGGATCACATCTTCTACCCCATCGCGCAGCTCGGCGGGCAGATCGTCATAAATCGCCAGCTGACCGGCGTTGACGATGCCCATATCCATACCGTTACGAATGGCGTAATAGAGGAACACGGCGTGAATCGCTTCACGCACCGGGTCGTTACCGCGAAACGAGAAGGAGACGTTCGACACGCCGCCGGAGATCAGCGCGTGGGGTAACTCGCGTTTGATATCTTCGCAGGCGCCGATAAAGTCCTGCGCATAGTTGTTGTGCTCTTCGATCCCCGTCGCTACGGCGAAGATGTTGGGGTCGAAAATAATATCTTCCGGCGGGAAACCCACCTCCTGAGTCAAAATCTGGTATGCGCGACGGCAAATCTCAATCTTGCGCGCGCGGGTATCCGCCTGGCCCACTTCATCAAAGGCCATCACCACCACCGCTGCGCCATAGCGGCGCACCAGCTTCGCGTGATGAATAAAGGCGTCAACGCCCTCTTTCATTGATATGGAGTTAACAATGCCCTTGCCCTGGATGCACTTCAGCCCTTTTTCAATCACCTCCCACTTGGAGGAGTCGATCATGATGGGCACGCGGGCAATATCCGGCTCACCGGCAATCAGGTTGAGGAAACGCACCATCGCCGCTTCGGCGTCGAGCATCCCTTCATCCATATTGATATCGATGATCTGCGCGCCGCTCTCCACCTGTTGACGGGCGACATCGAGCGCTTCATTGTACTTCTCTTCTTTAATCAGGCGTTTGAATTTGGCTGAGCCGGTAACGTTAGTCCGTTCGCCGACGTTCACAAACAGGCTCTCATCGCCAATGTTGAGCGGCTCAAGACCGGCGAGACGGCAGGCAACGGGCAGATCCGGCAGTTTGCGCGGCGGCACGCCGGCAACCGCGCGGCTCATCGCCGCAATATGTTCCGGCGTGGTGCCGCAGCAGCCGCCGACAATGTTAAGGAAACCGGCCTGCGCCCATTCACCGATTTGCGCCGCCATGGTGTCGGCGTCGAGATCGTATTCACCAAACGCATTCGGTAAACCGGCGTTCGGGTGCGCGGTGACGTAACACTCGGCAATGCGCGACAGTTCCTGCACATACTGGCGCAGCTCGTCCGGCCCCAGCGCACAGTTGAGCCCGAAGGTGAGCGCATCGGCATGGCGCAGGGAGTTATAGAACGCTTCGGTGGTTTGCCCGGAGAGCGTACGCCCGGAAGCGTCGGTAATGGTGCCGGAGATCATGATCGGCAGATCGATGCCCAGCGCGTCGAACTCCTCTTTTACCGCGAAGATAGCCGCTTTGGCGTTGAGGGTATCGAACACCGTTTCGATCATGATTAGATCGGCTCCCCCCTCCACCAGCGCGCGGGTTGATTCGCGATAGGCAGTAACTAGCTGATCGAAGGAGATATTACGAAACGCCGGGTCGTTAACGTCCGGCGAAATGGACGCGGTGCGGTTGGTTGGGCCAAGCACGCCGGCTACATAGCGCGGTTTATCCGGCGTCTGCGCGGTCCACTTATCAGCGCTGGCACGCGCCAGCTTCGCGGCAGCAACGTTGATCTCCGCCGACAGGGATTCCATCTGGTAATCCGCCATGGCGATGGTGGTGGAGTTAAAGGTGTTGGTTTCAATGATATCTGCGCCTGCTGCAAAGTAGGCATCGTGGATATCAGCAATCACCTGCGGTTTGCTGAGAACCAGCAGGTCATTGTTACCTTTCAGATCGCAGGGCCAGTCGGCGAAGCGCTCGCCGCGGAAATCCTGTTCACTTAAACGATAGCTCTGGATCATGGTGCCCATGCCCCCATCCAGAACCAGAATGCGTTCACTTAACTGCTGTTTCAGTTGCTCAACGTTGTTGCTCACACTCACTCCCGACGGCGCCAGATCAGGCCAAAAGGCCAGCAGAACATACTGGCATAAAGTCACAGGCCGGAAAAGCAACGCGGGGGGAATATGAGAGAAGTTCACCATCACTCATCCGATCAGTAGTAAGAAGAGTTACGTTATACTCTGGCAAAACGAAAATCATTTCCACGATACAGAAAAGGAGCTCCTATGGTCGCTTCCGTCCCCGCAAAACGTGGCAGAAAAGCCGCCGCTCCGGCCGCGCCCGCTGGCGGGCAGGTGCAATCCTTAACGCGCGGCCTCAAATTGCTCGAGTGGATCGCCGAATCACACAGCAGCGTCGCGCTGACCGAGCTGGCACAGCAGGCCGGTTTACCCAACTCCACTACTCACCGTTTACTGACTACCATGCAGCAGCTGGGCTTTGTCCGCCAGGTAGGCGAACTGGGGCACTGGGCGATTGGCGCGCACGCCTTTATCGTCGGCAGCAGCTTTCTGCAAAGCCGCAACCTGATGGCGATTGTGCACCCGATTCTGCGCAAGCTGATGGAGGAGTCCGGCGAGACGGTGAACCTGGCGGTGCTGGATAAGAGCGATCATCAGGCGATCATTATCGATCAAGTGCAGTGTACGCAGTTGATGCGCATGTCGGCACCGATTGGCGGCAAATTGCCGATGCACGCCTCCGGCGCGGGAAAAGCGTTTCTTTCGCGGCTGGATGATGAGCAGGTCGGTAATCTGTTGCATCGCCAGGGGCTGCACGCTTACACCCACGCCACGCTGGTGTCGCCGCTGCATCTGAAAGAGGATCTCGCCCAGACGCGTAAACGCGGCTACTCCTTTGATGATGAAGAGCATGCGCTCGGCCTGCGCTGCGTCGCCGCCTGCATCTTTGACGAGCATGGCGAACCGTTCGCCGCCATCTCCATCTCCGGGCCGATTTCGCGCATCACCGACGATCGCGTCACGGAATTGGGCGCGATGGTGATCCGCGCGGCAAAAGAGGTGACGCTGGCTTACGGCGGCATCCGCACCTAAACAAGAGTGTTCTCTATGGGCGCGAGCACTCTCGCAGGCGACAGAAGGGATCTCTGATTGTTGTTCCCCCTCAGGCAGTGGCACTTTGGCAAAAATGCCCTTTCTGAGGTTCTGTTGTATGAAGTGTAATAGTCGTACGCTTGCCGCCCTCCTGCTGGCGCTCCCTGTTCCGGTGTGGGCGCATGTGAAATGGTTTGTGGATTATGATGTCAAACTCGCCCCGGCCTCGCTGGCGGCGATTGCCGGTTCGCTCAGCTTTTGGGCGCTGCTGGTTTTCGCCACGCTGGTGATTTTCGCCACCTCGCTGGCCGACCGCCGCCTCCCCTCATTCCCTGAGATCCCGCGCTTTCGCCCGCCGCTTCTGCACGCCCATCGCTGGGTTCCGGTGATTATGCGTGTGGGAACCGGCCTCTTTTTTCTTATCCTCGGCCTCTTCTACCCACAGGTGATCCTCACGCCAGAACTGATCGTGGCCAACCCGTGGTTGACCTTCATTCACTTCGCCATTGCCATCACCGCCGTGACACGGAAAACCAGCTTTATCGCCGGGCTGCTGATGCTGTTTCTTTATAGCTATGCGGTGCAGCTTTACGGCGCGTTCCATATGCTCGATTACCTGCTGTTTATCGGCCTTGGCATCTATCTCCTTAGCCAGACCTTTCTGCCGGCGGAAAACGACGAACGCGTGATTGCCCTGGTGCGGCTGGTTCTCTGCTACTCCTTTTTATGGGGCGCCGTGGAGAAATTTATGCAGCCGAATCTCTATTTCCAGTTGCTGGACGCGCACCCGTGGCTGGCGATGGGGCTGGACTGGGATTTCTTTGTGCGCGGCTGCGGGTTTGTGGAGCTGTGCCTGATTTGGCATATCTATAGTGGCAAGCTGGCAAGCTACGCCTGCATCACTCTCTTCGCGCTGATTGCGGTGCTGGCCTTTATTCCCTTTGGCATCACGGATGTGGTCGGCCACCTGGCTTTTATTGTGCCGTTGATTGCGATCCTGCTTACGCCACGGGAAACCGTGCTGTTTCGCAGCGCCGCAGCCAATACCGCCGCCTTTTTGGCGATGCTGCTGACGCTGTTACTGTTTGGCTCACTGAGCTACTCGGTGTTGCAGTACAACACCCATCTGCATTAACCCGCCTGCCGCAGCGTGCTTTGGGCGAAGCGAATGCAGAAGCGCTGGCGTTTGCGGTAGGCGTAGACATCCTCCACGTGCCCCTGACGAATGCGCGCCTGCAAACCACGCCAGTAGTCGGCGCGAAAGAGATCGGCGTGCATCTCTTCAAACAGCGGGCCGATCTCCGGGTCGGCGCAGAGCCAGTGGCGAAACTCTTCAGGAAAGACATCGCCCGGCGCAACGCTGTACCACGGCTCGGCGCTGAGTTCATCTTCCGGGTATCGCGGGGCGGGGATATCGCGGAAAT
Organism: Kosakonia sp. CFBP8986; assembly: GCF_034044935.1. Classification (NCBI taxonomy): domain Bacteria; kingdom Pseudomonadati; phylum Pseudomonadota; class Gammaproteobacteria; order Enterobacterales; family Enterobacteriaceae; genus Kosakonia; species Kosakonia sp. CFBP8986. Next base: position 6,725 of record NZ_JAXCXB010000003.1, on the reverse strand, counting down.
TCACTTCCGTCATGTAACAGATTTCGTCGTAATCATAAAAGACCACCCGGCCGTGGCGCGTCACGCCGAAGTTTTTAAACAGCATATCGCCGGGGAAAATATTGGCGGCGGCAAGCTGGCGAATGGCATTGCCATACTCTTCCACCGCGTCGCGCAGTTGCTGGCCTTTCACCTGCTCGAACCAGAGATTGAGCGGCACCATGCGCCGTTCAATATAGAGATGGCTGATGGCAATCCGATCGCCAAGATCGGTGATTTTGCCCGGCGCCTGCTCCAGCAGCAGCGCCATTAACGGCGGCGCAATCTGCCGCTTCTCCAGCACAAAATTTTCAAACTCCTGGGTGTCTGCCATGCGCCCGACGCGATCGTGCTCCTTTACCAGTTGGTAGCAGGCGCGAACGTGGGCGGCGCTCATCTCTTTTTGCGGCGGGAAGACATCTTTGATCACTTTGAAGACGCGATCGAACCCCGGCAGGGTAAACACCAGCATCACCATGCCGCGAATGCCAGGCGCTTCGATAAACTGCTCATCACTGTTAGTGACGTAGTGGAGATATTCGCGGTAACTCTCTGTTTTCGCATGCTTCTGGCAGCCAATCGCCATATAGAGCTCGGCGGTGGTTTTGCCCGGCAGGATCTCGCGCAGCCACTCGACGGTAGCCGCCGGGAGCGGCGCATAAACCATAAAGTAGGAGCGGGCGAAGCCAAATACGATGCTCGCTTCGGCGTGCGTGGTGAGGCAGGTATCAACAAACAGCTCCCCCTCGTCGCTGCGATGGATTGGCAGCAGAAACGGCAGCGTTCCCGCCGGGGTGATGAGTTTGCCTACCAGCCAGGCGGCCTTGTTGCGGTAGAAAAGCTCGTTCGCTACCTGTAAATGCGCATGGTTGAGCGCATCCATGCCAAAGGCTTCCAGCAGGTGAGCGCTGATATAACGCACGTCACGCGCTTTGTCCTGCCACGGCAGCCGCAGCGGCAGATCCGATAACACTTTTGTCAGCAGCACTTCCCAGCCACGCTCCGGCCAGAAGGCTTTCGCCAGCGGGCGTGGAATGGTACGAAAACGGCGTTCGGGCTGTGAACTGAAGATGAAAAGCCGCTCGGGTGACAGGGAGCGATGATCAAACAAGCGGCAATAGACCGAGTTAAAGAAGCTTTCGGCAATTTCAAAGCGGGGATAGTCGGGCAGCAGCTGCGTGTAGTGCGCTTTCACCTCTTGCAAAAATTCCACGTCCGGATGCTGGCTGTCGGTGATACAGCGCAACTGCTCCACCACCAGACCGACGTGGTGATCGTAGAGGTGGATACGCTGTTTCATCGCCTGCTGCACGGCGTGCCAGTCCGCCTGCTCAAAGCGCTGCTGCGCCCCGGCGGTCACTTCCAGAAAGCGCCCATACTGCGCGTCAAAACCCTGCAGGATGGTTTGTGCAATTAACAACGCCAGGCCACGCGACATGTGCACCTCCAGGTGACGGCCGGATTAGTGTGTAAGCCGGAGACGCGCCCGCGCCATCCGGCAGCCACAATGCAGTCGGGCGCATTAGACGCCGAACTGCGCCTCTTCTGTCGATCCGGTTAATGCCGTGACCGACGAGGCTCCGCCCTGAATAATGGTGGTCACTTTGTCGAAGTAACCGGTGCCCACTTCCTGCTGGTGCGAGACGAAGGTGTAGCCCTCTTTCCCGGCGGCAAACTCCGGCTGCTGCACCTTCTCAACGTAGTGCTTCATCCCCTCGCCCTGCGCGTAGGCGTGCGCAAGGTCGAACATGTTGAACCACATGCTGTGAATACCCGCGAGGGTGATGAACTGGAATTTATAGCCCATATCCGACAGCTCCTGCTGGAAGCGCGCGATGGTGTCGTCGTCGAGGTTCTTTTTCCAGTTAAAGGAGGGCGAGCAGTTGTAGGCCAGTAGCTTGCCGGGGAATTTCGCGTGGATAGCATCAGCAAAGCGGCGTGCCAGCGCCAGATCGGGTGTCGAGGTTTCGCACCACACCAGGTCAGCGTAAGGGGCATAAGCGAGGCCACGGCTGATCGCCTGTTCAATGCCTGCATGCGTACGGTAGAACCCCTCGCTGGTGCGCTCTCCGGTAATAAAGGCGCTGTCATAGGGGTCGCAGTCAGAGGTGATCAAGTCGGCGGCATCCGCATCGGTACGCGCGACCACTAAGGTCGGCACGCCGAGCACGTCAGCGGCCAGACGCGCGGCAACCAGTTTTTGCACCGCTTCCTGGGTCGGAACCAGCACTTTACCGCCCATATGGCCGCACTTTTTCACCGAGGCGAGCTGATCTTCGAAGTGAACCGCCGCTGCACCGGCTTCAATCATCGATTTCATCAGTTCAAAGGCGTTAAGCACGCCGCCAAACCCCGCTTCCGCATCGGCAACGATCGGCAGGAAATAGTCGACATAACGTGGGTCGCCAGGCTCAATGCCGCTCGACCACTGGATCTGATCCGCGCGGCGGAAGGTGTTATTGATGCGTTCAACCACCGCTGGCACCGAGTTCGCCGGGTAGAGGGATTGATCCGGGTACATGCTGGCGGCAAGGTTGGCATCCGCCGCTACTTGCCAGCCGGAGAGATAGACCGCCTCAATGCCCGCTTTCGCCTGCTGCAACGCCTGCCCGCCGGTTAATGCGCCAAGGCTGTTCACGTAACCCTTTTTCGACTCACCGTTCAGCAGACGCCAGATTTTGGCTGCGCCAAGCTGCGCCAGCGTGCACTCCGGGTTGACCGAGCCGCGTAACTTCACCACCTCTTCCGCGCTGTACGGGCGGCGAATGCCTTCCCAGCGTGATTGTGTCCATTCCTGTTGCAGCTCTTCAATTTGTTGGGTACGGGTTTTCATATGCAGATGCTCCCTATTCTTCTCCTGGCGTACCAGGCGTTATTGATGAAGGCCGTTTGCTCAGGGTCAGCACACCCACCGCAGCCTGTTTGTCATAAGCGGGGATGGTGAACGCTGCCCTGGCCAACGTGGCAAACAAATTAGCCCGGGTAGTTACGCCAGCAGGCGGTAACCCGGCAGGGTTAAGAAATCAATCAACTCATCGGAAGTGGTGATTTGCTCCATCAGCCGTGCGGCATCGTCAAAACGCCCGCTGCTGTAACGGTGCTCCCCCAGCTCTTCCTGAATGACCTGCATCTCTTCAGCCAGCATCTGGCGGAATAGCGCTTTGGTCACCGGTTTGCCGTTGCTCAGCGTCTTCTGGTGGTGGATCCACTGCCAGATAGAGGTTCGGGAGATTTCCGCGGTGGCGGCATCTTCCATCAGACCGTAAATGGGCACACAGCCGTTACCGGTGATCCACGCTTCGATGTACTGCACCGCCACGCGGATATTGGCGCGCATCCCCTCTTCGGTGCGCTCCCCTTCACAGGGTGCCAGCAACTCTTCGGCGCGGATCGGCGCATCCTCGTCGCGGGTGACAAAGAGTTGGTTTTTATGCTCGCCCAGCGCCGCGTTGAAAATCTCCATCACGCTGTCGCCAAGGCCAGGGTGGGCAATCCACGTGCCATCGTGTCCGTTATCCGCTTCCAGCTGCTTGTCGGCTTTTACTTTGTTCAGCACCCAGTTATTACGTTCGGCATCTTTGCTGGGGATGAATGCCGCCATGCCGCCCATGGCAAACGCGCCGCGACGATGGCAGGTTTTGATCAGCAGACGGGAGTAGGCGCTGAGGAAGGGTTTATCCATCGTCACCACCTGGCGATCCGGCAGCACGCGGTCCGGGTAGTTTTTCAGGGTTTTGATGTAGCTGAAGATGTAATCCCAGCGCCCGCAGTTCAGCCCGACAATATGATCACGCAGCGCGTGGAGGATCTCATCCATCTGGAAGACGGCCGGCAGCGTTTCAATCAACAGCGTTGCTTTGATGGTGCCGCGCGGCAGGTTAAAGCGATCTTCTGTGAAGCTGAAGACCTCGCTCCACCAGGCGGCCTCTTGCCAGGCCTGAGTTTTCGGCAGATAGAAGTAGGGACCGCTGCCTTTAGCCAGCAGGTTTTTATGGTTGTGGAAGAAGTAGAGCGCGAAGTCGAACAGACTGCCTGGGATCGCCTCTCCACGCCAGGTGACATGTTTCTCCGGCAGGTGTAAGCCGCGCACGCGGCACACCAGTACCGCCGGGTCGGGCTTCAACTGATAAATTTTTCCCGCTTCATTGGTGTAGCTGATAGTGCCATTGACCGCATCGCGCAGGTTGATCTGCCCATCGATCACTTTTCCCCAGTTTGGCGCCAGCGAATCTTCAAAGTCCGCCATGAACACTTTCACGTTTGCGTTCAGCGCGTTGATGACCATTTTGCGCTCAACAGGCCCGGTGATCTCTACGCGACGGTCCAGAAGATCGTCAGGAATACCGCGGATCGTCCAGTCGCTTTCACGGATGGAAGCGGTTTCCGAAATAAAGCCTGGCAGCTTGCCGTTATCAATCTCTTGCTGCTGCTGAACGCGCGCGGCCAGCAGTTGATTGCGTTTAGGCGTGAAGCGCGCGACCAGGTCGCTCAGGAATTCTACCGCCGCCGGCGTCAGGATCTGCTTCTCCTGCGCGCCAAAGGGCTGCGTAAAGGCCAGTTCTTCAGTTGTGGTCGCCTGTTGTGTCATGGTGCGGTCTCCTCTTTTGGCAGCGAACTCATTTTCCAGGGCAAACGACGATCGGTTGTGCAGTTTTCGTGCAGCAGGATCAATCCTGGACAATAAATTTTCCAAAATCAAAAACAATTTCCATTTTAATTATTAATTGATGATAAGTACTTGATTATAGAGAGGATAAATTTTTATTGGGGAGTGAAGTGATTTTCGCAAACAAAAAAGGCACCCGAAGGTGCCTGTCGTCTGATGCTGAAACGCTTAATCCAGCGTCGGATTCATATGACGCAGATCGTATGGCGTGATCTGGTAGACGTAGTAGTTGAGCCAGTTGATGAACAGCAAATTACCGTGGCTGCGCCAGGAAGCGCGCGGTTTGTTTTGCGGATCGTTTTGTGGGAAATAGTTGTGCGGCAGTTCAGGTTGCAGGCCCGCTTCCACATCACGGAAATATTCGCTCGCCAGCGTGTCGGGATCGTATTCCGGATGGCCGGTGACAAATGCGATGCGCTTATCTTTGCTGGCGAAGAGATAGGCATCGCCATCTGCCGTTTCCGCCAGGATATCGAGATCGGTGTAATCACGGATTAGCGCAGCGGGGAAATCAGCATAGCGCGAGTGCGGCGCGAGGAAATAGTCATCGAAGCCGCGCGTCAGCAGGGCATGAGGCTGCAGGAGGTGGTGCTCGTAGACGCCGGAGAGTTTATCGCTGCGGGTCTGTTTCGGAATGCCGTAAAGGATATTGAGTGCTGCCTGTACTGCCCAACAGACGAAAAGTGTAGAGGTAACGTGATCTTTAGCCCATGCCAGCACCTGCTCGATCTGCGGCCAGTAGGCAACATCGTTAAACTCGACCAGGCCTAACGGCGCGCCGGTGACAATCAGGCCATCGAAATTTTCGTCGCACACTTCATCGAAATTACAGTAGAAGGTGTTGAGGTGCTCAGCGGGTGTATTGCGCGACTCGCGTGAATCGATTCGCAGCAGGCGGACATCAACCTGCAACGGGGAGTTGGAGAGTAAACGCAGGAACTGGTTTTCCGTCTCGATCTTTTTCGGCATCAGGTTGAGGATAAGCACCTTCAGGGGACGAATTTCCTGCACTGTCGCGCGTGAAGTCGTCATCACAAAGACGTTTTCATCCCGGAGAAGATTGACGGCCGGCAGCTCGTCCTGCACCCGAATCGGCATAACTTATATCCTCACAACATACGTTTATACGTTTAGACATCCAGACAGCTGACAATACCCATAAATGGTCTGAATGTCGAGCCTGCCGGTGGAAGGTGAGAAAGTTTCACATCACGGCTTACGGGGTAACGCCTTAACTGATGATAGTGGGATTGTTATTGCCCGGCGGTTTTGGCTTTTTAGCCTGCTGCAGCGCGTCTAAAACCTGTGGGTCGCTAAGTGGGGCGGGATTGGCGATGACATAAGGCGCGCGGCACCGGCCATATGCCGCACCGAAAGTCATTTCCATGATGGCTCGCTCCTCCACCGCCGATAAACCGCCTTCGTTCATCTCCAGCGCATGGGCGAGAATGGCCAGCTTACCGGCTCCGGGCAGAGCATGCCAGAAAGAACGGGGGGCGACTTCGAGGATCAGATCCCGGAGCAGTTTCTCTGCAAGAAAGAAGTCGGCAACAATGATGCGCTGGTTGCTAAAGGGCTGGTGGCCGGAAGCCTGCTGCTGAGTGGCGAGATTGCGCACAATCATGCGGTTTTTATACAGCTGAACGTAAAGCGTGACCATGGCTACTTCCTTTAGCGACGAAGGGGGGATTGAAAAGCGTGAAAAAAGAATAGCAAAAAGCCTCATGCTTTCGCATGAGGCTTTCGGCTTTGTTTGATGCCTGGCAGTTCCCTACTCTCGCATGGGGAGACCCCACACTACCATCGGCGCTACGGCGTTTCACTTCTGAGTTCGGCATGGGGTCAGGTGGGACCACCGCGCTAGTGCCGCCAGGCAAATTCTGTTGTCATGCCGCATTCGCCGCACAACGTAATCTGTATCAGCTGAAAATCATCTCTCATCCGCCAAAACATCTTCGGCGTTGTAAGGTTAAGCCTCACGGTTCATTAGTACCGGTTAGCTCAACGCATCGCTGCGCTTACACACCCGGCCTATCAACGT